>CAMJJT010000004.1 GCA_946406195.1 uncultured Bacteroidales bacterium
TGAACCCGATGGGTGTGCCTTCCCGTATGAACATCGGTCAGATCTTCGAGGCTGTGCTCGGTTGGGCAGGTCAGGAGTTAGGCGTTAAGTTCTCTACTCCTATCTTCGACGGTTGTACGATGGAGCAGCTCGACGAGTGGACCGACAAAGCCGGTCTGCCGCGTGGAGGTAAGACCCAGTTGTACGATGGCGAGACGGGTGAACCGTTCGACCAGATGGCTACTGTGGGTGTGACCTACTTCATGAAACTGGGTCACATGGTAGATGACAAGATGCACGCCCGTTCCATCGGTCCGTACAGTTTGATTACCCAACAACCGCTTGGTGGTAAGGCGCAGTTCGGTGGTCAGCGTTTCGGTGAGATGGAGGTTTGGGCACTGGAGGCTCACGGAGCCGCTCATGTGCTGCAAGAGATCCTGACCATCAAGTCCGATGATGTCACCGGTCGTGCCCGTACCTACGAGGCAATCGTCAAAGGTGAGAACTTCCCGACTCCGGGTCTGCCCGAGTCGCTCAACGTGCTCCTGCACGAGCTGCAAGGTCTCGCACTCAGTATTAATATGGAATAAGATTGGAGGACAATTATGGCTTTTAAACAAGAAAATAAGAAAACCGGTTTTACCAAGATCACTATTGGTCTGGCTTCTCCCGATGAGATCATGCAGATCTCGTCCGGCGAGGTGCTCAAACCGGAAACGATTAACTATCGTACTTACAAGCCCGAACGTGACGGTTTGTTCTGCGAGCGTATCTTCGGTCCTACCAAGGATTATGAGTGCCATTGCGGTAAATACAAACGTATCCGTTACAAAGGTATCGTCTGCGAGCGTTGTGGCGTGGAGGTAACCGAGAAGAAAGTACGTCGTGAGCGTATGGGTCACATCAAGCTGGTGGTACCCGTTGCACACATCTGGTATCTGCGTTCGCTGCCGTCTAAGATGGCTGCGCTGCTCGGTATCCCGACCAAGAAACTGGAGTCCGTCATCTATTACGAGAAATACCTCGTTGTACGTGCCGGCGCTTTGGAGGGTCAGGAGATCGGCGAGAAGCACGAGACCGATAAGAACCGTCTGCCGATTGAGAACAAGATGCTGCTTGATGAGGATCAGTACCAGCAGGTATTGGCAATCATCCCGGAGGGCAATGAATTGCTGGAGGATACCGATCCGAACAAGGTCATTGTCAAGATGGGTGCCGAGGCAGTGTATGAGCTGCTCTGCGGTCTCAATCTGGACGAACTGAGCTATGAACTGCGCGCTACGGCGGACAAATCGACTTCCGTACAGCGTCGTCAGGAGGCATTGAAGCGTCTGCAAGTGGTAGAGGCATTCCGTGCTTCGAACGGTAAGAACCGTCCGGAGTGGATGATCCTCCAAGCGCTGCCTGTCACTCCTCCGGAGCTCCGTCCGCTCGTGCCGCTGGATGGTGGACGTTTCGCTACCTCCGACCTCAACGACCTCTATCGTCGTGTGATCATCCGTAATAACCGTCTCAAACGTCTCGTTGAGATCAAGGCGCCGGATGTGATCCTCCGTAACGAGAAACGTATGTTGCAGGAGGCAGTGGATGCGCTCTTCGACAACAGCCGTAAGACCACGGCAATGAAATCCGATGCCAACCGTCCGCTGAAATCGCTCTCTGATTCGCTCAAGGGTAAACAAGGACGTTTCCGTCAGAACTTGCTCGGTAAACGTGTGGACTACTCCGCGCGTTCGGTTATCGTCGTAGGTCCGGAGCTCAAGATGCACGAGTGCGGTCTGCCCAAAGAGATGGCTGCCGAACTCTATAAGCCGTTTATCATCCGTAAGCTCATCGAGCGTGGTACGGTGAAGACCGTCAAATCCGCGAAGAAGATCATCGATCGTCGCGAACCGGTGATCTATGAGATCCTTGAGCACGTGATGGAGGGTCACCCTGTACTGCTGAACCGTGCTCCGACACTGCACCGTCACGGTATCTTGGCGTTCCAGCCGAAGATGATCGAGGGTAAGGCTATCCAGCTCCATCCGCTCGCTTGTGCCGGATTCAACGCCGACTTTGACGGTGACCAGATGGCGGTGCACTTGCCGCTGAGCAATGAGGCTATCCTCGAGGCACAATTGTTGATGTTGGGATCGCATAATATCCTTGACCCGGCGAACGGAAACCCGATCACCGTACCGTCGCAGGATATGATCCTCGGTCTCTATTATATTACTAAGGAACGCGAGGGTGTGAAAGGCGAAGGACTCGTCTTCTACTCCGAGGAGGAGGCACTCATAGCGCTCAACGAAGGAAGAGTAGATATCCACGCAAAGGTCAAAGTGCGTATCAACGGCGAACTGATCGAGACGACTCCGGGTCGTGTCATCGTTAACCAATACGTACCGGCTGAGTTGGGGTATCAGAACGTCCTGATGAAGAAAGGTGCTGTCAAGTCCATCATCTCCAAGGTCATCAAGACCTGCGGTGTGGCACGTGCGGCACAGTTCCTCGATGATATCAAGGACCTCGGTTATTACCGTGCTTTCCGCGGAGGTTTGTCCTTCAACTTGAACGATATCCTTATTCCGGAGGAGAAGAAAGCCCTCATCGACAAGGGTAACGATATCGTGGATCAGATCACCGAGCTCTATAACGAAGGTGAGGTATCCGACGATCAGCGTTACCGTCAGGTGGTAGATACATGGAAGCAGATCGACGGCGAGATGACGACGATCCTCATGGACCACATGAAGTCTGCCGACCAAGGATTCAACTCCGTTTATATGATGATGGATTCGGGTGCCCGTGGTAACCAACAGCAGATCAAACAGCTGGCAGGTATCCGTGGTATTATGGCGAAGCCGATGAAGGCGGGTGCTGTAGATACGCGTCCGGATATCGAGAACCCTGTCCTCGCTAACTTTAAAGAGGGTATGTCCGTGTTGGAGTACTTCATCTCTACCCACGGTGCCCGTAAGGGTCTTGCTGATACCGCTTTGAAGACTGCCGATGCCGGTTATCTGACCCGTCGTCTGGTCGATGTATCGCACGACGTGATCATCAATGAGGAGGACTGTGGTACCCTCCGTGGTCTGACCGCACGCGCTATCAAGGATGCTAACGGTCATACCATCGCTTCGCTTACACTCCGTATCCTCGGTCGTGTCTCGGTACACGATATCCTCGATAACGAAGGTAACCTCATCGTGGCTGCAGGAGAGGAGATCCGCGAGGCACAATGCGAGGCGATCGAGGCTGCAGGTATCGAAGAGGTAGAGATCCGTTCCGTGCTCACCTGCGAATCCAAACATGGTGTCTGCGCGAAGTGTTACGGACGTAACCTTGCTTCCCGTAAGATGGTGCAGAAGGGTGAGGCTGTCGGCGTCATCGCTGCACAGGCGATCGGTGAGCCGGGTACGCAGTTGACCCTCCGTACCTTCCACTCGGGAGGTCTTGCCGGAGGTGCGGCTGCACAAGGTACGTACGCTCTTACCCGTGAAGGAATCGTTGAGATCGAAGATCTCCGTACGATCACTACCGCTGCCGGTGACGTTATCATCGTCAGCCGTCAGAACGCGATGACCCTCAAGGATGAGAAGACAGGTGTTATTCTCTCTAACTTCGATATCCCGTACGCAGCCAAACTGCTGGTTACTCCGGGTGAGAAATACGAGAAGGGTACGGTTATCTGCGAATGGGATCCGTATAAGACCCCGTTGATTATCGAGCAAGACGGTTTCATCAAATACGAAGACGTCATCGAGGGTGTTACCTCCAAGACCGAAGTCGATGAGCAAACCGGTAAGCGCGAGGTATCGATCACCGATACGAAAGACAAGACCAAGATGCCGCAAGCACATATCGTGGACAAGGATGGCAATATTATGCGTACCTACAACCTGCCGGTGAAGGCTTCTCTGATCTTCACGGACGGCGCGGAGGTACATATCGGTGACACCTTGTTCTCCATGGCACGCGCTACCAACAGCGGCGGTGATATCACCTCCGGTCTGCCGCGTATCACGGAGCTCTTCGAGGCGCGTAACCCGTCCAACCCCGCTGTAGTGGCTGAGATCGACGGTGAGATCTCCTTCGGTAAGATCAAACGTGGTAACCGTGAGCTCTTCATCACCTCCAAGCTCGGTGAGCAGAAGGCTTATCTCATTCCTCTGTCAAAGCAGATCCTCGTACAGGAAGGCGACTATGTGCGCGCCGGTGTAGCGCTCTCCGATGGTTCGATCACGCCCGAAGATATTCTGGCTATCCAAGGACCGACTGCCGTTCAGGACTATATCGTTAACGAGGCACAGGCGGTTTACCGTATGCAGGGTGTGGAAATCAACGATAAGCACTTCGAGATCATCGTACGTCAGATGATGCGTAAGGTAGAGATCGTCGATCCGGGTGACACACGTTACCTTGAGGGCGATGTCGTTGACAAACTCGACTTTCTCGAGGAGAACGACCGTATATGGGGTCGTAAGGTGGTTACCGACGCCGGTGCATCGGAGAACCTCCACGAGGGTCAGATTGTGACGGCGCGTCGTCTCCATGACGAGAACTCCAGTCTCCGTCGCCGCGATAAGAAACTCGTTAAGGCACGTGACGCAGAGTGCGCGACCGCGAAACAGATACTTCAGGGTATCACCCGTGCAGCGCTCGGCACGAAGTCCTTCATGTCCGCTGCCTCCTTCCAAGAGACAACGAAGGTGCTCAACGAAGCCGCTATCCGCGGACGTGTCGATTACCTCGAAGGAATGAAGGAGAACGTGATCTGCGGTAACCTCATTCCTGCCGGAACGGGTCTGCGCGAGTTCGCAAAGATTACGGTCCATAACCAAGAGGAGTATGCCGCTATCCAAGCTGCCCGTGAGGCAGCCGAGGCAGCCCTCAACGGTGAGGATAAGTTCTAAGGTGCAACCGCAACCTAACACAAAAAAATCGCTCTTCGGGGCGATTTTTTTGTTAATTATCAAGATCCGAAACAATTTTATCTATGTTTATCGCTTTTGCAGGCTTTGACTCGCAGAGTGCGGAGTTGGGGGTAAAAACTATCCGGGAGTTTACTCACGAGGAGTTTTTAGCAACAAAAGACGCATAGCGCAAAGCGCAAAAGCCTGCAAAAGTATAAATCTATGTTTATGTTCGTAACCATCCATCAAAAAGGAAAAAGCGTCCAAATGGGCGCTTTTTCTTTTGGTCGTTGGTCGAAGGAAAAGGGATATTTAAGGAACAGTTTGTAAAAAGATTGACTCTTCGTAAGTTTTTGACCCTTAAAAATGTACTAAACGTAAATAAATGCCCGTACGTATTGCCTACGTGTGGGTATTTTTGTACCTTTGCACAATTTTTTGAGATTAAGGTATGAAAAAAGTTTGTTTGTTGAGATGTAATAAGGTACGCCTATTTAGTTCTCTTTTGGCGCTATTTATCTCTGTTTCTATGTACGGAGTCGGTTTCACGCCGACGGATGGTGGTTTGGTGGTGAATCTCCAGCCCGGTCAGCGTATTTTGCTGTCCACAATGATTGACCACGATAACAATCCCGCTACTCCGGACGAGGAGTTCTTCGTCTGTCATTACCCCGGTCATACAAAAGATCGTTTTAACTATTTTAAATATCAAAGTGGAAATACGCTGAAGTTGGTTCCGCAGGATGAAGGTGCTACGGAACCGGCTATTACATCCATTTGGACGATTGATACTGCTACGGTTCGTGCTCCGGTGAAACGGTTAGGCGGTATCGCTTATACCATGTGGAGTACGCTTCCTAATGGAGAAAGTTGGTCGATCAAGATAACTAATACGTTTAAAACGCAAGGATCGATGACAAAGCGTAGAGAAAACAGCTTGGCCAATGATGGTGAACTTGCCGATGTGGTTTTTGTTTTTCCGACCAATGATGCGTCGGTTACGTCTTTTGACCCGAATAATACGTTAAAAAAAGGAGGAAAGTTCAACGGCGCAAAAGGGCATGGATTCTTGGGCTTGCCTTATCATGAGGTGTATTGGCTCGATATTCCCAAAGGCAACTCGCCTAATTCCTATACGAATGCATCGTTAGTAGGTTTTAATACGACGAAGAAGTCCGTAGTTTATGCTGTGGATGGTACGAAGCAGGAATCCGCTAAATCCGGTCAGGCATTATATGCTTTTGCAGATAATAAGCACAAACCGACGCAGCGTACGCTCTTCCGTCTCTATATGCTCGATGATCCGTACGAGTCCTCCTGTCCGGATTCGTATTATTTTGCTTTTAACGAGCAGGATTACAAGAAATACCGTATAAATAGTGATGAAAAAAAATGGCCACAGACCTCCAGTGATAGTACGGCAACAAAGAAGAAGATCTACACCATCGATCATCAGCTTTGTATGTCGCGGCAGGGCGACACGAAATACTATCAGACCGACTGGATGAATGTACCGAATCTCGATAGCGTGTATTACTATGTGGGTTACAAAGATAATTATCGCAGCAAAACGGCTGGGGATAACTTCAATTCGATGTTTACGAAGTTGGAGGAACTGCCGCTTCAATACATGGACGGTCTTTCTGCTCCGCGTGGTGCGTTCGGTCGCATGATTATCGATACAACCCAGACGGACGAAAACAACCTCGGTGTCGTTTTCCGTCCGGCGGGTGTGTTCCTGCGAACCAATACGGGGCGAAATATTGAGATGCACCCGGAGCCGGGAGACACGTCGTGGATCTGTAATGAGATGTGGACCATCACGGCGGAGTACGCTGCTCTTAAGATCAAAGCGACCCTCTATTCCGGTTCGGAATTTAGTCCGACTGACGAAGGCTTTGATATCAAAGGTTGGAGTGATACGGTACCAGGTACGAGTGTGCCGGTTGTCGGTGGCGGTTCCGTCATCGGTTGCTCCGGATGGGCGCGCGTTTATACCAATAAGAGTACTACAAACGGCGGTTTGGAGTTTGTGCCGGCAGATGCAACCCGTTCGGTTAAGTATGACAATAATGGTCACTTCGGCGATACGATCGCTACGGGTTATCCCTTGTATGGAAAAACGAAAGTGGAAGTACAAGCCCCCCGTCTCCTTCAGGGATATGAGTTTACGGGATGGAATACGGAAGCGAATGGCACCGGAACAACTTATCATCCGGGCGACTCAATCGACCTCAGCACCGTACATAACCAGACCCTCTATGCCATCGCAGAGTACAAAGGCGGTATCGGTATCGCGATTTCCTTCATTCACCCGACGGACAAGAAACGCTATTTCTTGACCCACCCGGGTACGGCAGCTCCGCGTTTTGCGCGAGCTCGCTATATCGAGGATTGGACGAATGCCTGGCAGGGTATGGCGAACGCAGAGAATGTGGACCCCCACTATCTGACTACCTATCGGTTAATAGGAGAGAATGAAGGTTGTGACGAGTGTACGGAGAACGATAAGGTCTTTGATCCTCGTCGTGAGACGGTGAAAGGCGTGGAGGACTCCGTTATTTTCTACGAGCACTTCTCTCCGGAAAATGAGGAATATCCGGGTTTGTATTATCAAACTCCGAATACCATATTGGCAAATACAACTTGGGCGGGTTTGTTCAAATCCTCCAAAGGATGGCCTGAACCGATGCATCCCTGTATAGACAGTACCAAGCTCTTCTCGACCCACTATCTGAGAGGATTTGACGGTGACGTAGCTTCGATAGAAAAGGCAGAACGCTCAAATAGCGGCGAACCGTATATCCAGTATAACACTTCCGATCGCTCGTTTAACGGTGTGGCTTCGGAAGCCGAAGGAACGGATTTTATGCTCTCCGGTGTGGGCGTGAAGGATGCCCATTATGTCATTCTTCCGGATACCGCGGATAAAGAAAATCCGTGGATTGATGAGATTGTTTTCGATTATCACAGCGGCGAGCAGAGTGAACAGGAGGTATGGTCTAAGCTGATAGGTAAACAACTCTTGCTCCAGATGACGATAGGCGATAAGATCGTTTATTTCCACCCGAATGAGGCGAAGACGAAAACGACGGCGACGGATCTGTGGCTCTCCCACGATTATCGTATCGCGCAAACCTTTAGTTATATCCGCGACTCGCGCGTGGAGGGTTTAGGAACGGTGGACGAGGCGGACAAGCCTCATATGAGCGAGGTGGGTGACGAGTTTGGTCGTTTGATTACCTCGGGTGTCAACAGTCCGATAGACGTACTGTATGAGGGTAAATATATTGATATCATAGATACACTTCGTATCACGCTTCGCCCCATGGCGAATAGTCATATCAAGGAGTATTACGGCCGTTGGAAGGAAGGCGCACCCGGGCTGCATGTCAACCCCGATGGCTCGCGGTATCGCGATATTCTCATCCGTACCAATACCTATCACCACGGTGCAATTAAGGAGAAATGGGTGCTCACCCCCGTTTATCCAACCTATACCTTCAGCCCGTTGGCTGACGCTAAGAAGACGCTGCACTTTACCCTCGATAAAGTGCGTTCACGCCAATTATTGGACGAGAATGGCAAAGTGATGGCAGAGAAGATATTAAGTTCCGATGAATACACCTCTTCGTTGCGGTTAACGGTGGGAGGTTGTTCGTTCACAAGCGGTAGTCCGTCCGCTTATTTCAGCGTGGTGGAGGCAGAGACGCGTGACGATTATGTGACCCTCAAGACGACAGCGGATAATACATCCGGCTTAAATCACGATACCCTCGTCATCAATAGTACAGTTACGATTGATGACGTATCCTATCCGGTTGAGGGAAGAGTACCTTTGATGCAGATTGACATGGAGGAATCGGAGCTGGTATGGTCTGGTATTCTAAACGACAAGCGCTATTTCATTATGGCGTGTGATACCGGAATCATCTTCCGCCAATTTGAGGAAAAAGGCGGTACGCTCTACAAGAAAGAGGATGGTGCGACACAACTGGTGAAAGGTTCGGCGGATGCAAAAAACAGTGACACCAAGTATATCACGCCGTGGAAATATGCATACGTGAATCAAGCCCTTCAACAATTAACGCTGAAAACCGAATACGGTATCGACAAATACCTCGTTGTAGCAGCAGATGTGCCGCGCCTCGATGATAGTGATCCGACCGCATGGACGTATGATCATGTGAATGTCTATACGAACGAGAACTCGAACTTCGAGGAGCAGGTTAAACTCAAGTATGGTACTAATAATTGGCTGAAACTCACGGAGATAGACGGAAAACCGAGACTGACCGTGACTGAAAATAAAGACAATGCTACGGTCTTCTCTTGGACCTATCTGCTCCACGAGTATAATCTTACGAACAATGGCCCTTATCCGAATAAGCCCTATCTGGAGTTTGGCTATAACAGTAATACGAGTGCTTCCGTTCAGACGAGATACAAGGCTTTCCGCATCTACTCGATGTTAATCAATAACAAGCTCACCTACTGCAGTCGTGAGGATGAGAATGATCTTGCGGACCTGCTTACCGGTGATTGGAAGACGGATACGACGATCAACATCATCCGTGACAGCCGTTTCAGTTCGGGAGCGAGCGGACTGAGCCGCACGACCAATAGTGAACTCACTACCACGGTGACGTCGTCGGGAGATAGTCCGCTTGGCGCTTATGCCACCAATATCGTTGATACACTCGATGTGCAGATATCCCTCAAAGACGGCGCACCGGAATATCGCTTCAAGGGTGATTGGAGCAGTTTTAGTTCCGTGGAGGATGCACATCTCAAGATACCTCTTATAAGAAAGACTTATCATGAGGCGCCTTATGACTCGCTCGTCTGTCTTGTGGATGACGATGCGTATAGCTATACCTTCCCGCCGGAGATTATAGCCAACGAAAATGACACCTTCCAGTTTGTACTGCATACCTATCATCGTGAGGGTACGAATGTCTTGGATGTAGAAAACCACGTGGTTTCTTTTACCGGTACGGGAGATGATCATACCAAGGATATGGACTTCACCAATCCTGCTTTGTCGGAGATTCGACTGATAGATGAGTATGGAAATACGCCGGGGTGGTGTGAGATCATACGGAAAGGCAAGAACACAATCACCGTGCGATGCAAAGAGAATGGTGTCCGTGCGCCGCGTGCTGCGAATATCTACATCGCCTATACGATGGAGGTGCATGAAACATGGCGGTATGTCAATTTCCGTCTCCGTGTGGCGCAAAGAAGCCGATACAGTTATGACGGCAACCAGACACTGACCCATACCGGTGGAGCGTCGGGTGACAACTTAAAAAATGGAGTGCAGCAAGTACATGAGAACAAGCGTATTCTCTATTATTATAACGCATCGGGCGGAGAACAATCCGAGGATCAGCGTGTCGAACTGCCGGTTCGTGAGCGTAACTTCTATGGCTGGTGGCGTTGGTATAGAGAGGGCAGAGATGAGAAAGGAAATGATGTATCGGATATGGACCTTCCCGACTCGTTGTGGGCGACTGGATATGGTCCTACCAATACCGGTAAATGGAACTACCCCTTCCGTACCATCGGAGGTAATGTGCTTAATCCCCGAAAAGGCGAGGACGGACAACCCGATTCTATTTATGTCACTCAAGGACGCTATACGGTCTTCCATTATAAATCGATAGACTACGGAGCGCGAAATGATCCGCCGTCTAAGAACCCGTCGGTCTATCCGCCTGTTGATAAAAAGGTGTTGACTTATGCTGTGGATATCAGTAACTATTACGACAACTTGCCGCTCTCGATGAGTTCGTATAACAACGTCGATGTGGCGAAGCTGGATACCATGTCTGAGATCTTAGAGCCGACTCTTTCTCTTCGCGAGATATTCGAGCTTCACCCGTGGACTGAGATGGCGGATACGATGCAGCATTATAAATACCATAAGGATGCGGCGTATGCAGGTCAGAAATACATGGAGGATCATGTGGTACGTGCTCCGATAGGAAATCGTCTGTTGCTAAAGACTGAACAACGCTATAACTACGATAACCTTCGCGAGCAGAAGCACTCGGAGTCTCTTTTGGGCTACTACATGAAGGATGACAACTGGTACACCGGTGGTTGGGATGCTGCGCGTAAGGACTCAATGATTTGGTGTGGAGGATGGGATGCCGATTGTATCTGGTACATCTATAATAAAAAGGAGGATACTTATACCAGAATTGACTCGAAACCGACCAAGGACGATGACTTCCTCGTCGTGAACGCAAAGACGAATATCACTTCTCCTTCGGGAGTTGATACCGTGATTTACTGTCTCCGTGCAAAGAGTATCAGAACAGATCAAGCAGGAACGGTTGGTGAGCCCGATGATCCTGTCGTGGGCGACTCGGTATATAATATCTGCCGCTACACGATTATCTACCATCGTAAGGAGAAGTTCGGTCCGCAGATAGAGACGGATGGCAAAGCGATTATTACGAATGAAGAGATCGATGAGCACTTCGATGTGTTGGAGCGGTTGGACTTCGATTATAACAAACCCGGAAAAGAGTATCAGCTTTATCCGCATCCTCTGCAGTGGTCAGACGCTTCGTATGGATTTACTTATCCTCTGAACCTGAACATTATACACAACCGTCTCCACGCGCAGGAGGATTTCCCGAATATGGGTGAGTATGGCTTGGTAAATCGTATCCCGTATTCGGATTACTGGTATAAGATGGAGCAGCACGGCGGTGCCGAGAACGGCTATATGATTTACTGCGATGGTATGGCTTCTGCCGGTCAGGTAGCTGCCCTCTCCTTGGAGTCTCACCTATGCGAGGGTCAGAAACTCTACTTCTCCGGCTATGTAGGAAACCCGGGTAACGAGAACGGAAAGACATGCCCGAACTTCCTCTTTTCTGTACAAGGATCGAAGGATGGTGCCGATTGGTATGATATCACATCCTATATGACGGGAGATGTCCCTCAATCCAACAAATGGTACCAGATCTATTTCCCAATAGAGATGGATAAAGACTATACCAATTATCGCGTACGCGTATTTAATATGGCATCCAATAACGATGGTAACGACTTCATTATTGATGATATGCGTATCTTTGCTACCAAGCCGCCGTTGATGGTTTATCAGGCCAACACAACCTGCAAAGCCGATAACGAAGCCGATTCGCTGACCCACATCGTGCTGCGTCTGGATTATCAAGGATTTACGGAGGATGCTTATATTGAAGGAAAAGTATCGAATGAGTTCTATACCATCATGGATGTGTCGAAAACCAATGATACGACCTTCTTGAAATTAGAGGATCAGTATTACAACGAGGATACGCTCAAAGCCGTACCCCCGCATACCAAAGATACGCTTTATGGTCAGATTCCTTTGCCCGATAGATACTATCATCCGCTTCATGCCGATTCAATCTTCCCGAACTTGCAGGAGTTGGTGAATAAATTTGAGAGGACTTTTGATGCGCATGTACTGGATCCGAGTGTAGTTGTCTTCCGTGAGGGCTATATCTACGAGCACCTCGACGACTCGATCCGACCCGTATTGTATATCATCCACTCCGCAAAGATGTCGGGAGATCATACGTACACGGTTCACATGTCGAATTCTGAGCACACGCTGATGTCCAGTAAGTGTGCCATGACCCGCTCCCTCAAGGTGAGAAACCGTATTGTTTTGACCCTCAACGGTGAGGAGAAGCCTGACAAAGAAGTGACGGAAATGTGTAATAACACGACCTATGATGTCTCGCTACATGTCAAAGGTACGCTGCTCCTCGATAGCGTAGCACCGATTGAGGTCACCGGTACCTGTTATAACGATTGGCTCCTCTACGGTGATACCACGAAGGCTACCAGCGCAACGACGTACGGCTATAAATATGAAGATATCGTCAAAGTGATACGCGATATTCTCAGGGCAGATAACGAGCATGGTACCAATGCAAACCAGTTTGCACAGAGTTTTGCCGATGTCAGCAAATCGGAGATGAGAAAAGTGCAGCTGGATAGAAATATTACTATAACAGGCGATGTGCACCCTTATACGATCCTCTCGCATCTGGTGAATAAAGGATATCTAACCCTCTATAAATCCTCGCTGTCGATTGTGACGCCGGTTGATTCAACGGTCAAATATACCATCTTCCCGATACCGGGTACCGGTTCGGAGGTGATGAAGGATATGAATATAGAGGTTTGTCCGACGCCTATCCAGATTTCTCTTGAGTCGAGTATCGGTGGAGGTCTTCCGCTGATTATCGGAGGTCTGAAACGTCCGGAGTCGGAGTTAGGTACCCCGATTACCGTGCTGGCGGACGAGTTGCATGCAAATGAAGAGTTGGCGATACCGATTGACTCGTTGATGCTCGATTCGTACGGCAACAGGGCTGTAGCGATGAAGCAAATCGATTTCCTATCCACCAACGATCCTGAATTCAGGGAAGGAATCCATACCTTGGGTCTTGTGCCGGATAGATTATGGAATCTGGAGCACGGAGGTAGCAATGACGGCTATTACACCAACGGCAATGATACGCTGATGGTGGTTCCATCGCCTTCTACCAACTATCGTATGCGCCCAGGATATAGCTATACTTTTGGTATCGAGATGATGACCAGCTCCGGAGCATCCGGTTGGGCAGGCGAAGACGGTTGTCCGGTGGGAATAGTGCCGTTCACGGTTAGCGTTGTACCCGATTACCTGAGATGGGAGCCGCATGACGTGAACGATAACCGATGGAACAATCCCGATAACTGGATTGGTATTAATCCCGATAACACCTTGATTCATGAGACAGCGAACTTTGCTCCGCTGGCATCTACCTATGTGCTCATCCCGCCGATGACAGATGGCATGCCTTATCCGGTATTGCCGGAGACGATTCCGTTTGAGGATTCGATCCAGCAGGTAGGATTCCAGTATAACAGGTGCAAATCGATTCGTTTCCTGCCGGGCGGTGCGCTGAGTCAACAACAGCGTCTGGAGTACGACAGTGTGATTGCGGACATGAGCATGCCGTATAATAAATGGGCGCTGCGTGCCACGCCGATAGAGGGACTTCTGTCGGGAGATATTTTCATGGCGGATGCAGACATCACCGGTGAGACGCCTATTTGGGCGGTAGGTCCATTCGATGCCGCGGGACGTACCCATACAACAGGTAACGCATCGTTCTATCTATCGCTCTATAATACGCAGACAAAACGTATTGGTAATCCTTCTTTTGAAAGCGACACCGTGCGTACCGCGGATGATTCGTGGTCGAAAGTGACCAACGCGATGAGGTTACCGCTGAAACCGGCACAGGGATGGGCTGTTTATGCCCGTACGAAGTCCAAGAATGCGGCAGAGGTGCGTTTGCCGAAGAACGATGATGTATATTATTACTTCACCACCTCCGGAAATGTTGTCTGGGACCGCTATGAGTCAGGATTGCAGGCAGAACGAGCTACGAGTGCCGGTAGTGCAGATAAGGTAGGCAAATTAGCGTTCTATCCGGGCAAAGCGGCTACGAGCAAGAACTACACGCTGACGAACGGAACGGAGTCCACGACTTTCGTCTTCGGTAATCCTACCATGGGATATATTGATATCTTAGGATTCATAGCGGATAATGCAACTAAATTAGAGCCTGAGTACCGTTATGTGGATGCGGAAGGTAACTGGTGGCCTAAGACCCCGCCGGCTGCGACAGAGCGCGACACCATCACCTCTCAGTCACTTTACCTGCCTCCGATGCACGCGATCGTGCTGAAGAAGAAAGTACCGGCGGCGAAAACTTTGGAGGTGACGCTCAATACGAATCGTATCGTTACCGCGGCAAATCAGGTTGAGCGTCCGTTACCTTCGCCTGCGCCATCACGGTACAGATTGACCAAAGAGGAAGAGCCGAAGAGGCAAGGAATCATGACCATTACGGCGGTGAATCCGGCATCCAACCGGTGTATCTCACGTCTCTTGCTCGGTCAAGGTTTCCACGAGGAGGTGATCCGCGGAGAAGACGCCGTGCTGACGACCGTAAATATCGATAACTACTCCAATACGTCCCATCCGACGACGCCGTTTAATATCTACGCCGTGGAGGGAACGAACGGATTATCGATAGACCTGCGCGATGAGATTATCAATGTGCCGATTTCGTTCTATATGAGCAAACTGCCGTTTGAAGAGGAGTCGTATCTGTGGTTCACAGGCGTCAATAACATAGACGGGGGACTCGTGCTCTACGATGCGCTCACGGATACAGAGCGCCCGATTATAGACGGTATATGTCTCCCGATTGAGACGCCGGAGACGAGCCATATGTTGCGCTATTATATCCGTCGTCCCGGGTATAAACCGGGCGAAACGGAGAGCCCGATAACTACCGGTTTCACTCCGCTTAACGGCGAAGAGAGTGCAGCGGTGAAGTTTATCCGCAACGGTCAGGTGTTCATCCTGCGCGATGGACATGTGTACTCTGTGTTTGGGCAACAAATAAGATGAAGAAAGGGGCAAGAAGAAAAAGATGAAAAATAAGTTTGTTTTAATAAGGTATGTTTTAATGCTATGGTTGTTGTGTGGCGGATGTCCCACAGCATCCATGGTTTACGCCTACGAGCGGACGTCAACGTCCGTTTCGTGGGGCTATCAGCCCGTTCATAGCGCCCAATACAGCACTATGAGCACTTCGGCGGTTTCCACGCCGGGCTGCCATTTTCAATCCACGTCGGTCTATATCAACCATACACCTATTACTGACCATCGCTCGATGGTAGGCAGGCATTATATGCGAATGTCTGATGATGACGATGACGACGATTTCCCCGAGATACCCGGTACAGGAGATGAGTATCCTATTGGTACGTTGCCTGAGCAAGAGTTGCCTGTAGGCGAACCGCTCATCCTCCTCGCCTTCGCCTTACTTTACTTGGCGATAGGCTTATTTAGAAGACGGAAACCATCAGCCGACCGCTGATGGCTGATGGCTGAATGACAAAAATTGAGAAAAAGCGTCTTCGGATGGCTTTTTCTCTTTTTTTCTTGCATATGTGAAATTTTTGTAGTAAATTTGCACCCGTTTTTCGCGAAAATATTATGAAAAGCAGATTGCATGAGATTTGGGAAGAGTATAGCTCTGAGTTTTGGTTCGGATTGGGACTACTGTGTCTGACTGTGCTGAGTTATTGGTTGGGAAGTTATATTCCGGAGTCGGTTTTTGAAAACACCATCAATCCGATGGAGTATATCGGGATGTTTACCGTGTGTTTTTGGGGCGCGTATATGTCGTTCGCTCATTTGAACAACAACAAGATACGTCAGTCTTGGGCGTGGGTGTTGGTGATATGGGGTGTAATAGAATTGACGCTGTTTGTGGTGCAATATGTGCTGCATATCAAGATGATTGGCACCGATTTGTCGAACCCTCTTTACCCGCTCTCCGTGACCATCGGAAATGTGATTGCATGGCTGCTGTTCATTTATCCGACTCAGGTGCTTTGTCCGGGATGGCTGAATTGGAGAAGGGTAGGATTGCTGGTTTTGTCGATGATGGCTGTTGGAGTGGTGGATTGTTTTGTGGCGGCGAATCTACTGCCGTTGATTATGCTTTTTCCGGTGGTAATCTTTATTCTGCTGTGCCGCCATGTACGGAAATACCGCCAGTGGTGTGAAGATAATTTCTCTTCGATGGAAGATATTGACGTGCAATGGATAGTGCGGTATCTGACGATGCTGCTGATAGCCGGCGAAGCGTTCTATTTCATCGTTTTTTACTACCTGCCGAACCGGATGTTCACCCAACAATGGTTGTTGCTGATGATTCTTCTTTATACGACCGAGCGCGTGTTGTTCCGTCCGGATCCATGGGAGAAACTGAAGGAAAGGACGAAGGACGAGGGAAAAGGACAAAGGACGAGGGAAAAGGACAAAGGACAAAGGATAAAGGAGAATGCACAAGGGAGTGAGTATAAGGAGGCGCTGGAAAGATGGATCAAGGCGGAGAAGCCTTATCTGAATCCGGATTTTCAGCTGAGCGATCTGCATAAGGCGCTGCCCATCAACAGAACGTATATAAGCCATCTCATCAATAATGAATACGGGTGTAGTTTCTATCATTGGGTTAACGGATTGCGCATCGAGGAGGCGAAGAGGATGATGGTGGAGAAGCCGGATATGTTGCTGCAAGAGGTGGCAGAACAATGCGGATTCTCGTCAAGGAATGTGTTCACGCGTGCTTTTACCCGTGAATCAGGATGCTCTCCGAGTGAGTGGTTGGCGCTTCGCAAGAAAGAGTGAGTTCTGCCAAAGTGGCAGATGAAGACTGCCAAACGGGGTTTGGCATGGAAATTGGAAATTGATAATTGATAATTGATAATTGAGAATTAAGAATTAAGATATGAGTAAGAAAGAAAAAATAATGGAAGGTACAAAGGACGAGGTACAAGTTACAAAGGACGAGGTACAAGGTACAAAGGAAGAGGTACAAGGTACAACGGACGAGGTACAAGGTACCACGGAGGAGAGTAAGGATGAGCGCATTGCGGAGCTGGAAGAACGCATTGCAGAGCTGGAGGATAAGAACCTGCGGATGATGGCGGAGTTCGATAATTTCCGTCGTCGTACCAATAAGGAGAAACTGGATCTGATGGCTACCGCCGGTGAGCGGATCTTCACGGAGATGCTGCCTTTGGTAGATGATTTCGAAAGGGCCGTCGCGGTGATGGACATGACAAATGACATTGACGCCGTACGGGAGGGGATAAAACTGATTCAGCAGAAGTTCCTTTCGTTCCTCGATAAGAATGACGTACACCCGATTGAGACCGAGGATGCGGATTTTAATACGGACGAGCACGAGGCTGTTACTACTTTTGCGGCAGGCGAGGAGAAAAAAGGCAAAGTGATCGACTGCACGCAGAAAGGTTACAAACTCGGCGAGAAAGTGATCCGTTTCGCGAAGGTAGTAGTAGGAGAATAAACTAGACCGACTAGATAAACTAGATTAACTGGAAAAACTAGAAAATTATGGCAGATAAGCGAGATTATTATGAGGTGTTAGAGGTCTCAAAGACCGCTACCCCCGAAGAAATAAAAAAGGCGTACCGCAAGAAAGCCATCCAATACCACCCTGATAAGAACCCGGGCGACAAAGAAGCTGAGGAGAAATTCAAGGAGGCAGCGGAGGCATATGAGGTACTGTCTGACCCGCAGAAACGTGCGCGCTATGACCAATACGGTTTTGCAGGCATGGGCGGCGCAGGCGGTTTCAGCGGCGGCGGTATGTCGATGGAAGATATATTCAGCCATTTCGGCGATATTTTCCAAGGCGCAGGCTTCGACATTGGCGACATCGGGGAGATGTTCATGGGCGGTGGCAGAAGTCGCGGTCAGCGTGTCCGCCGTGGTAGCGATATGCGCGTCAAGGTACATCTCACTCTTGAGGAAATCGCTACGGGATGTGAGAAGAAGATCAAGGTGCATAAACTGGTACAATGTAAGGATTGTAACGGTTCAGGCAGTAAGGACGGCAACACGGAGACCTGTCCGACCTGTAAGGGTTCGGGACGTGTGATTCGTCAGCAGCGCGGGATCTTCGGCATGATGCAGGTACAGGCGGAGTGCGACACCTGTGGCGGCGAAGGACGTATCATTAAGAACAAGTGTCCTAAATGCGGCGGACAGGGTGTGGTTCGCGATGAAGAGATCATTACGATCACTATTCCTGCCGGCGTCATGGGCGGTATGCAGTTGACCGTTCCGGGTAAAGGAAACGCGGCTCCGCGTGGAGGTGTCAACGGTGACCTGCTTGTCCTCATCGAGGAGGATGAACACAAAGACTTCATCCGTCAGGAGAGCGATCTGATCTATAACCTGCTGCTCGATATGCCGACAGCGGTGTTGGGCGGACAAGTGCAGATTCCGACCCTTACGGGCGATGTCAAGATCACAATCACGCCCGGTACGCAGCCCGGTAAGGTGCTGCGAATGCGCGGAAAAGGTTTGCCGCGGATCGACCAATACGGCAGAAACTACGGAGTAGGCGATCTGCTGATCAACGTGGGCGTTTATATCCCGGAGAAGCTGAATAAGGACGAGAGGGCGCTGATAGAGAAACTGCAGAATAGCCCGAACATCGCTCCCGGGGCTTCGGATAAGAAGAATTTCTTCCGGAACTTATTTGGGATATAGACTGCTCGCTAAAAGAGTAAAGACCGTTCACTATGTTCACTACAAGAATAAAGACAAAAAGGATTCGACTGATGGTATTCGGTCTGTTGTCTTTATTCCTTAGTATCTCTTCAGTCAAGGCGGAAACGCCGATCGAGAAACCGAATTTGAGTGAGCCGACGGGTATCGCGCCGGCTTTCTTCGGTCCTAATGCGTTCCCTGTGCCGGACATGTTGGATGGTCTGACGCAGAGTGAGTTGCATTTGGAGTTAGCCGGAGAAGGGTATTTCGGCAAGGACGGCAGTCGTACGGCGGATCTCTATGCGCGCGTGCGCGTTCCTTTATTTACGCGTTGGGCGAACATCAGTTTATGGATGCCTGTTTTCGGATGGTACGACCAGTACGACGGGAAGGGGCAAGGGGCAGGCGATGTGTATGTCTCTACGGATATCCAGATCCTGCATAATGAATGGTTCAAGACGCCCAATGCGAAGTATATCCCGCAGATGACCGTCCGCGCGGCTTTGAAAACCGCCAGCGGAGAGCAGTACGACCGTAAGCGTCATTATGACAGCCCCGGGTATTTCTTTGATCTCAGTATGGGGCAGTCGATCCCTTTGAAAAAAATCACTTTGCGCTTTGCCGGTTCGGCAGGTTTCTTATGCTGGCAGACTGATAACGGACGTCAGAACGATGCTGTGATGTACGGACTGCAAGCGTCCCTGCGTCATGAATATGTGTCTTTGCAAGCTACATGGGGCGGTTATTTCGGATGGGAGCGGTACGGCGACCGACCGATGACCATCAAAGCGCGTGTGGCGGGACATGTGAAAGGTTTTGAGCCCTACGTGCAGTATCAATACGGGATCAAGGATTATCCTTTCCACCAGATCAGGGTGGGGTTGGTGTACCACGTTAAAGTGTTAAAACGTTAAATCGTTAAAGGGTTAAGATGGTTTTACTTCGTAAAACGTTAAAACGTTACATACTACTCTGTACTCTGTATTCTGTACTCTGTACTCCGCTGTTCGCGGCGGCGGATTTTGGGCGGGATACTGTCACGAGCGAATGGATACGGGAGTGGTACCAGTACGGCGATTTCCGGCATTATATGGATAATCATTGCGACGTGACGACTTATCTGACCGAGACTACGGGCGAATGGAGCACACCGGAACCCTATTTCTTTTCTATCAACGGTAACTCTTACCGCTGGAACAAATACTACCTGAACGGTTTTCGTTTGGACAGCCGTGTGGACGCCGGCGGAGCGTACTACACGCCGGATATGTTCACCCATTCGATGACGATCGATTATAACCGCGGGGCGGTGTATTGGGAGGTGGACAGTGTGGAGGAACCGCATATCCGTTTGGCGGGGCAGGCAGGAAACGTGGGTGGCTATGGTCCTTTGGCTATCAAACTGTTGAACTTACAGCCCGGCGGTTCGGCAATCAGTCGTTTGGCGGACAACCGCCCCAAGCAGTTTCGGCGGCACACGGTAGGAGCCGGAAGTGCGGACCTGCTATACGCTATCCCGATGGGAGAAAGGATGTACAGGCAGCATTTCTATGCGGATTACGGCGTTCGAAGACAGCTTCGATTCGATCATACAGGGATAGAAGGTACTTATGATGCGCGATATTATCATGTGCAGTTGGACGGTCAGCTTCCCTTTGCGCCCAATGCCGCTTTTGACGGATTTTATTATATCCTTCGGGCGGGTCATCGGGCGGACGGATATAGCGAGTTTGGCTATAATGCCAATGAGACGGCTTGGCGCACGGAGTGTTCGCTGTCTTTTTATGGAAAGAAATCTTTCGGTCGTGCCGGCGAGTTGACGACCGGATTGACTTATGCGTTGCAGCGTGACCAGCATCGCGAGTTGGAGTTCAGCAGGAATATCCTCGATTTGGATGGTGAGGCGTTGAGTCCATGGTATCCGGACGGGCGTACGCACGAGTTGCATTGGGCGGTTGATTACCGATATGCTATTTTGCCGTGGTTAGGGCTGCATGTGGATGCGTATAACTCGTTCTTTGCTTTCCGTCCCTCGCAAGGCACATGGCGGAACACGGAGTATCTGCTGGGTGATCACATGGACGCGCCTTTGGCGCTGTATGATTATCAGTGGTCGTCGGGCGCTTTTTGTTCGGGGATGTTAGAGAACACGGTGTCTCTGGAGGCTGGTTATCAGGTGTTGCCTTGGATGAGGTTGAGCGGTAGTGTCTCCGCTACGCTGGACGGATTATTGCTGGCAGGCAAATCGAAAGTGACGCCCTGCTGGGAAGCTAAGGCGGATATCCATATAGAGCCTGTGAGATGGTTTAAGATGGACCTCATCGCCGCTAATTACCGCATTCCTTATACGTACGACCAGATCCGGTTCATGAGCGATAGTTACTTGAACGGCGAGGTGTATTATGCCGGTTCGAGCACGCTGCTTACTACCACCGGAGGACGGTATCACCGATGGGGTAAAGGACTTTGGCAGCCCCAATATGTGGCGGTGGATATACCGATTATCTTCACTATCGGACGCCATGAGATCAGTATTCTGTCGTCCTTTAAGAAATATTACAACACGTGGTCGGTCGGCATGGCGGAGGGGAGTACGGATTCGTTCTATCCGGTGAGCGTGCAGCAGGCGGAGCAGGGGATAACTTATGATATTTACGCCATGAAACCGCAGGAACGCTGTTATGAGGTCACCCGCGCACCCAAGACCGGAGGCGGCGTCTTTGGTACGCCTGTTTTTGCCTCCAACGTCATCAAATATACGTACAACGGAAAGAAGGTGTTCTTCTCGCTTAGTTGGCAGAGTTATATCGTCTCCGGTACGTCCGCGTTGGGGAACGGAGCTGCGGCGCAAGATATCAACGTGCTCAGCGAATCGCTGGCGAGTCCCAATATCGTGTTGGTCAACGCGAATATGCAGCAGTCGGATCCGGGTATCCGATCGCTCGGACGGCTTAATCAGGACCGCGCTTATATTGCACGCCTTCAGTTAGGCGTCAATATCACGGAAAACTGGCAGCTCAGTCTGAGCGGAAAATTCCGCGACGGAATCGCTTTTTCTGCCTTCCGCACGCGTGTGGTGAGCGATGATGCCGGCACACAGGCGATTGTATGGAACGCCAACACGCGCGGCATCAATGTGCGCGATAACAATTTCGGTAAACGCACCGATTCGTTCTTCAATTTTGACCTGCGTCTCAAGTACCGCGGAACTATCCAAGGCGTGCCTTTTGAGGTACAGGCGATATACTATAATGTCTGGGATTTTGCCACGGAGCTGAACGAGTACAATATGTTCTACGACGCTTCTACGGGCAAAGATATGCGCGAAGGTCGTACGCCTCTCAGTCTCTGTACTCCCCGCGGTCTGATGGTGAATCTGTCGGTGGGGTTGGAGCGAAGATAAACAGCATCATCACCGCCCATAAAGCGATGCCGTCAAACATGGTAAAGACTCCATCGGTGCACATGTTTAGCGCATAAAGAGTAGTAAACAGAAGGGCGGTCTGCCTTTCTTTTTTTTGTGCACATAGCGGAATAGTGAGCCAAGCAAGTAAGAAGAGCAGAAGACCCGGGATACCGGTTTCTATCAGTTCTTCCAGATATTGGTTGTGCACATGTTTATGGAGGCCTGCCATCGTGAAGCCCCATTCAAGGTATATATTGTCGATATAATGCGCACTCTGTCCACCTCCGACTCCGTGAGAGAGATAATCGCTTGGGTGTTGTAAAGCGCAGCCGTAGAGGTTTGTGCGCTCATCATGGTAATAGCTTAACTCGCGCATATGGGCAATCTCACTATAATCGAAAGACCTCATCCGAGGATGAAACGCTAAAAGCGCTACGCCGATCAGGATACTCGTTATGATGATACTTCCGCCGTATTTGAGCCTGTAGCCCTTCGGCATCTGGCAAAGAATATAAACCAAAGTCATAGCAATCGAGGAAAGGAGCGCTTGGCGCGAACCTGTCATCAAAGCCGGAAAAAACAAAACGGGGATTATAAGAGCCCAAAGCCACTTCTTCTCTCTATATATATGCACAAATGCCACGATCGCCATAAAGAGCGTGGAGCAATAGAAGAGGCGGTGTTTGAAATGCGAAAAATTATCGCTGAAGAACATCCACCAATTGGAATGTTGTGTCCAAGGACCTTTTATTGGTAATAGGGTAATCCAATCGGCGTGAAAATACAGCAATGCCATCCAAAAGAGATATATAGGGACGGAAATAAGGCTGCTGAAGACTAAGGTTTTTCCGGCTTGGCGCCAATTATAATAATCGTTCACTCCCCATAATCCTACCGGTACCAGTGCCCCAAAGGTGATATATCGCTCCATTTGTGCTCCCCATGCCACGTGGTCTTCTGCCCAGAGACCCGATACCGCGTGCCATCCATACCATAAACCGAATACGGCAAACGGAATCCATATTTTACTATTGGTAACGCGATGTCTGAGAGTGGATGTGTTCAGCCATCTCAGCTCTAAAAACCACGCAATGATCCATGCCACGCAGGCGTACCGCAGAAAGATCTGCGGGAAAGGTAAAAGAGCTACAACTGCCAAAAACAGCGCATAGTTAACGCGCCCCATGATGTCTTTATATCTGTTCATATCCCTCTTTCAATAGTTTTAAGCCTTCGTCACCTATCCGTTTCAAGCGCGCAAAAGGATCACCCGGTACATGCTTGCGCCAACGAATCCGATTGAGGTCAATCACTTCTATGTGACTGCCATCCTCATTAAACAATATATTCCCTTGCGAGTAATCGCGGTGCCAAACACCCATCGCGCGGAGTTGTGCCGTGAAGCGGCCGATTGCCCGTAGGATCTGTGTGCGGTGTGGAAAATCCGGTTGCTTGATCAGGTCGATAAACGTATAGGGACAATCGGATAATCGGCAGGCATACCAGCTCTCGCGCAGGATACCGAGATACTTCACCTCGCGATAGGCGATAGGCGCAGGCGTCAAGGGACCTAACCGCAAAGCGTTCTCGTAACTGCGGCGTGCTTTGCTCGTGCCAAACCAGCCATACCAGATGCCCCGCAGGATATTCGGCGTCTTGAATTGCTTCACCACTACTCCCTCTGTCAGACGCAGTATGTTCCTCCGGGCATCAATGATTTCTCCGTCGGTCCAACGGTCAAAATCGCCGACTTGTTTCACAGAGCGGAAGATGTTTAAGAATTTGCTCCAAGAACGATGGTAGTGCAATGGACCGCCTAAGTAACGCTCCATATATGCCCCATGACGTTGGTTCACCTCATCCACTACGCGTCGTTTCAACTCGCGGTCTTGAATCCGTTTTGATCCTTTTCTTACGCGGTAGTACAGACGTATCTCAGGCAGTCGAACGAACTCACCTCCCTGTTCAAACATGGAAAGCCATAATAACCAATCTTCGCGGGCAGGACAACTCTCTACGTACCCCTCTGTCTGATCCCAATCCGTCCTACGGTACATCGCGCAGGTGTCAATCATGTTCTTACGTGCAAGCAAGGCTTTGCTGAAAGGAGGGAAAGACCATTCGCCTGTTTTGTCTCCAAAGAATTCAGCCCTGCAACTTACTACTTTAACTTCTCTTCGTGCCTCTAGAACGCGTATCGCCTCCTCGATATAGAGCGGATGTATACGGTTATCCGCATCCACAGGCAGGATGTATTCGCCGTGACTAGCCCGAATAGCATTATTCCTTGCCGCAGAAGCACCAGCGTTGGGTTGACTCAAGACGACCACCTCCGGATGATTGTCCGCAAAGTGCTGCGCAATCGATAAACTATCGTCCGTCGAACCATCATCCATTACGATGACTTCTATCGGGCGGTAGGTGGAAGCCACTACGCTCTCCAACGCCTCGCATATATACTGCGCAGCATTATATAAAGGCACTATGACAGATACCAGCGGTTTCATATCTTATCGCGGCGTTGGGTGAACTTACGCCAATAATAGAGCAAAGGGTTCGTATATTTGAGTCGTTTCCACGGTCGGCTGGAGTGCGGACGATGCAGTACGGGGTTACTGAGTTGCAAGATGTTTTCAAAGCCTAATTCGGCGGACTTATGGCTGATGGTTACGTCATACCAATTCTTGGTTTCGTCTAATTGGGAGAAATCATAAGCCTGCAGCAACTCATTCGTCAGTAAGGTACAGCAGAAAGAAAGTCTTTTTCGGCAGACACCATCCTCGCGGTAGGTGCGGGCATATTCATAGGGAAAATTAATCTGTCCCTGCTCATCGGTCGTGACAGCGGCGATCATCCCTACACCCGGTTGTACGGCTCCTATCAAACGCTCGAAAGTGTCCGGTTGCACTACCACATCGCTCTCCACAATGATCAGATGTGCCCCTCGCTGAAGACATTTGCGTTGGGCATCGATGAGCACGAACCGGTAATTAGGCGAAGGATGCTCCGTATGTTTGCTTATATGTACTACCTCGATGCCTGTCTCGTCTCGTAGTTGATCTAAGCGCTCCGCATTTTCCGGCGCTGAGAAATCATCGTACACACGCAGCGAAGCGCCGCTCTTGACGATAGCGCGGATAGCCTCTTCTGTCGTCAGAGGCGAGTCCTTCACCGGCATGATGATATCTATGTGATCGTTTACCATTTACAGATGATTCCTCTTTTGCTGACGGTTATCTGGGCGCCAAACGTGTTTCCCCATTGACTACCGGCATCACCGGCTAACTTGATTCCAAAATCCAATCCCCACGCTTGTTCGACATGTTTATAAACCTCTATCAGCCATGCGGTATTGGTACTGAGCAGCAGTCGGCTGGTGTTGTCGTTTCCGTAGTTACGTGCGTGGCTCACCATCAAACGGTACTGATACCCGAAGATATCTCCTCTTACGCCGGCATGGTGTACGCGCACACGACTATTAAGCGTGTGAAGCGTACCATCCGCATTGTAGAGCGGGGAGGTGATAAAAGGTGTACCCATGGAGCGATAATAAGTATTCCATCCGTTTGCAAACACACTATTCTGATAATATAAGTCATTACCCGCATAGCATAATCCGTCACGGTCGTGCCATGGACCACTCTGGTCGGTCGTATTCAGGAATTCGTAGGTGAAACCTTGAATGAACGACCAACGAGTCTGTTTCATACTGATTCCCCATAAGCCGTCCGCTCTGTTCTGTCCCAGTCCGATAAAAGCGAAGTTATCTTCAAAGAAATTCTGCCAATAGACATTCACTTCCCATCCTTTTCCTTTACCGGTGAGCATGAGTTGCTGACTACCTACGTGGTTGCCTTGCGCGTTCGTCTGATCATTTCGCATCACCCCGCCGCCTTGTGCCATCAGTACGTGTAGGAAATCGCTCCACCCGCTTCCTATGTCACCATAGATGAGGTTGAATCCGCCCCATTGAGCGGCATGGTGAAACTCATAACTGAAGTTAACAGGTAACCGTCCTCCGAACCGCACTGCCGCAAATTTATGATGCATATAACTGCCTTTCATATACACATTATCTGCTGCCCAAGCGTGGGTCAGTCCGCCTTTTAACTCGAAATAACCGTAACATCCGGGGAAGGGTACATAATGGTCGATGCCGATGGTGATACGCGGCAGAGGATGAGTATTGCCGGAGAATATGAGACTTCCCGAAGAGAGCAGTGTGTCCGAAGTCTCGTAGATCATAGGCTTGATGCCGATTGTGAAATCGAAGAGAAAAAGACGTACATGTGCGTAGGCAAGATTCAGATACCCTGTTGCTACACGCCGCTGGAAATCAAATGGACTGTTGGCTACCCGAGACTGGAGACGCATCGTAGCTTGTACCGCGAAATCATAATCCCACCATCGTTCTGGGTGTTGGGCGTCTTTGTATATTGCAGCGCTCAGGTTTCCACTATAAGGACTGCTGCTGATGTCGCCGTGCACGTTGTTTTGCAACCAGAACGGAGCAAAACGACCGCTGGACGCTACCATATGGACGTGACCTTCATAACGCAAAGTGTCATTGCCGGCAGCTATGCTGTCCCGGATACCGGTAGGCCACCAGCGCCAACTCAACTCACGGGCTTGCAGCACCGTGGTGAGGAGCAGTAGTATGCAGATGAGTTTAGTTTTCAATATAGTATAATCGGTCGTTTACTTGCCATTCTTCGTCTTCGCCCAAACCAAAATAGGTGCGTCCGCCGATAGCAAAACATATATGATTAAGAAGCCGTTTGGGCATGATAGCTATATAATGCCATTTGTCCTCCTGCGGATCGTAGCGCAGGAGGTCTTGCAGCACTTCTCCGGTGGTGAGCACGCCTCCGTAATGAAATCCGCCGCAAAGGTATATTGCGTCCGAAGAAGCCGCGCTGGCGGCAGTTGTTCGCGTCGGACCCGGAACAGCCGCGCGCGCTTCCCAATGCGTACCATCCACTAACTCTGCCCACCAGTTAAGGCTAAACCGATGATAACCCGTTCCCATGAAATGACGTCCGGCACACGTGCAGCCCGTTCCTCCAAAGGAACGGGTGGGGTAACCGCTGAAACCGACGCCTACATCAATACTGTCCCAACGGTTTTCTGAAATAGTATAGCGGAACATATCGCGGCGGTAGTTCCAACAAAAACCATAGCCCACATATAACTCGTCATGCCCTGTAAAAGAGGTGGCACAGGCGGTGTAAGCATTCGGGTAATCCTGCAAAGGAAGCCATGTGCCGGTAGAAGGCTGATAGGACCACCAATCTTGCAGATAACTGGTGTCCTGACCATATGTGCCGCCGTTATACCCCAAACCGATATAGACAACATCTCCATCCACGCAAGCCGTCGCATTCACCCGAGGCTGGAGAGGAGTAGTACCTAAGTTCTCCCATGAGTCGGTAACAGGAGTATAGCGCCATAAGTCATTATGATAAGTCCCTTCTTTGTCGCGTCCGGCAAAGACATAAGCCTGATTGTTCACCACGAAACAAGTAGCACTGGCACGTCCGCCGCAAGGCATGGAGACTGCTTCATGTACGGGTAGTTCGATCTCAGGTGTATAACGCGAGCAAGCGATAACCAAAATGGCTATGACGGTTAATACTATGCACTTAAATCGTTTCAAATCAGTCTCTGGTTCTTCTCTTCAGTTCAAAATTACGGCCTAAGTAATTCTGGCGTACCACAGGGTTGGCGGCTAATTCTTCGGGTGTGCCGTGGAAGAGGATTTTTCCTTCGAAAAGGAGGTACGCACGGTCGGTAATCATGAGCGTCTCGTCCACGTTATGGTCGGTAATCAGAATACCGATATTCTTATCTTTGAGCCGCCAAACGACGTCTTGAATCTCTTGTACGGCAATCGGATCGACACCTGCAAAAGGTTCGTCCAACATGACGAATTTCGGTTCGATAGCCAAACAACGGGCAATCTCCGTTCTACGGCGTTCCCCACCGCTGAGTCGGTCACCGAGGTTATATCGCACATGAGAGAGGTTGAACTCTTTGATGAGTTGTTCCAATTTCTCTGCTTGGTACTCTTTGCTGAAATTGGTTAACTCCAGTACTGAACGGATATTATCCTCTACCGTCATCTTGCGGAAGACGCTTGCCTCCTGCGGCAGATAACCGATACCCATTTTCGCCCGTTTGTACATCGGGAAATTGGTAATGTCGTTTTCATTGAGGAAGATGCGACCGTTATTGGCTGCGACGAGACCTGTTGTCATGTAGAAAGTTGTGGTCTTTCCGGCGCCATTAGGTCCTAATAAGCCCACGATCTCTCCTTGCTCCAACTCAATGGAGACATCGTTTACCACGGTTCGCTTGCCGTATTTCTTTACCAGATGTTCTGTACGTAACTTGTCCATTTTTTCGTCGTTATAACGTTATTACGTAATTGCGTGATTACGTCATTACGATAGTTCGAGTTCCACGGGGCAGTGGTCAGAGTGTACTGCCTCGGTTAATATTTTCCCATTTTGGAGTCGGTCTCTCAGGCTCTCGCTGACCCAGAGATAATCGATGCGCCAGCCTACATTACGAGCGCGAGCGCCGGCTCTCCAGCTCCACCAGCTGTACCGCTCGGCATTTTGGTCAAACACACGGAACGAATCCACGAGTCCGGTCGCTTCCCAGCGGTCCATCCATTCGCGCTCTTCCGGCAAGAAACCCGACACGCCGATTTGACGTTCCGGATGGTTGATGTCTATGGGTTTATGGCAGATGTTGTAGTCGCCGCATATCACGAGGTTAGGCCGCTCTTTGCGCAAGTCGTTTACCCAAACGAGAAAATCCTCCAAGAACTCCATCTTGAAGTCCTGCCGCACATCGCCTGTCGTGCCGCTCGGTATATAAGCATCCACGATTGTCAGATCGCCGAAATCCACCCGCAGGACGCGTCCTTCGCGGTCGTACTTGGGATTTCCCATGCCTACGACTACTTTGTCCGGCTCTTGTTTGGTGAAGATACACACGCCTGAGTAGCCTTTCTTCTCCGCTGAGTGGATATAACTATGATAGCCGAGTTCCTGAAATGCCATCACATCGATTTGCTCCGGTTGCGCTTTGCTCTCCTGAATGCAAAATACATCGGGGTCTTCGCCCTTTACCCAGTCCAGCAGCCCTTTGCTGATAGCCGACCGGATTCCATTAAGATTATAGCTGATTATTTTCATAGCCCATTATGTCATATGTTTTGTTTCCGCGGCGGATGATAATCCTGCCGTTACGTAATTCTTTTCTGGTCTTTTCGTCATTCGTGGGCACTTTCTCTACGTCCTCCGGAAGCGGTGCTCCCCTGTAACTGAAACGGATTATGCCATCCGTTCCTGAACGGGTGATGTCGGTTATCTCGTGTCCTTGCAAGCCCGTCCACTCGTTGACCGTCCCTGCGGGAAAGGCGTCTGAGGCTCTGCCGATGTAGGTTGTATTCGCTTTCGCTTCCAAGATATCAACGCCCATCTTTTGCTCGGAGCAGTTCACCTGATTGGTTCTCCACCGAGAGCGGTTAAAAGAGATCTTAGTAATCAGCATCCCTTCTCCCGGAAGGTGCTGGTCCCAACCCTCCCGTTTGCGGTCTTCCAGCAGGTAGAACGTCGCGGGGCTTGGAGCCGAGCCGACGAGGTTATGCCAGTTAGTGGAACTGATCAGCAGCGACTCCCCCTCTCCTTCATTGATGGGACGCAGGGTGACGTACTCCGGATCGGTCAAAATACGCGGCTTTAACCATCCCATATAGAAACGCTCGTACGCCGAATAAGCGGGCGGTGTATTACCATCGTTGTTATACGAACCCTGATCCATAATGTCCCAATTACACAACGTGTGCAGACCAATCAACTCTTCGTTGTTCTCATACATATCCGGCAAACCGAGTACATGGCTGAACTCATGACAGATAGTACCGACACCTTCGTATAACTTACTATTGAAATCGAGTTCGTTGCTGCACGCGTAATGACCGATATATTTCCCGTCGTGACGGTAATAATAGTAACTCATGTCCGATTGATGAGGCCAAATAGTACCTTCCGGACCTCCATCCGCCTCACCGAATCCGGCATAAAGGACATACACAAGATCTACATATCCGTCATTGTTACTGTCGTACTGCCGGAAATCTATTCCCTCTGAGTCGGCTTTGTCGCACGCATCCTTGATCATCTCATATACGTTCGCATCTTTCCCGTAATCGGTGTTCTGACCATAATAAGAGGCGTTTTGGCTCAGTTCCAGAGGACCTACTACATCAAAAACGGGATTGTACTGACCGTAACTCTGGTCGTGGAAATACTGCTGTACGCTTCCGGAAGAAGTAATATGCGTGAAATAGGTCCAAGCTCCCGTATTGACTTTCACCATATAGTCACGCGTGTAATGAGTTCCGTTCAGCATGCTGTCGATTGTATCTTTGGGAGTGCTGAATTTGGTGTCTGCAAAATTCACCAGCAGTACTAACACTCGTGGCACCAAGTAGGGCGTATCGCCTATAGACTCTTCGTGTAGAGGTGCCCGATGAGGCTTCATAGCTTGTGCCCCTTCTATTCGTGCGCGTTTCTCTGCTTCCGTCATGGGTTTCAGTCTCTTTTCCTCCAACCATTGACCGGTTTGGTCCGTCATGTAGTGGAAATACTCGTTGCCGTGCAGGTACACGATTTTCTCGGTCCCGTCGTCCGCGGTGCGTATAATCGGTCCGTGGTATGCAGGAACAGCCGTCGCTGTCATAGCGAAAGCAAGTAAAAAGAATATGGGAAACAGTTTCTTCATTTAGATGGCTTTTTTGATGCCATGTTTATTCAACCACCGTTTGGCATATTTAGAACGGTCTTCTTCGTTGCGCGCCTTGCGCCAATGACAAACGGTTTTCCCTTTGCAATTCGTCCGGGCGTACTTCAGCCAGCCTTTCTTGTCCTCTTTGATCTGCCATCCGTCTGTGGTCATGGTCCAATGCATATGTTCGTCACCGCGTTTGTAGATCCGCAAGACATATCCATCCGGTTGTTTCCACTCCATCACACCGCGATAAGCCGGTACGCGTGCCGGACCTTCAGCCCAAAGCCCACTACTCAACAAACCCATTAGGGCTAGTACTATAATCTTCTTCATAATCAATTTATGTTTTATATTCTTATCCTTTCAGCGCTGCGGCCTTTACCTTTTTGAACAAGTCGCTGGCAAAGACAAAATCGTTGAGCGCCTCATTGTTACTTGTGATGATCTCATGCCGGCTACCTTGCCATTCTTTCTTGCCGTTCTTGAGGAAGAGGATGTTATCGCCGATTTCCATGATTGAGTTCATGTCATGGCTGTTGACGATCGTACAGATGTTGTACTCGCGCGTTATATCTTGTATGAGAGCGTCGATCACTAAACTTGTTTTCGGGTCCAGACCCGAGTTGGGTTCGTCGCAGAAGAGGTATTTAGGCTCCAAAACGATTGCCCGAGCGATGGCTACACGTTTCTGCTGACCACCACTGATCTCGCTTGGCATGAGGTTCCACACTCTTTCCGGCATCTCCACACGCCGCAAGCAGAACTCTGCGCGTTTCTGTATCTCTTCGCGGCTCTTTTGGCTGAACATCTCCATCGGAAAGAGCACGTTCTCCATTACCGTCATCGAGTCAAACAGCGCGCTTCCTTGGAACAGCATACCCACCTCGCGATGGAGCATTCTTATATCATTGCTGCCCATCAATGCCAAGTCTCTGCCGTCATAGAGGATCTGTCCGCTATCCACGGTGTGCAAGCCGATGAGGCTTTTCATCAGAACGGTCTTGCCGGAACCGGATTGACCGATGATCATGTTCACCTGTCCGTCATGCATCTCCGTGCTGACATGGTTCAGCACAACATTCCCGTCAAACGATTTTACTATATCTTTTACTTCAATCATAGTAGCAATTTACTTAAAATGAGGTCGAGGAAGAGGATCATGATGTTAGAGTTTACTACTGCATTTGTGCTGGCACGTCCAACATCGAGGGCACCTCCGCGGACGAAATAGCCGTAATAACTGCTCATGCTGGTGATCACGAACGCAAACACCAGACTCTTGATAATCCCATACCAAACGAAATAGGGGTTGAACGCATATTGTATGCCCACTAAATAATCATGCACCGTGATAATATCCGTGAAGGCGCCAACCGCCCATCCACCTAACAGACCGACTGCCGTGGAGATGATTACCAACATCGGCATCATCGTTACGAAGGCTAATATCTTCGGGAGAATCAGATAATTGGCGCTATTCACACCCATGATCTCCATGGCGTCGATCTGCTCCGTGATACGCATTGTGCCTATTTCCGAAGCAATGTTACTGCCCACTTTGCCGGCGAGAATGAGACACAAGATCGTGCTGGAGAACTCCAGTAAGAGGGTCTCGCGTGTCAGCAGACCTGTTGTGTAAGTCGGCAGCAAGGGGTTTTCCGTGTTTGTCTTCGCTTGAATGGTCAGAATAGCACCGATAAAAACAGAGATGATCAGTACAATCGGCAAGCTCTGCAAGCCCTGTTTTTCCAGCTCCCTGCTGTACTGACGCCAAAACATCCGCTGTCTGTCCGGCATCCTCAGCACTTTGCCCATTAAGAGGGTATATTCTCCTATGTGTTGTAATATATGCATATGACCGCAAATTAAAATTCGCGCAAAGGTACTACAAATTTTGCATATATGCAAATATTCAAGTGTTTTTTTCAAAAAACTGATAGTTTATTCTTCAAAAATTTGCATATATGAAATTTTTTTTGTACCTTTGCAGGGTGAAAGAAGGAGCTAAAATTCCGAATAATTCTTGGGCTATTTTCTGCCCAAAATCAGCCTGACGTAAGCCTAACGACCCACTAATCACACACTAATCACCCACTAATCACCCACTCGAAGTGTGTTTTAACACTGTTTTTTTTCAGGGAAAGACCTGTTTGTGATATCGACAAAAAACAGCCCCGCAGGATTTGCGGAGCTGTTTTATTATTGCGCATTAAGGCGCGGAGTATATTCGTACTCGTTATTCGTACTCGTTATTCGGGCTCGTTATGCGAGTACGTTATTTCACTACTGCGCCCTGAGCGTCGAACAGTTTGTCGCCCTTCTTGATGAGCAGTTGGCCGTTCAGGATAACTTTCACAGCCTGTTTGCTTGCATCTATGTTCTCGAAGCCCTCTGTGGATGAGAAGGAAGCGGTGATCGTTACATCCTCTTCCGGCATTTCGAACGAATAAACGCCCTCAACTGCATTCAGAGAAACATTGTTTACCTTGACATCGGCAATCTTGTATCCCTCTGCCGGAGTAACAGTCAGCGTAACGATCTCGCCCTTAGCAGCTTGAGCCTTGTCAGCCGTTACGGAACCGTTCTGCATCTCAGCGATGGTGATATTGTACTCGGTTACGATAACCGGTTCGTCCTCTACGAAAGTAGCGGTGATGGTTACTTCCTCTGCCAGCATGATGAATGAGTAAACGCCTTCATTTTCGTTGAGCGATATGTCGTTGACTTTAACATCATTGATCTTGTATCCCTCTGCCGGAGAAACGGTGAGGGTAACGAGTTCACCTTCAGCAGCTTTCTGTTTGTCAGCTGTTACGGATCCGTTCTGCATTTCAGCGATGGTGATGTTGTACTCAACAACCGGAAGGCGTTCGAAGGTAGCGGAAACGGTAACTTCCTTAGCCGGCATCTCGAACGAATATACATTCTCCACTGCGTTCAGCGAAACACCGTCCACCTGAACATCAGAAACCTTGTAACCTTCCGCCGGAGTTGCAGTCAGCGTCACGGTCTCATTCGGGAAAGCGATCGTCCAGCCTTCTACCTTACCATTCTCAGTCTCAGCATAGTTAATCGGGTACATCCAAGTAACGAGCGGCTCGTCAATCATGATCTGTTTGATAACAACGGTCTTGTCGGAAGTGGTCTGGAGCTTAACGAGTGTCTCCACCATGATCGGGAACTGCAGTTCAGCTATCTTATTATTAGTCGGAGCCAAACGCAGCGTATCACCACCGGCGATTGCCAAAACGGTCTCTGCTACATAACCGAACTTGATACGGATGGTAGTACCCGGCAGTACGTTGCAAGCGAGGTAGCCGCCTTGTTTCTTGATCTTCAGACCGAGATACGGTTCGTTACGAGCTGCGCCCTTTTCGTTGTTGAGCGAATCCAGAGCGTCGATATTTTTGTAATCGTAGAAGTTAGCAGCCAAAGCGGACTTAACATTATAACTCTTACCGTTATTTATAACCATTCCCTCGAAATCAATCGATTTAGCGAATGCCTTATCGAAATCAGCGTAGAAAGACGTATCCGAATTAACTACCACCTGACTCAAATCTACCGTCTCAAGATAATCGGAGTCATACCAACCGTTGAAGGTAGCCAGCGGCATTACCTCGTATTGTGCATACTCAGCGGGGTGACCGCCAGCTGCAACTACCTCGGTACCTAACACACTTTCATCCTCAAACTTATAGGTAACGGTGTAAGCAGTAGCTCTCGGCATAGTAATCAAATAGGTATCATCGCCAAGGGTGATGTTTGCAGCCCACTTATCCAAACCAAGCGCCTCTGCAACAACCTCTACATCTACGTCAGACTCTTTGGTGCTTTCATCATCATAAGTGATAACTACATGCTTGGTGAAAGTAACCGTCGGAGCGGTAGTATATGCGTTAAGCACTTCAACCGATTTTGTATCAATTAACTCACTGAGGAAATTTGGATCCAGAGCCACGCCGTTAATCTTTGCATTCGTCAAAGTCTCTACCGTCGAAACGATGGTCTTGGTGACTGTTTTGAAGCCAATTGCGCAATATGTACTATTACCTTCACTTGTGCCTTTGGAGCCACCTTTGATTTGTTTTACAACAACCAAATACTCTTTGTCAGCATACAAATTGGAAATAGAGATAACAGTGTTCTCATTTTTCTCCATAGTCGCTGATTGTGCAGGAGTCTCGGCCGGCTCACCATCCGTTAATTCATAGGCAGCTAACGAAATGGTACGTTTTCCGTCAGAACCACTTTTCGCTAAAACAGCAACATCTGTAGTGTTGGTGATTCGATAGTAGTAAGCTCCTTTTTGATCGCTTGTGCCCTCTGCGTCACGCAAAGTAGCTGCCTTTCCGTCGTTTTGTGTCCACGCTGACTGCGCAGGGATAGGATCAATAGCATTCCAACTTGCACTTGTGCTTGCACCTTTGTCTGTTGCAGCCCATGTTTGTGCAGCAGACTGGTAAATCTCGTACGGAGAGAAGCAAACCCAATCTCCGTTGACAACTGATGCCGGAGCATACTTGCCTGCCCAACCTTCGGTCGGAACATCTGTCGGATCCAATGTAGTAGCAGGGACTACTGCCCACAAGCTGAAGCTTGCTAATACGGCAGCGGCTAATGTGAATAATTTTCTCATGTGTTTTTGTGTTTTTAGTTAAACGAAAAAATTGGTTTTATTGTGTTTTGCTATATACATTTTGCAAAATCGGGTACAAAAGTACAGATTTTCGCGCATATATGCAAATAAAAATAATGAGTAATGTCATTTTTCTGCTAAAAACGTCAATTTTTACACATTTTGCACCTGTAATCCCTTTCGTTCTTTTCTGTAGAATGGTTGTTCTATTTGTCGGATCCTTTTCTTAAAAAGCGTCCGTTTGTTATGAAAAATGCTTTTTTCTTTGAAAAAATTTGTCTATCTCAAAAAAAAGAAGTATCTTTGCACACTTTTTGTGTATATGTTGTTGTACTTTTAAATGTAAAACTATGCGTCGATTAGGATTAATAGTGATTTTGATGGTTTGTGTTGTGTGTCTCTTTGCCGCTCCGGCGCGCAGAGGATGGATGACGCGTACGCTGTCGGATGGTACTTCCGTTGAAGTGCAACAGGTAGGCGATGAGTATTATCACTGTATGGTGACCCGTGAGGGGAAGATGGTGACGAAGAAGAATGGGGAATATGTGATAAGTGATGAAGCTGCTCCAACGGTAGAGGAGATTGCGCGGATTCGTGCCCGCCGTGCACCGCAAGAGGTAGGAAAAAAGAACCTTGCCCCGAGAGGATTGGTGGTGCTCGCTGCCTTTCAGGATAAGCCTTATCTGGAAGGGAACGACAGCGTAGGAATGTGGGAAATGATGAATAAGCCCGGCTATGATTATGAGGCGGCTACAGGCTCTGCCCGCGATTATTTTATCGCCCAGTCGGATAGTCAGTATATGCCCATATTTGATGTGGCAGGACCTGTGAAACTTCCCCAAAACCGCGCGTATTATGGAGGGAATACGTCCAGTAAAGAAGGCACAGACGCCAATCCCCAGCAGATGATCATCGATGCCTGCAAAATGGTAGATGACGTAGTGGATTTCTCGCTGTACGACACTGATAACAACGGCGAGGTGGATTTCGTCTATGTCATCTACGCCGGAATAGGGGAGAATGATATTAACGGAGAGGAGAATGCTGTTTGGGCGCATAATTTTTCCGTTGCTTCGAAAGGTTGCTATTTGGATGGCAAGAAATTAGGCAATTATGCCTGCTCGGGAGAGCTCGATGGCGTAACCCAAGGGCGAAACGGCATCGGGGTGATTTGTCATGAGTTCGGACATGTGATCGGACTGCCGGATTATTATGACACGAAGTACGGAACTAATTATGATAATTGGCTCACTCCCAATTATTGGTCAATCATGGATCAGGGATGTTATAATAACGGCGCCAAGACACCGCCCGCCTATTCTATTTTTGACAAGTATTTCTTCGGATGGGCTACTCCTAAACTCTTGGCAAAAGACGAGCAGCGGAATATAACCATCGGAACGGGTTATGACGATGCCTACCAGATCACGGGAGGAACGGCACTGAAACCCTATACCGTTACCGATACCACTTTTTATATCGAGAACAGGCAACAGACGGGATGGGATGAGTACTTGCCAAGTCATGGAATGTTGGTATGGCGAGTGGTGTATAATGATTACGCATGGAATAATAATATTCCTAACAACGTAGCCTACAAGCCTCGTTATACGATTCTTTCTGCCGTTCCGGGAGACATCGGAAAGGAAGACGGTAGTGCGATGAATAATCCTTTCCCGGGAACGGGGAATGTGACGACGTTTACTCCGTTTGAAGGCTGCGCACTGACCGCGATTACTGAGAAGGATGGAGTAATTACCTTCAAATTCAATGGGGGAAAACAGAGCTGTTCGTACGAGGTGATCAGCGATTATTGTGTCGTTTCGTCGGAGGAGGGAACACTTCAGACAAGCGATTCGTTAGAGCTCTCCATTTTGCCCGAAGAAGGGTATGTTTTAGAGCCCGATTGCTGGGCAGTGGAGATGGGAAAAGATAATCCCTTGTTGGTCTATGGAGTGGATTATACGTATGATACCGAAACGGGTAGGTTCTTTATCGATTCGGTGACAGATGACGTAGTCATTTTGGTTGAAGGCAAAGAAGATACGAAAACCGGTTTGGAGGAAAAGCAGGCAGACCGGATGACCGGAAAGATCCTTCAAAACGGTCAACTCGTGATCTTCCGTGGCGATAAGCGCTTCAACGCCCAAGGCATAGAAATACAGTAAATGTAAGTAAATATCAAAATCAAAATCACAATCATGAGGAAATTAGTTGCGGCATTAATGCTGTGCGGCGCTGTGCTCGCCGCGAACGCTGTACCCGCGAGACGCGGATGGCAGACAAAGACACAAGCCGATGGTACGACCATCGAGGTGCAGTTAATGGGAGATGAGTATTATCATTACCTTGTTAACCGTGACGGTCAACAGGTAAGAGAAGTGAACGGAATGTATGAGGTCGTGGGGGAAGCACCGACCGTAGCGAGAGTGCAGGCAAGACGGGCACAAGCACGGCGTGCCAAGAAAGACTTTGGCAGAACGCCGAACCTTGCTCCCAAAGGAGTGGTTGTCTTGATTAATTTCTCGAACAAGAGTATGGCTTCCGGGCATAAGTTGGCTACCTTTAATGAATTGTTCAACTCGGAGAATTGTACGGTTAATAACGGCTATCCTTCTGCGCGCGAATATTTCAAATCGCAATCCAACGGTGCCTATGCACCCCAATTTGATGTATTTGGTCCCGTGACCCTGAGTAAATCCTATTCCTATTATGGCAATAATGTGGGCTCCGGAGATGATGCCGAGGACGAGTTCGCTACCGATGCGGTGATTGAGGCATGTATCTTAGCCAACCAGAAATACTCGAATCTGAACTTCGCGGACTACGATTCCGATGGTGATGGTTATGTGGATTTCGTTTATGTAGTGTATGCAGGTTACGGCGAAGCGGATGGTGGAGGAGCAAGTACTATTTGGCCTCATAACTACAGCATCCAAGAAATTTTACCGTATTATTCCGATGGTTATACCAAATATCAGGAAGCGGATACAAAACTCGACGGAGTCTATCTGGATAACTACGCAATGTCTAATGAGCTGGTTTATTACGATAATTCACTATGCGGTATCGGTACGCTTTGCCATGAGTTCGGCCATGTGATGGGTTTGCCGGATTTCTATGATACGAAGTATGGCACCAACTATCAAAGTAGTCTTACGCCTAACGAATGGGATGTAATGGATGGCGGTGCCTATAATGGAGAGGGACACTGCCCGCCCAACTACTCTGTTTGGGAGAAGTATTTCTTCGGATGGCATACTCCTCTTAACTTGGGCAGCGAGGGACAGAACCTCACCCTCTATCCCAGCGAAACGGAGAACTACCAAGCATACCAGATCAATGCCTCCGGCAAACTCCAAACTGCTACTACCGAGGGTCTGAACTATTATATTGAAAACCGTCAACTGGAAGGTTGGGATGCGAATCTGCCGGCTGCGGGTATGTTGATTTGGTATGTCAATTATAGCGGCTCTGCTTGGGAAAATAATACTCCCAATAATACGGCGAATACCCCGCGCTATACCCTGATCATTCCGTCCGGAACAGAGATTGGTGGTGATTATGGCACGATGAACGTTTGGCCGTACAGCACCAAGACTTCATGGACGGGTGTCTCCGGCAAACCGCTGAAAAATATAAAGGAGTCTAACGGTGTGATCACCCTCACCTATATCGAGGAGCCTGTTATTCCGGTGGATCCGTTTGATGTAGTCTTTATGGCGAACGGAGAAGGATTCGATACGATCTCTTCTACCGGCCAACTCGTCCTGCCTACTGTTCAACCCGAGGCTTGCACTGATGGTAAAGTGTTTGTGGGATGGACCGCAACGGCGGATTATAAGAGTGAGACTACCGCTCCCGACTTCGCTGCAGCAGGAGATGCAGTGGAAGAAGGGGCTGTCTTCTATGCGGTCTTCGCTACCAAGGATGGAGAGGGCACAGCTGAACAGAAAGAGACTACTTATACCTTTACGGCTAAAAACTGGTCTGACGCAACCAATAGTTGGAAAAGCAATGGAGACGGATACGGATATCGTGTAGATAAGCAAGGAATACAAATCACATCGGGAGAGGCAGGAGCTGAGACAAAAACCGAAGTGAATGCGGTTTCAAAAATTGTGGTTACTTATTGTACGAATGCGAGAGACGGAGCCGGTAGCGTTCAAATGTCTGTCGGTACTGAATCTGCGTCCAAAGAGGTTACCAAAGCTGGTGGCGCTACACTGCGCACCTTGGAGTATAGTTTCAACAAAGCTTCCGGTAAAGTCGGTATTAAAGTAAATTGTACCACTAACTCCATTTACATCAACTCTGTTGCTATCACTTCCGCTAGTGGTGTCTCTTATAAAGATTATACCACAGTTTGTGGCGGTGACGAGACGGATGTGGAGAATACTGCTGCGCCGGTTACGGCCGTCAAGACCATCCGTAACGGACAACTCGTAATCATCCGCGGCAATGCCGTTTATTCCGCTTCCGGTGTACGTATCCAATGAGAGTAGAAAACGACATACTCATTCCTGAATTGGCTCGCTTGCTGAACGAGGAGAAAGAAGTGCGTTTCACGCCCTCCGGAGTCAGTATGCGGCCGTTCATCGAAGGAGACAAAGACAGTGTCGTTTTGGCTCCCATGAGGCGGTTACCCCGAAGAGGAGATATCCTCTTGGCGCGGGTGACTGCCTCCGCCGGAAGGCGTACGTACGTTCTACACCGGCTGATTAGGATAGAAGGTGATACTTATATCCTGCAAGGAGACGGAAACCTAATGGGAGAAGAGCAATGTAAACGGGAGGAAATCATCGGACAGGTTATTCGTATAGAGAGCCCCAAAGGTCGCCGCAAACCCATTACGCGCGGAATCATATGGCATGCACTCTTCCCCGTCCGCAAATGGCTTTTGAAAATATATCGACATAGCATCTTGAGATGGTGTTATTAAGGAAAACGTAATTCGTAATTCGTAATTTCGAAATTATTAAAACAAGATATCTATATGAAAACAATTGAAGGTTTCCGCCTGCGTAAGTTAGGCAATGAATACATTCTCGTCGGAGAATCGATGGCGCTTATCAATTTTAACAAGATGATCACGCTCAATGAGACAGCTGCATTCCTATGGGAAGAAGCAGAAAAAGGTCCATTTGATGCTAATTCCCTCTGCAAAGCGCTTTGCGCAGAATATGAGGTGGCTCCCGAACAAGCGATGACGGATGTTACAGCTACTATTGATTCGTGGAAAGAGGCGGGAGTCATTGAGTAAGGGACAAAGGGACAAAGTACAATGTACTGATTTTTAAGAATCGGCTATATATTATTATGTATCGTGCGCGCGAGTGCACGATTTTTTTGTATATTCCAGAGAAATGTAGTAATTTTGCACCGTTTTTGGTGTGTTTTTTAAGACTCACGATAATAATTAATCATTTTAAGGTATAAAAAGATGAAACAAATTTCTACTCTTTTATTCACTGTGCTCTTTTCGGTGTGCGCTTTTGCGGCTACTGAGCAAGCATGGTACAACGATGTGACGTCCATTGCTAATAATGGACAGTATTACATCTATTCGGTAAATGGGAAGGGCTTTATGCAAGGAGGACAGGCGCAAGTGAAAAGTATCACTACATCGAACTACACAAGCGCTTCTACATTTAAGTTTACGATCGCTAATCCGTCAGAAGGAACGGTAAAGAGCGGTAACTACTATCTGAAATGTTACAGAGAGGTAAGTGGTACCACAAGCGGCCCTATCAACACCAAGACGGAGAATGGTACTAACATCATTTTTACTTCGATGAATAATGGTGAGTACTGGAATATTCACGGTCACTACAATGTGTTCGGAGAACGCTATCCGGCGCTCTACTACAAGAATGGCGAGTACAACGCTTACCTTAGCGGTAGTGGCTTGATTTGGAGTACCACCAAGGATTTGCAGACAGCAACTGAGTATCGATGGTACGTAGTTTCGCAGGCACAGTTGGATCGCCACTTTGCCATTTATTTGTTTGATGTTTACAAAGAGACGCTGGATGTTTCGCAGTATAGCGGTAAAGTGCCGGCAGCGTATTACACCGCACTGAATTCGGCTTATAATCAGACTTTCTCGGTGCAAAACACAGCGCATACAGCGAACGTGGTGAATGCAGCGAAGGCAGAGTTGGAGAGCCTTTATAACGGCGCTGCTGCGCTAGTTGAGCCTTATGCTACTGCCAAAGCGGCAATCAATACGTTGGACGCTGTAGAGGATAAGGGAGAGGATTTTGCAGAGGTAACGACCGATATTAATAATGCCAATACAGCGCTGGAGGCCGCTATGACCGTTGAGGCGATTAACGCTTCAGTGGCAGGCTTAAAAGCAATCGATCCGATTACTTTCTCTGTAACCGAGTTTACTGCCATTAGTTCTATTGAGGGAGCTGCGGCTTCTCAATCCGGTCGTGCCATTACATATGAAGCTGTTGATAAAAGCATTATTAACAACGGCAAGGCGCTCTATAAAGGTACTACCACGCTGACAGCTACTGCTGCGGCAACAAGTGATTACTATAAATTCGTTCGTTCGGCACAAGTGACTGTAACCGCTCCGACGACTTACGGTGATTTCGTTGCTACTACGTGTGACGAGCCGGTGGAGTTCTTCGGTAAGAAATATACGGAGACCACGAAGGAGGATGTGAATGTAGGGCTGAACTTCATGGGCGGCGATAGTATCGTACATGTGAATATTGTTATCAATCATGCTACTACGGGCGAAGAGTCAATAACCATCGTTTATGGCGAGGACAAGACATGGAACGGCATTGCGCTGAAGGATTCGACGGTAGGCGTTCACACAGTTGTTTATGTGACTAAGAATATCGCCGGTTGTGACTCGACGGTAACGCTGACTTTGACTGTGAATAAGCAGGAGACGGTGGAAGTGCCGGTAGATCTTGCTATTTGCACAGGCGATACGGTGGAATATCGCGGCGTTGAATATACGAAAGAAGGAACGTTTAATGTGCAGGCAGAAGGCGCTGTGCGTGACACACTTTATATTGTTAAAGTGAAGGAAAATCCTGTTTACAGCTTCTCGGAGACCGGAACAGCTAAAGTAGGTGAAGGTTATACATGGCACGAAACTACGTACGAGACGCCGGCAACGGGTACGTTTAACTATGAGCTGCCGTTCAGTTCGATCTATGGTTGTGACTCGATTTATCATCTCACGCTGACTGTGACCAAAGCCGACAGGGAAGAGATCCCCGTTGAGTTGGAGTTCTGCGAAGGTGATTCGGCAGAGTACCGCGGTGTGGTTTATACTAAAGCAGGTCTGTATCCGGTGTATGCAGAAGGCGCGGTGCGTGATACTATTTATAACGTGCAAGTGACTGTTAATCAGCCGAGTGAGACGTTCGAGAAGATGACTATCGTTTATGGCGCAGAGGAAGAGTGGAATGGTGTTGCGCTGAAGGATTCGACGGTTGGTGTTCACACGGTTGTTTATACGACCACGAATATCGCCGGTTGCGACTCCGTTGTTACTCTCGCGTTGACCGTACAGAAGATGGATGTCTTGACTTTGGAGCAGACTTTGGAGTTCTGCGAAGGTGACACCGTTGTATACCGCGATGTGGCTTATTATGAAGCAGGCGTAGATACTATCGAGATAAGCGGTGAGGTTCGCGACACTATGATCGTGGTGACTGTGACCGTTTGGGAGAAGACTTATGCGGAGATTTTGGTCACCGATACGGTAGGCAATACGATTGAGTTGCCGGAAGGTGAATGGTTGCTTGGCGAGGAGGTTGTCAGCGGTACGTACGAGTTGCAAGAGGCTGATACTATGGGACTTGAGTTCGTTCAGTACGGCGAGACGGCACATGGCTGCGAGGCGGTAACGAAGTTGATTGTGACGGTAGAAGAGCGTCCGATGAGCGAAGGTATAGAGGATGTGTTCGCAGAGCAGGCTGCGAAGAAATTCTTCCGCAACGGAGCTATTTATATCCGTCGCCAAGACATGCTCTTTGGTATTGATGGTAAGCGCGTGGAGTAGTTCGCAAATAGAACAAATTGATTATGAGGGAGAAGGCTTTCGGCTTTCTCCCTTTTATATGTTATACAACATAAAAAAAAGTACTATTGTTAAGAAACGACTACACCTTATTATTAATCGCGCGCGTAAAGGGTGTTAAAATTTGCGTGTTTCAAAGAAAAATATTAATTTTGCACCCGATTTTGCGATGTTTTGTTTAGAATTGACACATAAAACCTTAAAAATCGTCAATTTGCCAAATAGACATAGCAAAAACGGTAACAAACAATAGAAAATTTAAGGTTATGAAAGATATGAAAGGTATAAAAATGATGGATAAGTTCGAACAATTGAGTAGCACTTGCCTCCGTTTTGCCTCCGTTTTGCCTCCGTTTTGCCTCCGTAAGCATAGTGTGCGACTGCTTCATTTCGTGGCAGTCATAGTTTTTCTGTTTATAGGCGGATGGAATAGTGAGGCTTGGGCTGATGATTGTAAGTATTCGATTAGTAATAAGCATTCGAGCATTTCTACATACAAGTCTCATTCCAAAAGTGGTTGGTTCGATAGTGACAAGTATAAGTTTTATACGAATAACGAAATAGGTTCTATCAATAACCAGTATGGAATTAGTAAGATTTATATTAAGGTGACCTTGGAGCGCATTGCTTTTGGTGCTGATTGTAAAGTAAAATTCCAATATAGAAATGCGTCTGGCTCGTGGAAAGATTTGACGACTGAAAAAGAGTTGGCTGGTTATTCTGCGGCAATCCCAACGAGTACTGCAGAGTGTAATTTATCAGGTGCAAGTATAACAAGTGAAATATCTGGCGCAACTGCATTCCGAGTTGTGGAGACTAAACAAGAAGAGTATTCGAGTAGTCGTACAATTACCATTAATGATTTTTATGTGGTAATGGCAAAAACTTTGTCAGGCTCTACAGAAACGATGACTTTCTCGAATCAGACGTATAATACAACTAGTTCTGCGAAGACAAGAGAGTTTACTTTTAGTAATGAAGCGACAGGTAAGTCGATTACTATTTCTTCCAATACCAATAGTGCTGAGTTTCCCGCAACGATTACCAAATCTGGTGATTGTACAGGTTCTGTAACTGTAAGCGTTAAGTTTAAACCATCCGCGCAGGGTACGCGTAGCGGAAGTATTACGGTGTCCGGAGATTGCGGTTCTAAAACATTCTCAGTGTCTGGAACAGGTTTACGTGCGAACTCTTCGTTGGAAATGAATGATGGAGAAGTGAACGTAAGTATTGCAGGAATAAACTCGTCAAGTATAAATCTGAATGATCTTATTGGACCGAAAACCGGAAATGGTGGAGTTTCATACTCGGTTATAAGTGACAATAAATCTTTTGCAACGATTAGTGGAAGTACATTCTCTGCTACAAAATGTGGAAATTATACTATTCGAGCAACACAGGCTCAGACAGATCAGTATAATTCCAGTACAGATGAGTTTACTATAACGGTTAATAAGTTGCAGCCGACGTTTAGTTGGACGAAGTTTGAGCATATTTATGCGAGTGATGTGTTAGAAAATGTGGCACAGGCAAAGTATAATGGGAATAACGTTGACGGACTGAGTTATAGTTATAGTTCCGATAATAAAGTCGTTGTGGCAGATGGTACGAAGCTGCGCGTGCAGAATACATTTACAGGCGAGCATAATGTGACCATCACTGTTACGACGGCAGAGACTGCCTATTATAAAGCAGGATCGGATACGCATGAGTATTTGATTGAGCCGAAAGCAACTCCGGAGTTCTGGTTGAATGAGGAAGTAAATCTGCCTGCAGATCCTGTGGTTTTAAATCTGTTTATCGGAGAGACGGCAGCGATGCGTTTTGTGAATACGAATGAGAGCAATTTTCAGTATCCAACCTCTGCCTCTTATATCAGTTATTCGCATAATAGTGGAGACCATACGGGTGTGATTACCGGAAAAGTTGCAGGTAATGAGGTGATTCAGTTCCACCAAACGGGTACAACGACCATCTTTGATCACTCGCGTTCTATTCATGTGTATGTGAGCAAGCATCCTGTGAACCTGACGACCACCTTAGATGGCGGTACATGGAAAGTGGATAGCATTTATGACGGTGTTGTTTATTCAATTATTACGCCGACGGATGATCAGCCGGCATTGAGCGAGGTGAATGTGACTTCTTCGAACGAAGCCGTATTGAAGAAAGTAGATGGTCATTGGAAAGCGGTTGGCGAAGGCGTGGCTACGCTGACCATTTCTCACCCGAATACGAATGATTACTGGGTAGATCAGACGGTGACGGCTACTATTACAGTCGTAAAACATACGCCGGTAATCACTTGGAATTTGGATGCAAGTTATCCATGGGGCGCTATTATCGAGAGTCCTGTAAGTTCGTCCAATGAGGAGTTGCCGTTTACGGTTGTTTCTAATCATCCAGAGATTGCAAACTATGTAAATGGTCGTATTGAGGTATATAATAAGGTCGGAAATGCAACTTTCACTCTTACACAGGCAGGCAACTATAAGTGGGCTGATGCTAATGCTAATCTTCAATTTTCCATTAATTCTTTCAAACCGCAGAACCATTTGCCGATGGATTTGAAAGCTGGCAATTATTCTCAATATAAGAGCTATGTAACAAGCAATGTGTCTTGGGCAAATAGTGGTGTGCAATGTGGAACAGCCGGTGGTGGATTTAACTGGGATGATAAATATATAGAGTTGCATTTTACAGGAGTTCCTAATCATTTGACTTTTGATTATAAAAACAACAATAATGTCTTGGGAGATCATTCCGGGGTAGAGTGGTTTATTCAAACAAAGACTGAAAATGGAGAATGGAGTAGCAAGCAAACTTGGTCGGATGATAGTGGTTCCAAAGATTTTACTTTGAGTCCTGATGTAAGTTATGTACGTTTATGCTATAGTGGAAACTATGGAGGTTTATTTACCAATATCAAAATAACCGAGCGTCGCGAAGTATTGGCAACCCCGACATCATTGACTTTTGCGACGGCAGATGTAGATGCATCGGCTCAGACATTGCCGGTAAAGATTGAATGGTACAACGTGAAGACCTGTACTGCGACTATTGAGGGAGCTAATGCCGGATTCTTCCAATTGGCAGAGACCGAGCCTATTGCTGCGTCGCTGGATCATTTTGGGACAGAGGCTTTGCATGTGACTTATGCTTATCCGCAAGCCGGTACGCATACTGCTACGCTGAAAGTAGAAAGTGAGGACGGGTATAAGGCAGAAGTACCTCTTTTGGCTACATCGCTGAAAGTAACTCCTGCTATTACATGGAAAGAGAACTTGAGTCCGATGTCTCGTGGCGAGAATGTAACTAATCCGGCTACTTCTCCTGTAACGTTGAGTTATAGTTCGTCCGATGAGACGGTAGTTGCAGTCGAAGGCAATGAGTTGAAACCGTTGAAGAAAGGCGAGGCTACAATAACCGCAAGTTTCGATGGCACTTCTGATTTGAAATGGAACTCCGCAAGCAGTACTATTGATGTAGTTGTAACGGATATGCATGTGCAGCATATCAATTGGCCGCAAACCTTTACCCGTCTCAAATATACAACTGATCCTGCTTTAATGGAGAAGAATACAGAAGATTTCCCGTTAACGGCAACTGTTAGTTACTACGATTTGGATAATGAGGTTGAGGTCGCATTAGACAGAACGATTACCTTTACCAGCGGCGATGAGAGCGTTGTGAAAGTGTTGGAGGGTAATATCCTTCACGTCGTTGGATTGGGTGAGACGACATTGAGCGCTCATGTTGAAGGCGTGGCAGACGAATATCTGGAAGCAACGGTAATTCGTAAAGTCAAAGTGCGTGAGCCGTCCACCGATTGCGATACCTATATCGTAGAAGATCAATCTGCTTCGATGGCAACCGGTGTTACATCGTTTACCGGAGAGCAGACGATAATAGATTTGCCGTATGAGCCGGGTTATGTGTCTTTCTCCGCATGGCGCGAAGCCATCCGTGTATTAGGTGTCAATTATACCAGCGGTGATTTGTACCTTGCACAGAATATCAACGGCCAATGGAGCAACGACTTGTGGCATAACGGATTGGAAGTAGATAACTCGAAAGATTTCGGACCTATTGCCCTTGACCGTCACGCTACGCAAATCAAGATATATAAGAAAACCGGTTCTACTGGAATTCATGCCTTCTCGGATTGTAATGTAACTTTGGCTCGTTATTTGGAATTGGATAATACGGAAGGCAAGACTGAGATGGATATCTATTTCTCGACAGAAGATGCCAAACCGGGCGTAGCCAAGACGAAATCGTTTACGGTCAACTATTCGAATATCACCGACCAGTTGGTAGTTGATTTGAGCGGCTCGGATAAGTTCAGCGTTACTCCGACAACTATTGGCGAGGATTGTGGCGATAAAGGAAATGCAACGGTTCAAGTTACTTTCCTGTCGGATGATGTAGCTCATTATGAGGGCACATTGACGATTCATAATGAGAACCAATCGGTAACGGTACACCTTTCCGCCGATGTGGATAAGCACCATCAACAGATCACATGGAATCCGACAACAGCGTTGAAGACAACTGATGAGGTGACGTTTGATGCTACGACTTCGGCGGCAGCTGCCGGTCTGAGTGTGCGTTATGAGGTAGTAGAAGGCGATGCGGCTACGGTAAATGCCGAGACAGGTGCGCTGACTATTATTAAGGATGGCGATGTGACGATCAAGGCAGCAGCGGCAGGTAATGCAAGTTATTATGATGCAGAGCCGGTAAGCAAAACCTTCAGTATCAGCAAAGTGACACCGGTGATTACGGTTGTACCGACGGCTGCTACTATGACATTGCCGAACACGAATTTGAGCGGTTGTGGATTGGCAGGCGGTGTGGCTTCCGTAGATGGTACTTTTGCATGGGAAGACAATACCATTAATGCTACTTTGAACAACGCAGGATATACGGTTATCTTCACGCCGGAGAACACGAATTGGTATAGCACGAATACGTGCATAGTAGTTGTGCCGGTGAACAAAACCGCACAAGCGATTGTATGGGACTTCGATCAGTTGGAGATGTTCTGTAATGCACAAGTTACCTTTGATGCGCACTCGAATTCCGGTTTGGCAGAGTTGCCGGTAAGTTATAGCTCGTCGGATGAGTCAATCGCTTATGTTGACGGTAAAAATCACCTTAATATTATTCAAGGTGGCGAAGTGACCATTACTGCAACGCAAGCAGGGAATGATGTATATGCAGCGGCAGAGCCCGTGAGCAAGACACTGACTATCAATCGTTTTGCACCGACTATCGTGACCCTGCCGAATGCTTCTACTATGAAGATCGGTCGTTCACTATCTGATGCTTCGTTGACAGGCGGTTTGGCAGAACTAGATGGTTTGGAAGTAGAAGGTTCGTTCGCTTGGTTAGATGGTAATACAACTGTGATGGATGTGGCAGGTACATTCTCCAAGCAGGTAGTATTCACACCGGCTAACACCAACTATTATGAGCCGGTATATGGAACAATGTCTGTTACCGTTGAGAAATATGCGCCGGAGATTGCGCAGAGTCTGCACGGATCGGATATTACTTATGGTCAGCCTTTGTCTGCTTCTAACCTGACAGGAACACTGACCGCAACGGATATTATTAAGATTCCGTCCGTGGAAGTGGAGGGTACGTTTGCATGGCTTCAACCGTCTGCCGTATTGAATGCAGGCAGCCAATCCGCTACGGTGCGTTTCACGCCGGCTAACATGGATTGGTATGAGGTGGTTGATTTCCCGGTTCAGCTGACCGTCAACAGAGCGACAGCAGATGGTTTGACCGTAACCGGTACCAGCGAGATATTCTATGGTCAGATCCTTGGTGAGGCTGTGCCTGTGAACACAACTGTTGATCCAATTCACGGCGGTGTGGTAGCCGGTACAATGGTTTGGAGTTCTTCTCTGAATCTGGATGAGTATATGGAGATTGGTTCTCATAACCTGTCGGTGACCTTTACCGTGAATGATCCGAATTATATCTCTGCTACTTTGGATGGAACAGCAGTCTTGACCGTACAAGCCGGTTATGTATTTAACGGCAATGACGGACAGAGCAAGACTTGGGGTGAGGATACGAACTGGCAAGGAAAAGAGGCTCCGGACGGAAACGAGAAAGTGGTTATCTTGGCTGATGTGGATATTGATTCGCCCGTTTCTGTGGATGCCATCACCATTAAGGAAGGTGTGACTGTGAGAGTCAAAGAAGGCGCTGTGTTAACCATCGGTAACAGCGATTCGTTTGTCCGCTCTTCCTATGGAAACTTGTATGTTGAGAATGGCGGTCAGGTGATCTTCGGCGAAGGTGAGATGAAGGTGAAAGATTTCGTTTTGGAGGCTCAGTTGGGCGATAATACAAATGCTAATCCTGCTTCTTCCGGACAGGTGAGCGGCGCTGAACAATTGAAGGTGACAGGCGATGCTTATTTCCGCATCAGTTTTGATCCGCGTGGCGCTATAGATTATGGATGGTATGACTTCACCGTTCCGTTTGAGGTGGATGCATTGAACGGTGTGTATGACGCGAATGGTAATAAATTGACCTATAATTCGGATTATGCCGTAATGGATTTCAGCGAAGAAAAACGTGCCGTAAACGGCAAATACTGGAACTGGTTCTCCGGGACTTTGCAGCCAAATAAACTCTATTCCATTACGTTTGATGATGAGAAGAACTGGAACACCTTCCTCTTTAAGCGCAAGTCGGTGACGGCAAACTTCGGAGGAGATGCTTACAATGCTTCTTACACCAATAACGGCGAGACGAACGACCGCGGATGGAATGGTATGGGTAATGGTACAATGCGTCATTGCCAACTCAATAACCTTCCTGCACAAACGAAGATTCAGGTTTATGATCATGCGAATGATCGTTATGTAGAGCGCGATGCAGATGAATATACATATGCAGTTGGTACCGCATTCTTTGTGCAAGTGGATGAGGAGAAAGAAATAGATTTGACGGCAGTGGAGGCAACACGTGGTTTCTTAGCTCCGGCACGTTATGAAGGACGTACATTCGATGAATTCCGTTTAGCACTCACTGCTGAGGAGGCAAATAATGTAGCAGATTATTTATGGGTTTCCGCAAGCGAAGAGGCAACGGGTGACTATGTGATTGGTCGCGACTTGATTAAGATGGGTACTCCGACAAATGCGAAAGTGGCTCAGATGTGGACTACCAATAATGGTCTGACCCTCTGCGATATTGAGATGCCGCTTATTGCCAACAAGGCGAACACGAATGTATCTTTCTTCGCCCCGCAGAGTGGTCTCTACGAGATTGCAGTTGAGCGCGCTCCGGAAGATGCAACGCTGTACTTGACTAAGAACGGAAAAGTGGTCTGGAATCTCTCCATGAACCCCTGTGAGCTGAATCTGGAGAAGGGTACTACCGAAGGCTACGGTCTGCGTATTGTAGCTCGTGAACAGACACCTACCGATATTGAGAATGTAGATTCCTTCGGCTGCGAGAACGTACGCAAAGTGATGATTGATAATGTGATTTACATCGTTACTCCGGAGGGTAAGATGTACGATATCATAGGAAAAAGTGTAAAATATTAAGAATTATTTGCACAATTCAAAAAAAAACAGTACCTTTGCACCCGATATGCTGAAAAGAATGTATTACATACCGACAGTTGAGATTATAGACTTTAAGGGAGAGTATCCTTTGATGGGTTTAGCCGGTAGTAAGATGACTCCGGTAGGTGGCGCTCCTGAGCGTAGAGAGAAAGCATTCTAAAGGGAGATAGAGGTCTTAAACGGTATAGTGACGTCCGTAATGGTAACGACATGCTAACGTAAATGACCGCTAAAATACAAGTAAACGACAACTGATTGAGTTGTCGTTTATTTTGTTTATTGGATTGTGTTATCTTAGGTTCTTTGCCCAGCGGCGTAGATACGCGAGCCACTCTTCAGCGGTACGAGCCACGGGATGGTTTTCTTTGGTGGCACCGACCACTGTCAGGAAGAAGTGACAGTGGTTGTTTGCGGCTTCGCCTGTTTGAGGGTTTGACGGACGATGTCCGTTAGTTTGAGGGTTGAATTTTAAGAGGCAGAGGTTGTTTTGCTTATCGTGAACGAGGGAACCGGCATATTCCTTTGGGATAAAGACGGCGAGACCGACGGTCTCTTTGGCGTACTTGGCGGAGTCGTTCACAGGCCAATCGGTACCAAAGGACACTAAGAGTGTCCCATTTGGTAATTGGAGATTGAAGATTGAAGATTGAGAATTATTTCCAAGTCCTATGGTACCATCGGGTAAAACTATGGTGTCTGTAGGCCAGCCGCCCTTCGCAGGAATGGTCTGTACGCCTGTGCAGAGGCCTTCTACCGCCTCGCTAAGGCTGACATCGCAACGCATATCACGATGTCCCGCTTGCATGGTGTATTGGACGGACATATTATGGCCTCTCCCGTCCTCCCCTAAAGGGGAGGAGATGGGTTTCCAACCTTTGACGGCGACTTCGATGGTGGCACTATTCTTCGTTTGTTTAACAATGCGCTGAGAACGAGAGGCAACTTTGTCAAAGTGGCAAAGTTTGCCTGTTTGGGCATTCTGCCCTGTTTGAAGGTTTGCGGCTTCGCCTGTTTGAAGCGTTTGCCAGTACTTGACAGAACCGACACCGACGGTACCGGAGACTCGGAGAACGTCATCGCCGTAACCGGCAGCGAGCAGGCTGTCATTGGGGTACCAGTGGCTTTGGGCAAGCTCGAGCTGCGGTTTACGTTTGCAATAGGGATCGATAGTCTGTTTCTTATCGAAATAGATGCGGTACGCCATGAGTTCGGACTCCACCGCTACGCCATGGTGGTGGAGCTCATGATAGGTATCATGAGATTTGAGATTTGAAATTTGAGAATTGAGATTTATGGTATCATGCCACTCGGTGATCGGATAGCAATGACGCATTTTTTTGCCCTCATAGAGGACGGCGTAACCCTCTTTGGTCGAATCGGCAGGAGTTCCGATTCGCCAGAAAGAGGTGGCTACCCGCGGGGCGCAGCCCGCGAGTAACCAGACCGCTACGCTCAAAGTCAAAAGACCGCTTACGCTCAAAGAAGAAAGAGTATTAATTAATCGTGACATTTTCTACAGTCGGGGCGAGCGAGAAGGCTTCGCCCTTCTCGGCTTGGATATTCACATTATTGATGATGAGACCGTTGGTCTGGCGGAAGAGAGCTCCTTCGGTAGCAGACATAGTGACGTTGCGGAGTGTCACATTCTGGATTTTCATCTCCGGCAGACCGTTGAAATAGATAGCACGTTTGATATTTGCTCCCTTGACGTTCTCAATGACGATGTTCTTGAATGCCGGTGTCTCTTCGCTGGCTTCCGGAGCCTCGGCGTTCATACGAGCCGCGAGTTCTTCTTCGGTCTCTTCACCAGCGCCCTTACCGCCGTAGAAGAGGTCAAAGAGGAGACCTTCGTTCGGGATATTGACCATGTTCACGCCGTTGATGTAGATATTCTCTACTACACCGCCACGACCGCGTGTGGATTTGAAACGCAGACCGACATCGGTACCGATATAGAGGTTGTTGCGCACCTCGACATTCTTGATGCCGCCGGACATTTCCGAACCGCAGACGAAACCTCCGTGTCCGTGATACACAACGCAGTCATCGACGACTACGTTCTCCGTCGGGATTCCGCGGTCACGACCGGGTTTGTCCTTGCCGGACTTCATGCAGATGGCATCATCACCGACGTCGAAGGAACAACGGCTGATTACTACGTTCTTGCAGGACTCGACATCGACACCATCTCCGTTCTGGCTGTACCACGGGTTGCGGACATTGAGGTCACACAGAACGAGGTTCTCGCAGCACATCGGGTGGAGGTTCCAAGCCGGGCTGTTCTCAAACGTAACGCCCTCCAAGAGGATATTCTTACATCCTACAAAATGCAGGAGAACAGGGCGGAGGAAAGATTTAACGACCTGCCAGAGGCTGTCGTCTTCGATAACCGGCACGTTCTGATCAAGGCAGTAACTCTGCGCCAGCAGCGAAGCGCTATCCGGATACCAGATATCATTAGCTACGATACCGCCTTTCTCCTTGAGGTGTTTCTTCCATTGCCCCGGAGCCATCTTGGATTTCTTGAGCGGTCTCCACCAATCGCCGTTACCATTGAACGTACCATAACCGGTGATAGCGATATTCTCTGCGTCGCGTGCATTGAGCGGGCTGGTGCAACGCTTGGTCGGGATGCCCTCAAACCACTCGTCGTAGATTTTATAGAGATCGAGGTCGTGCGAGAAGACGATGAAGGAGTTCTTCTCGGTGTACAGCCGTACGTTCGATTTCAGAGTGATCGGTCCGGTGGTGTAGATACCCTCTGGGATGATGACGGTACCGCCTCCGGCAGCCGTACAGTCATCAATGGCATTCTGGAAAGCCTCGGTGGACAACTCTACGCCGGTGTTATCCGCGCCGTAGCTCAGTACATCGTACGTGCGACCGGGGAAAGAGGGCAGCTTGACCTTCGGCATAGCGAACGAAGCGCCTTTGGTCAGACGGTCAATCTCACGCTGCGATGTGGTTTGATACTCTGGCGAACAAGCGCCGAGGATGGCTGCGATAAGCAGCAAAAATGAAAAGTTTTTCATGAATATAAAATTATAAATTATGAAATAAAAATTGTTTCGGGGTATTTGATTTCTATTAATGATAATCCTTCTGCGGGAGCGGAATGTCCTGCTTGGCAGCGGTTACGGGCAGCAATGATTTCTCCGAATTGAGTTTCAGTTATTTTATGTTTCCCGACCTCAAAGAGTGTGCCTACCACAGCGCGAACCATATTACGCAGGAATCGATCCGCGGTGATGACAAAATATGCCTCGGTATCGTTCTCTTGCACCCATCGTGCCTCTTTGACATCGCAGATGGTGGTCCTCACATCGGTGTGCGCGCGGCAGAAAGAAGCGAAATCCTGTTTGCCCAGCAGCAAGCGTGCCGCGTTGTTCATCGCCTCGAAATCCAGCCCGGATGTGACGCGCGCGTGCGTTATATAAAGGAAAGGATCTTTGCGAGTGGTGATTCGGTAGCGGTAGGTGCGAGCGGTAGCATCAAAACGCGCGTGGGCATAGTCCGTTACGGGGCGAAGATTGCTGACGGCGATCGAGGGCGGCAACAGGTTGTTCAGTCGTCCGCATAGATTGGAGGGCAGTGTGCTCTGCCAGTCGAAATGCGCTACCATCTTCTCTGCATGCACACCAGCGTCGGTGCGACCGGCAAAAGTGAGAAAAACGGGTTCGCGCAGGATAGTAGCGAAAGCAGTCTCCATTTCTGCTTGCACCGTCTGTCCATTCGGCTGCGTCTGTGAGCCGTGGAAATCCGTTCCGTTATATGAGAATGTTATGAAGTAACGCATTGTAATTGACGATTTGACGATTTACGATGTACGATTTATTTACGATTTTAATTAATTGGCGATTTTTCGAGATTTCGAGATTACGAGATCACGAAGGGTTTTGTTGATTTCAGGCGAGAGCTCTGCTTTGTAGGCGATGAGTGCTCCGCCGCCGATGAGTACTAAACTGCGGAGCAGACTGTCTGCCCAGATATTCATCGTCGGTGCAAACCGGCTCCATAGCGCATTGACTCCAAAGAGCACTACCAAAAGCGCCAAGATAGTCCACCATCGCCGGTCAATCACGCTGATCCGGCAGAGCGGCACTACGGTGCAGATGGTCAGCACATAATACAGCCCGTACGACAGCAGATTGCTCATCGCGGCTCCGTTCATGCCGTAACGGGGCACCAGATAATTATTGAGCAACAACGCAGAGACGGTCAGCACAAGCGACATCAGAAGACTGAACGCATAGAACCGACTGTAGTTCAGCGCGGTGTAACAGATAGTGAATGTCCCCAAAATCAATTGGCTGACACCCAAGATAAGCACTACATTTTTCGCCTGAGCGAAGGTAGCGCCATTTGGCAAAATATGGAAAATAAGGTCTATATTCACCCACATGGCTAATAAGATGAATCCGCCGATGAGGAGCATGTTCCGCGTGACTTGGCTGATGAGATGGCTGCATTCCTCGCGGTTTTGTTCCTTGATAGCGCGCGCTAATTGGGGCGAAGCGATCGCCGAGACGGAGCGGTTAGGGATGCTGACCATCACTGCCATATAGGTTGCGATGGCGAAGATACCGGTGTTGTTCAGTCCCATCTTGGCGGTCACGAAGAACGAGGATAGAGTAGGAGCCAAAACCGATGTGAGGGCAGAGATGAAGAGGAAACCCGTGTAGATGAGATAGCGACGCACGAGGTCTGTGTTCGCGCGAAGGAAGGTCCAGTCGGGGCGCAAAGAGATATGCCGGAGCGAGAAAAAATAGATGATGTTAATCATCGCAGCCGCGGCATAGTTGAGGCAAATACCGATGACCAAACCGTCTATGGAAAGCACCTTAAAGGCATATAGCAGATAGATTGCCAACAGCCCGACACGCACGATCAGTTCACGCACCGCACGCGGCACAACGATATGCATCAGCACATTGCAGGTACTCTCGCAAATCGTTTGATAGAGCATAAAGAAGGCAATCGGAAGAACGAAATAATAATACTCCACGAAGAGCGGTGATTTATCACCGAACCATTCTCCGAGAGGAACCCGGCATGCCCAGTAGATAACCGCAAAAAGGATAAAACCGATGAAAGGCACGACGAGCGCCCAGAAGAAGAATCCATGGTCGTCGTCGCTTTCTTTTTCCTTAAAATACGGGTAGAAACGGATAATAGAGGCGTTGGTGCCAAGTTGTGCCAAGCCGATGAACAGAGTAGCCGCATCAATAAGCACCCGCGTCAACCCGATTTCCTCGGTGGTGAGGAAACGGGTTAACACGAAGAACGTGGTGACAACACCTACGGCGATGCCCAGATAAGTCACTATCGTACCACGAATCGATTGCTTAGCGATGACGCCCATCTTGAGATTTACGATTTTACGATTTACGATTTACGATTGATTTACGAGTTTTGTTTATTTACGATTTTACGCTGCGGACAATTGTCAATTATTCTCAATCGTCCATCAATCGTACCTCGTCAATCGTCCATTCGTCAATTATTTAATCTCCAGCAACTCCACCGTAAAGATCAGGGCTGCGTATGGTGGGATAGACTGACCTGCGCCGCGCTCACCGTAACCGAGCTCATACGGGATGTAGAGCTTGTATTTGGACCCTACCGGCATGAGTTGTAGACCTTCGGTCCATCCTTTGATGACACCATTGAGCGGGAACTCAATCGGTTCGCCGCGTTGGTACGAACTATCAAAGACGGTTCCGTCAATGAGGGTACCCTCATAATGCACTTTGACGGTTTGTGCTGCGGTCGGTTTCGGACCTTTTCCAAGCGTTAGAACCTCATACTGCAGACCGGATTCGGTTACTTTGACCTCCTCGCGCAGCGCGTTCTCTTGCAGGAATTTCTCTCCTTCAGCTTTCGCTTCGCCGAATTTCATACGAGCTACAACAGTCTCTACATACTGACCGGCTGTCTGCATATCCATCTGCTCGGTGTAGTTATACAAACCGTTGATGAAGCCTTGTTTGATCAGGTCGAAATTAGTCTCCAGACCGGAGATGCCCAGCAGACCTACGGGCTCCTGCTCGCGAATGGCTTTACCAACGTTCTTACCCATCGCTACGATCTGCGGGTTACGGACGTTCTGCTTGAGCCCCTTGTTGACGTTCTCCAAGAACTCTTCCATAGCGCTTCCATCTTCATCTTCCGCCAAGAGATACATCTTGATCTGCGCGCCGTTGAGGACACCGAAAGCGTAGTTGAGCGAATCATTATAAGTGTTCAGTGCTACTGTCTGCGCCTCTTTCGGACATTTAGCTTTGATGGGGTCGCCGGCTTTTCCCTCTGCCTGCGCCTGATATGCCTGCATGAAGAACTCCTGAGCTGCCTCTTCGGTCATCATCGTGGTGTCGCCGTGCATCGCATTGACCATTCCTTGGAAATACAATTTCTCGTTTACAGTCCATGCCGAATTGTCAGCCAAACCGTTTTTCTCAAATCCTTTGACCGATGCACCAAGTTGACGACCTGCCTGAGCGATCTCGCTCAGTTGCTCATCTTTGTCCATGTACGCATTCTCCAGCGCATCAACGAATTCTGCTACTGCCTCGTCGCTGCTGTCGTTAGCCATGTAATACATCTTAACCTGCAAACCGTTCAACAGACCTACAGCGTAGTTAATCGAATCTGCCTCATTATTCAGCGTCACTTCTTGCGCTTTGTAACTATTGCCGCAGGAAACCATAGCTAATGCGGCAAGCATAAAAATACTAATCTTTTTCATAAATTTAAATTCATTTAAATTTCTGGAGCTTCGGCTGCGTCGAGTTGCGTAAGCGAGCTTACACTCGACTTGCACGAACCTTCATTTTTGTTATTATTCGATTCCCAATAGTTCTACCGTGAAGATGAGGGCTGCGTACGGGGGAATTGACTGACCTGCGCCGCGTTCGCCGTAAGCCAACTGGTACGGGATGAAGAATTTGTACTTCGATCCGATTGACATGAGTTGCAGACCTTCGGTCCATCCTTTGATAACGCCGTTCAGCGGGAAAGAGATCGACTCGCCGCGTTTGTATGAACTGTCGAAAACAGTACCGTCAATGAGCGTTCCTTCATAATGAACGCGTACGGTGTCAGTAGCTTTTGGTTTCTGACCGAGCGACGGCTCCAGAATTTCGTACTGCAGACCCGATTCGGTCACTTTGACACCTTCGCGCTTTGCGTTCTCGGCGAGGAACTTCTCTCCGTCAGCTTTAGCTGCTCCGGCGATTTTCTGCTCCAACTCTTGGAAGAACGTGTTCAGCACTTGTTGTGCCTCTTGATAACTGATCTTGGGTTGTGCGTGAGTCAGCACGTCTTCAATACCTGCTGCAAGATCCTGATAGTTCAGTTTCTCTACACCGCTACCCATTAAGTTTTGTCCCATTGAGAGACCTAATGCATAACTAATTTTGTCCATAAAGTCATTTATTTATTTGTTCATTTTCTTATTTCTTCATTTGGCTCATTTGCGAGAGATACCGCGCCATGTATTTGCCAAGGATGTCGAACTCGATGTTCACCACCGTGCCGGCTTCGATGTATTTGAAGTTGGTGTTCTCTTCGGTGTACGGGATGATGCACACGGAAACGTAGCCTTTGTTGCCTTGGATATCCGGTTCGCAGGCGGTCAGGCTGACACCATTGATGGTCACAGAACCTTTGTCCACGCAGAAATAGCCACGCTCCACCATCTCTTTGGTTGAGTCATACTCAAAGCGGTAGTACCAACTGCCGTCGGTCTCATGCGCATCGACACAAACGGCTTTCTGGTCCACGTGACCTTGCACGATGTGTCCGTCCAACCGACCGCCCATCATCATCGAGCGCTCCACATTCACCCAATCGCCCTCTTTCAACAGGTCCAGATTGGTCAGACGCAGCGTCTCCTGCATCGCCGTAACAGTATATACATTTACCATTTCACCATTTACCATTTGGTCATTTGTCTTCACCACCGTCAGACACACGCCGTTATGGGCAATCGACTGATCGATACTCAACGGTTCGCCGAAAGGGTTGCGAAGCGTGAAATGTTTATTCGTTTGCTCGGTCTCTATCTTCACGACCTGAGCCATAGTTTCTACAATTCCTGAAAACATAAATCTATTTTCTTATTTGTTCATTTTCTTATTTACTCATTTCTTGAAGTAATTGCCCACCACAGGTAGTCCGCTAAGCGGGAAATCGCGACGGGTCATTTTTATGATATACACCCCGATAAAGAATGTTCCTATCGCCATGAGTACCCACATATTCAAATCGAAATAATGGCGTATGTAGTAATATACCGCTAATAATCCGAAAGTCAGCAGGGTATATTGGCCGATGGATTTCATGTCATAGGGAATCGGGGCTTTTTTCTGACCGATGAAATAGGACAGAAGCATGATCACGAAATAGCATACCAGACTACTGCCGCAGGATGCCCAATAACCAATCAACGGCACTCCTACGATCTGGAGCACTAAAGTGATACCTAAGCCGATCAACGAGAAATAGGCTCCCCATTTGGTCTCGTCCGTCAGTTTGTACCAAAACGAGAGATTGAAATAGATACCCTGGAAAACATACGTCCATAGCACTACCGGCACGATCTTCAAGCCCTCCCAATAAGCGCTCGAGACGATGTACCGGAAGATATCCAGATAGAAGATCACACCCAGCAGAATCAAATACGAGAAGATGATGTAGTACTTCATTGCGTCAGCGTACGCTTCGACGGACTGACGGTCTTTGTGTTTCGCGAACACAAAAGGTTCATAAGCGTATCGGAAAGCCTGCGTGAACATCATCATCACCATCGCCACCTTGAAGCACGCTCCGTAGATACCGAGTTGTGCCTGTGCATCTTCGCCTGTGTAGAGATAAGGGAAAAGGATGCGATCCAGCGTCTGGTTCATGATTCCGGCAACACCCAACACCAAGAGCGGCAAGGAGTAGCGGAGCATCTCTTTAAGCACTGTTCCATCAAAATGTCCGTCTCGCGGCATCGTGAACGGCAGCAGACAAAGGGTCTGGATGGTCGTTGCTAAGATGTTACTGAGGAACACATAGAACACATCGTTCTTGCCTAAAACCACCAAAAAGAGGATGTTAAAGCCGATGTTCAGCAGTACAAATAACAACTTCAGCGCCGCAAACACCATCGGTCGTTTTTGGTAACGCAGGTACGCAAAGGGGATAGAGGAAAACGCGTCCAAGGCTACCGTAACCGCCATCATCGCAATGAACTCCGAGTGGCCCGTATATCCCAAGACGTTCGCTATCGGCTGGCGGAAAAGCACCACCATTAGCGCAAAAAGAGCGCTGGTGCTAAAGAGCGTCAGAAAAGCAGTCTTATAGACATCCTTAGCCACGTAGTCCTCGCGGTTGGCAAAACGGAAAAAACCCGTTTCCATGCCGTAGGTCAGAATCACTAACAGCAGTGCCGTCCAAGCGTACAGGTTGGTCACAATTCCATAATCCTCCGTCCGCGCCAGTACGTATGTGTACAACGGCACTAACAGGTAGTTAAGAAACTTACCTATTATCGAACTCAGACCATAGATGGCGGTGTCCTTCGCCAAGGATTTCATCGAGTTATTTACCATTTTGTCATTTACCATGTACGATCTATTCCTTTCCTGCCACGCAGATCACTATTTCACCTTTCGGTGGTGTTTGTTGAAAATGCTTTATCAGTTCCGCGAGGGTGCCCCGAACGGTCTCTTCGTGCACTTTGCTGATCTCGCGGGTCACACTTGCCTTGCGTTCTTCGCCGCATACCTGCGCCAACTGTTCAAGCGTCTTCACCAACCGGAAGGGCGACTCATAGACGATGAACGTCTCGTCCAGCGCTGCCAGATACTGCAACCTTGTCTGCCGCCCTTTCTTCTGCGGCAGGAAGCCCTCGAAATAGAAATGGTTGTTCGGTAGACCGCTATCCACCAACGCTGGCACAAAAGCCGTTGCACCTGGCAAACACTGTATCTCAATCCCTGCTTCGGCTGCGGCTCTCGTCAAGAAGAACCCCGGATCACTAATCGCCGGCGTACCGGCGTCGGAGATCAACGCAATGTTGGCACCCGCTTTCAGCCGCTCTACGATGTCCGCAGAGGTCTCATGCTCATTGAACTTATGATGGCTCTTCAGCGGTGTATGGATGTCGAAATGCTGCAACAGAATACCGCTGGTACGCGTATCTTCCGCTAAAATCAGATCGACTGATTTCAGCGTTTCTATCGCGCGGAACGTCATGTCCTGCAGATTGCCCACCGGTGTCGGAACGATGTATAACATCATTTATATTTACGATTTTATCATTTACGATTTACGATTTATTGACGAGTTTTATTTATTTACGATTTTGTGTGGTGGACAATCGTCAATTATTCTCAATCGTCCATCAATCGTACCTCGTCAATCGTCCAATCGTCAATCTTTTTATCCGAATCTTCTGTGCAGCGTCACGATGAACTGCTGATACGAGTTACTCTCGGTGTCCCATTGGAAATGTTTGCCGATATACTCCATCGCCTCGTCGAACGAACTCAAAGCGTTCAGCTCGGTCAGGGTACGTTGCATCAGTTCGGCGTTCTGACCAAAGAGTTCACGTTGGTACAAGAACCGATCGCCCAGCGAGATGGCCTGGCGGATGTCATCCACCGCCTTGCCATATACGGCGGCTTTGGGAGAGGCCGTTTCTTGGGGCTCCTCAACCGCAGGCTCTTCTTTCGCAGGCTCCTCCTCTACCGCGGGAACTTCCGGAGTTTCGGGAATCACCGGTTCCGGCTCCTTCGTGATTTCGGTATCACGTGATTCCGGAATCTCGATGGGTTTCTCGACAACAGGAGCCGGTATTTCGACGATCTTTTCAACGACCTTCTCTACCACTTTCTCTACCACTTGCGGCTCAGGTAACGGACGGTTTTTCAACTCCGCTACCTCAGCCTCCAATGTGGCGATTCGAGCCTCTAATTGTTCAAAATATTTAATTACTTCTTCCATAGTTTTCGACTAATGACTAACGACTAACGACCAACGACTATTTCGTCGCGTCCTCGAGTTTGCCCATCATTGCGAACATGAAGATCGCTGCAATCAGACAAACGCCGATGAATACGCTCCAAACGAGCCACAACGGTAAATTACCCCAGAGGAATCCACCTACCGAAACGAGGAAGTTACCCAGTGCGGTAGCTACGAACCAGCCACCCATCATCATTCCTTTATACTGAGGAGGTGCTACTTTGCTCACAAACGAGATACCCATTGGGCTGAGCAGCAACTCACCAAAGGTCAGAACCAGATACGTCAGAATCAGCACGTTCGAGTTCACCATCATCGGGCTCTCACCAGCCTCCAGAGCTGCCTCTTGTGCGTTCGGCGTTAACAGACCTACCGAGCAGAAAGCCATCACAGCATATGCAGCTGCAGCCACGAGCATACCGTACGCAATCTTACGCGGCGCACTCGGCTCTTTGCCTTTCGCTGCCAGCGAACCGAAGATAGCCATACTAACCGGCGTCAAAGCAACGACATAGAAGGGGTTGAACTGCTGGAAGATAGGAGCGGTAATCCCCATCTCGGCAGGGTGGTTCAGGTATTGGAAACCCAGCACACACAATACCACAACACCAACACAACTCCAGATCATTTTTGCCTTGCGTTCACCCTCGCCGAAGATTCCAAACAGCGCGTAAACACCGATGGCAACCAGAACTAAGTTCCAAATATTGAATAGCATCGTTTGTGCGCCGGTTACTACCGGATTAACAAACTTATCTGCGAAATAGGTCAGCGTCAAACCGTTCTGGTGGAATGCCATCCAGAAGAAAATCACTACCGCGAATACGAGACAAAGAGCTACGATACGTTTCTTGGTCTGCTCAGGACTTAATTCATCTACTTTCTGACCACTCGCAGCAGCCTGCTTGGCGGTGTTCTCCACGTGCTTGAACCAAGGGCGGCAAGCGTAATAAATAGCGATACTCAAAATCAGCGAAGCGCAAGCCACAGCGAACGCAAAGTGATAACTGTCATTCACGCTCACGCCTAAACTCTCCTGTGCCCACGCCATGATTTTTACAGCTGCCGTCGGAGCAAACATAGCGCCGATATTGATTGCCATGTAGAACAGAGAGAAAGCAGCGTCACGACGGTCTGAGTACTTCGGATCGTCGTATAAGTTACCTACCATCACTTGCAAGTTACCCTTGAAGAGACCCGTTCCGAACGAGATCAGCACCAACGCACCGATCATGCCGGACATAGCAACAGCCGTACTGCCGTACTCAACACCTCCCATCGGGATAGCCAAAAGCACGTAGCCCAGGAACATAATAATGATACCGATCGTCACGCATTTACCGTAACCGATTTTGTCAGCGATGATACCACCGATCAACGGCAGAAAATACACGAACGCCAAGAATGTGGAATAGATAGCACCTGCTGCACCTGCTGACAGGCCAAAATTAGCGCGCAAAAATAGCGCAAACACGGCTAACATCGTGTAGTAGCCGAAACGCTCGCCTGTGTTGGCTAAAGCCAACGCGAACAATCCTTTGGGTTGATTTTTAAACATAATTTCAAATATTTACGATTTATATATTTACGATTTAGCGATTTATTTACGATTGAATTAAATTGTACAATTGACCAAATTGTCAATCAATCGTACCTCGTCAATCGTCTAATCGTCAATCACATCACACCACCCGTGCTTATCTTCGGCTCGGCCGAATTGGATGTCTCGCAAGGCGTGGTAGAGCTTTGTGAGTACCGGTCCCGGTTCGTCGCTCAGGTGGTAAATCTTGTTCTTCTCCGGGTCAATCACTTTGTCAATCGGGCTGATGACGCATGCTGTTCCGCAGGCTGCGGCTTCGCTCATGTCTGCCAGTTCCTCCAGCCGTATATGCCGTCTCGTCACTTTCATTCCTAAGTCCTTTGCCAGGGTCATCAGACTGTCATTCGTGATACTCGGCAAAATCGCAGAGGATCTCGGCGTCAGGTACTCGTTTGAGCGGATACCGATGAAATTCGCTGCCGAGCACTCATCGATATACCGATGGTATTTGGCATCGAGGAACAGACAATCCATCCCTTGCGCGTGCGCCGGTTCGGTAGCCCGGAACGACGAAGCGTAGTTACCGCCGACCTTGAACGTACCCGTTCCGTAAGGCGCTGCACGATCCACATGCCTATTCACGATAAACGTCGTGCAGTGGAACTTCCCCGGATAATACGGACCGATCGGCGAAGGGATAACAATAAACTCAAAATCCCTTCCCGGTCCAACACCCAGACGCGGCGTTGTGCCAATCAGCAGCGGTCGGAAATACAGCGTTGCATCGGTTCCATAGGGCGGCAGAAAATCCATGTTCTTCTCCAGCGCCAAACGGATTGCTTTGCCAAATAACTCCTCCGGAACAGGCTCCATATACAAGCCCTCCGCACTCTTCGCCATTCGCTTCGCGTTCTCTCTCCAACGGAAAATACGAATCTTCCCATCTGCTCCTCGAAAAGCCTTCAGCCCCTCAAATGCCTCTTGCCCATACTGCAAACAAGTAGCCGACACATGCAAATGCAGGAACTTGTCCTTCGTCGCGTACGGTTCTTCCCATACGCCTTCATGATACGCGGCGCGAACAATGTAGTCCGGCTCCGTGTAATGAAATCCCAGTTTACTCCAATCAATCTCTTTCATCAAACAACGTATCTAATATACTCAATTCCGTTTGCCACGGATGTTTATCTGTCCAAATCTGTCCGCTCCAATCGGCGGTGCGACTTGCTACTTTTTCTACTATATCCGGCCTCTCCCGTTTCAACAATGCTACCAGCGTAGCGTTCATCTCGTCATTGAGATCCAGCAGCCATTTGTACTCTTTCTCATAGAACGGCCGCAAATAATCGGCGAAATACATGAAATAGGGCGTGTGTTGGTAAGCGCTTACGAGGGTGATCCAGTGTTGGTGTTGCCAGCGAGTCTGGTAGCTGATCTGAATATCCCGCGTCAATTGTTTATGCTCCACTTTGCCTACCGGAACGGTTAATCGCACCCACTCTCCTTTCGCATCGCGTATCAGGCATCTGTTTCTAAACGTCTGTTTTTCAAACGTTTCCATCTGCTCAATCGTCGCAGGCTCGCTCATTAGTGCCTCCATATACGACCTCGGCGGTAAATATGCTGTGGGTAAAATCAACACTTTAACACTATAACAATTTAACAACCCATCCCTCTCCCTCCCTTGAGGGGTGAAGAGCTCTGCTCGATCGAGCGTCCTGTGGACGGTCGTAGAACAAATTCGGGGTGGAGTTCTACCTCTTTGCTCCTTTCCCAAGCCTTTCCCAACGAATACCGTGTTTATCTTTATCCAAACTCAGCCATATAAACACAGGTCGTCCGACAATATGGTCCTCCGGCACGAATCCCCAGTAACGGCTGTCGGCGCTATTATGCCGGTTGTCGCCCTGCATCCAGTAATAATCCATCGCAAACTCGTACTCCTCGCCAATCTTCATCGGCTTGAACTCATATGCCTCCGCAATGCGCTTATACACCCAATAATTCTCCTTGGTAATCAGGATCTTATCGCCTTTCTTCGGAATATAAATCGGTCCGTAGTTATCGCGCGTCCATTCGTTGTGTCCCAGCGGATAAACCTCTCCGCCGCGCTCCTCCGGCTCTACTATTACTGCCAACACATGCGGATTCTTCTCCATCTCAGCCTTCATCTCTTCTGTCAACGGGAAATGCCATGTCGTTGCATCTATTTGCACCCGATCCGCTACGCTGATACCTATTTTCTCCAAGTACTTTGCTCCAAACATATGTCCATCGGTCTGTACCAGATAATTGAGTTGCAGCCCCTCTCTCTCCGGCTCACGCTGCCATTCCTTTGAACTTTCTACTGTCAACTCTCCAACTTCTTTCAACTCTAAACTCTCAACTCTCAACTTCGTCCAAACCGTGTTCCCAACGACTTTCAAACTGTCACCCGGCTCGCCTACACAACGCTTCACATAATTCTCTCTTCTGTCCACCGGCCGCACTACAATCTCACCGAACACATCCTTCCGCGCGTTGATCACATGTTCGCCGTAATAGTATTTGAGGGTATAGTAGTCCGGGTTCTGCATGTTCAGACACACGGTGTCACCTGCCGGAAAATTAAACACCACGATGTCGCCTTTCTTCGGACTGGTCCATCCCGCCAGACGCTTGTACTCCCAATGCGGATGGTCCAAATAACTCTTTCCGCCGCCCAGCCAAGCCGGCATCGTATGTTGTACCAGCGGCATACTCAGCGGTGTCTGCGGCACACGTGCTCCGTAAGCCATCTTGCTTACGTACAGGAAATCCCCGACCCGCAAAGTCTTCTCCAGACTCGAACTCGGGATCTGATAATTTTGGAAAATATACAGATTGATGAAATACACCGCCACCAACGCAAACAAAATAGCGTCTATCCAACTAAACAAGGTATAAAGAAACGCATTTGTCTCCTTATACTTCTTCCACCAACTATAGTTGATGTACCGCGTCGTGAACATATCCGCCACAAGCGGCAGCAGTACGAGCCAACCCAAACTCTTCCAATCGCCCCATGCGACCCAAATAACGAACGCGATATACAACGCGCTCCAGACACACGCGCGGATCCATCCGCTACGCGGCACTTCGTTGATTCTATCTTGCAAACTTTTCATTCTCACTCGTGCTTTTGTACTTATTATTACCTGGTTTTAACCTGATTATTACCTGATCCCAATTTTTTCAGCTGCTAATACTGCTCCTAATGCAAAGCCCCTTCTTCCCTTGGCGATGTGGGTAATAATGATGGTGTCATCCTCACTGTCCCATTTCACCTCATGCGTTCCCGGCACTTCGCCCTCACGAATGGATTCGATTTGAAGATCTTCGATACTTCGATATTTCGATATATCGATATCTCGGATCTGTTCCGCCAAAGTTTTGGCGGTACCCGACGGTTTGTCGAGTTTGTGAATATGGTGCGTCTCGGTGATAGAGGGCGTGTATTGCGGCTGCTCGGACATTTTTTCGGCTAACAGTTGGTTGATGTCGAAGAAGATATTCACGCCCACGGAGTAATTACTGCTCCATACAAGCATCTGCTTGTCGTGGATTCGTCGGTCTTCGTCCTTTAGCGCCGCGGCATTCCATCCGGTCGAACCGCACACTACCGGCACGCCTTGCGCCCATGCTGCGCGGATATTTGCCTCCGCTGTCGCCGGCGTCGTAAACTCAATCGCTACGTCCGCACTCCTAAACGCCTCACTCTGAAAACCTTCCTCCGGAGAATAAATCTTCAAATCTTCAAATTCTTGAATCTTCCAATAGGGGTTTGCATCCACAATGCAAACCACTTGGTGTCCTCTGCTCAGGGCCACTTCCTCAATCATGTGCCCCATTTTTCCGTATCCTATAATTGCAATTTTCATAAGCGGGCGCAAAATTACTAAAAAATTCTTACATATACAAGTATATGTACAAAAAAGAGCGCCTAAACGCTCCTTTTTGTCCTAATTCCGTCAATTTTTCTACATCAATATGTCTTTTTTATCCACTTTTTCGGGCTAATCTTGGTTCCGTCCGGTAAGACCGGCTTCTTCAGTACTCGTACCCAACTCGGTCTTCCTTTCGATTTGTCCTGCGATTTATACTCATAGCTGTTTGGACAAGGATCCTCCGGATTATATCCCTCTTTGTCTTTCACCAAACCCAAAGACCAACCTTCGCTGTTCAAGACTCCCTCGTCCCATGTGGTATATGCCCAAACGGTCTCGCCCCACCATCTCCACGGACGAGCTAACCAAACCTCAGGTTTGGCATTTGAGATTTGAGATTTGAAATTTGAAATTTCCAACTCCTCCTCATTCGCCAATCGTATATGACATTTATAAAACAACAACCCTCTATTTCCTCTCCCCGCACTTATATAACACTTATCGCCTTTCTCGTCGTTGATATTGGCTACAATAGTTGCCTTATTCACGCACATCGTCATCGCTCCGAAGATAAAATCCACACCTCCTGCTAAAATACCGCCTTCCCAGTAGATACTTGCCCCCTCATCGCCGTACAACACATCCTGTCGTCCCACGGCACGGCAATTTTTCAGACGTGCGTTCGTTGCTCCCTCGGTAAACGAGATAGCCGCCGCGCGTTCGCGGTATTGCTTCTTTTGCACCTCTGTCGAACCCACCTCTTTCGGTCTCTCCGGCATCACTTTCTTTGGTCGTTCTTTTGCTGTCCACGGCATGTCGGATTGAGAAATATCCACCAAACTGTCCGCTGCTTCTTTCTCACAGACATAGAGATTAAACGAGTTCTCAAAAATAATATTCTCTGCATAGAAATCCGGAGCTGTCACCAATACCGACGCGTTCCATCGTCTCTCTCTCGATCCACCATAGTTCACACGGCTACCCATACTCTTGTACTGGTATCCATGCCCGTAGTACCATGTGAGCCGCACAGCCTCCGGATCGGCTTCCACACCTCCGTTCCTCAAACCGATAGAAGGTTTCCGACTCGCGTTCTTCAAACTCAGTCCCGGCACATCAATCGTCAATTCCTCGCAATAAGTCCCCGGTTCAATCCAGATCGTCGTTCTCTCTCCCCGTTCCTTATACACAGCCCGCGCACTATCTACCGCTGCCGTCACGCTCTCTCCCGCGTGTACATGCAGCACTAAGGCTAATATACTAGCTACGAAAATATTCATTATTAATTATTCATTATTCATTGTTATCTACCAGCATTTCGCATTTCTTGCAATCGAAGGTAAGGCGGAGGATTTTTCCTGTACGGAGACGCAGAAAACGTGGCTCCTTATCTTTCGGATAAGGATTAATCTTGCGACAATGTCCCAACTCAAAGAGCAGGCAGTATTTGCAAGTCATCAAAGGATAGTTGCTCGTCTCCATTCGTTCAAAACACTAATAGGTATAAAATAGGGTTTGGATTCAATCTGTACGGAGCGGGCAATGTACGGTGTGTCGCCAAGTTTGGAGAGCTGAGTACGGATCGTATCGAGGGCTTTGTCTGCGTTCTTGGCAGGCTCTTTGTTGAACCCCTCTCCAACTCTCCCCACAAGGGGAGAGAGCTTTGCATCAATGGGAGCATAGATCAACTCAAAACCTTCTTCCGTTTCGCGGAACAGGATATCTACAGGAATCTTACGTTCGGAGCGAAGGTTCTTGGTGAACTCGACATCGAGATTACGGTATAACGGGATATCGGTATAACGGGATATCGAAAGTTCTTTATTGATCTTCACAAGGTTTCCTTCTACGCCGTTGACGTTGAATCCCTCGTTGCCCATGGTCAGACCGTCTCCGTTATGCAAGACCACACCGGGTTTCAATTGGACGCGTAAGGTGTTGCCGTTGATCTGAAGCACCTCTCCGACGTACTCACCCGTGGACTTCGGCGTGTCCCAATTCGCCATGTGTGATGTCCGTCCGTGTAAGAAATAATCTATTCCTCCCCGATGGAACGTCTTCTCAGGATTCGGTGTAAAAGAGCGGGTGATAAACACCTCTCTCCCATCTCCCCTAAGGGGAGAGGCTCCCTCTCCTTGGGAGAGGGTTGGGGTGAGGTGATCTAATTTCTCTCTGTAATACGCCGTTATATTCGTCACATAATCAGCGTCTTTGAGGCGGCCTTCAATCTTGAAGGTGGTGACACCGGCATCGATGAGTTCGTTCAGATAAGCAGAGCGGTCCATGTCTTGCAGCGAGAGCAGATGGCGTTGGTGAATGGGTTCGTCGTATTCGTCCAACACCTCGTTTCCCTCTGCATCTAACAGGTCGTACGCCATGCGGCAGAACTGTGCGCAAGCACCTCTGTTGGCACTTCGTCCGGCGAGCACTTCGGATATATAGCATCGTCCCGAATAACTAACGCACAGCGCCCCGTGAACAAAGGCTTCCAACTCTATATCCGGCACTTCCTCATGGATTGCCCGGATCTCCTCAATCCCTAATTCGCGCGCTAAAACGACCCGTTTGAAACCCAACTCTTTGAGCCGTTTCACTTGTTCGGGCGTACGATTGTCGCATTGGGTGGAAGCGTGCAGCCTGATAGGCGGCAAGTTCAACTCCAACAAATGTAAATCCTGAATGATCAGCGCATCGACTCCTATTTTATATAACGCGTGCGCGAGGGAGACCGCTTCGGGATATTCGTCCTCGCGGAGAAGGGTGTTGATGGTAACAAGTACCTGCACTCCGTACAGATGTGCGTAACGAACCACTTCCGCCAAGTCCTCCAACGAGTTACCTGCCGCTTGCCGCGCACCGAAAGCCGGAGGACCAATATAAACAGCGTCTGCTCCTGCTTGAATGGCAGCCTTCGCTACTTCTTTGTCGCGGGCCGGAGCGAGGAGGCAAAGCGGTACATCACAATGCCTGCCGTTACCGACACGTTCATCGAGTGCTTCGTTCCGTATTGAGGGATCTCTATACATTGATTACAACTATCTACTACTTCTTGTTGAACACCGAATACCTCATGCCCTAAGACGATTGCCGTCTTAGGGCAATTTATGATTTGTGATTTGTGATTTGTGATTTGCTCTACGGCTTCTTCGAGGGTAATGGAGTTATGGGCTTGCTCGATGGCATAAACGGTATAGCCTTCGGCTTGGAGGGCATGGACGGCATCGAGTGTTTCTTTGAAATAGGCCCATTCCACACTCTCTTCGGCTCCGAGTGCGGTCTTATGGATTTCCTGATTAGGCGGACAACAACAAATACCGCAGAGAACCACTTTCTCAATGCGCATTGCGTCTGCCGTGCGGAAGACCGCGCCTACATTGTGTTGGCTGCGCACGTTGTCAAGGACTACTACCAGCGGCAGTTTGTCGGCTTCACGGTATTGCTCCACGTTCATGCGCCCCATCTCTTGTGCGGTTAGTTTCTCTCTCATAGCGCAAAGGGTAAATGGACGCGCAGCACGTGTGCGTCTTCGTCTATATCTATAATAAAATCTTCGTGAAGGGGGATCATCCGTCCGTCTTCAAGAGTCGCTAAGGTGTTGATGGTACTCTCGTCGATGTCTGCAATGACGCCTACGGGTTTTCCTTCGTCCTCGATGGTGTAACCTACCAGATCCTGCCATGTCATGAGTCCGTCCTCTTCTTCCTGCACATCGCTACGAAGAACCCAGATCTCCTCGCCCATGAGCGAAGCTATCTCTTCGGAGCGGAAAGGTACAAAGAGCCCGTCACGTTGTACAAAGACGAAGGGAGGCAGGTCTTTGTTACGGGTTCGTTTGAGAAAACCGAGGGAGAGTAAATCGTCTTTGGTGATCATTGCTGAATACGGATTACGCTGTTGACATATGTGAGAGGAAGCGAACGCAGACACTCGTGTCCGATACCTTTGGTGGGTACGCCTATACCGCCGCTGATATCATATTCTTCGGTGCACCGAGGGCAGTTGGCAAAGGGAGCATTGACGATGCAGGACTCCACGTGGCCTTTCGCGTAACAATACGGGCAAGCCAAATCATAGGCGCTGTAACCGCCTAATATATTCACATATACGAGTACTCCTCCGCAGCCGAAAGCTCCGGTGAAAGGCAGAGGGATATCATGTCCGTTATAGTGGTATCCGTCTTTGTCGATGATGACATATGTGTTCAGCGCTTGGGGTGTGAAATGGACAAACTCTCCTTGACGGGTATCAATCGTCACATTCACCGGCATTCGGGGTACGCTGGATTGCGAACCTATACTGTCACAGGCGGCGAGCAGCACAAGGAGGCTGAAGAACAAGCTGCTTTTTAATAGAAACTGCATATATGAATCTCGTATATAAGCGTTGAATAAGGAGGGATATAGGTCTTGTATCCCTCTGTGCCGGTTCCTCTTCCGTCGGTGGTGTCATAATCATAGCCCAAGTGCGCAGGGATGAAGAGATGAATGTCTCCGTGCGTGTGCACTTTGATGCATCCTTCTCTGAATCCGGGAATTGTACTTGCCAGATAGATGGGTTGGTCTTTTCGGGACTCGATGATCGTACCGTTGATCAGTCTCAAGGTGTAATCGCAAACCACTGTACTATTGGGTTTGGGTTTGGCGTCATTGTTCTCTGCCAAGGGGTCGGCAATGATTTTGTATTGTAGACCACTGGAGGTGGTTTGCACACTATCTTGCGCCTTGTTATGCGCTAACCATATGTCGTTCTGCAATCTCCAATCGGTCCAGTCATCTTGCTTGCAGCCGGGCAGAAAAGTGATCGCTATGAGCGAGATAATTATCCACTTTAAACTTTTTACTTTCAACTTTATTTTGCTATCCATAATTCAGGGTTTACGATGTTCATATCTTTGTATATCTGGAAGTATAATTCCGTTTTCTGGTCTTGTTCGGGGTCTGTGAAGATCGTTCCGAGCACTTGTTTGGTAACAACCTGATCGCCTTGTTTGACGTTGAGGGAGGTGAGGTTCGAATAAACCGTGCGGTAGTTACCATGCTGCACGATGACGGCATATGTACCGGCGATGATGAAACAACTGGTTACTTCTCCTTTATAGACTGCGCGCGCTTTTGTGCCGGCGGTCGTTTGGATGTAAATGCCCTTGTTATCGATGATCACATGCTCATGGAGAGGGTGTTGCTGTTTGCCGAAATGTCCGCTAATCATTCCTTTCTCTACGGGCCATGGAAGACGTCCTTTGTTGGCTTCAAAACCTCCGGCGAGCAGTTGTTGCTCTTTGGTAAGCGAGGTCTTGGAGGCTTTCTCCGCCTGCTTGCGGACCATCTCGTCGATTTTCTTATTCAGTTCCGCTACTTTCTTTTGCTGGGCTTTGAGCTGTTTGCTGAGGTCTTTCTCTTTGCTTTTGAGTTGTTTGAGCATGGTCTGCTGCTTGCGTTCGTCACGTTTGAGGTTCTCTTGCTCGCGTTTACGGGTGTCGAGAGCTGTCAGTTTATCGTGCTTGTTGGCTTTGAGGAGATCGTTTTGGGTGTCTATCTCCGCTTGTGTATGTTCTATACGACGGACTTGTTCCTGCCGGAAGGCTGCGAACTCCTGTAAGTAACGGGCTCTGCGCGCTAATTGCTGAAAACTGCTACTACTCAAGAGGAACAAGAGAGGTGATTGCTGCATTTGTGCGAAATGGCTCTGACGAACCATTTCTGCGTAATCGGCTTTGTAGGACTCGAGCACAGATTGCAGGGAATCTCGGGTAGCGCCTAAAGCCGTCATTTCTGCATTGAGGGCGAAGATCTCGTTGTCTAAGGCGTTGATCAGTTTCTTTTGGTTCTTGATATTATTACCGATCAACTGCAACTTGTTCATCGTAGCGCTCTCATCTTTCTTGGTCTGTTTGAGCATTTTGTTGGTCTGCTCAATCTCCTGTTGCAGTTTCTTCTGCTTGTTTTGCAAGTCTTTCACATTATCCGCAGCCTGAAGTGGACAAAGGACAAAGGACAAAGGACAAAGGACTAATAAGATTAGTCGAACCCATTTCGTCTTTTGTCTTTTAGCGAGAGCAGCGAGCGGTCTTATGTCTTTCAGCGAAGCGGTCATAACCATTTAGTAATATCTATTTTTTTGTATCTGCTGAGGTTCTGATGGCTGACACGAACGGGTACGTCCAGTTGACGCGGCGTGTAGTCGATGGTCAGTTCGAAGGTCTTATCGCCCAGTTGGTACACCAGTCTGGCTTTGTCGGGGCCGGTAGGAAGTTCGGCGGTACAGGTCTGCTGAAGGATGTCCCAGTTGAGCGTAGGCGTGAGGTTGCGGTTCAGTTCCGCAAAAGTCGTGGTGGCATATGTGCCATCGAACTTATTGATGCCGGTTATCTCAAAGGGCGTGGCTTCAAAGCGCGCTATCTCTATGCCGAGCAAAGGCGTGACGCTGATAACCAGCATGGAGTCGTGAACCGTCTGCATGGTGACGGACGCGGAGAGACGGTCTCCGTTCATGGAGACGGTCGCCTTGGCGTTCCGAATGAGACAGGTGTGCCAAGCAGGCTGGCTGAGTTCCGAAGCGGATTCGGGCTGCGTGACTGCTTTTTTCTTTGTACCACAGCTGACTAAGAGCAGGGCTGCCAGCAGGAATATGTATTTATTTCTTAATCGCATCGATATGTTTTTGTATTTCTTCGGTTGTGTTATCCGTTGCATTGTTCAGGGCGCGTTGGAGGAAGAAGAGCGCCAGTTCGTCTTGTCCTTGGAGATGAAGGATCCAGCCGTACGTGTCCAGATAGACCGAGTTGTCCGGTTCTTCACGAATAGTAAGGGCACTCATTCGCTCCGCCTCTTTGAGGTCACCTCCATGAGTGGCAAGATGATACGCATAGTTATTGAGGATCATCAGATTGCCCGGGTTGAGCGCCAAGACGCGTTCGTAATAGGGGTAGAGATCCTTGCTTTTCGCCTTCATCTGCTCCATGATCTCCACGCGGAAAGTCAGTAGGGGTAGATGAGTGGGGTCGGTCTCTAAGTACTTATCGAGCGCAGCTAAGGCTTGTTTGGGTTTGCCTGCGAGGAGGTACAAACGGCCGTGTGTGTAAGCGCTGGCGGCATCGTAGTCCTGGTGTTGGTCTATCTCGTCTTGGATCTTAATGGCTTGTTGCCATTGATGCTCGCTTACGGCTTGCTGAAGACGCCGCTCTAAGTAGTTCTTCCACTGCCCTTCGGGATCCGCTTCGTAGGCCTGTTGGAACAGTTTCATTGCGCGGTCGGGCATTCTCAGGGCATCGTACATCGTACCTAAGAAAGTGAGGGTCTGTCCGTCGTCGGGTTTGATGGCACGGCAGAACTCGAGGAGCACTAAGGCTTCATCGTATTTCTCTTGTGCGATCGCTTGTTTGGCGGCATACCAGTAATAGGTGAACTGCTGTTCCTGCTCGGTGGTTAAGACCACGGTAGGCTGCGGCTTCACTTTGGCTTTCTTGCATGCCTCTGCCGGCAACACGAGCAGAAGGGACAAGGCAATTACTATGACGAGATAATTCTTAATAGGGATGTCGGGTTTTATAGGATTCATTTCCGTCCGGAGTGTCCGAAACCGCCTTCTCCGCGTTCGGTGGCACTCAATTCCGTTACTTCCACGATCTCCGGCGCTTCATGTCTGGCGATGACCATCTGGCAGATCCGTTCTCCGGGTTCGATGGTCTGGGGTTCGCCGCTGAGGTTGATAAGGATGACACCTATTTCTCCGCGGTAATCGGCATCGATCGTGCCCGGGGTGTTGAGTACGGTGAGACCGCGTTTGAGGGCGAGCCCGCTACGCGGACGTATCTGCGCTTCGTAACCGACCGGTAACTCGATGAAGAGACCTGTCGGGATAAGACGTCTTTCCATCGGCTGCAAGGTGACGGCTTCGCTGATGTTACAGCGGATATCCATGCCTGCTGCCTGCGCACTCTCGTAGCGCGGGAGAGGATTGTTGCTTTTATTGATGATTTTGAGGGTCATGATCTTTTTTTCGGTATTACGGGATTACGTAATTACGTAATTAGAAACGTTTTTCAACGAGGACGCGGAGACCGTCGGGAACGATTTTGATGTGTATATCTTTCTCCATTTCCACGGGATCACCGTCGAGGTGGAAGGGTCCCACTTCTTCGCGGATGAGGGTGACTTCTTTGGCACGCAGGGTGTCCATAAAATGGCTGTCATCAATGCTGCCGGCAAAGAGTCGAAGTGCCAGACTCGCGCTGCCTAAGAGGGCATTGCCGGACATGAGCATGATATCCATTTTTCCGTCCTGCACACTTGCCCGCGGCGCAATGAGCGCTTCGTAGCCCCACTGGTTGGCGTTCGCAAACGTGATAAGGAAGGCTTTGTGCGTTACGTCGAGTCCGTCGCCTACGATGTGGTAGGTCTGCGGATGGTATGAGAACGCATCATGGAGCACTTTCTGCAGGTAAGTGGCGAATCCGCGTTTGTTGCTGCCGGCGAAATGGTCCGCTATGAGTGCATCAAAACCTGTGCCACACGTGCTGACAAAGAGTTTGCCGTTCGCCAGACCGTAGTCCACGGAGATGGGTTCGCTATGGTTGATCATATCAATCGCTTTCTGGGGGCGAATCGGGATGCTCAGATGGCGCGCAAAGCCGTTTCCGCTACCCATCGGGATGATACCAAGGGCGGTGTTGGTGCCTTTGAGCCCTTTTGCCACTTCGTTCACCGTACCGTCACCGCCGACAGCCACGACGGCGTCAAAACCCATGCGCGCGTACTGAAAAGCTAACTCGGTCGCATGACCGGCATACTCCGTGAACACGATGTTCGGCAACCACTGGTCGGTATCCAGGGTCTGCATGATCAACTTCGGTAACTTTTTCTTCGCGTTCTGCGTCTCCTTGTTCCCCGAAATCGGATTGATGATAAATGCTATATTTTTCATATGTACACAATTATGCAATCTAAATCGGCCGCAAAGGTACGAAAAAAAAATGACATATGCAAGGATTTAATAATTTTTATTAAAAAATCTCATCTTCATGCCCTTTCTTATACTTTCACAAGCTATTCATAGAGGCGTCTCTTATGCGGAACGGAGGCGGAACAGAGGCATCCTAGACAATGCTAAAAATTATTACATGTAACACGCAGATATACAGTATGTTACAAAGACTTTAAAAATACACAAAAATAACGATAATTCGCACATTAAAAAAGGCCAAGCAACGTTGCTTGACCTTGAGAGATATACGCGATAAGAAAGTGTGCTTATGCCAAGGCACGCTTATGTTGCAAGATTGCTTTGCCGAGGGCGAGGGAGTCGGTACTGGTGTTCAGGCGACGTTTGATGCCTTGCACATTGAGATACAAACCGCCATATCCTGTTCCGTTAAAGCGCATATACACCTCGTCGATGGTGTCTAACGGAATACGGATCTCCTCTTCTGCTTTGAGAAGTGTATTTTCTTGAACGATGAGCGTGTCGCCGTCAATGATATATTTATTGCGAGCCATACGTTTGTGACCGATGACGGTCAATACAGCCAGAACCACCATTACAACCCAGAAAGAGATTGATTTTAAGAGGATTAATTCTATTTGAAAGAACTTAATCAAGGTCTCCATAAAAGGTGCTCCTTTAAAGATATCATACATACCGATGTACGGGAAGGGAAGTATAAACAGAATGGCAAAAAAAGCAGGAATGCCGATGATCAGACCCTTCCAGCGCATTCTTCTGGTAATCTTCGGACTGAAATCCTGTCGTTCCGGAACGGGTGCCTGCATCTCTTCTTCGCTCAGAATAATAGGCGTTTTACGCGATATAATATAAAAGGTAATACCCAAATACGCGTCAATAAGAATAAAACTTATCCAGCGATTCGTCTCAGGGAATCGAGCGTCTAAATAACTGCCAATAATATCTAAGACAATTATGGCAATCGTGTTGATAATAGCATACCAATAAAGTCGTTTCATAATGATAAATTATTTTGAAGTGAATACTGATTTAGCGAGTTCGTCCAGTTGTGCGGCAGTCGTGTTCATTCGCTGCGCAATGAGTTGACGACGTTTGTAATACGTGCGTTTGGACATGTCGGTAAACGTAAGTATCTCATTATTATCGACACCCAGCCCGATTAAAATAAGTACCTGCACGTCCGTGTCCGTAAGCGATGGGTACTCCCGACGAAGTTGGTTTACTTTGCTGCTGAACAGTTGCGGCAAACTCTCCAAAGCATGCGGTTTGTCCTTCTGCTGTTTGAGTTGTTCCAACAACATTTTGTCGCGTTGCTCCTGCTCGCGTTGTGAAATAAGAAGTCGTACGCGCAAGTCCGTGAGCTCGCGCCTGACAGAGATAATACGCTCGATAATAAATCCGATGGTTAACCAAACTACCGCGTTGGCGATCATAATAATGTCCGGTACTCCAAAAATATGACTTTCCATAATTCGATGTTTTTTAAAATCCGGTGCAAAGGTACTGCTTTTTTATAACATACGCAATAGGGTGTGGTATGCCTTATCACAAAAAATGTGTGATAAAGGAACGTAAAATGCAGAATAAGAGGAAGTTGTGATATTTAAGAAAGTGACAAACGGGGCACATATTTTTTGGCGATAAAAGTTGGGGAGTAAGCGGTGAATGGACTTAAATGCAAGGTGCCTGCCTGACAAAATGACAGAAAAAATCACATGGTATGCATTTTGTATTTGCATATATGAAAAAATTTTACTACCTTTGCACCGCATTTTGTGTGCAAATCATAAATTTGAAACTTGAAATCATAAATATACAATGAATTTTATTGAGATTATTACGAAACTTTTCGGCAACAAGGCGCAGAAAGATATGCGTGCCATTCAGCCGATAGTTGACCAGATCAAGGCGCAATACGAAGTGATTGACGCCCTGAGCAATGACGAGTTGCGTGCTCATAGTTGGGCATTGATGGACAAGTTGCAGGAGGCGGTGAGGGGTCGCAAAGAGCGCATCGCTGAGTTGAAAGCTTCCATCGAGGGAACGCCAATTGAGAAGCGCGAGAAGATTTACAACGAGGTAGATAAATTAGAGAAAGAAATCAAGGACGAGTACGAGCGCGTGCTGAACGAGATCTTACCGGAGGCTTATGCGATCGTTAAGTCCACCGCGCGCCGTTTCGCTCAGAACGAGACAGTGGAGGTGACAGCCACCGAGATGGATAGAGCGTTGGCAGCCGACCCGCGTTTCGATTTCGTGGAGATCAAGCATAATGATGCGAATGATGGAAATGATGCAAATGATGTAGCCGTTTATAAGAATCACTGGATGGCGGGAGGAAATGAGATCAAATGGGATATGATCCATTACGACGTGCAGTTGTTTGGTGGTGTGGTTCTGCATCAAGGTAAGATTGCGGAGATGGCGACAGGTGAAGGTAAGACCCTCGTGGCTACGCTGCCGGTTTATCTGAACGCCTTGACGCACGAAGGTGTGCATGTGGTGACGGTGAACGACTACCTCGCCAAACGTGACTCGGAGTGGAACGGCCCGATCTATATGTTCCTCGGTCTGACAGTCGATTGTATCGACAAACATCGTCCCAACAGCGATGAGCGTCGTAAGGCTTATGCGTGTGATATCACTTTCGGAACGAATAATGAGTTCGGTTTTGACTACCTGCGTGATAACATGGCTACTTCGCCGCTTGACCTCGTGCAACGTGGACATAACTATGCGATCGTGGATGAGGTGGACTCGGTGTTGATTGACGACGCCCGTACTCCGTTGATTATCAGCGGTCCTGTTCCCCGCGGAGAGGATCAGATGTTCGACGAATACAAGGATCGTGTGGCGGCGTTGGTACGTCAGCAGACGACGTTGACGACGAATTTGTTGGTAGAGGCGAAGAAGAAGATGTCATCGGAGGACGAGAAAGAGCGTGAGGCAGGCGAGTTGGCGCTTTTCCGTGCGTTCAAGGGTCTGCCGAAGAGCAAGGCGCTGATCAAGTACCTGAGCGAACCGGGTGTGAAAGTTCGTTTGCAGAAGACAGAAGAGTTCTATCTGCAAGAGAATGAGAAGAATATGCACATTGCGACAGACGAGCTCTATTTCGTGATTGACGAGAAGAACAAGTCCATCGAGTTGACCGATAAAGGTATCGATGCGCTCACGGGTTCGACCGATGACCCGAATTTCTTCGTCCTCCCGGATGTAGGAAGTGAGATGGCGGAAGTAGAGCAATCAGCCGTCAGCCATCAGATTTCAGCCGAAGAAGCCCAGCAGAAGAAAGACGATATCCTGACGAACTATAGTATTAAGTCCGAACGTGTGCATACTGTACACCAGTTGCTCAAGGCGTACACGCTCTTCGAGAAAGATGTGGATTATATCATTGACAGCGGCGAGGTGAAGATCGTGGATGAGCAGACAGGTCGTATCATGGAAGGTCGTCGTTGGAGCGATGGTCTGCATCAGGCGGTGGAGGCGAAAGAGAACGTGAAGGTCGAAGGGGCTACCCAGACTTTTGCGACGATCACGCTGCAGAACTATTTCCGTATGTACCACAAGCTTGCCGGTATGACCGGAACCGCCGAGACAGAGGCAGGTGAGTTTTGGAACATTTACAAGTTGGATGTAGTGGTTATTCCGACGAACAAACCGATTGCCCGCAACGATATGAACGACCGTATTTATCGTACCAAACGCGAGAAATACAATGCGGTTATTGAAGAGATCGTGGCGATGGTGAACCAAGGAAGACCCGTGTTGGTAGGTACGACGAGTGTGGAGATCTCGGAGTTGCTGAGTAAGATGCTTAGTATCCGCAAAATCAAACATAACGTGCTGAACGCGAAGTTGCACCAACAGGAGGCGCAGGTGGTTGCTGAGGCCGGTAGAGCAGGCGTGGTAACGATTGCGACGAACATGGCCGGTCGTGGAACGGATATTAAGTTGACGCCGGAAGTGAAGGAAGCCGGCGGTTTGGCGATCATCGGTACGGAGCGTCATGAGAGCCGCCGTGTGGACAGACAGTTACGCGGTCGTGCCGGACGTCAAGGAGACCCGGGTAGTTCGGTGTTCTACGTATCGCTGGAAGATGATCTGATGCGTATGTTCGGTTCTGAGCGTATCGCTGCCGTGATGGACAGGATGGGATTTGAAGAGGGTGAGATGATCGAGCACTCGATGATTTCTTCTTCTATCGAACGCGCGCAGAAGAAAGTGGAGGAGAACAACTTCGGTATCCGTAAGCGTTTGATCGAATACGACGATGTGATGAACCAGCAGCGTAACCTGATTTACGCCAAACGTCGTCACGCGCTTATGGGAGAGCGTATCGGCGTGGATATAACGAACATGATCTACGAAACGGCTGAGGCGATTTTTGCGGAGGCTCGTTCGGCGAATGATTATGAGGGGCTGAAGTACGACACGATGCAGACTTTTGCGATCGAAGTGCCGTTTGACGAGGAGAGTTTCAGTCGCGGTAAGAAAGAGGCGCTGAGCCAAGAGTTGGCGGAGGCTGCGCTGGACAGTTTCAAACGCCGTATGGATAAGTTGATGCAGGTGGCTGATCCGCAGATCCAATATGTGTATGAGACCAAGGGACAGATGTACGAGAACATCCTGATTCCGATTACGGATGGCAAGAAAGTGTATAACATCGCCGTGAACCTCAAGGCCGCTGCGGAGACGCATTGCAAAGAGGTGGTGAAGGAGTTTGAGAAGCGGATGTTGCTCTACGTCATCGATGACGAATGGAAAGAGCATCTGCGTCAGTTGGACGACCTCAAGCAGAGCGTGCAGAACGCGAGCTACGAGCAGAAAGACCCGCTGTTGATTTACAAGCTGGAGTCGTTTCATATTTTCAAAGCGATGCTTGATGCGCTTAACCGCCGTGCGATCGCTATCCTGCTACGTGGTCAGATACATGTGACCGAGCCGGATCAGGTACAGCAGGCTCAGCAGCAACGCCGTATGGATTACAGCCGTTACCGCACGCAGAAAGATGCGGTGCAACAGGCAGCACAGGCGTCCGGAGCAGCAGCGGCGGCAGGTCGTGACACGCGTGAGAACGCTCGTCCGGAGCCTATTCATGTGGATAAGAAACCGCGTCCCAATGATCCGTGTCCGTGCGGAAGTGGCAAGAAATATAAGCAATGCCACGGGAAAATCAATGCCGCGGGAATTTAAGGGACAAGGGAGAATTGAAAGGTGGATTTCTCATAGTATGTGTTGTTTGCGCTGTCATGAATGTGGCGGCGCAACAATTATATACGGACACGTTCCGGTTGGGAGAGCAGAAACGAACGGTGGAGATGGATGCGTACCTGTTGGATCTGGTGCGCCAACAGAGCGAAAGGCTGCATGCCAACGATACGATCGATACGTTGACGATAGCGGAGATCATGCGTCGCGACTCGATCGCACGCGAACAGGCGGAGGTGGATTCATTGCGGGCTCTGAACGCTCAGTTGACGATCAAGAAACCCGACAGTATTCCTCTTATTGCCATCGAGAAATCATGGATCAAGGACGAGGAGGAAGACCGCAACGACGTGCTCCGTGCTATCCGTGACGCTAAGACTCATTGGCGCAAGGAGGCGACGCTGATGGCGCAGATCACGCAGAACTACGTCACGAAGAACTGGTATCAAGGCGGTTCGTCTTCTTTTGCCGGTCTCGGTATAGCCAAAGGGCAGATTAGTTATATATCCGAGCGGTTTACATGGGAGAATTTCGGCGAATGGCGAATCGGTGGTTCTACTATTTCCGCGGACAGTTTGCATAAAGTGAACACTACGGATGACCTGTTGCGGATTTATACCAAAGCCAATTATAGGATTGTGCAGACCCTTTTTGCCTCGATCTCGGGCGAGATAGAGACCCGTTTGTTTCCCACGTATAAGTCCAATTCCAATACGCTGAAGTCGGGGCCGTTTTCTCCGTTCCGTTTCAATGCGGCTTTGGGTATCGACTGGAAGCCGGTTAAGGGATTGTCGGTGTCTGTTTCTCCGCTCTCATACAAGGTGATTCATATCATGGACACGGCGCGTGTGGAGGTGAAGGATTATGGTTTGGATCCCGGGCAAAAAACACTCCACACGATCGGTTCGTCCGTGCGTGTGGAGTATGTATGGAAACCTGTGCGTGAGGTGTCACTGGAGACGCGGTTCTATTTCTACACCAATTATCATCATGTGGAGATTGACTTAGAGGCGAACTGCGATTTTATTATCAACCGTTTTCTCTCCGCCCGTTTGATGCTTCATCCGCGTTATGATTCGTCGGTTATCATGGAAGGCGATCGTCGTGCGCGTATTCAGTTCCGCGAATTACTGTCATTGGGCTTCGCCCATAAGTTTAGATAGACCGCTTCGCTGATAGAGTATAGACCGCTTCGCTGATAGAGTATAGGTTGGTTATTCGCCGCAGAGTTCAACGAGTTCATTCCAGCGAAGGATCGCTTCGTGACCGTATTTCCAGATGTTGTATTTGATTTTTTCTATTGAGACTTCTTCGCCGAGGTGGGATTTGGAGTAGAATTTATCGGCATAACAGATGATTTTCTCTTCGAGCGACTGCGGACAATAATCGCGTTCGGGGATCGGCAGTTCTTCGCGGATGACCTGCTCTAAAGTGATACCTGTACCGGTGTGTCGTTCCGCCACCAAGGCATGTTTGGGATAACCCTCCGCCCGTAGTAACTCGGCTCCTAAAAATCCGTGTTCGATATATTTGTGCTGCCCGCGGCAGTGAATCTTCGGCGCATTGCAGAAGATGATGCCGATGTCATGGAGCATTGCCGCCTCTTCGATGAAAGTTCTGTCCACTAAGCCCTGTTCTATCCACTGCGGGTGTGCGTCCACGATGCGCAGCGCACGGTTTGCTACTTGCCGGCTATGCGTAATCAGTATTTCCCGCAAGGCAGGGTAGTTACCGTAATACTTATATATGATGGCGTTATAAATCACAGGAATTCAGGTTAATGTAGTCCGTTCAGGAATGCTTTTGCGTCCATCCGTTTCTTGCCCGGGACTTGCAGTTCGAGGATACGAACGGCTCCTTCGCGGCAGGGGATGATGAGGCCGTTTTTGGTCGATGGTTGTTGGTCGTTGGCCGTTGGAGCCACCGCGAAAATCTTAACGTTCTCAAAGAGTTGGCCGTTGATGGTGAGGTTCGCCCATGCGGCAGGGTAGGGGCTGAGTCCGCGTACGAAATTATGCACTTCGGTCGCAGTCTTTTGGTCAAACCGGATCTCGCAGTCTTCCTTGAAGATTTTCGGCGCAGGACGCAGTTCGGCTATCTCGGGTTGGGGGGTGGTCGGGATCTCGATGCCTTTGTTCTCGCAGTCGATGATGAGATCAACCGTGCGTGTCACGAGTCCTGTTCCCATCGCCATGAGGCGGTCGTGCACCGAGCCTACGTTCTCGTCGGGTCCGATAGGAAGGCGCTCTTGGAGGATCATGTTTCCGGTGTCTATCTCATGCTTGAGCATGAAGGTGGTAGCTCCGGTCTCTTGGTCGCCGTTCATGACCGCCCAGTTGATCGGAGCTGCGCCGCGGTATTGGGGTAAGAGCGAGGCGTGCAGGTTGAAAGTGCCCAAGCGCGGCATCGCCCAGACGATTTCGGGTAACATACGGAAGGCTACGACGATTTGGAGGTCTGCCTTGTAGGAACGCAGTTCTTCGATGAAAGCTTCGTCTTTGAGTTTTTCGGGCTGGAGGACAGGAAGTCCTACCTCCAAGGCATATTTCTTAACGTCAGAGAATTGCAGTTGGTGACCGCGTCCCGCAGGTTTATCGGGCATCGTGACCACCGCTACTACGTTATATCCACCTTCCACCAACGCCCGCAGGCTAGCCACAGCGAACTCGGGTGTTCCTAAATATACTATTCTAAGATCGCATTTATTCATTTTCTCATTTATTCATTTTCGCATTTGCGTATTTATTCATTTATTTTGGTATTTGGGGTCGAGGCTCTTGGGTTGTTTTTCGACAACAGGGCTGAGGGGTCTTCTATACGCGCGTATAATAAGGTATAAGCCGAGGACGATGAAGGGCAGGCTCAGGAGTTGGCCCATGTTGAGGAAGTGTCCGGCTTCGAACGCTTCTTGGTCGTTTTTGATGAACTCCAAGCAGAAACGCGTGAAGAAGACAATCTCCAAGAAGATACCCAGCAGCAGTCCTTCGCGACGACGAGCGTCTGTTTTGTGGTAAAGAGTATAGGTGATAGCAAAGCCGATGAGGCAGTAGATCATCTCATAAATCTGCGTGGGATGACAAGGAACTGTTTGTCCATCGCGGACGAAGATGAAACCCCAAGGCAGGTCGGTCGGACCACCGTAGATCTCGCTATTAAAGAGGTTACCCAAGCGGATCATAGCGCCGGTTAATCCCACGCCTATGCTGAGACGATCCAAGATCCAGAGCCAGCTTGTGCCAAACTGAGGGTAACGGCTATAACGATATTTATTGAGCAGAATAGCGGCAATGATGAGTCCGAGCGCGCCTCCATGACTTGCTAATCCTCCTTCCCACACTCTAAACAAACGCAGCGGGTGTTCGATATACGGATTGCGATAGGTGAATTCCCATCCGAAGAGGTGCCAAGGTTCGCCGTATTGGTGCCATTCATAGAACCAGCAATGCCCCAGACGCGCTCCGATGATCACTCCTGCCGCCATCCAGAAGAAGAGTTGGTCGGGCCACTCGGCAGGGCAGTTCTCGCGTTTATACATCCGTTCGTTCAGCGCCCAACAGACGTACAGGCCGACCGCCCAGAGAAAGCCATACCAACGGATTCCTCCATCTCCGAAATGAATGAGTATAGGGTCAACGTCCCAAACAATCGAATTGAATATCATTTTCCCCAATTGAGTTTAGTACGCAGACTTTTCAAGAAACTATTATCACCGATCTGTACCACTTTGATGGTATAGGGTGCTCGCTCGATATGCAGGCACATCTCATTGCTCAGGCTCTGGCTTCGTCCATCCACGGAGACCATGTAGGAGTCGTAGCGGCTGGTGACCTTGATGTCAAATTTCCAGTCGTCAGGCACAACGAGCGGCTTAACGGTCAGGCTATGAGGGGCTATGGGCGTTAAGATGATGCCGCGGTTCTGGGGCACCATGAGCGGTCCGCCGATAGAGAGGTTATAGGCAGTACTGCCGGTCGGTGTAGCGATCACCAAGCCATCGGAGTTATAGGTGTGCAAGAACTCGCCGTTGACCTTGAGTTCGATCTGCAACATACTACTGAGACCCTCTTTCAAGATCGCTATCTCGTTCAGCGCGTTAGGGGACATGATGAGTCCTTCCCGTACGCTTCCTAATTTATCTAAGACGCTCACATTCAACAAACTGCGTTGCTCGATGGTATATTCTCCTGCTATCAGTTGCTGCAAGATGTCGTCTACATCCTGGCTCTGTACTTCCGCTAAAAATCCTAAATGTCCGCAATTGATACCTAAAATAGGAATGTTCTTCTGTCCTATGGCAGCGGCGCTGGTGAGGAAAGTGCCATCACCACCGACCGACAAAGCAAAGTCAATCGGCTCATAGTTAGCTGCTTCCAAGAACAGGAAATCTGTCTTGTGATCTTTGAGGTCCGAAATCGTCAGTCCCTTCGGGAAAGAGTGGTCAAAACACGGGTACTCGCGCATATTCAATTCTTGTCTCAATTCATGGGACAAGACGACGTGAATATTCTTCTCCTTCATGAAGTCGAGAAGATGTCGCACCTCCACCAAGGTCTGCGATTTCATCGCATTTCCAAAAATAGCTATCGTCATAAAAAAACGCAAATTAGAGCACAAAGGTACAACATTTAATTGAAAATTAAAAATTAAAAATTAAAAATTCGCCTTAAAAGGCATAAAAATGCACTTTTTGTAAAATATTATGTGCGCGCACTTGCGTATATGAAAAAGTTTTTGTAACTTTGCCGCGATTTTTAATGCACAAATAATGACGAAGTTAAGTGTTAATATCAACAAGGTAGCCACTTTGCGCAATGCGCGTGGAGGTAATCTGCCTGATGTTCAGCGTTTTGCAGTGGATTGCGAGTTGTTTGGAGCGCAAGGTATAACGGTTCATCCACGTCCGGATGAGCGTCATATACGCAAAGAAGACGTGTATCAACTGAAGTCGATGGTAACAACGGAGCTTAATATTGAGGGTAATCCTACGGAGGAGTTCCTTGCGTTGGTGACGGATATTCGTCCGACTCAGGTGACGTTAGTGCCGGATGATCCTTCTCAGCTCACGTCTAATCATGGTTGGGACACTCGTCGTCATTTGGATTTTCTGAAGGGTGTTGTGAACCAGTTGCATGCTTATAGGATGCGTGTGAGTATTTTTGTGGATCCCGATCCGGTGATGGTGGAATACGCCCTTCGTACAGGAGCGGACCGCGTGGAGCTCTATACGGGTCCATATGCGGAGATGTTTGAGAGTGATCCGAAAAAGGCGATTGAGAAATACCGCCCGGCAGCGATGAAAGCACACGAGTTGGGTCTGGGAATGAACGCCGGTCATGACCTGAATCTAAGGAATCTCAAGCCATTTATTCAGGCATTCCCGTGGACAGCAGAAGTGTCCATCGGACATGCTATCATCTGCGATGCCTTGTATTTGGGTATTCAAGAAACAATTCAGGAATATTTGGATTTACTGAAGTAAATCGATAATTCTTATCTCGCTTTGCTCGAACGATTATTTTCGAAAAGCGAAAATCTTGATAATTGAAAATTGAAAATTGAAAGATTTATATGCTTTTACAAATTGACACGGTTGCCGCTATTCAGGAAGAGTTAGCAACCATCGAAGAAACAACACAGTCCATCAACCTTTGGGAAATGGCGCAGTACGGAGGTTGGATCATGATTATTCTGGCTATCCTTCTTGCCGGCGCTTGTTATATCTTCATTGAGCGCCTGGTGGTGATCAAACAAGCCACTCGCGAAGATAAATCGTTCATGGATCGTATCCGCGATTATATCCATGAGGGTAAGATTGATTCGGCGCTTAATCTCTGTCATCAGACAGACACTCCTTCCGCGCACATGATTGAGAAAGGAATCACGCGTATCGGTCGTCCGATGCAGGATGTGCAGGTGGCGGTGGAGAACGTCGGCAATATTGAAGTAGGACGTTTGGAGAAAGGTCTCGTAGTGCTGGCTACCGTAGCCGGAGGTGCTCCGATGTTGGGTTTCTTGGGCACAGTGCTCGGTATGGTTCAGACGTTCTATAACATGGCACAGACTTCGGGTGGAGTGATTGAGATGAGTGCTCTCTCCACGGGTATGTACCAAGCTATGGTGACTACGATCGGTGGTCTGATTGTAGGTATCCTCGCTATGTTTGCATACAACTACCTCGTGGCGCTCATTGATCGCGTGGTTAGAATGCTTGAGAGCCGTACGATGGAATTCATGGATCTTCTTAACGAACCGGCGTAAACGAAATTGACGATTTGACGATTGACGAGGTACGATTGATTGTTCAATTGAGAATAATTGACGATTGTCCGCCGCGTAAATCGTAAATAAAAATAAATCGTCAATAAATCGTAAATCTGTAAATAATAAATCTTTAAATTATATTTATGTCGTTAAAGAAACGAAATAGGGTAGAAGCGACTTTTGCGATGAGTTCGATGACCGACTTGGTGTTCCTCTTACTCCTTTTCTTCGTCATGGCCTCCACGCTCTCTTCTCCCAATGATATAAAGATCAACTTGCCGCAATCGCGTGCGCAGCAGGTGACACGACCGCAGGTGGCGAAAGTGTCTATCGATAACCTCGGCAATTATTTCGTAGCAATAGGAAAGGATAAACCTGTGCCGGTTGATCCGGAGAATCTGGAGGGTTATCTGAGTCGTGTGCAGGCTTCGGATAGCACGATGTATATTGCGCTTCATGCGGATGAGGACGTGGCATATAAAGAGGTGGTACGCGTGCTTGACATTGCTAACGAACATAAAATGAAACTTGTAGTCGCTACTAAACGGCAATGACGCAGAAGACAAAGCGACATATAATTGCTTCAGTAGGAACATTTCTTTTTATGCTCCTGCTGTTCCTTTTATTGTGGTTCGTTTATCTGTACGCTGCGGTCCCTGAGCAGGAAGAAGGTGTAGAGGTAGCGTTTGGTGAAGTGGAAGAAGCAGGTGGATACATGGCGGAGCAATCGGAAGCGATGCCTTTGCCGGCTCCGGAGCCATCAGCCCCATCGTCTGCTGCGGCTCCTTCGAATAACGACCTGATGACTCAGGAGGACGAAGCCACTTTAGCGCTGCGTCGCGAACAAGAGAAGAAAGAGCGTGAGCGTAAGCAAGCGGAAGCGGCGGAACGTCAGCGTCAGCGCGAAGAGCAGGCGCGATTAGAGGCGGAGCGCAAGGCACGTGAGGCCGCCGAAGCAGAGAAAAAGGCGAAAGAGGCAGAAGCGATAGCGAAAGCTAATCAGTTCGGTTCGCTCTTCGGTAACACAGGAAACACGGAAGGCTCCGGCGACAGTCAAGGTAACGGGCAGAAAGGTAATCCTGTGGGACACGGATCGGTGGGTGGTAACACATGGAGTCTCTCCGGACGAGGAATCAAAGGAACACTCCCTGCTCCTTCCAATAACTTCAAGCAGGAAGGAAAAGTGGTTATACAGATACGTGTGAACGCTGCAGGAAATGTAGTGAACGCTACTATCACCGGCGGAGACGTGTCGGATAAACAAACCCAACAACTCGCTCTTGAAGCGGCTCGCAAGGCGAAGTTCACGGAGGGCGAACATGATCAGATCGGAACAATCACCTATATATTTAAGTTAAATTAGGATTTAACATTTAAGATTTCAAATTTAAGATTTAGATTTTAGATTTATGAATTATCTGTTTTTAGACAATGGTTTCGAAGAAATCGAAGCAATCACAACGATTGATTTGTTACGTCGCGCGGGAATCGCGTTGACTACGGTTTCCATCACGGGTAATCCGATGGTGCTTGGTGCGCATAATATCGCCGTTGAAGCGGATGGTGTGATCGAGCGCATTGACTTCTCGGACGCGGAGATGCTCATTCTTCCGGGCGGACAAACCAAACTCGGTGAGTGTTCTGCACTGTGCGAACTGTTAGTGGAACATAACAACGCCAACAAACTGATTGCCGCTATCTGTGCCGCTCCGATGGTTCTCGGAAAACTCGGTATTCTCAAGGGCAAACAGGCAACCTGTTATCCGGGTTGTCAGGAACCGTTGGGTGAGAGTTACGTAGGCGGATTAGTGGTGGAATCAAAGAATGTGATCACCGCTAAAGGTCCGGGTCTGAGTGCCGATTTCGCGTTCTGCATCATTGAGCGACTCAAAGGTTCAGACGTAGCAGACGCCGTATATGACGCTGCACAATATTAAGAAGAAATAAAAAAAATTAATATCATTAAACATTTATTTTCTATGTGGTTAAAAGATTCATCTATCGGCCGTAAGTTTGTTATGGCTCTGAGTGGAGCAGCGTTGGTTTTCTTCCTGCTTTTCCACGGGTGTATGAACCTTGCGCTGGTGTTCAGCGAAGAGGCGTACAACGCTATCTGCCGTTTCCTCGGCGCTAACTGGTACGCAGTGATCGGTTCTATGGGAATCGCTTTCTTGGTGTTGGTACATTTCTGCTATGGTCTGTATTTGACCGTGCAGAACCGTGCAGCGCGTGGTAACGACCGTTACGCAGTAACGGACAAGAAGCAAGGTGTGACATGGGAGAGCGAGAACATGCTCGTGCTGGGTTTTATTATCCTGGGTTTCCTTTGCTTGCACCTCTACAATTTCTGGTACAAGATGCAGTTTGCAGAGTTGACCGGTATTGAAACCGGCGCTTTTGATCCGCAGAACGGAGCCGCTTATGTGAAAGCGCTGTTTACCGAGCCTGTTTGGGGTCAAGTGTATTGCGTGTTGTATCTGTTGTGGTTCGTTGTACTGTGGTTGCACCTCAATCACGGTGTGGGTTCGGCTATGACCTCCATGGGATTGAATAACCTCAAATGGCAGAAACGCGTTGAGGTGATCAGCACGGTAATGGCAACCCTCGTTGTACTGCCGTTCGCTGTAGTAGTGCTTTATTATTTAGGCATGGGAATAGCTATGCTTTAATTTGAAGATTTGAACATTCAAAGATTTGAAGATTATGGCAAAGAAAGAAGAGATATTAGACGCTGCGAAGAAAGTAGCAGTAAAGGCAGCTGAGGCAGCGCTGGACGTTGCAGGCAAAGTGCTGGACAAAGCCGCAGAAGCTTTAGAGGAAGCCAAAGAAGCACCGAAAGCAGAAGAGGCAGCTCCGGCAGAGGCTCCTAAAGCAGAGACCAAACCGGCTGCTAAGAAAGAGGCAAAGGTGATCACCCCGAAGGACGCTAAGATCCCTGAAGGACCGCTGGAGCTCAAGTGGACGAACTACAAGAACCACCAGAAACTGGTGAACCCTGCTAACAAACGTCGTCTGGACGTCATCGTAGTAGGTACCGGTCTGGCTGGTGCGAGTGCTGCGGCTTCGTTGGCAGAGATGGGCTTCAACGTGCTGAACTTCTGTATTCAGGACAGCCCGCGTCGTGCGCACTCGATTGCTGCACAGGGTGGTATCAACGCAGCGAAGAACTACCAGAACGATGGTGATAGCGTTTATCGTCTGTACTATGATACGATCAAAGGTGGTGACTACCGCGCTCGTGAGGCGAACGTCTATCGTCTGGCAGAGGTAAGTAATAATATCATCGACCAGTGCGTGGCACAGGGTGTTCCTTTCGCACGCGAATACGGCGGTCTGCTGGACAACCGTTCTTTCGGAGGCGCACAGGTGAGCCGTACGTTCTACGCGAAAGGTCAGACCGGTCAGCAGTTACTGCTCGGCGCTTATAGCGCATTGAGCCGCCAGATCGGTAAGGGCAAAGTGAAGATGTACACCCGCTATGAGATGTTAGATATCGTGATGATTGCTGACGAGAACGGCGAGAAACGTGCGCGTGGTATCATCGCTCGTAACCTCGTTACCGGTCGCATCGAGCGCTTCTTCGCGCACGCTGTGGTGGTTGGTTCCGGTGGTTACGGAAACACGTTCTTCCTGAGCACGAACGCGATGGCAAGTAACGGTTCGGCAGCTATGCAGATGTATCGTCACGGCGCTTATTTCGCTAACCCCTGCTACGCACAGATCCACCCGACCTGTATTCCGAAACACGGCGATTTCCAGAGTAAGCTGACGCTGATGTCGGAGTCGCTGCGTAACGACGGACGTATCTGGGTTCCGAAGAAACTGGAGGACGCAAAACGTCTGCAAGCAGGCGAGATTAAGGGACGTGATATCCCTGAAGAAGATCGCGATTACTACTTGGAGCGTCGCTATCCGGCGTTCGGTAACCTCGTTCCGCGTGACGTAGCTTCGCGTGCCGCTAAGGAGCGTTGCGACAAAGGATACGGAGTAAACAATACCGGTCTCGCGGTATTCCTAGACTTTAGCGACGCTATCCAGCGACTTGGAAAGGATGTAGTGGCTCAGAAATACGGTAATCTCTTCCAGATGTATGAGAAGATCGTGGATGAGAACCCGTACGAGAACCCGATGATGATCTTCCCGGCTATCCACTACACGATGGGTGGTATCTGGGTGGACTACGAGCTCCAAACTTCCGTTAAGGGTCTGTTCTGTATCGGTGAGGCGAACTTCTCCGACCACGGTGCCAACCGTTTGGGTGCTTCGGCGTTGATGCAAGGTTTGGCTGACGGTTACTTCGTACTGCCGTACACCATCCAGAATTATCTGAGTGACCAGATCGGCGTACCCCGAATGAGTACTGATCTGCCAGAGTTTGCTGAAGCAGAGAAAGCGGTTCAGGACAAGATTGACAAACTGATGGCTATCCAAGGTAAGCGTTCGGTAGATTCGATTCATAAAGAGCTGGGTCTTATCATGTGGGACTTCGTAGGTATGGGTCGTACGGCTGAGGGCTTGAAGGAAGGTATCAAGAAGATCGATGCTATCAAGAAGGAGTTCTGGACGAATGTTTATATCCCGGGTGAGGCAAACAGCCTGAATAACGAGTTGGAGAAAGCACTTCGTCTGGCAGACTTCATCGAAATCGGTCGTCTGATGGCAGTAGATGCTCTTCATCGTGAGGAGTCCTGCGGTGGTCACTTCCGCGAGGAATACCAGACGCCGGAAGGTGAGGCACTCCGCCAAGATGACAAGTTCAGCTATGTAGGTTGTTGGAAATATACCGGCGAAGACAGCGAGCCTGAACTTATCAAGGAGCCGCTGGATTATGAGTTCACGGAACGTAAAACACGTAACTACAAGAATTAATTATGGATCAGTATATTGATATTAAGGTTCGTGTTTGGAGACAAGCAGGACCTAAGGCACAAGGTCATTTTGAGACATACGACCTGAAGCATGTTTTCCAAGGCGCTTCGTTCTTGGAGATGATAGATATTCTCAACGAGCAACTTGTTGCTGAGCACAAAGACCCTGTAACGTACGATCACGACTGCCGTGAGGGTATCTGCGGTATGTGCTCGATGTACGTGAATGGTCACCCGCACGGACCAGACAGCGCGATTACCACTTGCCAGCTGCATATGCGTAAGTTCAAAGATGGTGAGACGATTACCGTTGAACCGTGGCGTAGCCGTGCGTTCCCTGTGATTAAGGACCTTATGGTTGATCGCGGTGCGTACGACAAGATCATGCAGGCAGGCGGATTCGTGAGCGTTAACACCGGCGGTGTACCTGACGCGAACGCTATACCTATTCCGAAGCCGGTAGCAGACGAAGCCATGGACGCAGCAAGTTGTATCGGTTGCGGTGCGTGTGCGGCAGCTTGTAAAAACGGTTCGGCAATGCTCTTCGTCGCTGCTAAGGTTAGCCAGTTGGCTCTTCTGCCGCAAGGTAAGATCGAGGCTGCAGCTCGTGCAAAAGCGATGGTAGCTAAGATGGATGAGCTTGGTTTCGGTAACTGTACGAACACCGGCGCTTGTGCCGCTGAGTGTCCGAAGAGTGTGAGCCTTGCGAACATCGCACGTCTCAACCGTGAGTTCCTTGCTGCAAAGTTCAAGGATTAATATGGTATCAGCCAAGCTTGGCTGATAAATATAAAAATGGCGGCTCAATGGAGTCGCCATTTTTGATGTATGTATGATTTGATGTATGCGAGGAATCTTTATTCTGTGCGCGTACCTATTATAGAATAAGTCTTTCCATCGCGGAGAATCAGGAACTGACCGTTGCGGAGCACCTTCGTACAGCGCATATCTTTCGTTCCTATATTCTCTATGCCAGTAGCGGAGCTGACGAGCTCGAAGCATACTTGGCTGATTTGCGTACCGGTGCTTGCTGAACGCTGGATGGTGAACGACTTAGCTTTCGCCGGAGCGGTTAGTTGAACTACTTCTTTCTCAGGACCGGAGATGTTGTACTTGGTGTTCGTTTCGTTGTTCCAATGATAGGCGACCGTGTTCTTGGTGTCAGCCCATCCTGGAATTGTTACATCGAAGGAGACGGATTGAATAGTTGTCTCATATGCCGAGAAATCAAAGGAAATAAAGTCGTTGTTCGACCCAAGGTTTAAGTGTCCATTTTTCCAGCCGCTGGAGTTGTGCGTGAAGTTGGTAGTGATCACTATATTCTGAAACTCTGCCGGAATACCGCCATTTGCGGTCGTCGGCTCTTCGGCTAAACCCAAGTTAATGCAGCAATCTCCGCTCACCGGTCCGACAGGTCCAATAGGAGGCATGTCTCCTCCATCGCAGCTTGAGCTCACTTCTCCGCTCTCCGTTAGACTCAGCGTAGCGCCTGAGCCGCAGGAGGTGTTGGTTACATAGTTTTTTGCGGTAGCGGCGCTCAAAGCGTCGTAGCTGTAAGTAGGTGCGTTAACCGGAGTGGAAGAGCTGGCAGGTAAGTTGCCTGTGCAGTTGATGAACGTGCAGTAGTTGGTTGAGCCGCTAAAGGGATTCCAGATGTCTTTGGCAGTATTTGCTTTGCCGGCAAACGTACAGCTCTCGAAATAGCATTTTGCATTCTCGGGACCGACGTAGTAATCCGCAACGGAGGAGTTCCAGTAGCAGTTGAGAAAATGCAACTCGCAGTTTCGGCAACGGGTCATTCGCTGCTTGCAGCCCTGATCCCACCAGCAGAAAGCATAAGTGATGTTATAGGTTCCATCGGCTGGTTTCTGGCTCGAAGAGGAACCGATAAGGTTAGAGAATCGGTGGTCATCTGTCAGTTTCTTGCACGCGTCGTCGCTCAAGTCGCATTCACGTGCGCGAGGTGCTTTTAGGTAGCGGAAACGACACCAACTAACCGTGATATTATCCGATAAACTTTTGATATCGAAGTTACCATCCATGCCATCTTGAAAATCGCAGTGGTCTACCCACGCATTAGTCACGTCTTCAAAGCATAGATTATCATTACCATCTATATCATAAGCCCCCGGACCTACAAATGTCAGATTCCGGAGAATGAGGTTGTCAGTTCGTTTAAAAAATAATATTCCGGACTCATTCTTGTTTTGTTTGTCACTAATCAATTTCACACCCGGCAGTGCCATGATTGTCAGGTTGGAAGCGTCCTGAATAGTAACCATGGAAGTGAACGTCAGATCTTGCGTAATAACCACCACTTTGTTGCTTTGTTTATTTATAGCAGAAGCGAGCTGACTGACATTATTAACTATTGTTACAGATGCATCCCCTCCTCCGGTGACGTTTGAACCGGCGTAGCCCCAAGAGGATGGAGCACAGTAGTTGAAAGCGGAAAGGCTTACTGTTATAGCGCACAGGGCGCTTAAAAGAAAGAGTCGTTTCATATGAAGTGTTGATTTATTTACCATTTAGCAAGAGCTTTTTCTTCTTTTTCGGTCATCTGGACTTTTGTTTCCGGCGTTTTGTCGCCTTGCCCCGTTAGATGCAGTACACCATGGATGATGATTCGCAGTAACTCGTCCTCAAAACGGACTCCGACCATCTGAGCATTGGAGCGGACCGTGTCCAGAGAGATGAAGATGTCTCCGTTGAGAGTTGAGGCGGTGGAATAGTCGAAAGTGATGACATCGGTGTAGTAGTCGTGGTTCAGGAACTCGCGGTTGAGCTCTAACTCCCGCTCGTCGGAGCAGAAGATATAGTTGATGTTTCCCACGGCGAAACCATAATCAGCGGCTACCGAGCGAATCCAACGAGTCACCTTGCGCTCATCGAGTGCAGGCATTTCTATACTATCCGCTATGAATGATACCATATTTATCCTATAATTATTCCGAAAGTCCTCCGGTAATAGCTAACTAATATCTAACTAATCTCTAACGTTTCACTCGGAAATGGCCTCTCTTTATTCCGTTGGTATTATATATAAATATATAATACTGGCTGTTTTTACTTTTTTCAGCCGAAGAAGAGCGGAGCGATGGCAAAAGCAGCGATGGCGCCAGCGAGGTCGGCTATGAGGCAACAAGCAACGGCGTGGCGTGTGTCTTTGATATTCACCGAGCCGAAATAGACAGCAAGTACATAAAACGTGGTGTCTGTTGTGCCCTGCAGGATGCAGCAAAGACGTCCGACGAGGCTGTCCGCTCCGTGTGTGGTCATGGCTTCGAGCATCAGTCCGCGTGCTCCACTGCCGCTGAGGGGTTTCATCAGCGCAGTCGGGACAGCGCCTGCCAAGTCGGGATTGATACCGCAGGCGGCGAAACACCAAGCGATGCCTTGCTCTAATAATCCCATGGCTCCGGAAGCGCGGAACATACCAACTGCCACTAAGATCGCTATGAGATAAGGAATGATGCCTATTGCCGTTTGAAAACCACCTTTCGCTCCATCGATGAAGGCGTCGTAAACGTTAATCTTTTGCACCATCGCTTGGATGATAAACCAGCAGATGACAGCAAGTAAGAGGATGGCTGCGATAGCCGCCGAGACGGTGGAGAGTTTATCCGGCGAGAGCCTTGAAGCGCCCCAAACGAGTGCGCCCACAAGGGCGGTGAGACCAACGAGAGAGCCGATGACGACCGGATCTTTCAATCGTATTTTTTGCGAGAGACAGACACAGAGAAGTCCGACCAGCGTAGCTACATACGTAGCAATCAGAATAGGCAGGAACACATCCGCGGGATTCGCCGCTCCGAGTTGGGCGCGATAAGCCATGATGGTGGTAGGAATGAGGGTTAGACCACTGGCTCCCAAGACGACAAACATGATCATGGCGTTGGAGGCTTTGGTCTTGTCGGAGTTCAGTTCCTGCAGTTCACCCATCGCTTTGAGTCCCATCGGCGTAGCGGCATTGTCAAGTCCGAGCATGTTTGCCGCGAAATTCATCAGCATAGAGCCATAAACAGGATGTCCTTTCGGAATATCCGGGAAAATACGACTAAAAAAGGGATTGATGGCTTTTCCCAGCGTGTTGACAGCTCCGGCTTTCTCTCCGATTTTCATGATTCCCATCCAAAGCGCCAAGACGCCGGTGAGACCGAGAGACAGTTCAAATCCTGTCTTTGCACTATCGAAAGTGGAGTTGAGAATCGCGGAAAAGATATCCACGTTTCCAAAACAAAATGCCTGCACTAATCCCATTAGGACAGCCAGCAAAATGAGTGAAATCCAAATATAATTCAAAATCATGCTACAAAAGTACACTTTTTTTTGCATATATGCAAATATTTTTGTAATTTTGCAGCATAAATGGCAAAATGTAAACATATTCATAGGGTTTGGGCGTTCGTTCGGCACTATCTGACCGCATGGAACACAACGGGTGAAGGTATTCATTCGCCTTATTTATTCCGGTTGGTTCGTTTCGTTTTTCGGGACGAAAACAGTTATTATTGTTTTTCGGATATTGAGCGAAGGAGAGAGTTACTGCTGGCGTGCAAGGATGAATTGAATGTGGTGGATTACGGGTCGTCGGGCAGCAAAGAAGGGGTGCATGTGTCGCGGCGTGTGTGCGATATTGCGAAGACGCATCTGGAGAGTGCCCGTATGGGGCAACTTCTTTTCCGAATCCTCAATTTCATGGGGCAGGAAGAGAAAAGGCCGCTGGAGATTTTGGAATTGGGTACATCGTTAGGCGTGACCACGTCTTATCTGGCGAGTGCAGATAGCCGGAACAGGGTGATGACGATGGAAGGCAGCGAGGCTGTGCTGAAAGTGGCGCAAGGTGTTTGGAGGGCGTTGCGGTTGGAGAATATCGAATGGCAAGCAGGAAATATTGACGACACCTTATTTAATTACGCGCGCGAGGGGCTGGATCTGGCGTATGTGGATGCGAACCATACGTATGAGGCGACTACGCGGTATGTGCGCTATCTCTTGCCGCGGATGGTTGAGAAAGGGATTATTGCTATCGATGATATCCACTATTCCGAGGAGATGGAGCGTGCATGGGAAGAGGTGAAGCGTGATCCGAGCGTGACTACCACGATGGATTTGTATCATATGGGGTTGGTTTTTGTGGATCCGCACTATCTGAAACGGCATTATAGGATAAATGTGTGATGTGTAATGTGTAGAGAATATGGCTATTTATACTAAAACAGGAGACAAAGGTGAGACTTCGCTGGCGAATGGCGAGCGAATCTCAAAGGCCGATGCCCGCATAGAGGCGTACGGGACAGTAGATGAACTCAATAGTTGGGTTGGTCTTCTGCGTGCCGGAATGCAAAAGGAGGGCGTGGACGATAAAGATGTACAGGCTGAGTTGCAATGGATTCAGAACAAGCTCTTTAATCTGGGAGCAGAGTTGAGTCTGGCACCCGGAGAGTGGATTACGAGAGAGGATGTTCAGCAGGTGGAGAGATGGATTGACGCCATGCAGGCGGAGATTCCGAAACAGCGTGCGTTCGTCTTGCCGAGCGGTAATGAAACGATGGCTCGATGCCATGTTTGTCGCACTATTTGTCGTCGTGCTGAGCGCAGAATGATTGCTTTGGGATGCAAGGACGAGGCGATGCAAGTGATGAATCGAATCAGCGATTATCTGTTCGTACTTGCGCGGTACATTGGATATAAGATGAACGTAGCCGAAGAAACGTGGAAAAAGAACTGAAAATGAAGAAAAATTGACGTAAAGTAGCTTATTTGTGTAAAAATTATCAAAAAATGTAAAATATTCCAAGAAATATTTGCATAATTCGAAAGATTTTACTACTTTTGCACGATATTTTGAAAGACTATGCCCGTATTGGGTTGATTTGTGATGGACTAAAGTTATGTATTGGACGCTTGAATTAGCTTCGAAATTGGAGGATGCTCCATGGCCGGCAACGAAAGATGAGTTGCTGGATTATGCCAATCGTATCGGTGCTCCGGCAGAGGTAATAGAGAATCTGCAAGAATTGGAGGACGAGGACGAAGAACAGTACGAGAGTATTCTTGATATTTGGCCTGATTATCCTATTCAGGACGAAGATTTCTTCTTTGATGAAGAAGAGTATTAATGATTGACCATTGATAGTTGCGTGAAACGATGTATTGTTCTGTTGATAGGGATGGTGTCGGCTGTGGCAGTAATGGCTCAGTTTGACCCGCAGATGGGGCAATATATGTATATGCAAAGTGCCTATAATCCGGCAGCGGCCGGAGAAGGCGATTTGATGAAAGTGGCAGGAATGCACCGCATGCAGTACATCAGCATGAGAAATGCTCCGATGAGTACTTGGTTTACTTTTACATCGCCTTTTGTGATAGGTAAGACACGCCATGGCGCAGGAGTGCGGTTCTTGAATGACCGTTTTGGTTTGTTCACGACGCAGGCTTTTTACGGGCAGTATGCTTATCGCCAGAAGATCGGAAAGGGTTATTTGAGTGTCGGAGTGGATTTGGGCTTCGTGAATGTAGGCTTTAAAGGTGACTCTGTGAACCTCAAGGACTTGGAGGATGAGTATCATGCCGATGGCGCAAACGATGAAGCGATTCCAACCGCCAGTAAATCGGGTATGAAGTTCGATATGGGCGTGGGAATATACTATTGCACCCCGATATGGTGGGTAGGCGGTAGTTACAGCCACGTGACACGTCCGGTTGTTGATCTGGATGAGAAATCGGATTTGCGGTTGGTAGGGACGATGTTTATTACGGGTGGATACCATTTCCGGTTGAAAGATCACAGAGAATGGGTGTTGACGCCGAGTGCAATGGTGATGAGTGATTTTATCAGCTGGGATGTGAACCTGACTCTGATGTGCGATTTCAAAGATCGCTATCGTTGGGGATTGGGTTACAGAATAGATGGAAGTGTAAATATACTACTGGGTATAGATATTATATCAGGATTGCAGTTGGGTTATACTTGCGAGTTGCCGACCAACAAGTTGTTAGTAGAGAGTTACGGTAGCCACGAGTTGATGTTATCCTACGGATTTGATATACTGAAGCCCAAAAGAACGAATAAATATAAATCAATTAGATACTTATAAGTATGAAAATGAGTAAGATTTTGCCGTTCATCGCGTTAGCGTTGGTAATGGCGGGTTGCAACAAACCGGCTGGTGAACTCGTAGGAGCTCACAAGTCTACCAATTTTAAGGAGGCTAATCCTTATGGTATGTTGTTTATCAAGAAAGGTAGTTTTATGATGGGTGCCAACACTCAGTCTGCTGTTTTTGAGCAGCCGGACAATGTGGTCATGGTTACTGTCGATGCTTTCTGGATGGATGAAACAGAGATCACCAACAACGAATATCATCAGTTTGTGAACTGGGTTCGTGACTCTATTGCTCTGACTAACTTGGTGGCAGCCGGTTTGACAGATTATGCTATTCAGCCGAAGGATGAAGACTTCGATGAGGAGCATTTTGCATTGAACTGGCGAAAGAAAATTCCTTGGAACAGCAAGGAAGAGGATGTTGTGGATGCATTGACGCCGTTGTACTATTCGGATGGTCAATTCAACACCAATCATCTGCACTATCGTTATAGCTGGGTGAATATGGACCAAGCGCTGCCGCAAAGCAATAAATGGGATGTTTCGACGAGTACTTATCCTCCCGGAGCAACGGCTCGTGTAGATACCTTCTGGGTAAATGAGATGGGTGAGATCAAGGACTCCACGATTTATCGTCCGTTGAAAGAGCCGAAGGATCTGCTCACTAACCGTATTATCTGTATATACCCGGATACGCTCGTATGGGCGCGTGATTTCCAATTCTCTTATAATGATCCGTTGCTGCACATGTACTTCCGCCATCCTGGGTACTCGGAGTATCCGGTTGTGGGTGTAACATGGGAGCAGGCGCATGCTTTCTGCGATTGGCGTACGAAACTGTTTAACTCTTATTCGTCCGTTGACGCAAACTTTTACCGTTTGCCGACAGAGGCTCAATGGGAGTATGCCGCCCGTGGCGGTCGTAAGATGGCTATGTACCCGTGGGGTAGTAACTATGCCCGTGACGCAAAGGGTTGTTTCTTTGCTAACTTCAAGCCTTACCGCGGTGCTTATAACGATGATACCGGTACTACGACTATGAAAGTTGGTCAGTTCCGACCGAATGATTTCGGTCTGTTTGATATGGCCGGAAATGTGGCTGAGTGGACTAACTCTGCTTATCAGAGTGCATCGAATACGCATATGCACGACCTCAATCCGGACTATTCTTACATGGCCCGTAAAGATGATCCGGATATCTTGAAACGCAAAGTAATCAAAGGTGGTAGCTGGAAAGATATCAGCTATTATATGCAGTGCGGTGTTCGTTCCTACGAATATCAGTATGAGAGTCGTCCGTATATCGGTTTCCGTTGCGTGCGCTCCTATATCGGTGATTAATTAGTAATAAATATTAAAAAGTTATATATATTATGGCTACAGAAAATGCTGCAAAGCAAGGTTTTGGCGCAAAGTTCTTCCACTGGTATGAGTCTTATCAGGGTAAGAGTATCGTAAACATCGTTTATTCGGTTGGTGCATCGGTCGTTATTATCGGTGCGTTGTTTAAAATTCTGCACTGGCCAGGTGCAAGTCAGGTGCTTATGATCGGTATGTTCACCGAGGCATTCCTGTTCTTGATTGGAACCTTGGATCATCCCCATCCGGAGTTCCACTGGGAGAATGTGTTCCCGCAGTTGTTGGAGTATGGAACAAAGCCTGAGTTGTTGGAGGAGAAGTCCAAACAGGCTCGTCCGACATTGTTGGGCGCAGGTGTTGCCGGTGGTCCCGCTATTTCCAGTGGTATTGCTGCTCCGGCAGGTGCTCCTATTGCAGCAGAGGCAGGCGCTAAAGTTCCTTCGTTGAAGGATGAAGATCTGAAGGCGCTCAAGGATGGTATTGCAGATTTGGCTAAAACAGCTACGCAGTTTGCAGAGTTGGGTAAAGTGGCTCAGACAGGTGTTAAGTTAGGCGAGAAATTAGAGGCTGCCGGCGCAGCAGCTGATGCTTATTCCACGAAGATGTCTGCAGCCGGCGCAGCAGTTGATTCTTACGCAGCCGCTACCGCTAATCTGGCACAGAGCTACACGCAGGTAAGTGCTGACATGAAGAATGTAGCAGAAGAGACCAAGGCTTATAAGCAAGGTGTTGCTGATATGGGTCAGAAACTGGCTTCGTTGAACTCAGTTTACGAGTTGCAATTACAGGCTGTAAACGCACAGGCGGAGGCTCAGAAAGCTGCTACTGCTTCGGCCAAAGAAGCCGCAGAGGCACAGGCTGCTTTCGCAGCAGGTACCAAGCAGTTGCATAAGCAAGTGGCTGATTTGAACTCGATTTATGGAAATATGCTTAATGCACTTGCATAAGTTTAACTTTTAAACACTTCAGCAATGGGTGGAGCAAAAAACTGTCCGGAAACCCCGAGACAAAAAATGATTGGTATGATGTACTTGGTGCTCACCGCCATGTTGGCGTTGAACGTAAGTACGGATATCCTCAATGGTTTTACATTGGTGGACAATAGTTTGCATTCCTCTATCGCTGCATCGGATACGCGTAACGCAAAACTCTATCGTGATTTCCAAGCGGCTAATGCCGATAACCCGGAGAAGACACAGGAGTGGTTCGATAAGGCAAAAGAGGTACAGAAACGTGCAGACTCGTTGTATAATTATATTCAGGATTTCAAAGAGCATATTGCTATCTTGGCAGATGGTAAGAAACGGGTAGATGAGTTGAAAACGCAGGGGCTGGATCCCACAATGCATATTGAAGGAAACTCCAATTTGGACGTAACCGGTCAGTATGCTCTCGTGCAGGGTAACGGTCTGATTCTCAAAGATATGGTTGCTTATTACCGTGACTACGCTGCTGATTTGGCAGAGAACGATGCGGAATTGCGCAATGCTATTCGTCAATCTCTGGCTACCGAGCGTGGTTGGAATGCGCATGAGAAAGATTCCTGCGATTGGGAAGTAGCGGTCTTTGATGGTATGCCGGTAGGCGCATCGATTACTATTCTGACAAAAATGCAGAACGATGTACGTACTACGGAGAGTCAGTTGATCCAATACTTAATGGATCGCACGGACGCGGGTGACCTGCGCGTGAATAAATTGAACGCGTACGTGATACCGAACTCGAACTATGTGATCCGCGGCGGTAAATATTCCGCACAGATTATCTTGGCGGCAGTGGACTCAACGCAACGTCCTGAGTATTATATTGAAGGTCAGCGAATTAACGATCAAGGTGTCTATGAAGTAGCCGCTTCGGGTGTAGGTCTGAAGAAATATTCGGGTTGGATCGCTTATCAGAATCCTTCTACCGGTGCGATGGAGAACCTACCGTTCTCGAGTGAGTATAGCGTAGGTGAGCCGGCTGTGACGATTTCGAATACGGACCTCAACATTATGTACCGCGGATACGACAATAAGTTCTCGATCTCTGTACCGGGTGTAGCAAATGACAAAGTCAAAGTGAACGTTAACGGTGCTACGGTGCGTCAGCAGGGTGGTCTTTGGATCATCAAACCGGGTGATAACGCGAAGAATGTGACGATTTCTGTTTCTGCAGAGTTGGATGGCCGCATGCAGTCTATGGGTAGCAGAGATTATCGTGTCAAAGCATTACCGAAGCCGGGTGCTTACTTCAAATCAGGAGAGAAAGAGTATAACGAAGGTAGTATTTCCCGTGGTGCGCTCTTGAATCCATCGGCTACTGTGATTGCTTCGTATGGACCGGATGGTCTGTTGGACCTGCCGTATGACATCACCAGCTTTAAGGTAAATATCAACGGTGTCTTCACGGAAGCGCGTGGGAACAAGTTCACTCGTGATCAGATGGATCGTCTTGGTAAACTGAAGATGGGTGCTATCGTGGTTATTACGGATGTCCGCGCGAAAGGTCCTGATGGTAAGGAGACCCGTTTGGCTCCAATTCCTCTATATCTGAATTAATACCAAATGAATATGATAAAGAAACTTAGTATTATCGCATGCTTGATGCTTGCTGTCATCACGGCGCAGGCGCAGCATAAAGTTATCTCGTTCTTCGATGAGGTAGGTAGTGCTCGTATCCAAACAGGAGAGTATTCCGATGCACATGATACCATTGTGATGGTTGATCACCGTTGGGATGACATCATCTGGTCGCGCTATGTATATCGCATTATTGACATGCGATACAAGCAGAACTATCAGCTCTATTTCCCGACCAAATCGGATGATACGGATTATCGTAACCTCTTTAAAGTGATTACGGATGCCGTGGTGGATGGTATGCCGATTTATGAGAAGAATATGGAGACAATCAAGCCGGATTTCAAACAGGATCCTGTAAGCCGTACATCTATCCCGATGATGTTTATGGTGGACGATCCTCTGGTGGACTATTCGGATGATCCTTCGCACTATGATATCTCTTCTTCGGATGCTATGTTGGTGCACTACGACAGTATTGCTGACGAGTTGTCATTCCACTTCTATCCGTTTGAGAAAATCGTGAAGAATCAGATTAAGTATCTGACGCAGGAGATTGTGTTCTTTGACAAGCACACCTCGCGTCTCCATACGAAGATTATGGCGATTGCTCCGCTTCAATCGGATAAGATTTCCACGCGTGACAGCTCGAATATCATGCAGTCTCTGCGAGAGTCGATCATGTTCTGGATTCCGTTTGATGGATTGCGTCCGTATCTGGCAATGCAGTATGCTATTCCTAACCGTAACGAGACGAAACGTGTAACCTTTGACGAGTTCTTCCAGAAACGTCTGTTCACGTCCTATATCGTGGGTGAGGGCAATATGTATAACCGCTGGATCCCTGATTACACAGGAGATGAAGAAAAGGTACGTAAGGAGCAAGAGCGTATTGCTACAGAGTTGCTTAATTTTGAGCAAGATCTTTGGGAATATTAATGCGTAAGCACAAATTTAGAAATTCTTACTTCATTTCCGCAGTCAGCGTAACGCTCGTGTTATGTCTGATTGGGTTGGAAAGTGTGCTCCTGCTGTCGGCAGGAGCGCTTCTTACGCGCATGCGTGAGAACATAACGCTAACGGCTGTGTTGAGCGAAGAGGCGGACAGCACGCAGTGTGCGCGTCTCGAGCGGATGTTGGACGTCAATGAGGGGTATAGCAGTTATCGCTATGTGTCCAAGGAGGACGCTTTGCGTGAGCATATCACCTCCTTGGGTGAGGATCCTACCGCTTTTTTGGGCTATAATCCGCTTTCCGCCAGTTATGAGATCCATCCTTCCGATGATTATAGTCATCCGGATAGTTTGGCGGTTATGGTGTCAAAATTAGAGTCGTTGCCTTATGTGTCACAGGTGATCTATCCTCATGATTTAGCGGATCTGATGAATCGAAACGTGCATGATTTCTCGTATGTACTGATGGGTGTAGCCTTGTTGCTCCTGTTGGTTTCGATGGTTCTGATTGTCAACACGATTCGTCTGCAGATTTATGCGAAGCGTTTCTTGATTAACACGATGACGCTGGTAGGTGCCACGTCGTGGGTGACACGCCGACCGTTTGTCTTACGCAATGTGCTGATTGGTTTCCTGTCGGGCATCGCAGCCTTAGCGGTGCTTAGCGGATTGGTGTATTATGTGCAGTTCCGCATGGGATTGTTGCTGATGCCGCTTACATGGCAGAATATCGCGTTGGTATGTGGTATCGTGATGTGCAGCGGTTTGCTGATCACTCTTCTCGCATCGCTCATCGCTACCGGCAAATATATCCGCATGGATAACAACTCGCTTTACGAGATTTAAAATCTGAATTCTTTTTATGAAACATACATTACCCAAACTCAATCTTATTTTGATAGCTGTTTGTTTTGTTATCATTGTGATCGGTTTTGCCTTGATGGTGGGTGCTCCTTCCGGAGAGGAGTATAATCCCGATATTTTCTCTTTCCGCCGTATAACGGTGGGACCGATGATCGCTCTCTTCGGTTTTGTAGGTATGATTTTTGCCATCTTATTCCGTGCTAAGAAATGAGTTGGTTAGAAGCATTGATATTAGGCGTTGTGCAGGGATTGACAGAGTTCCTGCCGGTTTCTTCTTCGGGACATCTGGAGATAGGCCACGTGCTGTTGGGCACTTCGGGTGAGGATAATCTGAGTTTTGCGGTGTTAGTGCATGCCGCGACAGTACTCTCTACTTTAGTGGTTCTGTGGCGCGAAGTGGCGCAACTATTCGTAGGTACATTCACCACGCCGAAGTGGAATAAAGAGAAAAATTATGTAGCGAAGATCTTCGTCTCGATGATACCCGTTTTCATTGTGGGTATTTTCTTCAAGGATGAAGTAGAAGCGCTCTTCGGTAACGGTTTGCTGCTGGTGGGAATATGTCTGTTGGTAACATCTTTATTGCTGGCACTGAGCGAGTGGTTACAGAAGAAGCGTCAGAGTATAGGACATGAAGTGGGATATAAGGATGCGTTGATTATCGGTATTGCACAGGCTTGTGCGGTGTTGCCCGGTCTGAGCCGTTCTGGAACCACGATCGCTACCGGTTTGCTCTGTGGCGTCAAGAAAGAGAGTGTGGCGCAGTTTTCGTTTCTGATGGTGCTCATTCCCATCTTGGGCGAAGCGTTGTTGGATGGGATTAAGATTGTTCAGGGTGAGGTGACAAGTGATTTGGAGATGATTCCTGCGTTAGTTGGGTTCATCGCGGCTTTTGTGACAGGTTGTCTGGCGTGCCGTTTTATGTTAGAGGTGGTTCGTCGTCAGCGTCTGATATGGTTCTCTGTGTACTGCGCTATCATCGGTGCCACGGCTATTCTTGCAACCGTTTGCTGATATGTGGGATTTTGTGACAGGTGAGATTTTGGCGTTTGATAAACCGCTCCATTGGACGTCATTCGATCTGGTGGCTAAAGTGCGATATAACCTTTGCCGCAGATTGGGGACGAAGAAACTGAAGGTCGGGCATTCCGGCACATTGGACCCCTTGGCAACAGGAGTGGTGATTGTTTGTACCGGCAAGAAAACGAAGTTGATTGACCAGCTCCAGTATGACGTGAAGGAGTACATCGCCACGCTCCAGTTGGGAGCAACGACGCCATCTTTTGATTTGGAGAAGGAGATAGACGCCACCTATCCAACGGACCATATCACGCGGGAGTTGATCGATAAGACGATTCCGCAGTTTCTGGGAGAACAATGGCAAGTGCCGCCTATCTTCTCCGCCGTGCAGATTAACGGCAAACGGGCGTATGATTTTGCGCGCAAAGGGGAAACGGTCGAACTCAAACCGAAACTGCTGAAGATAGACGAGATAGAAGTGCTGTCTTTTGACGAGCAGACGATGCAACTGACCGTCCGCGTGGTGTGCTCGAAAGGGACGTATATCCGAGCCTTAGCGCGCGATATAGGTGAGCGGCTCGAGTCCGGCGCCCATTTGATAGCCCTGCGGCGCACCCGTGTCGGAAACACCCGCGTGGAGGATTGTATGACAATCGAGCAATTTCTGGAAGAACTCCAAAACACGCCTAACGACCTACTACTAAAGTCCAACGACTAACGACTAAAAAATATGTATAAAGCGAATGATATGAGACTCAGCCAGTTCAAATTTCGGCTGCCTGAGGAACTGATTGCCCAATATCCGGCGTCGTATCGCGATGACGCGCGTATGATGGTGTTGCATCGCAAAACCGGTGAGATCGAGCATAAGACCGTTAACGAGATGGTCCAGTATTTCGATGAAGGCGATCTGTTTGTGTTCAATGACAGTAAGGTTTTTCCTGCTCGCTTATGGGCGCATAAGGAGAAGACGAACGCGCTGATTGAGGTGTTCCTGTTGCGCGAACTGAACCATAAAGCGCGTTACTGGGATGTGCTGGTTGATCCGGCGCGTAAGATACGTATCGGTAACAAACTGACGTTCGACGAAGACCCATCTATCGTGGCGGAGGTGATTGATAACACCACCAGCCGCGGACGTACGTTCCGTTTCTTGACCGATTATGAAAACGAGGAGTTTGTACCTCGGCTCTACTCTTTGGGAAGTGCACCGCTGCCGAAGTATATCCGACGTCCGATGGATGCCGAGACGCAGGCGAAGTACGAAGAGGTCTTCCACGACCAGCCTGTGCGCGAGATGGATATAGAGCGTTACCAAACTATTTTTGCGGACAAGATTGGCGCCGTAGCAGCTCCTGCTTCCGGTTTGCATTTCTCCAAACAGCTGCTCAAACGAATAGAGATCCGCGGTATTGAGACCACCTGCCTGACCAGCCATGTGTCGCTCGGTATCTTCAAAGATATCGATGTGGAGGACTTGACGAAGAATAAGATGGAGTCCGAGCAGATTATCTTGTCCGAGAAAATGGCGGATATGGTTAACCGCACGCGTGAGAACCAGAAACATGTCTGCGCGGTCGGAACGGAAGTCATGAGAGCCATGGAGCATGTGGCAGGTACCAACGGCATGCTGAAAGCCTATGATGGATGGACGAATAAGTTCATTTTCCCGCCATATTCTTTCGCTGTAGCGGATCGCTTCTTCGTGAATTTCTACATGCCGATGTCCAGCCAACTGCTGATGGTAGCTGCTTTCGCCGGGTACGAAGAGACGATGCACGCCTATGAGGAGGCGGTCAAAGAAGGCTATCGCTTCGGCGATTATGGCGACGCAATGTTAATCGTGGACTGATGCAAGTTAGAATAGATCCATCTTGGCAACGCGTATTGCAAACGGAGTTTGACAAGCCTTATTTCGAACTCCTCACCCAATATGTGCGCCAACAATATAAGACCTGTCGGTGTTTTCCGCCGGCGGGCCTTATTTTTAACGCGTTCGATTCTTGTCCTTTTGACCGGGTGCGAGTGGTTATCATCGGTCAGGACCCTTATCATGAGCCGGGACAGGCGATGGGGCTCTCTTTCTCCGTGCCGGAAGGAGTGCAGATACCTCCTTCGCTGGTGAATATTTACAAGGAGATCCATCGTGATCTGGGCACGCCTATTCCTAATTCCGGAGACTTGCATCGCTGGGCTGAGCAGGGAGTACTTCTGTTGAACGCCACGCTGACCGTGGAAGCGCACAAAGCCGGTAGCCATCAGGGAAAAGGATGGGAGGAACTGACCGACGCTGCGATTGCTGCACTCAATAAAGAGCGCGAACATCTGGTCTTTATGTTATGGGGTTCGTACGCTCAGCGAAAGGGACAGTTCATTGACCGCAAGAAGCACTTAGTCCTCCAGACTTCGCATCCTTCGCCCCTTTCTGTCTATCGCGGATTCGATGGCTGCGGACATTTTAGCCAAGCCAATAACTATCTGATCCAAAATGGCCTCCCGCCCATCCAATGGTAAAATGGCTCAATAAATGAACAAATGGTAAATGCCCAAATGAAAAAATTATTGTTAGTTGATGCTTACGCGATGATTTTCCGCGCGTACTACGCTTTTATCCGCGTGCCGCGAATGAATAGCAAGGGAGAAAATACCTCCGCTATCTTCGGTTTTTGCGTCACCTTAGAGGACCTGATCAAGAAAATCAACCCCACCCATATTGGTGTGGCATTTGACCCTGCCGGCGGTACTTTCCGCCACGAGGCGTACGAGCAATACAAAGCGCAGCGTCCCGAGACGCCGGAAGATATCCGGAAAGCGGTTCCGGTCATTAAGCAGATCCTTGAGGCGATGAATATCCCTGTGCTGGAAGTGCCCGGTTTTGAGGCAGATGACGTCATCGGTACGCTTTCCAAGAAAGGCGAGCAGGCAGGATACGAAGTGTATATGGCTACGCCCGATAAGGATTACGGACAACTCGTTTCCGACCATGTGTTCATGTATCGTCCGCGCCATACCGGAGGTTTTGAACTAATGGGACCCAAAGAGGTCTGCGACAAATACGGCTTGCAGCGCAAAGAGCAAGTCATTGATCTACTGGGGCTTATGGGCGATGCCTCCGATAATATCCCGGGTTGTAAAGGAGTAGGGGAGAAAACCGCCGTAGCCTTATTGCAGCAGTTTGGCGATATAGACAACATGCTCGCGCACACCGACGAAATCAAAGGTGCGCTGCGTACCAAAGTGGAGACCCAAGTCGAGGAAATCAAGTTCTCCCGTTTCTTGGCTACCATCCGCACGGATGTACCTATCGCCTTAGACGAAGCCCTTCTCGCCAAGAAAGAGCCCAACCTCGATGCCCTCACAGCCCTCTATCAGGATCTCGAGTTCAACACCCTCCTCAAGAAACTGACACCTGTTATCTCGGCGACAAACACCCCTCCCTCTAGGGAGGGGAAGGGGGTAGGCTCCTCTCCCAAGAAAGCCAAACCTGCCGACCCCAACCAACTCGACCTCTTTGCAGAACCCGAAGAGCAAAATGACCAAATGGTAAATGACCAAATGGTAAATTCCTTCGATACCATCGAAGCTCGATTGTGCCAATACCTCCTCAACCCGGAAGTAGCCTTCAACCCCTATAAAGAGCCCGATTGGGATGCCCTCAAAGCCGATGTAGACTTATGGAACCTCTATAACGAAGTGGAGCTGCCTTTGGTGGAAGTCTTGCGTGAAATGGAGGCGGCAGGCGTGCGGATTGATGTCGCAAAACTCAAACAGGCGGAAACGGCGCTTACCGCCGAATTGCACGACATAGAGCAGCAAATCTACTCCCTTGCCGGCGAGACCTTTAATATCAACAGCCCGAAGCAAGTCGGCGAGTTGCTCTTCGATAAACTCAAACTGGACCCCAAGGCCAAAAAATCCAAAACAGGTCAGTACTCGACTTCCGAAGAAGTGCTGCTTGCTCTGAGGGAAAGTCATGCTATTGTCGGGTTAATCCTAGACTTTAGAGCCTTGAACAAGCTGATCAACACGTACATAACAACGCTGCCGGGCTATATTGCGGCGGATGGCAAAATCCACACAACCTATAACCAGACCGTAACGGCAACGGGGCGTCTGAGCAGTTCGAACCCCAACCTCCAGAACCTGCCTATTCGTTCCGAGCGAGGACGATTCATTCGCGAAGCGGTCATTCCCGATGAGGGATGTCTCTTTCTTTCTGCCGATTACAGCCAGATAGAGCTTCGTCTCATGGCGCATTTCAGCCAGGATGAACATATGTTAGCGGCGTTTCGGTCGGGGCAGGATATTCATGCCGCTACTGCGGCGAAAATATATGGTCTGCCTATCGATCAAGTGACCAAAGACCAGCGGCGCAAAGCCAAAACGGCGAACTTTGGTATCATCTATGGCATCTCTGCTTTTGGTTTGGCGCAGCAACTTGATTGCAGCCGCACGGAGGCAAAACAGCTCATCGACGATTATTTCGCAGCCTTCCCGCGCGTGATCAGTTATATTGAATCCCAGAAAGACCTCGCGCGCCAAAAAGGCTACGCCGAGACCCTCTTCGGTCGCAAACGCTACCTGCCGGATATCACCTCGCAGAACGCTACCGTCCGCTCCTTTGCTGAACGCAACGCCGTGAACGCTCCTATTCAAGGAACAGCTGCTGATATCATCAAAATGGCGATGGTCTCCATCCACCGCCGCCTCAAAGAAGAAGGATTGCAGGCACAAATGATCATGCAGGTCCATGACGAACTCAACTTCAACGTCCCTGTCGCTGAGGTTGAGCGTGTACGTGAGATCGTGGTCTCTGAGATGCAAAACGCGGTCCATCTCTCCGTTCCCCTTATCGCCGAGTGTGGAGTGGGGAACAACTGGCTCGAAGCACACTAATTGTTTAACGTTTTTATGAAATAAAAACCATTTTAACTCTTTAACGTGCAAAGCACCTTTTTAACTATATTACTCGCTATCCGAGTATTATGCATCGGAAACTCCTTTTCTTGGGATGCAGTAGAGCAGGAACTCGTGCCGCTCTGCGACGCGAAAGGTATTGAGGTCGAGGTCCACAACCTCTATTATGGCGGTTGTTCGCTGCAGCAACATGCTCAGTTCCTCCTAAAGGACACCGCCGCCTATTCGCATCGTGTGTGTACGAACGCGCAGCCGCGTGTCATAAAGGACACCATTTCCCTTCGCCAAGCCCTTAAAGATGGACACTACGATTATATTTCTCTCCAGCAAGCCAGCCACGACTCCGGTATCCGTTCTTCTTACGAGCCTTGGCTCTCACTCCTCATCGACACCGTCCTTGCTTATCAGCCCCAAACCCAACTCTGTTGGATGCAGACTTGGGCGTATAGCCGCGACGCCAAACACCCCGCTTATCCTCGCTATCACAACTCCCAAACCGAGATGTGGGACTCCATCGTTGTTTGCACGCAGTATGTGATGGATACGGCTAATTATCAATTGTCAACTGTCCATACGGCTTCAGCCGATCGTTCGAGGCCTTGCCGAGATAAGAACTCTCAACTAAAACTCATTCCCTGCGGTTTGGCGATCCAAAACGCTCGCCAAACAAAACTTGGCGACACCCTTTGCCGGGATGGCTATCATCTTAATTATGTCTATGGTCGATATACCGCAGCTTGTGTGTGGTATGAGATCATCACTGGCCGCGATGTGCGTCGTAACCATTACCGAAATCCGCACATGACGCGTTCTCAACAACGCCTTACGCAACGCTCCGCACACAAAGCCAACAAAAAGTTTGAATAAATTTGCATATGTCATTTTTTTTTACTACCTTTGCAGCCGCAAAGGTGAAAGGAAAAGAAAGATGACAACTACAATGCTGATTATTCTAATTGTTGTGGTAATGATTTTCGGGTTCTGGATGATCCAGTACTCGCAGTTCCGTAATGAGGAACGTAAACGTCAATGGGAGTTGAAAAGGGAAAGTCAGAAGACGATCTCCCCTATTCGTTTGCGGGCTTATGAGCGCTTGGCGTTATTGTTGGAGCGTACCAAACCTGAGCATATGTTGATGGAGCTCCGCGCTAAGGAACCGGACGCCATGACTACTTGGTCAATCGGCCAGATGCAGCAATATATGTTGCAAACTATCCGTGCGGAGTTTGACCATAACCAAAGCCAGCAGGTCTATGTCTCCGACGAAGTGTGGGATCTTATTATCTCTTCGCGTGACCAAATGGCGGCTTTCGTCATCTCTATCGCCGCACAACTGCCTCCCGGTGCTACAGCACAGAATTATGCCACGGCATTGCTGACTGCTTATGCCTCCAATGGTACTACCCCTACTGATAAAGCGCTTGAAGAACTGAAGAATGAGGCGAAAACGCTTATGTAACATAGTGCTCTTGTTGGTCCTGTGCGTCGGTCTTTGGGCGGCGGACACTACCGAGGTAAAGAAACCTTCTGTCTATCAGGGCGTCACGTTGAAACTCGACCTGGGAGCTGCGGCTTTGGAAGCCGCTCTAAACAATGGACGCTTGCAACAAATTGAATTGGCGGCTAACGTCCGTTTGGCAAAACGCTTCTATCCGACGATCGAAGCTGGACTCGGAGGAGGAAAGGCAGAAAGAGGCGATAGTATTCGCTACAACACCTACGGAGGTTTCTTCCGCGTGGGATGCGACATCAACCCTTTGAAACGACATCCCGAATCGCCGCACGCACTCCTCGTGGGAGTTCGAATTGCTTCTGCTTTTCAGCCCAAAAGAGCCGATTGTTGGGGAGAAGTCGTTTTGGGATGTCAGGTGCAAATATGGGAAAATAAACGCTCAAATGTGCAAGGAGGCTTATACATGGGATGGCAAGGAAGGCTTAAAATCATGTTCACACGCCAAGCCGAAGGACTAACCGCTGAACAGATGGCACCTATTTATGTGCCGGGATTCGGTTTCCGAGGAGACACCGCGTGGGGACTCAGTTACCACATCGGGTGGAGGTTTTAAATAAAAACGGTCGTAATCCCGTAATCCCATAATTACGTAATCCCGTAATACCGAAAAAAATTAAACTATAATATTATGAACACAACACAAGTTTTGAATCGTGCAGCGGATAACATTCGTATCCTGGCTGCCGCAGCAGTAGAAAAAGCAAAGAGTGGTCACCCCGGAGGAGCTATGGGAGGAGCTGACTTCATCAACGTCCTCTTTAGTGAGTTCCTCGAATACGACCCGGACAATGCCGGTTGGGAAGCGCGTGACCGTTTCTTCCTCGACCCGGGACACATGGCGCCGATGCTTTATGGACAACTCTGCTTAGCCGGAAAATTCACTCTCGAAGACCTCAAGAATCTCCGTCAATGGGGTTCGGTGACACCCGGACACCCGGAGCGAGAGATAGAGCGAATGATTGAGAACACCTCCGGTCCGCTTGGTCAAGGACACACGTTCGCTGTGGGAGCAGCCATCGCGGCGAAATGGTTCAACACCCGTTACGGCGAGATTCATAACCCGACCATCTATGCGTTCATCTCCGATGGCGGTGTGCAGGAAGAGATCTCGCAAGGCGCAGGTCGTCTGGCTGGACACCTCGGATTGGACAACCTCGTCATGTTCTATGACTCCAACACCATCCAACTCTCCACGGGTTGCGGCGAAGTGACATCCGAAGATGTCGCCGCCAAATACAAAGCGTGGGGATGGTTCGTACAGGAGATCCCTGGCAATGACCCTGACGCCATCCGCGAAGCCCTCATCAAAGCGAAAGCGCACAAAGGCGAACCATCCCTTATCATCGGTCATACCACGATGGGTAAAGGTTGTGTAACCGCCGAAGGCGAGAACTGGGAAGGCAAGTGTTCGACCCACGGTGCGCCGCTTTCCAAAGCCGGAGCATCCTTCGAGAAGACCATCGAGCACCTCGGCGGTAACCCCGAAGACCCGTTCCAAATCTTCCCCGAAGTGAAGAAACTGTACGATGACCGCGCTGCGGAACTTCGTGAACTCTGCAACCAAAAATACGAAGCATACTACGAGTGGAAACAAGCTAATCCGCTGGCAGCCAATGAATATGAGACCTTTATGTCCGGCGAGACGCCATGCATCGACTGGAGTCTGATTGAGCAAAAACCCGGAGCGGCTACCCGTAACGCAAGCGGCGTAGTACTCTCCTTCCTCGCAGAGAACGTGGGTAACATGATCGTTTCTTCTGCCGACCTCTCGAACTCCGACAAGACCGACGGTTTCTTGAAGAAAACGCACGCCTTCAAGAAAGGTGATTTCAGCGGACAGTTCCTCCAAGCAGGTGTGTCCGAACTCACTATGGCGTGCGTCATGATCGGTATGGCGCTTCACGGCGGAATCATCCCTGCGTGTGGTACGTTCTTTGTCTTCAGCGATTACATGAAACCTGCGGTTCGTATGGCGGCTCTCATGGAACTTCCTGTGAAATTCATCTGGAGCCACGATGCGTTCCGTGTCGGCGAAGATGGTCCAACCCACGAGCCGGTTGAGCAAGAAGCACAGATCCGTCTTATGGAGAAACTGCATAACCATAGTGGCAAACCGTCGATGCTCGTTCTCCGTCCGGCGGACGCAGAGGAAACGACGCTCGCTTGGCGTCTGGCAATGGAGAACAACGACACACCGACCGCGCTTATCCTCAGCCGTCAGGACATAGCTCCGGTTCCCAACGTCAACCTCGAAGGTTTCCGCAAAGGTGCGTATATTGTCAGCAAAGACGAGAACCCGCAAGTCGTTCTTCTCGCTTCGGGAAGCGAAGTTTCTACCCTGCTCGCAGGAGCCGAACTCCTCCGTGCAGAAGGTATCCGCTTGCAGATCGTCAGCGTTCCGAGCGAAGGTCTCTTCCGTCAACAGCCGCAAGAGTACCAGGACGCCGTTCTTCCGAAAGGTATCAAGCGTTTCGGTATGACCGCAGGTCTTCCGTGCACCCTCGAATCCCTCGTGGGCGAAAACGGTGCTATCTGGGGTCTCAACTCCTTCGGCTTCTCCGCTCCGTACAAGGTCCTTGACGAGAAACTCGGCTTTACCGCCCAGAACGTCTACGACCAAGTCAAGAAGCTGCTGTAAGAATAAGCCTCTTTATGCCTAAATATGCCTATATAGGAATCTCCTATTCCGGCCTAAAAATGCCTATTTATGCCTATAAATAATCCACAAAAGCCCCAAGTTGAAGGAAGCGTGCTACGCCCTGCTAACCGATGGAAGACCTTGCTCTTCTACCAAAAAGCGAACACGCTCTTTCAACTGACGGTGGTCTTTTGTGAACGGTTTCTACCAAAATACGGAGACCGCACGGTCGATCAGATGATACAGGCAGCTCGCTCCGGCAAGCAGAATATCATCGAAGGTTCCGAGGATGGCAAAACGAGCACGGAAATGGAGTTAAAACTCTTGAACGTGGCGCGAAGCAGTATTGGCGAATTACAGGAAGATTTTGTAGATTATATTCAGAGAAAACATCTCCCGTTGTGGGACAAAGCGCACCCGAGATACAATGCGATGCGTTCGTTTACGCAGAAATACAACCATTTGGAAGATTACGAACCATATTTCTCCAAATGGAATGACGAAGAAATGGCAAACATCGGTTTGACGCTCTGCCACCAAGTGGATTATATGATGAACAAGTATCTTCAATCGTTGGAAAAACTGTTTGTTACACAAGGCGGCATTAAAGAACGGATGTACGCGGCGCGCACAGGTTACCGCAAGGCACAAGACGAAGAACATCAAAGACTTGTCGCAGAAAACGCAACTCTTCGCGCCCAACTCGCAACCACCCAAAACGAAGTAGCCCGACTGCGCAAACTCATAGAAAAGAACGATTAATTATGCCTAAACAGGCCTAAAATTGCCTATCTCGGCTTACAGCTGCCTAAATAGGCATATTCCGGCCTAAAGCTGCCTATTCCGGCCTAAATATGCCTATTAATAAATCCCGCCTATAGCAAAATAAAATAATTGTCCCTCTCCGAGCGGAACTTCTGAGCACTTCGGGAAAGGAGAAAGAAAAAATCTGTATCAAAAGTGCAGATTTTTTTGTACAAACTCGTTTTTTACGACAATACCCTTGCATATATCAAAAAAAAGTTGTAACTTTGCAGCCAAAAGTTGCAAAGACATGCGAAACGACACAGACATATTCTTATTTCAGCAATGCTCCGAAAGATGAATTTCTCGTTGTAGTTGAGTATGAAACAGATTATTAACATACAAGAACAATATGGCGCAGAGTTACACACGCGCCAGATGATGGAGCGTTTGGCTGCTTCGCTGAGTACAGAGAATGAATATCTGTTGGATATGGAGGGCGTGGAGCAAATCTCCCGTTCGGCAGCTGACGAACTCTATAACCTTACCCACAGCGAAATGCATGTGGATTTGATCAATCTGGAACCATTTGTAGAGAAGATGCTTTCTGCTGTCACAAAAGGTTGTTTCCTTCCTCGTCAACACACAGCAGGTGACATGCCAATTATCCATTGTGCCACCATCGGCAGCGTCCAACGCCAACTAATGGCAAAATAAAATAATCGTCCCTCTCCGAGACGTTAAAATAGGAGAAAGACAAGCGCAAAGCGTTGCGCTAATTAAATAAAAAAACAAAGCATTACTATTATTTCGTGTCTATCTAAAAGCGTAGGAAACTTAAAGATATAAGATCACCGAGATAATAAACTGGCTTCAATGAAGATTGAAGTTCTTTTCCCTGTAGTAGTAATGTTCACGAAATACAACGTGAACTTCTTATAGGGAAATGGGCTTCATCCTACGCTGCCTTGATAGACACATAAGAAGTTCGCGTTTTTTTATGTGTTTACGGATTGATAGTTATGCGCAAAAATAATTATCAATCATGCTACAAAAAGTAAAATCTTTCTTATCTAAAGGTAATCACGCTCAATGGTGTCTATTCATGCTCTTTGCATTTATTTTGTTCATTAAGTGCATTTTATTTCATTGGGATGCATTCCTCTCTATATTAATAAGTTCTGCATGGCAAGACCCTCTTTCGTTTTACAAATTTTACATTGCTAAGTTGCTTATGCCATTATTTATTGCATCGTTCGTTTTTGTCACTAAGCATTACTGGTGGACGTTTGTTGTATCTTTGCTTGTAGATATTTGGTGTATTGCGAACTTAATCTATTTTAAAACCTACGATGCATTCTTGTCTGTTAATGATATTCTATTAGTGGGAAATATGGATGGGGCTTGGTCGTCTATAACGGCATATTTTGATGGTAGCATGATTTTTATGTTATTGTTAACTATCATATGGGGAATATTCGTTTTAATGTTCCTTAAAAATATAGAAAGTAGAAAGTGGATGACATTTATTTTGATATTGCCTATTCTTTTTGTTTTAGCATATTTGAATAATTACTTCGTTTATAATCTGAAATTTAGATCAGATGCATCAAAAGAGGAAGCATCTCAAATTGAAGTTGAACAAGAGGAATGGATTTCATTTGCAGACCCTAATGGAAGAATAAAAACATATATGAATTACATCCCATTTTACGAGATATATAAACAAGCGACAGATGATGGGTCATTACCTCAGCCTAATTTTATGGATTACTATATAAAAAGTCAATCAGTAATTTCAGACTTAATAGCTGTTAACCTATACTATTTATGCAATAGCAATTCTCCCGGAGATATCATACAATTATCTAATATAGAAAAAGAATCTATCCTTCCATATATTCATCCTACAATGGCACAACCTCTACCCACAAAAAATCTCATAGTTATTCTTGTTGAAAGTTTGGAGAATTGGCCATTACACCATGCCATAGAAAATCAAGAGATAGCACCTTACTTAACCAAACTAAAACAACAAGAACATATATTATACTGCGATAAAATCAAATGCCAAACATTAGGCGGAAATTCTGCAGATGGCCAGATGATAATTAATTCCGGATTGCTCCCGACACAAAATGGAGTGGCGTGTATGCTTTATGGGAACAATGTATATCCGAACTTTGCCCATTTTTACACAAATTCAATTCTTGTAAATCCGTGGCCTCGGATTTGGAATCAAGATACAATGTCTATTCGTTATTCGTACACTCAAAAAATAGAACCGCTATCGGCGCAGTGGGAAGATGCACAAGTATTTGAAAATTCTATTAAGCAACTTCAAAACAGCAAATATCCAGTTTGTTTAATGGCAATAACCGTCTCTACTCATGCACCTTTTAATCGTGTAAGAAACAATAAAATACAAACAAAAGCGCCATCCGTCCTTAATCGCTATATGCAATGCCTAAACTACACAGATTCATGTATTGCAGACTTTATGAATTATATTATAAAGGATTCTTTATTATCTCAATCTACAGTAGTAATTACAGGCGATCATACAATATTTAAACCTGCTATGCTGAACGAATTCACGAACTATGCGAAAGAGCAAAACCTGTCTATCGCATCTGGCGAAAATTATTGTCCGCTAATCATTTATTCACCTCAAATTAAGGGTAACATTCAAATCACAGACACCTGTTACCAAATGGACATATTCCCAACTATTCTCCATTTAATAGGTTGTGAGGATTATTATTGGAAAGGTTTTGGAGTAAACATCTTGGATTCTACAGCTCGTCACAATCGCCCCATTTCCGAGCAAGAAGCCTTTGAACTATCCGATAAACTCATTCGTAACAATTATTTCGCAGGTATAGAAATGTAGTAGTCGCGTGAGAGTGGAGCGAGAGTGGCTGATTAACGGTCATGATATCGTTATTCGAGGAATAACCTAAATCTTAATAATCGTACATTTTTCTGGGCAAAAATGGGCAATTTTTGAGTCGGTTGTGTCGGCTTTAAGGAGTTCTATGTTCGCTCCGCGAACTCGCGCGGCGCACTTACTCCTTGAATGTCCACTGGACACTCTGTGGTCCGCCTATCTAGCTTCACGGTTGTGTCCCGTATATCACTTATATTCCCTCTTCATTCCCCATCTGCACCGGGGTTCCCGCCTTGTTGCAATGGGTGCTCAATGGATGCTGAAAGGATGCTGAATGGGTCCTCAATGGGTTCTCCATCCAACATCCTTACTCTATTGGTACATAATTATAATGTGCTCCAAAGAATTTTAATTCAATCTCCAAATCCGACTGCAAAGATACAAAAAATATTTCATATATGCAAATTTACGCACTTCAAAAAGTACAATTTTTGTATAAATTCATACAAATCCTTGCGTATGTCAAAAAAAAGTAGTACCTTTGCGCTCGCAAAGGTCAATGAGAAAATGACCCAATGACCAAATCGTAAATAAATCGTACATCGTAAATTTGTAAATCGTAAATTATATTATATGGAATACAACTTTTCAGAGATTGAGAAAAAGTGGCAAAAAGCGTGGGATGAGAACGGCGTTTACACCGTTTCCAACGATTCCGACAAGCCGCACTACTACGTGTTGGACATGTTCCCTTATCCTTCGGGAGCGGGACTGCATGTCGGTCACCCCTTAGGCTATATTGCCAGCGATATTTACAGCCGTTACAAACGCTTGAAGGGCTTTAACGTGTTGCACCCGATGGGTTTTGACTCTTATGGTCTGCCGGCGGAGCAATACGCTATTCAGACAGGTCAACACCCGGAGAAAACGACCTTTGAGAACATCGACCGCTACATTTCGCAGCTAAAGAAAATCGGTTTCTGCTACGACTGGAACCGCGAGGTGCGTACCTGCGATCCGAAGTTCTACAAGTGGACCCAATGGGCGTTTGTGCAGATGTTCAACAGCTATTTCGATCCAAAGACGCAGAAAGCACAGCCGATTAGCAAACTCATCGCTGAGTTCGAGGCGAATGACCCGAAATGGGCGACGATGAGCGAGAAAGAGCAGCAAGAGAAGTTGATGAACTATCGTATCGCGTACCTCGCCGATACTAAGGTTAACTGGTGTCCGAAGTTGGGAACGGTGTTGGCGAACGACGAAGTGTCCGAAGGTCTTTCCGTCCGCGGCGGTTATCCCGTGGAACAGCGTGTGATGCGGCAGTGGTGTCTGCGCGTGAGCGCTTATGCCGGACGCCTATTGGAGGGCTTGGATAGAATCGACTGGACCGAATCCCTCAAAGAAACCCAGCGCAACTGGATCGGTCGCTCTGAGGGAGCAGAGATGCAGTTTGCCGTCAAAGGCCAAGACGAGCCGTTCACGATTTTCACCACGCGTGCGGATACTATCTTCGGCGTGACTTTTATGGTTCTTGCGCCGGAGAGCGAGTACGTCAACCGGGTCGTAACGCCGGAACAGAAAGCAGAAGTGGACGCTTATCTGGCGCGATGCAAGAACCGCACAGAGCGCGAGCGTATTGCCGACCGCAAAGTGACGGGAGTCTTCACCGGCTCGTACGCGATTAACCCGCTCACGCAAGGCGAGATACCTATTTATATATCGGATTACGTGCTCGCAGGCTACGGAACAGGCGCTATCATGGCGGTTCCGGCGCACGACAGCCGTGACTACGCGTTCGCTAAGCATTTCAACCTGCCGATTATTCCGCTGATTGAAGGAGCGGACGTTTCCGAGGAGTCGTTCGACGCCAAAGAGGGCAAGATGATCAACTCCGGTTTCCTCAACGGCATGGAAGTCAAGGACGCCATTCAGGCGATGAAGGAATATATCACGAACACAGGCATCGGTCGTGTAAAAGTCAATTATCGTCTCCGCGACGCTATTTTCTCGCGCCAGCGTTATTGGGGCGAACCGTTCCCTGTGTATTACAAAGACGGCATGCCTTACCCTTTGCCGGAAGACAAGTTGCCGCTGGAGTTGCCGGAAGTAAGTGCTTTCCTGCCGACCGAGACAGGCGAACCGCCGTTGGGCAACGCACAGTTATGGGCTTGGGACGAAAAGAATAAAAAGGTAGTGGACAAAAGTCTTTTGTCTTTGAGCGATAGCGGTCTTTCTACTTTGAGCGAAGCGGTCTATCCTCTGGAGCTCTGTACTATGCCGGGCTTTGCCGGTTCGTCTGCGTATTATCTCCGTTATATGGATCCGCATAACGACGAAGCCCTCGTGGGCAAGCAAGCCAACGACTACTGGCGTCAAGTGGATCTCTATCTGGGCGGTTCTGAGCACGCAACAGGTCACTTGATTTATTCGCGTTTCTGGAATAAGTTCCTCTATGATCTCGGCTACGTGTGCGAAGACGAGCCGTTCAAGAAACTCATCAACCAAGGTATGATCCAAGGCCGTTCGAACTTCGTCTATCGCTATATTGGCGAGGGTGCGACGGGTAACCTCTATATCTCGTATAACCTCATTGAGAACCCCGAATACAAGGACAAAGTGCAACCGATTCACGTCAATGTGAATATCGTCAACAATGATGTGCTCGACATCAACGCGTTCCGTGCATGGATGCCGGAGTTCAAGAACGCCGAGTTCGTCTTTGCCGATGGTACGTCGTCCGAGTTAACGGGTTATACCGCCGGTGCAAAGCAGTATATCTGCGGCTGGGCGGTAGAGAAAATGTCCAAGTCGATGTTCAACGTCGTGAACCCCGATGATGTCATCGCTAAGTTCGGAGCCGACACCTTGCGTCTCTATGAGATGTTCCTCGGTCCGCTGGAGATGTCGAAGCCTTGGGACACGAATGGTATTGACGGTGTGCACCGTTTCCTCCGCCGCTTGTGGAATATGTACGAGACGATCACCGACGAAGAGCCGACGAAAGAGGAACTCAAGAGCCTGCACAAACTCATTAAGAAGATTACGTGGGACATCGAGAACTTCTCGTTCAACACCTCGATCCCTGCCTTCATGATCGCGCAGAACGAACTCTCCGCACTCAAGTGCAACAAGCGTGCAATCCTTGAACCGATTGCTATCCTTCTTGCGCCATACGCCCCGCATATCGCAGAGGAAATGTGGCATAGATGCCAAGCAATCAGCAAGAAAGTTTCCTCAGAAAATTTTATTGACCTTCAAGCTAGTTTAGATGAGGTTCGTTCCTTTGTTGTCAATGCCGAGTGGCCGGAGTGCAACGAGGCGTACTTGGTTGAGGATACGCAGAAATACCCTGTGCAGTTCAATGGCAAAGTGCGTTTCACGCTCGAGTGCCCGAAAGACACGCCGAAAGAGGAAGTGGAGAAACTTGTCCTCGCGCACGAAGACACATCCAAATATCTCGCCGGCAACACGGTGAAGAAAATCATCGTCGTTCCCGGCAGGATTGTCAACATTGTGATGTAACGAATGGCAAAGAAGGCGGACATAGAAAACCCGTACATTCCGGAGTTTGAAAAGTATCTTCGAACTCCGGAGCCATCTGTGCGCGAGCGTGCAGACTATTGGCGTACGGCTATCGGTCTTCAAGCCGTTGATCAACTGACCGTTTCTGATTTCCTCAAGCAAACCGCCCAAGAGCATATAGAGGGGCAGATTAGTGCTGACGAGGCGGAACAAAGGATTAAGGCATACTACCAAGCGAAAGAAATCCGTTTGCCCGATGATGATGAGAAAGAGGAAGCGGATAAAGTAGCAATGAATATCACTAAGTTACTTAGTGAGCAATCGTTTACGTTCAGCGTGGCAGGTTTGGCGTCCATCCATCGGCAGATATTCAAAGGTGTCTTCAAGCACGCAGGGCAGTTCCGAGACTACGACATTACCAAAAAAGAATGGGTTTTGGACGGCGACACGGTGCTTTATGCCAGTTGTACACAGTTGCAAGCAACGCTGGAGTATGATTTGGAGCAAGAGAAGCTGTTTGACTACTCCAACCTCGCTCTTCCCGATGCTATTCGTCATATTGCTGCATTTGTAGCGAATATCTGGCAAATCCATCCCTTCCGTGAGGGCAACACACGTACTACTGCAGTTTTTACTATCAAATACTTGCGTTCGATAGGATTTCGGAATATAGATAATACGCTTTTTGAGCAACACTCATGGTTCTTCAGAAACGCGCTCGTGCGCGCCAATTATAAGAACGCGCGAATTGGTGTCAATAACTCACCGCAATACTTGGAGCGTTTCTTCCGTAACCTGCTGCTGGGCGAACAAATGCCGCTGCATAACAGAGATTTGCACATATCAAACATGAACGTTCAAAGCGCGGAGACCGAACAAGTACCGAACAAGCGCCGTACAAGTTCAGAACAAGTACAGGACAAGTGCGGGACAAGCAACCTAATAAGCACTGGAAATCAACTATATACGGAAGACGAGAATACCATTCGTTTGGTTATGTCTATAGGGCTTGAAAAGCTATCTATTAAGGAGATAATGGGTAAAATAGAATTGAAGCACCGCCCGACTTTTATGGAGAACTACCTCAATCCCGCCATAGAAAACGGCTTTGTACGTCTGCTTTATCCCGACAGTCCTCGCCACCCTCGCCAGAAATACCTGCTGACGGTAAAAGGAATGATGCTGTTAAATCAGTTATCGAACAAATAACCTCAAATAAAATCCCGCCGATGGCGAAATAAGGAATATATATGACTTGGGAAAAAGTAAAAATACAACGCGAAAACGGAGAATGGGTAGAAGCCCAAGCTCCTGTTATTGTTTCTGCAAGTCGCAGTACAGATATTCCGGCTTTTTATTCTGAGTGGTTCTTTCATCGATTAAACGTGGGTTACTCTGCATGGACTAATCCTTTTAACGGAGTCAAAAGTTACGTATCATACAAAGACACTCGTTTTATTGTCTTTTGGTCAAAAAATCCGGCTCCACTCATTTCCCATTTAAACTACTTGAAAGAACATAATATTGGATGTTATATTCAATATTCGCTTAATGATTATGAGAACGAACGATTAGAACGTGGCGTTCCTCCATTGAATTCTCGCATTGATACTTTCAAAAAACTTGTAGAGCAATTAGGTAAAGGTCATGTAATCTGGCGTTTCGATCCACTTTTGTTAACAGTCGACATTACTCCGGAATTACTTCTGCAAAAGATAGAAAATATAGGCGATAAATTGCAAGGATATACAGAAAAATTGGTTTTCAGTTTTGCAGATATTTTGACCTATCGGAAAGTTAAGAGCAATTTAGAAAAGAACCATATTCCATATATAGATTGGACTGAAGAAATGATGCAAGATTTTGCGAAGAAACTTGTTCAACTCAATAAAAAATGGAATTATGAATTGGCTACATGTGGGGAGAAACTGAGTTTTGAAGGAGTTACACATAATCATTGTATCGATGATAATTTAATTATTCGTTTTGCATACAATGATAAGAAACTAATGGAATTTCTAAAGGTCAAAATATATCCAATGCCAAACGCTGACATTTTCGGAGAAATACCATCTTTACCCAATGACGCCATCATTCTCCCAAATGGCACTTATGCTACGCATGGTAACAATCAAGATAAAGGTCAACGCCAATTCTGTGGTTGCATAAATAGCAAAGATATCGGAGAATACAATACTTGTCCACATTTATGTGAATATTGTTATGCAAACACAAGTAAAGAGATTGCATTAAATAACTATCGTCAATATTCCAAGGAAAGGACTAAAGAGTCAATTGTATGATGAATGCTCAATTGATAGTAGAAGAGTGTTATAAAAGACTTCCCTATAATCTAAAGACAAGACCATGGGAAGTCACTAATCATGGTCGAGCCATATTGCAAACTGAGGATCAATTAAACGCATATTTGGCGGCATATGGAGAAACTCATATAATTAAATGTCGTGCTGCAATCCAAAATTTGCCATTGGAACATCTTCAACACTTTAATTACGAGATTCTTGATTGGGGCTGTGGTCAAGGCATAGCATCATTAGTCTTGATAGATTACTTAAGGGAAAGAAAATTACTCGGTAATTTACAACAGATCACCTTAGTCGAACCATCTATATACGCTCTACAAAGAGCCGAAAAGTGGGTGAAAGAATCCGCAGGACCGGGTATAAAAATTAAAGTTATTAACAAACTTATACCTTCCACTCCGGTATTAGATTTGGATGATGTAATATGTTCTACGCGAGTTGCAATAAATCTTTTTTCTAATATTTTAGATGTACAAAATATCAGCCTAAAATGGCTCGCGTCTAAAACAGCATCTTTAGCTGATATTAACTATATGATATGTATAGGACCTAAGTTCTCATATAATACGCGCATAAAAGACTTTTGTGGTTATTTTAAGCCTACTGAATACTTTTCCAATATTGAAGCATATCCTTATGGATACACGACGCGCACTCACCATCCTTTTGGGTGTGAAACAAAGTGTTTCATTCATAATAAGAAGAACGAACTGAATTCACAATACCAGGAAATTGCAGAAACTACTACTCAATACGACGAATATGATTTCACTACAAATTATTATCAAGGCATATTAGATGATGAAGTAATAAATCTTTACGCGAAACTAATTCCACAAGGAGTAAATCCTTATGATGTATTTATCCGACCCACAATAGGTGTGGATAAACCAGATTTTATTGTATCTGGCATAACAAAAGGAATTATTATTTTGAACATATGCTCCAATATCAATGATTTGGATATAGTATGGCAAAGACTGGATAAGTTGAAATCATTTTTGATAGAGACACACTTAAAGAATATTAAAATTGACACAATCATAGACAAACGGGTTTACGGCAATATTAAAATAGCGGTATATTTTCCTACGCCAACTGAAAGTGATGTGAATGAATATATTAATCAAATGGGGCGTGACGATAAATACCTTATTAAATTATATTCCAACGACAATATTTATGATAAGATAAATAGGATTCAAGTTGCCTCTTTCAAAAATGAATACTACAAAGAACTCATACATTTAATAATAGGAGAATGGCATTCTTATACAGAAGGAGATACAAATTTTCATTTAAGTACTGTACAACGAGAAATTGTAAAAAACGATAGTCGACGTATAAGAGTAAAGGGAGTGGCTGGCAGTGGAAAAACGCAGGTGGTGGCAAACAAGGCCGTTGAAAGGCATATAAAGACAGGTTCTAAAGTTTTGATTTTAACATATAACATTTCTCTCATTGAATATATAAAAATGAGGATAAATCAAGTGCCGGCTGATTTTTCCACATCTATGTTTGAAATCACTAACTACCATCAGTTCTTTAAATCAATGGCCAATAGATATGCTAATCATCCTCTAAATCAAGAAGATTTTGATAATCCCACTTTTTTTGAAACCTGTAAAAATAATATTGAAAAATATCACTCAATTATCATAGACGAGGCACAAGATTTTGAAGATTCATGGTTTGAATCAATTATTAAATACTTCTTGGCGGATGATGGTTGTATTGCTATATTTGGTGACGGAGAACAAAACATTTATAACAGGGAGTATGAAAAAGAAACAAAGATGCCTAAAATATATAGTTTCAATGGACCGTGGCGAGAAATGAGTGAAAGAATCTCATATAGAATGATTAATCCTCAAATAGCCAATATTGCTTCATTATTTGTCCGAACTTTTATGAATAATGAAAACATCCCTCTTCAAACATCTAATGAAATCATTTTCGATAGTTATATAACAAAATATTGGAATATTGGAGAAATATCAGATGTAAACATTATTAGTAATAAAATAAATGAAATTATTCATGACTATGACATTCCTTCAAAAGAGATTACTATTTTGTCTAATTACATACATATACTAAGAGAAATAGAATATTCCTACCGCAATCAAAGCAATACAACTAGCATGCTAACTTTTGAGACGAGGGAACAATATGAGCAATTAAGAAATGAAAACAATGACCACGCAGATGACGATATAAAAGATATTCGCAGAGTTGCTAAAGTTCACTTCACAACAATGACAGACGATGTAAAATTTGCTTCAATACAAAGTTTTAAGGGATGGGAAAGCAATACTATCATATTAATTATACCCACGATAACACAATTGCCCCATGACAATATATATTGCGTAACTCCCAAAGAGAATATAAATGCTCTTATTTACACAGCGATAACTCGCGCAAGACAAAATTTATTTGTAATCAATTTAGGGAATTCACAATATGATTCTTTCTTCCAATCAACGATCAAATAATATGTTAGAACAATGGATATTGCCGGTATTCAATCGTGCAAATCATCATACTACGTGTGGTCAATGTTTTATTGTTGGCTCATATCTTATAACTGCTGCTCATGTGATTTACAAGGACGATGAATATGTAGATGCCTATGTGGTGATTGAAAACAATCCTATTTATCTACATAGAGAACAAGCACTTCTTTATGAACTCAGTCATACAATAGATGAGAATTACCATGATTATGCTGTATTTGCTTTGCCAGAAGTGTCGAATTCTCCTTTGCATTTAAAGTCTATAACTGATAACAGAGATTGCTTAACATGCTTTTATCAAAGATGCGTAAAATCAGGAAATGGTAGTATTTGGAATGTCCCCAATTTGGAACTAATGACTTCAAGAGCAAGACTTCACGAACAATATTCAGACTGTTTGTTTGACTGTGAAGTAAATCCAATGTTAATTAAAGGCGATAGTGGATGTCCTATTGTAGATAAAGAAAATAATGTCGTCGGCATGCTTGTCGCAGGAGATGACAAAAGTATTTGCGCATTCCAAAGTGCTGCATATATAAAGAAAATATTAGATCAATGTCTCGCAAACTCATTATAGTATTATCCTTATTAGTTACAGCATTTCTTTTGTTGGTTTTTGCATGCAACATCATTGTGGTAATAGTTAGTAAAGGAAAGTGTTATGATGATATAGATATTATTCCACATCATAAGTATGGCATTTTGTTAGGCACAGGAAGAAGTAATGCGCCAAGTCCCTATTACGATGCGCGAATACAAGCCACGGTAGATTTATACAATGCAGGGAAAATTGATTCCGTCATAATCTCTGGCGAAAACTTATACGATGATTATTTTGAGGTAGACTCAATGGTTATAGCTATGAAAGTAGCAGGTGTTCCTATTCGACTGATAGACCCGTATGGAACTGACACCTATACATCTTTACGGCGCGTAAAAACATTGGATGATTATAGGAAGGGCGATATAACCATCATTTCTCAACACTTTCATAATCAACGGGCCATCTTCTATAGTGCGCTAATCTTTGAAAAAACACTTATTGCCTATGATGCCGTTGATACAGATATATGGTATTGGAATGTTTGGCGTTTTGTCCGTGAAGCACTCGCGCGGACGAAAGCTGTTTTGATGTTGCCGTTTATTTATTAGATCTAACTTCTCTCTTATTACCACTCTAAGTTGCAAAACAGGTGATAGATTTCATCTCTTTTTTCCTATATAGAGAGGGGTATGGATCTCTAAGAATAATAGTGGCGCGAGAGTGGCTGATTGACAGCTACGATTTAGCGAGGAGAACAATACACCCAAATCTTAATAATCGTCACTTTTTACGCGTAGCTGCCGCGCACGACTCACATACGAGAAACATACGGGACGATAAAGGGGGCGCAATCGCCCCATTTATCATTCGGAATCTTAACAATCGTACATCCTTATTCTGCCAGATTGACGGCGTAGTAGCGGATGCGGCCTTGGGGAGTGCAGCCGGTGATGAAGAGGACGCGGTCACGCTCGGAGGCGGAGTTGGCACGGCGGACGATGTCGTCAAGGTCTTCCTCGGTGCGTACGGAGCGGTTATTGACTTTGAGGATGATGAAGTCCGAGGGAACACCGGCACTCTTCAGTTTGCCAGCCTTGAGTGATTTGATCTGCAAGCCGTAGTTGATGCCCAGCCGCCCTTTCTGCGCATCGGTCAGTTCGGAGAACGTGGCGCCTAAGACGGACGCTTTGTCCTCGGCAGAGATAACACCCGTACCGCCTTCGCGGTTGGTGAGCGTAGCCTGAACGGTCTTGGTCTTGCCGTCACGGAGCAGCGTCACACTCACTACATCACCCGGACGGTGACGACCGATATGTTCCTGCAGGTCGGTACCGGTTTTGACTGCCGCATCGTCCACACGCGTGATCACATCGCCGCTCTTGATGCCTGCTTTCTCCGCCGCACCGTCCGGCACAACGCGTTCCACGTACGCCCCTTGGAGGGTCGTCAGGTTTTTCTCTTTCTGTAGTTCGGACGTGATCTCGCGCATCTGCACGCCGAGAATAGCACGTTGCACAACGCCGTACTGGCGGATGTCGCTCACCACTTTCTGTACAATACTTGTCGGCACAGCAAAACTATAGCCCGAATAGGAACCGGTCTGCGAAGCGATGGCAGTGTTGATGCCCACCAGTTCGCCGCGTGTGTTGACCAGCGCACCGCCGGAGTTGCCGGGATTGACTGCCGCATCGGTCTGGATGAACGACTCAATCTTCATCTCCGCATTGAGGATATTGATGTTACGCGCCTTGGCGGACACGATACCCGCCGTGACGGTCGAAGTGAGGTTGAACGGATTGCCGACCGCAAGCACCCATTCGCCGACACGCAGGTCATCAGAGTTGCCCATGAGAATCACCGGTAGACCTGTCTCGTCAATCTTCAGGAGCGCAATATCCGTGTTCGGGTCCGTGCCGACCAGCGTAGCCGTGTACTCGCGTTTGTCGTTGAGAACAACCTGAATCTGGTCCGCACGGTCGATGACGTGGTTGTTGGTGACGATATAACCGTCCTCGGAGATGATGACACCCGAACCGGAAGCCTGTTGCGCCGGCATCTCGCGTTGCTGCCCCGGACGCCCGAAGAAGAACTCAAAGAGGTCCATCTGCTGCGAGGAAACCTGGTTGCGGTAAGTCGTCTTGACGTGGACTACCGCATTGACGGACAGCTCGGCTGCCTGTGTAAAATCCGTCTCTCCAGCCTGCGGCAACGAAGCGAAGCGGCTGTAGGCGACAGGAATTCCGGTGGAATCATTTGTGATTTGTGATTTGTAATTTGTGATTTGAAATTGCGGATTGCTGTATTTCAAGACAGCGAATGTGGTTGCGGCACTGATTGCTGCAATGAGCAGCACGACGCCTAAAAATCTAAATATCTTTTTCATAGTGTCGTAAATTAAAATTTGCAGAAAGAGTATTACAAACTCCGTGCCAAAGTAAAATAAACTTCACACCTTTCATACAGGTCGCGATGTGGTCGCGATGTGGTCGCGGGAATGGAATGGATGCATTTTATTTTCATATTCTTTTCAAATTATTTGCACATGTCAAAAAAAAGCAGTAATTTTGCAAGCAAAATTGCAAGGCGCTATTTGAAAGAATGAGAAAGGGGGACAGAAAACAAAAAAGAGAGTCGAAACTCTCTTCCTTGTGAACCAGCTGGGGCTCGAACCCAGGACCCCATCCTTAAAAGGGATGTGCTCTACCTGCTGAGCTACTGATTCTTATCTCGGCTCAAGAGCCTCGAACGATTATTTTCGTGCTTTTTTGTCAAAAGCGGGTGCAAAGGTACTACAAATTTTTGACATGACCAAATTTTTTTGAACTTTTTTAACAAAAAATAGCATTTTAGGGCATTTTTATGCAAATAAAATTAGAAAATAAGCGAAGAAAGACCATAAATGTGCAAGTTGGCAACATTTTTATCGGTTCTGATTACCCGATTCGCATCCAGACGATGGCGAACACTTCGACCAACGATATTGATGGTTCGGTGGACCAGGCACGTCGGTGCATTGAAGCCGGAGCGGAGTTGTTGCGTTTCACGACGCAGGGTCTGCGTGAAGTGGAATCGCTCAAGGAGATCCACGCACAAGTGTTGACGGCTGTTCCGTTGGTGGCAGATGTGCATTTTAATTCTGAAGTAGCGGACGCTGCGGCTCAAGTAGTTGAGGCGGTGCGAGTGAACCCGGGCAACTACAGCAAAGACGCTTCCAAATTAGAGGCGCGATTCGTACACCTATTAGATATATGTCGCGCGCACGCGACGGCGATCCGTATCGGTGTGAACCACGGTTCGCTATCCGAGCGGATGATGGACCAGTACGGCGATACGCCGCGCGGGATGGTGGAGTCCGTCATGGAGTTTCTCCGCATTGCAGTGGAGCACGATTTCATGGATATTGTCATCTCCGTCAAGGCCTCTAACACTCGCGTCATGGTGGAAACCGTGCGTCTGCTGGTCAAGACGATGAAGCATGAGCACATGGCTTTCCCGCTGCATCTGGGCGTGACCGAAGCCGGCGAAGGCGAAGACGGTCGTATCAAGTCGGCGGTAGGAATCGGTGCGCTCTTGGCGGATGGCATAGGCGATACGATCCGCGTGAGCCTCAGTGAGGCACCGGAGAATGAGATCCCGGTGGCGCGTGACCTGGTGGACTATTTCGCGGACGATGAATCGATCCGTTACGACGGATCGGTCGTAGCCGAAGTGCTGGATAATATCGGCGGCAATGCCGAAGTGCGCTATACGAGTTATGAGAGCGATTGGGAATTGTTCTGCCTGCAGGCTGCGGCCGAATGCGGACGTCTGCTTTGGGATTATAAAGCGACTGAACTGACGCTCGTCAACCCCAATTTCTCGGAGAACAAGCTCAATTTCTTGAGCAAGGATATCCTCCAAGCCGCGCGCGTGCGAATATATAAAACGGAGTATATCTCCTGCCCGGGTTGCGGACGAACAATGTTCGATCTCCAGAAAACCGTTGCTGAGGTCAAAAAAGCTACGGCGCACCTCACGGGTCTAAAAATCGCCGTCATGGGCTGTATAGTGAACGGTCCGGGTGAGATGGCAGATGCCGATTACGGCTATGTGGGAGCCGGTCGTGACCGTATTTCCCTCTATCGCGGCAAAGAGTGTGTCCTCAAAAACATCCCGCAGGAAGAAGCCGTCTCTCAACTCCTCGCCCTCATCGAGGCAGCTAAAAACGGTAAATAGGATCAATCTGTCTGCCGAATTTTGAATTCCAATTAGGCGCAAAGGCTCAAACCTTTGCGCCTTTTGCTTTGCCATAAGCAAAAAAATAACAATTTATTTGCATAATTAAGAAAAATGTTGTACCTTTGCAGCGGATTTCACTTTCCAAATCGTAAAAAAATGCAATTTTGGGAAGTGAAAAATACTCAAAAAAATCATTATACATGAAGATTATTGAACGTCCAGATTATTTGGAAAGCTTGCAAAATGTGCGTCTTATGCCGGACATTAAAGTAGTAACGGGTGTTCGTCGAGCAGGTAAGTCAGAGCTTATCCGAATGTACATGGAGTGGTTAAGAAAAAACGATAAGAAAGCTAATATCATTTTTATCGATTTTACTTCGCTCGCCGCAGAACCATTACAAGAGTATCATGCCTTGCATAACTACATCGAGGAGCAATATAAAGCAAAGAAGAATAATTACGTCTTCATTGATGAGGTACAAATGTGCGCCAAATTTGAGTTGGCAATCAACAGCCTCCACGCGATGCAAAAGTATGATATTTATATCACTGGCTCCAACGCTTTTCTATTAGGTTCTGACTTAGCTACGTTGTTTACCGGGCGTGTTATGAGAATCATGGTTTATCCTTTCAGTTTTTCGGAATATCGCTCCTATTTCGGTTCACAAGAGATACAATCCCAATTGGATCAATATATACAGGACGGAGGACTTGCCGGTTCATATGTCTATACAACGCAAGCAGAGAAAGCCAAATATGTGCAGGAGGTGTTTCGTACCATTATTGAGCGCGATATCATTCAACGCTATAAATTATCGGATGTGTATTTGCTCAATAAGGTAGCGGAGTATCTGATGGATAATATAGGCAATACGACTTCTTATAGAAGTGTGAGCGGCTATTTGCAAGCGGAACAGATAAAGACGAACCACGTTACTGTTGGGAACTACATGGATTTTCTATGCCGCACATTCTTGTTCAACCAAGTCAAGCGTTACGATGTCCGAGGGAAAGGCTACTTGCGCATGATAGACAAATATTATCTGGTAGATAGCGGTTTCCGCTATGCCTTGCTCGGCACACGTAATATGGACTACGGGCGTATCTATGAGAATCTGGTGGCATTGGAATTGTTGCGGCGTGGATATGATATCTATGTCGGCAAACTATACCGGAAAGAGATTGATTTCGTAGCCATGCGTGGAAATGAAAAGATATATATTCAGGTGAGCGACAATATCAGTTCCAAAGAGACTTTCGAACGCGAGTACTCGCCACTTTTGCAAATCAAAGATGTGTACCCCAAGTTCATTATTGCTCGCACGCGCGTCCCGAAATATGATTACCAAGGTATTCAGATCATCGACCTAGCCGAGTGGTTAGCAAATCCATAAGACAAACCTTTGCGCCTTTTGCTTTGTACATAAGCAAAAAAATAACAATTTATTTGCATAATTCAGAAAAAAGTAGTACCTTTGCACGCAAATTGCGTGCGAACTAACCATAGAAGTGCTATTCCGCTGAGCTCAACAGCATAAAAAGCGGTGAAAGAGAAGAATTTAACAAATGAAATATACTGTAGTCATAGAGGAGATATTGCGAAAAGAGGTCGTTGTTGAGGCAGAAAATTCGGAGGAAGCGAAAGAAATAGCCGAAGCGCTTTATCGCAAAGGAGAGATCGTTCTGGACGCAGGTGATTTCATAGGAGAACCGACAATAACTTGTAACTAAAATCAAGACATAAAACATCCGCAGCGGCGGAGTAAACATATTTATTAATTAGCGTTTGCTATTTGTCTATTCGCACTGAAACGTAGGAAATTTCAAGAATAAGCAAATTATAAAGAGCAACAGCAAACCCGCAGATTTTTGCGGGCGACTTGTCTTTATAATGGTGCTATTCCTACGACCACAGTGCGAGCAAGTTTGCCCGCATTTTGTATTTATACAGGTCGTAGAAGCAGAATAGGAAAGGTAGCAGACAGCAAAATGCTATCTGATGAAATTAACCGAATCGGTCGCCAAACCATTTATAAAGTGGGTTGGCGGCAAAACACAGCTCATTGAGCAATTAGAAGCTTTGCTTCCGGCTGATTTTGAGGAATGGAAGGAGGTGACGTACATTGAGCCTTTTGTGGGCGGAGGAGCTATGCTCTTCTATATGTTACGTACACACGCCAATATCCAAACAGCCGTTATTAACGACATCAACTCGGATCTGACGACATGCTACAAGGTGGTGCGCAATCATCCGTCGGAATTGGTGGAGTCTCTGCAACAGATCCAAGATGAGTATTATGCACTCGCGTCCGAAGATGAGCGCAGGGCTTTCTATATGCAGCGACGGGACGAGTTTAACACGAAATCCTTAGACCCGCTTCGTAACACTACGTTATTCTTTTTCCTAAACCGTACTTGCTTTAACGGCCTTTATCGCGTCAACAAAGCAGGACTTTTCAACGTGCCTTTCGGTCGTTATGATCATCCGCAGATATGTGATGCCAAGACGATTTATGCGGATAGTGCGTTATTGCAAAAGGTAGAGATATTTACCGGGGACTACCAGCAAGTTTTTCCTTTTGCTCAAGGAAAGACGCTCTTTTATTTCGATCCGCCTTACCGTCCTTTGAACAATACCAGCAGTTTCAACGATTATGCGAAAGAGCCTTTTAATGATCTTGCGCAAGTTCGTCTCAAAGATTTTTGCGACACAGTTGACGCTTCTGGCTATCATTTCATGCTGAGCAATTCGGATTGTCAGGATGGTTTCTTTGATGACCTCTACAAGCAATATACAATCGAGCGTGTTTTTGCATCGCGTAGTATAAATGCGAATCCCGACAAACGCGGCAAACTGACCGAGATCTTGGTGCAAAATTATAAAGAAGTAAAACAAAATCAATTATTCTAAACTATGGCAGCACATACCGAAGAACAATTTGAGATATTTATGTCTCAGTTGAGAAAAACAAACCAAACATTAGACTACTTTTTCTGTGATTTTAAGAAGATAAAAGCAAATGTAGATAGAATAAAGGTAAATCTCAATTTACTAAATAGTTTGTTGACCTCTTCTAATATCCAAAGTACAATAGATTGTATATTTGAAGAATACGGCACAAAGCCTTTTGAGGTTTTAGATATTTTGATTGCTGTAAGAGATAGTAAAGATGGCGTATGGGTAGTTGAAAAGTCGCCTTTGGACGAACCGCAAAAATTATCAAATATGTTTAAATCCCCTAATGGAGTATATACATTTCTCAAAACGACAGGTTTACTGAATCTATTTCAAAATAAAGATCTTACGAACCTCGTTGATTATGTTTTTGGGATAGAAACAGGAATGGATACCAATGCTCGCAAAAACAGAAGTGGTCAAATAATGGAAAATGAGATTGCTTCAATCTTAAAAGCAAATGGAATCCCTTATAGCAGTCAAGTAAAATCTATTACTTTCCCAGATTTGAAAGATAAATTAGGAAAGGATGTTAAGAAATTTGATTTTTCCATTCGTACAACACGTAAAACATACTTATTGGAAGTAAATTTCTATAATGGAGGAGGTTCTAAACCGAATGAAGTAGCGCGAGCTTATACAGGTATTGCTCCTAAAATCAATAGTAATCCAAAATATGAATTCGTGTGGATTACAGATGGGCAAGGTTGGTTTGATGCAAAGCCTGAAATCAAAGCTGCTTATGATGTAATTCCTTCTATTTATAATTTAACAAGCCTTCCCAACTTTCTAAAAAAGATAAAAGATGAAGGTTTCGTAACAGATAGTTTATTTTGATCTAATGACCACTTATTCAACATACCCAGATTTTCGCATCCTACAAGGCGATTGCATGGAACGATTGAACGAGATAGAAGACAACTCTATTGATGCTATCTTTGCAGACCCTCCGTACTTCTTGAGTAATGGCGGAATAAGTGTGCAAAGCGGCAAGCAAGTATGTGTGGATAAAGGCGATTGGGACAAAGGCGGCACGCCCGAATACATCTATGAGTTCAATCGCAAATGGCTTGGTCTATGTCGCTCCAAACTAAAAGAAAACGGCACGATTTGGATTAGTGGCACGCACCATAACATCCACGTCGTTATGCGATGCCTGCAAGAGCTCGGCTACAAAGTGCTCAATACGATTACTTGGCAGAAAACAGATCCGCCACCTAATTTGTCGTGCAAGTATTTTAATTTCTCTACCGAACTCATCATTTGGGCGCGCAAGTCGGAGAAGAAAACGCACAAGTTCAACTACGAGACCATGAAACAACTGAACGGCGGCACGCAAATGACCGATGTGTGGCGTATTCCGGCAGTAGGTTCTTGGGAGAAACTGCAAGGCAAACACCCGACGCAAAAGACCTTGCGTCTATTGTACCGAATCATCCTTGCTTCTACCAACGATGGCAATACAATCCTTGACCCGTTTAGCGGTTCGGGCACGACGGGAATCGCCGCTAATCTGCTTGGACGCAAGTACATCGGCATTGAGCAAGATCCTTCTTTCGCAGACTTATCTCTCCGTCGCCGCGAAGCTTTAGAGGACGAACAAACACGCAAGAAACTCTTGGACAAAATGCGTGAGAACGGGCAAGAAGCAACCGTTCTCGTCAACCATATGCGCGAGAGAGACCGCGAACTGGCGATGCAATTAGGCATAACGTACACGCGTGCCGGAGATAGTAAAGGTTCGTTGCTGGTGAAACAAGGTTTTGAGCGTTTGGGCTATATTTGCCTGCATACCAACGGAGAGAATCCGCAACTATTCAAGCAGACCAACAAAGGTTTTCGGATTTATACGGCGAAAGACTTGCAGAATATGGGATTTTCTGCCGAGAACGCACCATATTATGCGGTATTCCTCTTTAACCCGAACAAGCCCATCTACTTCGACCAAGAGATAGACCTCCACAAGAAGAAATACACCCAAGTAGCACACATAGAGCCGCTTAGATATTTTATTGCTATCAAATAGTTAGTATTGTCAATAAATCGTTTCATCACAAAAACGTACGAGACATTGAACTTAAAAAAAACATTCGCTTAATTAGTTCAATTCGCCGTTTATAAAATCTGTTTCATCTGCGTAATCTGTGGACAAAGAAAAATTGTTTTGGACAGATAAATAATCTCCTCTTCCTCTTTTTTCTGCCATTTCTGCCACTTCTGCCACATCATTTTTTGTTCTGACCGTTTTGACCGTTTTGACCGTTTCTTCCTAATATGGTCAAAACGGTCAATACGGTCATGTCTTTTTTTTTATAGATGCACCCCTTTTCCCGATCAAATCGTTAGTCATTCTTATATATTCTTAGTCATTCGTTAACCATTATCGGACTTATTACGTACCCGGAACGGACCTGCCACGCGACCGGAAACCGATTCAAACACCTCTCCGACACGCCCAAAACCGTACGTACACGTCCGTAATGGTAACGTAATGCGAACGACATGCGAACGGGAATGACCGCTAAACACCCCTAAATTACACCCTTTATATACCCTCAATACATTCTAAATTTGATAAAATTGCTGTTTTCTCGAAAAAAATGCACGTTTACTTGCATATGTGCAATTTTTGTTGTAATTTTGCAGGCAAAATTGGTTTGAGTGAAATCGGTAACCCGTTAATTCGCTAATTCGTTAAAATAAAAAATATATTCATTATGCTTAAAAGTCCTTTACAAATTGCGCGTCAGAGCTATCAGCCGAAAATGCCGGTAGCTTTGCAGGGCGCAGTACGCCTCGTAGAAGGCGAGAAAACACAGTCGGTAGCTGACCAGGAAGAGATCAAGGCGTTGTTCCCCAATACCTACGGTCTGCCGTTGATCACCATGGAGCCGACAACCGGTAAGAACCATTGTGACGAACCGTTTAATGTAGGTGTGATCCTCTCGGGTGGTCAGGCTCCCGGCGGTCACAACGTCATCTCCGGTCTCTACGACGGTCTGAAAGCTTTGAACCCGAAGAACAAACTCTACGGCTTCCTCGGCGGTCCTTCCGGTCTTATTGACGGCAAATACCAAGAGTTGACAGGTGCTATCATCGACGAGTACCGCAATACCGGCGGTTTTGACATCATCGGTTCCGGTCGTACCAAACTGGAGGAGACCTGGCAGTTCGACAACGGTATCGAGGTATGCAAACAACTGGGTATCAAGGCAGTTGTCATCATCGGTGGTGACGACTCAAACACCAACGCTTGTGTCCTCGCTGAGTACTATCTCCAGAAACAATGCGGCATCCAAGTCATCGGTTGCCCGAAGACCATCGACGGCGACCTCAAGAACGAAATGATTGAGACCTCGTTTGGTTTCGACACCGCTTGTAAGACCTATGCCGAGCTCATCGGTAACATCCAGCGCGACGCTAACTCCGCGAAGAAATACTGGCACTTCATCCGCCTCATGGGCCGTTCGGCAAGCCATATCGCCCTCGAGTGCGCGCTCCAAAGTCAGCCGAACATCTGCCTCATCTCCGAGGAGGTTGAGGCAAAGAAGATGACGCTCAACGACATCGTAGAGGACATCGTCAAAGTCATTGTAGCCCGCGCTAACGCAGGTCTGAACTTCGGAACCGTGCTTATCCCGGAGGGTCTGATTGAGTTCATCCCGGCTATGCGCGTCCTCATCCAAGAGCTCAACGACATGCTGGCTAACAACGAGGAGTTCACCTCGCTCGACGGCGACGACGCAAAACGCGAGTACGTCAAATCGATGCTTACTCCGGCTTCCTGCGAACTCTTCCGTTCGCTGCCGAAGGGCATCGCTAAGCAGCTCACGCTCGACCGCGACCCGCACGGAAACGTGATGGTTAGTCAGATCGAGACCGAGAAACTGCTGATCGAGATGGTTCAGAAACGTCTGGCTGTTCTCAAAGCCAACGGCGAGTACAAGGGTAAATTCAGCGCTCTCAACCACTTCTTCGGTTACGAAGGTCGTTGCGCTATCCCGTCGAACTTCGATGCAGACTACTGCTATTCGATCGGCGTGAACGCTACGCACCTCATCGCAGCCGGCAAAACCGGTTACATGTCCCTCGTGCGCAACCTCACCAAACCCGCTGAGGCTTGGCTCGCAGGTGGTGTACCTATCACGATGATGATGAACATGGAGAAACGTAACGGTAAGATGAAACCCGTTATTCAGAAGGCCCTTGTGGATCTCAACGGCAAACCGTTCCAGTATCTTCAGGCGCACCGTGAGGAATGGGCGGACGCGAACACCAGTTATATCTATCCGGGTCCGATCCAATACTACGGACCGAGCGAAGTATGCGATCAACCGACACGCACCTTATTGCTCGAGCGCGGCAAGTAATCCTCGCCTTATGCATCAGTTTGTCTCTATCGGCTCAGTCCGATAGAGACTTATTGAATGCGTATATGCGCGAAGACATGACCGTCTGGAAAGCGTACGTGGATAACCTGAACAGCGAAGCGCAAACCACTTCAAACAGCGAAGCGCTAAACTACCTATATGGTTACTGCGGGTATATAGTTGCGGAGGCAAAGAAAGTAGGCAACGAAGCTCTCTTGCCCGAAGCCAAACGCTATGTGCAGCAGTTCAAATCACAAATCACAAATCTCAAATCACAAATGCCCATAGGGCACTACGAGATGTACCTCTCTGCGGTCTATGTGTTCGAACTGCGTCTGCATGAGTCCATCCATCCGGTGAAGGCGATGTCGCTCGCCAAAGAGGCGGTCAAGTTGGCTCCCAACGACCCGATCGTGCTGTCCTATTACGGAACCAGCCTCTTCTACGCGCCCAAACCTTTTGGCAGCAAGAAAGATGCTTTGACGTATTTTCAGAAGTCCGAGCGCTTGTTCAGGGATGCCAAATGGCATGATTGCTGGTGGAGACCTGCTACGATGATGTATATCGCCCAATGCCATGACAAAATGGGCAATACTGCCGAAGCGCTCCGGTGTACGCAGGAGTTGCTGAAAGCCTATCCCGATTATGAGTATATTAAACGCGATTATCTGCCTGATCTTATCCGTCGTACCCGCTAACCAACTGTTGGTTCCGCAGGGAGAAAAGCCGGACAAGGGTTGGCCGGCTGTTTTGTTGTTGCATGATCATGGCGCACGGTTTGAGAAAGGCTGGCAGAAAGTGATTGGTGATAATCCCGAACCTTATTACTCCGGCATGGCTATCGGCGATTCGCTGGCTGCGCATGGCTATGTGGTCTATTGTGCCGATGCCCTCTATTGGGGATCGCGTCGTTCCCATCTCTCGCAAAGGCAGTTCAGCGATTCGTTGGGAGGACTGGGCGAGTGGTACGCGCGTGTTTTGGCGGATGATCAGGCGAGTGTGCGATACTTGCAATCGCTGCCTTTTGTCGATTCTACCCGCATCGCTGCGGCGGGTTTTTCGTACGGCGCTTACAGGGCGTGGAATCTGGCAGCGGAAGAGCCTGCGGTAACTGTTTGTATAGCTGCTCATTGGATGACCACACTCGCCCAAAACCGCTATAATGACTCATGGCTCTGTATGGCACGGAAGGATCAACAACCCTTTGCGCAAATAGCTGCAAGCATCGCTCCGAGACCCTTCTTGCTCCAGTACGGCACAACCGACAAACTCTTTCCCGTTTCGGCGGTAGATACTTGTATTCATTACATCGATTCGGTCTATGGAGGTTCGCCTGTTTTTCATCCGGAAAAGTACGAATGCGGGCATGTTTTTACCCATAAACACCTCCAAAATTGGCTATTTTGGTTAAAAAAGCACCTTTAATTGCATTTTTTTTCAAAAATATTTGGTCAATTCAAAAAAAAGCAGTACTTTTGCACCCGCTTTTGAGAAATCATTAGCGCCTCGCGTCCGTTCGATGGACGTTCGCCGCTGCTCAATGGTGTAATGGTAGCACTACAGATTCTGGTTCTGTCTGTCTGGGTTCGAGTCCTGGTTGAGCAACAAAGTCCGATAAATACTGGCCTCGCGAGGTATTGACGCAAAAAGGCCGTGTCAAAATCGGGTCAAAAAGTTTTCATGACTTAAAAAGTGCTGACATCAGTAATGGTGCCAGCGCTTTTTAAAAAACATGAAAAATCGTTTAGAAATTTTGGGTTACAAACCCGCGACACTGAAACACGACACCAATGGTTGGTACATTCTGTACTACGTGTATTCTCCAGTCACAAACAAGTTTGAGCGTATCCGCACCAAATTAAATGGCGTACGCGAGAATTTTAAACGCCTTAACGACTTCCGCTCTTATGCGGATAAGATGGTGCAAGACATCAATCTGAAGTTAGCCGGCGGCTGGAGTCCGCTTATTGAGCAGCAGAATGCTTCCCTCTTTAAGCCGATGAACTTAGCTACCGAAGAGTTCATCAGTATCAAGAAACGTGAGCTGCGTCAATCGACGATGGTAGCGTACAAATCGGTTCTCAGCATCCTTAACAACTGGATCGTTGAAGAACTGCATTCTCCTGACTGTCCGGCTTCGATGTTCAACCATGCTTTGGCGGTTCGCTTCATGGACTTCCTATTTACAGAACCTACCGAGGAAGAGATTCGAAAGGCAAAAGCGCAAAAGAAACAGCCACGCAAAGCATTGTCTGCTAACGCTTGGAACACCTACCTCAAGAAGTATCGCGCCATCTTCAGTTGGTTCGAGGAACATTGCTACTGCAAAGAGAATCCGTTTGAGCGTATTAAGACCAAACAGAAAGAAGAGAAACGCCGTGGATTGATACCAGCAGAAGTTCGTGGCCAGATCTTCGATTACTGCGAAGAAAACATGCCGAATTACATTCTCGTCTGCATGCTCATTTACTACTCACTCATCCGTCCGAAAGAGATTGCGCTTATTCAGTTGCGCGACATCCATTTGGACGAGGGTTACATCCTTATTCCGGTAGAGAAAGCGAAGACACACATTGAGCGTGCTGCGCCCCTATCACCTGAACTGATTGAACGTCTCAAAGCTATGCATTTGGAGAAGTATCCGCAGGATTATTACCTGTTAGGCACCGAGTATGTTCCGTCTGAGGCTCCGGCTTATCATGGCAAGTATAAGAAGGACTGGATGAAGATCCGTGAGGCGCTCCATCTGCCGCAAGAAATGCAACTCTATTCGTTCAAGGATGACGGTATAACCGAGATGATTGATGACCATAATATGAACATCCATCTGGTACAACAGGCAGCCGGTCACCAAGACGTCACAACGACCATGAAATATGCTCGCAAAATTGACCCGAATATGATAGAGAAAATACGTTCGTGTGGCACCAGTTTCCGCCCGGTAAAATAACAGCTTTTTCCCGGTCGAAAAGAAGCAGCGTTCAAGCACATGAATACTGCTTCTTTTTTTGTATATTCGTATTAAGTTAGGAACGCGCGCGTAGGGAGAAAACTCGCGCGTCCGTGTAAATACACGAACACTTGCTTAAAAATTTGGTGTGTTCGTGCTAAAAGATTTTCATTTTATTCCGTTTTTCCGGTCTATAAAATTGTAAATCGCTGTAAATAAGCCAGATAGCGACGAAAGATAGCAAAATCTTTCGTCTTTTCCCTCTGGAGAGCCCCAACCGCCCTGCTTTATCTGCTCGTCAAGGTCATTTTCAAAAGCGGAATATGCAGTCAACACTTTCAACTAATTGCCGAAGTCTGCTCAAATCTTTAGGACGAAAGTCTCACTCTATTTCATACATCATAAGTCGTATTTTGCGAACAAAATTGATAGGTCTACACTATTCCAAAAAGACCTCAAAAGTCACCTCATTTTTCGCGTGTAAAAGTCCGCCATTTTTGAGTGTCGAAAGTCTTCTCTTTTTGCGAACTCAAAAGTCTCCATTTGCTCGCCAACCTCGCGAGTCTCCAACCACTCCGCGCACCTCACAAGTCTGCTCGCGCTCGCGCGCATTTGAGGTCTTTCATAAACAAAACTACCGCACGTTTCATCACGAAAAGCGCGGTAGCGACGGAAATGGGACACTCAAAAGTGATTTAGATAGTAAACAGCAAACGCCTCACACCTCGTTTGTGTATTATAGTAACATCCGTTCTGCCAGCGGTACATACCATGTGCGGACTTCATCAGCGGTGGGAGTATGTCCTCCGGGGAAATGGAATGAACGGTTGTAGTGCTCTAAGAAGAGCGATTCGAAATGCGCTAAAGTGTCTTGCTCACCGAATAATCCCCACACTTGGTCACGGGACTGAGGATTGCAATTGTCGAATTGAGTAGCCTCCAGTGCGGCAAACTCTTTAACCAAAACTTCATCAATAACGAATGATTGCTTGCCATCCTTGCGTGGTGACTTGTATTCATGTTGACCTATGCGCTGTTTCAAGAACTCTGACATCTGGAAATGAGGATTACCAAGCAAGGCAGGAATGCCAACGACCGGAGCAATCATCTGTGCATAGAAAGCACCGCAACTATTCCCTACGAGCAAGTCGGGCTTTTCTCTGCCAATTAGTTCGCGAATGAAACGCAGTGCGTCCTGCGGATGCATGGGTAAGTCCGGTGTCAGAACATCGGCACGCCCTGCGAATGCTTCGCGTAACGCAACAGCAGGAACACATTGTCCGCTTGCATAAAAGCCATGTAGGAATAGTATCTTTTTCATTTCACTCGCAAGGTCTTTAGCAAAGCCTTTTGTTCGTCTGTGATACGGAAACTCTCAATGGCTTTCTGAATAGTTTTGTTATGCGTATCTTTCTCCAAGCGATGTTGCTCGATATAAGGCAGTGTAGCATCCCATTGCTTTGCAAGCGCTGTGGCAAAGAACCCGGAGCATTCTCCCAACGGAATGGGAGAAGCGGCCTCCGCCTAAGAGGGTATCATTCCGCATACGCCTTGTCTTGCAAAGCAAATAGTTGAGCGGTAATATCTATTCTATCTATTGTCATAACTCGAATGACTTAAACATCTTTATGCTTTGTTATTCTGAAAGTACAGCGGTCGCTTCCCCTGAGAATCGTATTCTCAATCCGAACATCGAATTGGCTGTCCGGTTCAAGTTGCGACAAGATATATAGAATGCTCTGTCGTGAGCACTCACACTGCTGCGGATGGTTTCTCAGCCCACATTTAACTTTAGGGCACGTACATTCCAGATAACTCAGTTCATAAACCTTTCCTGGCTCAATCACCCTACCCGTATAGGACTTGCTGTTGTACCCTTCCGTATAGATCCTGTCAAAATCCCCTTCATACTTGGCATATATTTGCTTATGTATCTGGAGAACATGATCTTTTACACATTCGATGGCTTCTTCTCTATAGCACATACCTTTGTTTCATTGTTTGTAATCGTTTGGTAATATCATTCTGAATGTCGATAACGACAAGTGCTTTATTGTTCTTCATTTACTCAATCACAAAACTACGTGGATAGAAATCACTGTAGAAGCGGCCGTCAGTGGCGGTGAACTTCAAGACGCAGTAGTTCGGGTCGGTAACGCCACTTGGGTAGTACTGCTCGTCGCCATCGCGCCAAATCATCTCCTTGCTCTTGGCATCCGTCAGTACCTCCATCGTGCCGCGCAGCATCATACCCTTGAAGCCCTCGGCATCGCAGAAATAGATCGAGGCCTTGGGGTTGGCCTTATAGTGAGCCACACGGAGGGAGAAGGTGTTTGTGGTAAAATAGAACGTCTTGATGCTCTCGCGGACTCGTGGTGACAGCATGGCCTTGGTGCAGGGGAATCCCTCTTCATCGACTGACGAGATATAGGTGATTGGCAGCGTGTCGGCCATCGTGGCTATCAATTCCTTTACACCAGAAAGTGCCGGATTTTCAGGCATAGCCTCATCGTTGTTTATGGCAAGAGACTTACGCCAACGCTTTAGATGCGGGAAGTACATCTTCATCTGTCCGATGTACTCCTCTTTCGTAATCGGCTGTGGCAGCCCCTTATTGACCTCGTTGACAAACTGAGCGCAATGCTCAATCATCTCGTCCATTGTGCAGTCCTGCAAGAACTTGCCGTCCTTATAGCAATATATGCAGTAATCCGCGTTTTTACTCCCGTCGGCGTTCGTTCCGAGGACTTGCTCTGTGAGCGGCATTCCGCAGCTCTGGCAAAATTTCTGTTCCATACTATCTTTATTATACGTTTCGATGCCGCAAAGGTACTGCTTTCAGGCGACATACACTATGAAAAAACGGACATTATTTTAAATATCTGTTTCCATGCAAACTAATTGCTGCTGAAATGGTTTCGACGAGGCCAAGGATGAAGTAAAAATTACCGACAGGATTGAAGCCCCATATCCAACATTCGAGCGCAATCCAAAGCATCAGGATAATACCGCAAACCAGTACTGCCCAATATGCCAGCGGATGGTTTTTGAAAAGCAGATAAGCTGCTACGAATTGCGTAAGACCGTTTACCGCCAATAGTACTATACCGGACGGAATAAAGTTGCGAAAGAACACATCCGGCCACGGCATCTTTGCGCGGAGCAATTCTAATAATGGTTCTCCGCCCCATGCAACTCCCGTCGGGTCAACCCACATCATTACTGCACCGACTACTGCGCCGATGCCTATGAACAAAGTTAATATCTTTTGAAAGGTGTTCATATTACCAAATAAACGGAATTACTTTATAACGAACGCGTTGCTTGTAAGAATAGTTTGGGTGTCATACTTCAGTTCATATTATCCTAAATCTGCGAAGATGATCCAGTTAGGTGCGTGATAGGTCAACACGCCGATAGCAATGATAGCCAGCACGATGAGCACTATCCATAACGGCCAGAGGCGCTGCACAAACGAACAAGTCCGCCAACGATTAGCAAGATGTACTGCGCCGACCATCGAAGCGATATAGATAACGATATCCAAAAGCATCAACTCATGGCGCACGAAGACCCAATAACCGAAGAATGCGGCTACGATGAGCGGCATCACGGCCAATGCACCCAATATAGGTGCGCCTATCTCGCGGATGTCGCGACGCGAAATGCACAGATAGATGCCCAGCAAAAGCATCGGGTAAAACACCATCTTCATGTGCGCCATCACACTCTCCGTCACGGGAAAGATATAGCCCAGGAAATGATTGAAGAACGGTACATGATGCACAAAGTGCATACTCGTTCCGAAAATGATTAGCAAGATCGTTGCTATGATTGTTTCTTTGCGTGTCATAGTATAATCACTATACTTTATATTCTCGTCATGTGGTAACCCATTCGCTTGAGTTGTATAGCAGCACCGAAGAGGAACAACTGATGCAAGCAAGCGACGTAGGCAAGGAACGCCTCTTTGGTGCCCGGTTCTATATCTTGATGCATCAGCGTGTTATGCACGCGTGAGGCACATTCGCTGACCAGTTCTTCGGTCGCAGCAAAATCCTTGCCTTTGAGTTTGAGCACGTCTCTGCGGATATACTCGTCCATGGCATCGTAGCCGCGTTTGTCACGCAGATAAACATACAGATCGTCTTTCGCAGCATAGTACTGCCAATCGTCATCCCACATCTTTGCCAGCGCCATGCCGATATACATCATCCACCCGAGCGACGCGAGCGGATAGTTCTGAAACTCACGCACTCCGTCAGGGATATACGCATTCGCAATCGTCTCCCATTTGACTTCCACATCCGGGCATTCCGGTAGACGCTCGTCAATTTCATTCACGCCCAGCAAGTACTGCTGTAAGTCGCCATGTATCTGTTCTTCTAACTTCTCCATTATGGTCTTTAGTTATCCTTAAATGCCTTGATATTTGGTAAAGTTATATTTCTCGCGTAATTTCTTTTGCTCTTCTGCCGAACGGGAGGTAAAGTACGCTTTCCATCCCGGACAGAAATTGATGTGCCATCTCCAGAAACGACCTAACGCAGAGTTAGGTTTTGCATCGTAGTGTGCACGAAACTTACAATTTTCACATGCGTGTGCCATAATACTGAATATTATATAATGATTTCAATTCGTTTTTCTTATCTAACAATTATCATCGTGTGCGTGCCTTGCACAAGCACGGAGTCTGCGGATAAAGCAGTTACGGCTAACGTGTCATGCAAAGTCTGCGCCAGCAGTCGTTCGTTGCGCATCATCTGTTCATTCTCACACCACACCTCTGTCTGGCACATTCCGTCCATGATGATGAGTCGCCCATTGGCATATTGGTAATTACCACCCATGCCATTACAACCTGCTGAAGCGGTTATCACTCCGTTCTCCAACAAACTAATCGTCGGGAATGATACGGAGTCTTCCGTAAGCATTATGTTGTCAAAAGCTCGTACCTGCCAAGTGCCTGAGATGTCCGTCACCACATTAGATTGTAGTTCAACACTATTACGTTCGTATTGGCGGTCAACGAAGATGAGCAACATCGGCACTTGAGTCCAAGTGTTTTCTTTGGGAGCGACATCGACACGATAGGTAAATATCAGCTTGGGACCGTTATCCGTCAAGCTCTTGGCATGTAATTTGGTGCTATGATTAGTTTCCGGTAGCACAACAGCTATAGCAAACTGCTTCTCAAAATCAATAGGTGTCGGTTGTCCGTTCTTACCCATGAAGGCTGCCATGCCGAAATACTGTTCAAACTCGTCCAGCGAAACAATCTTTGCCGGAATAGGTTCGATTGCATCGTTCCGCACGAAATAGTTATGTGCTACCACAAACGGTACTTGCGTATCGTTCGGTTTCTTGACCAAGTGCGCAATCAACATCCATGCGCCGATGATGATCAGCACAAATAGCGCTCCAAGGATATGAGGAATGAACTTTTTCATATTATCGTCTTTTGGTATGCCAGGCGTTCGTCGCCTGAAAGCAAATAAATGATGCCGCAGTAGGTGAATCCGTGCTTGAGGATGTTGTGCTGCATGATACGATTGTCACGATGCGTATCTACGCGAAGCGTATGTGTCCGTTCGAAAGCCCATTTGAGCACGCAATCCCATATTCCATGCACGTCCGGCCAACTCGCCAAACGGTGGATGACATAGTACGGCTCGTCGTTCAGCCATGCGCCATCGTAGATTTTCTCGTATGTCGGTTCCGGCGCAGGCAGAAAGGCGAAGTATGCCACAATCCGTCCGTCATCTGTGACCACAAACCCACCGTCATAAGCGATGTCTGCTTGGATAACCTGCTCCGATGGATAACCGTTGATCCATTGATTCACATTACCCGAACCGTGCATCATCTCTCGCGCCGCATCAATTACCGGCATGATAGCAGGAATGTCCTCATATGTCGCAAGTCGGATGGTCATGCTTATTTCAATAGTTTGCTTATTTGTTTGTCGGTCGCATAAGGAAGGATGATATGTAAGTGCTCGGTCATTAGCCGATATGATTCCTCCGGCGAGCAATCAACAAAACACGAGTCCTTGCCATAAAGCCGTTCTGGAGTAGTGAGTAACGACCATCCCCAGCCGTATTCACGATTATGCTTATCCCGCGGATAGACGAAGTCCTCCGTCACTACGCGCGTTGCCATCTGAAGGCGCGTCACATAGCCATCGAACTTACTCCGCATCTTCGCACCGGAGAAACCGCACGCCGCACGCAAGTCCCGATTGATGATACTATCCTGCTCGCAGAGCGTCTGATAAATAATACCTTCTATACTGCCGTTCTCCGGCATGGGATAGAGACTGCGACGCCAGTTGCAGAAATGCGGCCACCAAGAGCGACTGATGAAGCCGGCCTTACCGTTGAAAAACTTGCCATAGACACAATCACTCTCGTTGATGATGATGCCCTTCCATTTCCATAACGGCCAGTCCCATCCACCGTCCGGAAAGACGACGTAACGACATTCCTCGTCCGCCATCTCTTCCGCTGAATAGCCGGAAATGCCACTCACCAATAGCGGCAGAAATCCGAGCTGTTGGATGAGTTCTATCATCTGCTCGCAACTATGTATCTCGTAGCGAAGCATGACTGCTTATCTTTTCCAAGCGCCGACCACTTTGCCAAAATAGGCGGTGTGGATGCCTGCGCCGAAGTTCTCGTAGAAATCATGCATGTGCTGCGAACGGAAATCGTCTGCCGTCTGATGGAACACCGTCATTATCTCGCATTCGATAACCGTCTTGGCTTCCTCATAGTACGGCGTGCCGTTATCTGTATAAGCGATATGCAGTCCAAGTGCCTCTGTCTTATCGCCGTCACGACCGCTATGCGTGCCAAGATAGCGAGGTATATCCGGATCGTCAAACTCCATGAGCGTGAAACGCGGATACTGCTCCAAGTACTCGTGCGTATAACGAGCCGGAGCCACAAAGACCGTCACGATCGGACACTCGTAGCCGGTATAATTACCGAGCGCACCCCAGCCAATCGTCATCGCATTGGCATTCGCGCTATCGCCTGACATAATCACTTTTGCCCCCGTGAAGAACGTAAAGGCATTGCCCGTAAACTCCTGTTGAACATTAAACGGTTTCAACTCATTATTCGTGTCGGCTTTTTTGCAGCCAACCATTGTCATTGCTGCTATGAGCAACATAAACAGATCCTTTTTCATATCGTTACAATTTGATTTCCATTCCTACTTTCTGAGGGTGCATACCCATGTTTTGATAGAAGCGAATAGCGGAGTCGTTACCTTCCCACACGTTGAGCGTGATAGCATGGCACCCTATCGACTTGGCATAGTCGTGCACGAACTCAAACAAGGCGCTATCGATATGCTTGCCACGCGCCGCTTCGTCCACGCACAGGTCATCGATATACAAAGTCTTGCGATCTTGCAACAAACGGTCATTTTTCACTTCCGTTATCTGACAGAACGCATAGCCAAGCACTTCACCGTCGTCATACACAAAGATAGGTTTAGTCTCGTCTTCGAGCAATACAGCTAACTCCTGTTCGTCATACTTGGTAGTGTCCGGTTTGAATATATCCGGTCGCAGACGATGATGCACCATATCCACCTGATGCAGCAGGTCAATAATACGCGGAATATCCGCCACAGTTGCCTTTCTGATAATATCTTGATTCCGTTTCATTGTATTATTTGAATGATTCGTTGGACTACCTCTTCCGGATGATCAACGAGCAGTTGTCCGTGGTTAAGCCGGGGATAAGCAATAATGTCGGGGCTTTTTCGTTGCCAAAAATCTGAAAGTTCATTTTTTACATGTCCATGGTAAAAACCGCCCTGTGCGACGGCAATAAGACTCATATTCTTCGCCAAAATCCTGACGGAGACGTTTCTCCTCAGTCAGTACTTGCACGAGCATGATCGCAAGGAAAATAAACCACACCAACAGAGCCTGCCACGTCCATAGCCAAACGATAAACGATGCAAGATAGACAAGCGTACCTGTCAACATCGGATTGCGGTTGATACGATAAGGTCCATCGGTCATCAGATGTTGCGTGCGCGGAGCTACTTCATGTCCGAATGCGTCCATCGGATTACCTTTGCCACGACGCTTCATATAGACAATAGTCCACACGCTGAGCGTTAGTCCGCCAAGCATCAACAGTCCAGTCAAGGATGCACGCAATGCGCCGATATGTTCCAATGCCGGCATTCCTGATGCCAGCCAC
>CAMJJT010000005.1 GCA_946406195.1 uncultured Bacteroidales bacterium
TCTCCGAGTGATAGCTCGGAGCCATCCTCTTTGTCCGCTGCTTCGCCATCCTCTTTGTCCGCTGCTTCGCCATCCTCTTCTTTGTTTGCTGCGCGGGATGATAGTCCCGCGTTTTCCCTCCCTTCCACCTGCTTTCCACCTGATCGCAATATATGCTGAATATATGCTCAATATATGCCGAATATATGCTTTACCCGACATCACCCTAACCAAACTATAAGAATCACCTGAGAATCTTCCTATCTCCGCGCCCTCACAACGCCACGCGCCAACCTCTACGGCTCCACGTTCTCGCCCCTCTTAATCATCCCGCTCACCTCATGCCGCACATAATCGCACAGCCTCCCTTGCATAGGCTTCCCGTACTTCCGCGCTTTCCGCATTGCCTCATCATATCTGGCTTGCCATGCCGCCCTGCGCTCCGGATCATGTAGAATCTCCTTGCATGTCGCTATCAGCGTACCAAACTCCTTCACATGCGGCAGACTTGCTTTCTTTTGTTTTATCTTCTTGCTCAACTCCGGCTTTTGGCACACAGCCGCCCATTCTCCGTTACCAGGGATATGCCGTGCATAGTGCCTACTATCCACACTTCCCTGCAAATCATCCACTATACTTGTCCACTTCGCCTTCATAGTTTCGCAAATCTTTTCCAAATCGACTGCAAAGATAGTAAAATTTTTTGATATATGCAAATTTTTCCCATTTTTCTTGCATATATCATTTTTTTTAGTACCTTTGCAACGAATTTGCAAAGACATGAACGAAGAACAACTCATAGAAGCAATTAATCGAAGCATGCAGGAAACCGAAATTCGATTGAGGGCGATGGGACGAAAACCATATTACGTTACGCGAGAGCAAGCAGAAAAACAAGTCGCTATGCTTCTAAAAGCGAAGGAAGAGTTCTTTGCAAATAAGAAATAATCGGGGTATTAGCTCATCTCATCCCTTTCGAGTCCGCTATACTCCACAAACAATAAAACAAAATACCGCCTATGGCAAAAAACGATTAAAAGGCAATTGACATAAAGAATCAGCATTTTGCTTTATATCTTGACTTCTTGAAAGCCGGACACTTAAAAGAAATCAACCAAGAGAACAAAGCCGAAATGCTCATGCGAAAGCGTGGGCTTTGTTCATATAGAATTGGTTGATGAGGTAGTCCGGTAAATCCTAAGAAGTCAATTATATAGCGATAAAGTTCCGCGCTTTTTTTCGTGAATAGAGACAAACTTAAATACAATCTAATATGAAACGAATTATTTTAATTTTGACAGTTGGCTTCATTACGCTAGCTGCTCAAGCACAAATTTCATTCGGAAACTATGTCTATGAAGACAAAACTTCTGAATCAAGACAAAAAGCCAATGATGCAATTATCAAGGCTGCACAAAGGTACGAAGAAAATAGTTATCGTACCTATGAAGACATATATTCAATAAAGCACCCGGAGCAATGTACTTTTGAGAGTTATACCGAGAATAATGGTCAAAATACTATCACATACTATATTGTAACAATTCCAGAATTAGGCATATCTGTAGAATGTAAATACCCATCTTTTGAAAGAAAGAGAATCTATTTTGTTAGACTTTTAAGAAATGGGAATGGGAAGATAATTAGATATATATTGGCGGAATAATAATGTATCGTAGTTATGACTAAACAAGAAAGATTAGAGGAACTACAGCAATTAAAACGGCAACATGAGAAGAAAATAGAGTTCTTCCGAATGCAGATTAAGGACATCCTTAATATGGCACCAAAACAAGAATATGGTAGCATAGCGTATATGATGGAAAACAATCGCTATCAGATGCTATTAGACATCCGTATGAAACCCCTGCAATCAGAATTACAAAAGTACAAAGAATTATTGTCTAATGTTGAACGCGAAATTAGCAAAATAGAAGCAATGTCTGAAGATGAAGCCGTTGCATATATAAGAAAGTATCAACTTCGTCAAGGAACATTAAAAGTGTTAGATGTGGTTATGGACATGACACCTGAACATGTTAGTGGACGTGTATATAAAGTAAATGATAATTTCTTGAAATATTGGCTAATCTTTATTGCAATAGGATTAGTAATAGTAGCAATAGTAATGAGTGCTTCAAATTAAAAAGTATGAAATACAGAATTCTTCTTTTATGTTTTATTGCAACATTGATTGTCGGTTGTGCTAACGACACACAGGCACCTATTTATAATGTTTTGCCAGAAAATGTGTATTCAGAAGGTGAGTTTGAGTTTTCTCAATGGGGTGGCTATCGTTGGTTTGTTATTCCAATAATGAATGCGTCACAGCAATATTGTTCCAAATATATGTATATAGATGGAACAGATGCAGACCTACCTGTAATATTAGGAAAGGTAATAGCTGAGCTTGGAGAACCTATTGCTCAACAAGTAACTAATCCTGAGCCATTACTTAAATACACGTCTGTGCCTCACGTCTTTGCTTTGCCCAACAATCGAGAATTGGAAGAGACAGAAACTCTCTATTGGTGGGATTCGGAAGAATATGTTGTAAGTCTCCTTGAATCGAAAGAACATCCAGAAGTAGAAATGGTCGCTTATGCAATAGTTGCACTTTACGATAAGCGAAAACTACCATAAAAACAGGTTAGAGTTTCAAGCGTCATGCTCAATTGGGTGTGACGCTTGTCCTCTTCTTCGTATTTCAGGCGATTGGCAATCGCCGCTCCTCTTCTCCCTTTCCTTTCCTATCGAACTTCTCCGCAGTAGCCGTAAAAAACACATCGCCGCTGCTGTTGAGGGCGGTTTCGACGGAGTCTTGAACGACACCGATGGCCAAGACCGTCCTCGACTTGCTCCACTCGCTGGGCGTCGATGACGCAGATATCAGGTTCGATAACTTCGGAGGGTAACCCCACCCTAAAAGTTCTACGGACGGCCACCGGCAGTCCGATCGAGCAGAGCTCTTCACCCCTCAAGGGAAGGGAGAACAAAGAACGCGTGTACATATGTATGCGCGTTCTCTACAATTTATGTGCGCATAATTTGCATATATCAAAAAAAAGCAGTACTTTTGCACGCAAAATAAAAAACAGATGTATCCGAAATTAGAGAACAGACCATGGAAGGTGGTCAAAAGTGAGAATATACTGCGGCTCGGACCATGGTTGTCCGTGCGGCAGGAATGTGTGGAGTTGCCGTCCGGCAAGCAGATCCCGACGTGGTTTGTGATGGAGTTTCCGGACTGGATCAATGTCATTGCCATCACTAAAGACGGCAAGATGGTGATGGAGGATCAGTACCGCCATGCTTTAGGCGAGACCCACTACGAGATCGTAGCAGGGGTTGTGGACCCGGGTGAGACGCCGTTGGAAGCAGCCAAGCGCGAGTTGAGCGAAGAGACGGGTTATGAAGGCGGCGAATGGGAGTTGTTCATGACCCTGTCGCCTAATCCGACGAACCATAACAATAAGTCTTATACTTTTCTTGCGACCGGCGTGGAGAAAGTGCGCGAGCAGCACCAAGAAGCGACCGAAGACATCCACGTGGATGTCATGGAGCCGGAACAGGTATTAGAGATGCTGCGTGACGGCGAGATCATTCAAGCCCTGCACGCAGCACCGCTGTGGAAGTATTTCGCAGAAATAAATCGTTCGATCGAAGCGAGATAAGAGCGTAAAGGTACAACAAAAAAACGAAATACGCATATTTTTTTGCCCAAATTCTTGTATATTTCAAATTTTTGTTGTACCTTTGCAGTCGATTTCGATAGAGGGTCTCTCTGTCGGGATATTTTCCAAAGCAAAATATAATACTTTTATGCAATACGAATTACAAAAACTCGAGCGTATGTCGCTCGAAGAGGTACGCGAGATAGCTGTTAGTATGGGTCTTAATCCCCGTCGTAGCCAGTCTATCCGTGAGATCAGTTATGCTATCTTGGACGCACAGGCGGATAATCGAGCGGCGGTGGTTCAAGCCAAAGAGGACGCTCGCGAGGCGGCAGGTCTGCCGTCGAAGAGAGAGCGTGTGCGCGGCGTGAAAAGGAATGCTGCAAAGGTGAACACCTCAAACCTCAAGAGCGAGCAGGTGCTTGCCACCGTAGGTTCGGAGAAAGAGGAGATGGCGCAGATGCAGGAGCAGCTCAAGGCTAATAATCATCAGCCGAACAAGACGGTGAAGTCCGCTGTGCCACTTGCTGCCAACGACATGCCGGCGGCTGTCAAAGAAGAGACGAGTGCGCCGAAGGAGGTACAAGAGAAGCCGGAGGTGGAGCAACCGAAGAAGAAACGAGGAAGGCCGAAGAAGAATGAGGAGCCAAAGGCTCAGAATGATGAAATGAGCGCACCAAAGGTGCTCAATGATGAACCTGCGGTTCCGAAGGAGGAGACGAAAGTAGAAGAGACGAGAGAGGAGAGTCAAGAGACGAGAGAGGAGAGTCAAGAGGAGAAGAATGAGTTTGTGATGCCGAACCTCGGAGAGAACGTGATTGCGATGGGCACGTTAGAGTGCGCGCCCGACGGATACGGCTTCCTGCGTTCGGCGGATTACAACTACCTCCCCTCACCCGACGATGTGTATGTAAGCAAAGATCAGGTACGTCAGTACGGTCTCAAACCGGGCGATACGGTAGAGTGCTCCATCCGCGTCAACCCTCAGCCGGATAAGTTCTTCCCGATGGAGAAAGTGATCCGAATCAACGGTTTGGCTCCTGAGATGGCGAAGAAACGTGTGGCTTTTGAGAACCTGACGCCGCTTTTCCCGGATCAGAAATTCAAGCTCTGCGTAGGCAATCATCAGGATAGTTTGAGCGTACGGATGATAGACCTGTTCTCGCCTATAGGCAAGGGTCAGCGCGGTCTGATAGTAGCTCAACCGAAGACCGGTAAGACGGTGTTACTCAAAGAGTTAGCCAACGCTATTCTGCATAATAACCCCGAGGTATATATGATTGTGCTGCTTATCGACGAGCGTCCTGAGGAGGTGACGGATATGCAGCGGAGTGTGAACGCGGAGGTGATTGCGTCCACGTTCGATGAGCCCGCAGAAAACCATGTACGGGTAGCCAATATCGTTCATGAGAAAGCGAAACGATTGGTGGAGAGCGGTCACGATGTAGTGATCCTCTTGGATTCGATCACGCGTCTGGCACGTGCCTATAACACAGTAGCACCGTCAAGCGGTAAGGTGCTGAGCGGCGGTGTAGAAGCACAGGCGCTGCATAAGCCCAAACGTTTCTTCGGTGCTGCACGAAACATCGAGAACGGAGGATCGCTGACGATCATCGCTACCGCGCTGACGGAGACCGGTTCAAAAATGGACGACCTCATCTTCGAGGAGTTCAAGGGAACAGGTAACATGGAGTTGCAGTTGGATCGCAAACTGGCGAACCGCCGTATCTTCCCGGCAGTGGATATCCCGGCATCGAGTACGCGTCGCGACGACCTGCTGTTGCCACCGGACGTGATCAGCCGCATGTGGCAGATCCGTAAGATGCTGAGCGACATGAACGGACAGGAAGCGATGGAGAAACTGAAGGCCTACATGGAGCGGACGGAAAACAATGATGAGTTTTTGTTAGCTGTTAACGGCGCGCGTTAACAGGTTTGGGAACTGCGTTCCTTGTTTGAAAGTTTGACGCTTTGCGTTGGTTTGAATGTTTGACGCTTCGCTGAAGGATATGAAGATTTTAATTTTAAATGGACCGAATTTGAACCGTTTGGGGTTGCGGAAACCGGAAGTATATGGTTCAAAGAGTATGGCACAGATTTTGTTGGAAATCCAACGGATCTGGCCGGATGTCCGTTTCGAATATAAACAATCGAACCACGAAGGCGACCTGATCGATTGGATACAAGAGGCCAATGGTGGAAATGGTGACGCTACGCTTAATAGTGTAACAGGTATCGTGCTGAATGCCGGAGGATACAGCCATACGAGTGTGGCACTGAGGGATGCGGTGGAGGAAAGCGAAGTGCCGGTGGTGGAAGTACATATCAGCGATATTCACGCGCGCGAACCTTTTAGAAATATAGACTTACTCGCAGACGTGTGCGCCCACACGATAATAGGGCACGGAACAGATGGATATAAAGAAGCTGTGGAACATATTATTGCTGCTGCTGGTTGCTGATGTAGCCTTCGGTGCAGAAGTGAGTGGTCGCGTCATCGATTACGGCACGAAGAAAGCCATCGATTTTGCGAACGTGAGCGTCGAGAAGCCGTCGGCGGATAGCAGTAAGCCGGCAGAACTGATCACGGGTACTATCACCTATGCAGAAGGTAAGTTTGCAATAGAGCTGAAAGATGGTCGGTACATGCTGGTCGTTTCGTTTATGGGTTATACGGAACAACGCAAGGAGATCACCGTAGCCGGCAAGGCGCTCAACGTAGGTCGAATCCAACTCAAGGAGGACAGCCGGATGCTGAGCGAAGTGGAGGTAGTAGGTCAAGGTACGTCCATGCGGTTTGAGTTGGACAAGAAAGTGTTCACCGTAGATCAGAACATCGCCTCTGCCGGAGCCAGCGTGACCGATGTGCTGGAGAACATCCCATCGGTGGATGTAGATCAGGAAGGTACTATCTCCCTGCGCAACTCGGAAGACGTAGAGATTTGGATCAACGGCAAGCCGGCAGGACTGAACTCCGAGAACCGCGGTCAAGTGCTCAAACAGATGCCAGCCGGCACCATCGAGAAGATAGAGTTGATCACCAACCCCTCCGCCAAATATTCACCCGAAGGTACATCGGGTATCATCAACCTTGTGATGAAGAAAGATAGAGCAGCCGGTTACTACGGCTCTATTCAGGCAGGTTTGGATTATTCCCTCGCGGCGCCGTGGACCACCCCTCCGGGCGTGAATGCCGGATTTAACATCAATTTCAATGCAGGACCGGTGGACGGCTATTTCAACGTCGGTTATCGCTATCATACCAGCAACGGCGGCAGTAAGACCGACCGCTATAACTTAGACGGCGAAGGTAGTTCGCAACTGGATTCGACGCTGATCACAAGCCATCTGATTCAGGACGGTTTGCAGACGCATAAAGGCGGAGGTATGTTCGCCCGCGGCGGTCTGAACTTCCGTTTGGCGTCCCACTCGACGCTCGGCGTGTCGGGTTTCGGAATGATCAGCGAGCCGAAAGCGTTCTATATGAGCAACTCCAACCACCGCACGTATCTGCTGACTGATAAGAATGGTAATATTCTGCGCGATTACGTACGCGACCAATACGGCAACGGTACTCACCCGGGCGGCAATGTGACGCTCGATTATACGTTTGAGATTGACAAGCACAAGCTGTACGTCAGCGGTACGTATAATAACTTCGGTTGGAACCAAGACGTATATTACACGCAGACGGAAAACGGTGCGTCGCTGTACCAAAACCAAACGACCAATAACAAGAACCAAGGCATAGAGATCAAGGCGGATTATGAGTGGAAACCGACCCAGCAGAGCCGGCTGGAAGCAGGATACGACTACACGCGTAACTGGGATAAGAACTTTGCCGATGCCTATAACGACAATAAGGACCAGAGCCACATTGAGGAGCTGTACCCCTACTACTCCGACGTGAACGGCCTGACGCAGAACCATGCGCTTTATATCACGTACGGCAACCGGTTCTGGAACAAGTTATCCGTTCAGGTAGGTCTGCGAGGCGAGTATTACATGCGTCATCTGGAGTCGTTCTACAAAGATCAGAACGGCGCTATCCAAGATTCTTATGCCGGCATGGAGGGCAAGAAAGACACTGCGTACTTCCAGATTTTCCCGAGCGCGTACATCAGTTATGATTTCGGAAACGGGCATGAGTTGCAGTTGAACTACACACGCCGTGTGAACCGCCCGCGTGGTCACCAGATCAACCCGCGTATCGATTTCTCGGATAGCACAAATATCAGTTACGGCAACGTGGACCTGCTGCCGGCATACTCCAATAATCTGGAACTGAATTATCTGAAGACATGGGAGCGCCATACGCTGTCAGCAGGTGTGTTCTGGAAATATCGCGAGGGCGCCGTGCAGAACTATAAGTACATCGACACGACCGACCTCAGCAAGACGGTGATGAAGAATACGTACTTCAACATCGCTACTCGTCAGGAGTTGGGAGTTGAGTTGGTAGCAAAGAACAGACTCTTCGGCGAGCTGCTACAACTGACGACGAGCGCCAATTTCTACTGGAACAACATCGCTTCGGTTCATCAAACGATTATGCACCAAGGGCAAGCGATTGACATCCATTTGGCGGGACAGAATATCTTCGCAGCGTCCGTTCGTCTAAATGCCCAGTTCTTGTTCACCAAGAATTTCAGCGGTCAGTTGACGGCGAACTATCGTTCTCCGCGCGTAGTAGCGCAAGGTACGACAAGTCATAGTTACTCCATCGATATCGGTCTGCGCCATACGTTCCTGAACAAACAACTGGCGGTGGCGCTCAACGTACGCGACCTGCTGGACAGCCGCGCTCGTCAGAACAGGACATGGGGTACGGGTTTCTGGCAGTTCAGCGAGAACAGATGGCATAGCCGTTCCGTGAGCTTGACGCTGACCTATAATTTCGGCAACCAGATGGGTGGTAAACGCCGCGGTCGCAACGACGGTGATTTCGGAGGATCAGATGATAACTTCGATGATAGCGGAAACAGCAATATGGACGATTGAGAGTTGAGAATTGAGAGTTGAGAATTGAAAGATACATAGTAGTTTTGGGTCTTATGTTTCTGTGCTTTGTTCCTGTAAGGGCACAGAAGGCGGAAAACAGACCCTACGCGGACGACAAGTTGTTTCACTTCGGTTTTCAGGTAGGCGTTAATTTCTCTACCCTGCATGTGACAGACAGCGAGTTACCCATCGTCAATCCCGTAACGGGAGAGACGGAGATTTACCATGCGCGCGTCAGTTCGCTGATGCCGGGATTTCATGTCGGCTTCATCGGCGATCTGCGGCTATGCAAGTTACTGAACCTACGGTTCTGTCCGGGTCTGCTGTTCACCAACCGCACACTGAGTTATAAGACCGAATCGGGGCGGCCTGTTATGGGTCTTCCGGGCAAACACGGCGCGAACATCGACGTACTCGCCATACCGGTTTATTTACCGCTTTATCTGAAGTTCTCCGCCACTCGCGAAGGCAACTATCGCCCTTATGTGATTGCCGGCGGAGGTGCTTCGTTCAACGTCAGCCGAGACCGCGAGAAACCTATTCTGCTGAACACGATGGATTATTTCTGCGAGGTAGGTTTTGGTGTGGATCTCTATTTCAGGTGGTTTAAGTTATGCCCCGAGATCACGTATCGCATCGGTTTTGCCAACCAGTTAGCGCCTACCGACGGCCGTATGGAGTTGGCGCCGCAGGATTTCTTCTACACCGACGCCTTATCGAGATTAACCAGCCATACCATCTGTTTAACCTTCAATTTTGAATAAACGCGGAAAGATGAAAGCGCAAAGGAGCCTATTTTTCAAGTGCACAGCATATCTCATCCTGTTGACCTTTTGGGCAGGATGCAGCCAATACAAAGTGAGCGACGACCCTACCCTGCGTCTCGCTTTCTCGCACGACACGGTCCGCTTTGACACGGTCTTCACGGCACAAGGCAGCGCCACGATGCAGGTGAAGATCTACAACCGGAACAGCCATGCCCTGCTCATCGACCGCGTATGGATGGACGACGGTCAATCATTCCGCGTGAACATTGACGGCGAGCCGAACCTACGTCAGATCACGAGTTTGCAGATAGACGGCGGAGACAGTATGTTCGTCTTCGTGCGCGTAACGATTGACACCTTGCGGCAGAACAACCCCGTGTTAGTGACCGATGATCTCCATTTTCATCTCTCCAGCGGCGCCACTCAAGCTATTCACCTACAGGCCTACGGGCAGGATGTAGAGCGAATCGGCAAAGTAGGTTGCGGCAGGACGGAGTTCCCTCGTTCTCATACTTTTACCGCCGAGAAACCATACCTGCTCTTCGACACCGTCATCATCAACGGTCAGATGACGTTAGCCCCCGGAGCGACGCTGTATATGCATCAGGGAGCCTGTCTGATGGTCTATGGCAATGTGTCCGCCGCCGGCACCGCGGACCAACCGATTCGTATCTGCGGAGACCGTCTCGACCGGCTCTTCGATTCGGTACCCTACCGGTTTGCAGGAGGAGCATGGGACGGCGTTTACTTAGTAGATATCAAAGGAAAAAACATGCTGGGCAACATCACCAGTACGTACGATTTGAAGTATGTAGATATTCTGTCGGGCACGGTAGGTCTGATGTGCGTCAGCGACCGTACAAGCGGTAACTTATCGCAACTGAAGATGGACGCTTGCCGGATTCATAACCACTCGCAATATGGTCTCTATATAAGCCATATGGACGCCCAAGTGACCAATACGGAGATCAGCAACTGCGCCGCATACTGCGTGTACTGCGACGGCGGAAAGCATGATTTTGTTCACTCGACCATCGCCTCCTATTTCGGCAGCACCAATATCCGTATTCAATCGGTTCCGAAAGAAGCTACGGCGGCGGTTTTCATCAATAACCTCAGCAAGCAGGCTCCCGCCACGAAGACATCGTTCTACAACAGCATCATCACCGGCTATCTGACAAACCAATTAGTGGTAGCCACCCCGATAGACCGCTATTATCCGGGCACCTTCGTCGGCAATTACCTCAAGACCGACACGCTGCCCATGCCCCATGCGTCCGAGAACACCTACTGGCAAAAAGACGACACAGCTGCCGTCTTTGTCAATGATTTCTATAAATACAAGGAATACGTTTATTATAATTTCCACCTTGATTCGGTGAGCCCCGCAAGAGGTATCGGCGAAGAAATAAACGTGATCAAGAGTTATCCGGATTTCGGCGATCTGCGTATCGAGGAAGATTACGACGGCGTACCGCGTACTACCGGACATCCTGACGCAGGATGCTATCAACATCCGCTCTGATCTGGTCCTTGAGTTGGTCCAGCGTAGCGAAATGCCGCTCTTCCCGAAGGAAACGCTCAAAGCGCAACTCCAAGCGCGCGTCGTATAAATCCCCCTTGAAAGAAGGAATATGCGCTTCGATAACGCCGTTTACGTCAATATTGACGAACGCAGGCGCGTTATCCATCGTAGGCGTGTCCAGACGCGCCATGTACACTCCGCATTTCGGCACGATCTTATAGGGATCCGAGGGTTGGATATTCGCCGTCGGGAAGCCGATTGTCCGTCCAAGCCCTTTGCCATGCACGACCATACCGCTCAGGGTATAGGGACGTCCCAGTAACTCGTTGGCAACCAATATATTCCCCGTCTCCAGCGCCTGCCTAATCTCAGTCGAAGAGACATGCCATTCGCCCTCCGTATATTCGGGCATGGTCAGCACCTCTATACCGTATTTTTCACCCAACCGGAGGTAGTCCTGCGAGCGTTCAAGATGGTCAGACCCGAACCGATGGTCGTACCCCATAAGGAGCACCTCCACATCGTACGTGTCTCTCAGATACAACATGAACTGCTCCGCCGTCAAGGGCTGGACGTCCTCAAAAGGCAGCACCGCCACCTCGCCGAAATGCGAAAGGAGGGCTTTGCGTTCGGACAGGGAGGTCAGTAATTGCGGCATATAATCGGATAGCAACACGGCACGGGGATGGGTGTCAAACGTCACGATTAAGGGCGCGCAACCACGCTCCGCACCCAAGGTACGCAGATGCTCAAAAAGGAACTGATGGCCTTTGTGCACTCCGTCAAAAAATCCTATAGTAGCTATCTTCCCTTTCAATTCTCAATTCTCAATTCTCAATTATCAATCCTCAATTCTCAATTCTCAACTATCAATCCTCCTCGTAATAGCCCTTCTCGATGCCATATTGCAACTCGGCATCTTGGATGAGCTGGATCTGCACCGCAGAGATCGTGCGTCCCTCCTCCTTCATCGCCGCGAGGACATAGTTCAACTGCTCTGTCTCATCCACATCGCCGTCCAGATACTCCATCTCACCGGTCTCGGGATCCTCTCGGAGCAAGCCCTGCTCCTCCAAGTAATCATCCATCAGATCCAGCACCAACAAGATGTCATCCGGCGTCAGTCCCTTACGGTCCTGATCAGGAATCGCATCAAAGATAAACTGCACTAATTCGCGCTCATCCGGCTCCATGAGAGCCATCTCAATCGTGTTATTTTCCATAATTATCGTAAAAAACGCTGCAAAGATACAAAAATTCTTGCATATATACAAAAAAAGTAGTAATTTTGTAGCCAAAAATAAGAGTTTATGTCAGAATTCGTTAAACGCACCCTTAGCGGGACTGTTTTTGTGGGCTGTATCGTTGCCTGTGTGCTCAGCCATTTCTGGGCTTTGGCAGGATTTATGTTAGCGATCTGTTTTTTTGCCGTGGATGAGTTTCACCGTTTGGTTCAATCCCCTCGTTCGCTGCGTATCTATGCCGCATTGAGTTCCATACTGTTATGGTCCGTGGCTGCGTTTCACACTTATCCATGGATGCCGGCGTTGGGGTTGGCTTACCTTGCGTTGCTGATCGTGTGCATGCTGGACGAGATTTGGAATCTCTCGGGCAAGCCCCTGCAGAACTGGGGAAACATGCTTATCTCCCAGATCATGATTGCGATGCCTCTTTGCACCTTGCTGCTGTTGGAGAGCTTGGATAAATGGCTACTTTTAGCGCTGTTTGTGCTGATTTGGGTGAACGACACGGGTGCCTACTGCGTAGGAACGCTGACCGCCAAACGCGCGCAAGGCAATCATAAGATGACGCCGCATATCAGCCCCAAGAAGAGTTGGGAGGGACTTATCGGCGGTGTTGTTTTCTGCCTGACGGCTTCCCTTGTGCTGGCGCATTGCGGATGGTTCGACACGATCAGCGCGAACGAACATGAGACGGTGGTGGCGCTGATTTTTGCGGTTCTGACCAGCCTTTTCGGCACGATGGGAGATCTGATGGAGAGCCTTTTCAAACGCTCCATCGGGGTCAAGGACAGCGGTCATTTCATGCCCGGACACGGAGGTATTCTGGATCGTTTTGACAGTATTTTATTGGCTGGACCTGTATTGACAGCTTTCTGTTGGTTATGCTATTTCATTGCGCCGCTGCTCTGAGTCGTCTGCCTTTGAACGCATTGTACTGGTGCGCAGACTGGCTTCTTTTTCCGATGATGTATTATGTGGTACGTTATCGGCGGCGTATGGTAGCGAAGAACCTCCGGATGGCTTTTCCCGAGAAGAGTGAAGCGGAGCGGAAACAGATCGCGCGGGCGTTCTATCACCAGTTCTGCGACACGATCGTTGAGAGTCTGTACGGCTGGCATCAAAGCAATGAACAACTGCGGCCGCACATGATATTCGAGAATATGGAGGAGGCGAACCGCCTGATCGATGCAGCCGGCGGAGGTCTCTTCACACTCGCACACATGGGTAACTGGGAATGGATGGCGACCATGCAGAACTGGGTCAGTCCCGGAGTGAAAGAGCTCAATGTCTATCGGCGTCTGAAGAACGCACAGACCGACCGGATCATGTTGGCGCTCCGTGCCCAACGGGGCGGAGCATGTGTAGAGAAACAGCGTATCTTGAGGGAGATTATACGGTATCGGAATGAGAAACAACCCGTGATCGTCGGTCTGCTCAGTGACCAAAAACCCCGTCCGGAAGTAACACGCGCATGGTTACCGTTCCTGCATCAGGAGACAGGATTCCTGGATGGTGCCGAAGTACTGGCGCGCAAGTTCGGTTATCCGGTCTTCTATGTCTTCCTCACCCGCACCGCACGCGGGTACTACAAAGGGAATATACGCATTCTGTCAGCGGACCCGAAAACCACCTCCGAAGGTGAGATAACCGCCGCGTATGTCAAAGCACTCGAAGAGAATATTCGTACCCAACCCGAGTTATGGTTGTGGACTCATAATCGTTTCAAATGGACAAAACAAGCGTAATCATATTGAACTGGAACGGGGCACAGATGTTACGCCGGTACTTGCCTTCCGTCGTGGCTCATACCCCGGAAGCAGAGATCATCGTAGCGGACAACGGGAGTACGGACGAGAGCCTCGCGGTGCTCGCCAAGGAGTTCCCCTCCGTACGCACCATCGTGCTGGACAAGAACTACGGTTTTGCGGAGGGTTATAACCGTGCTATCGACCTCATTGACAGCGAGTTCGTGGTGTTGCTCAACTCGGATGTAGCCGTAACGGACAACTGGCTAACGCCCCTACTCGATTACATGGAGACGCACCCGGACGTAGCGGCTGTGCAACCGAAGATCCGCAGCGACCGTCAGCGTGCGTTCTTTGAGCACGCAGGAGCAGCAGGCGGCTTCATCAACCCTCTCGGCTATCCTTATTGCCGCGGAAGAGTGCTATGGAAAGTGGAGGAAGACCACGGTCAATACGACACCCCGATCGAGGTGGACTGGACGTCCGGCGCGTGCATGTGCGTGCGTACGCAAGTATATAAGGAGTGCGGCGGTTTGGATGCGGCTTTCTTTGCCCATATGGAAGAGATTGACCTCTGCTGGCGGATACGAAACAAAGGATGGCGCCTCGTTTGTGTACCTCAGAGTACGGTTTATCACCTCGGAGGCGGTGCGCTCGGATATGATAACCCGCGTAAAGCGTATCTCAACCATCGTAACAACTTGCTGATGATTTATAAAAACAAAAAGCACCCGTTTGGGGTGCTCTTTGCGCGTTTCTTCTTGGATTACGCCGCTGCGTTCTTCTATCTCTTGCAAGGACGCCGGGGTGCTTTCAAAGCGGTCTTTCAGGCGCGTTGGGATTATCACCATATGCGCCACGCATACCGCTAATCACAGCTGCCAACTATCCAAAGTAGCGGTCAGTTCATCGAAGGTCTTCGCCTTCGCTTTCTCGCGTACGTCCGCGATCTGCTTATTCACCGCTTGGTCATACGTCTCCGCCTCTACATTGCGGATAACGCCTAAAGCCACCGGCAGTCCGTTCTCCTCGCCCATGAGCGCCAAGAGACGATGAAGCGTCGGATCCGGTTGGGTAGCGTCATGCGTCAGCACTCTCGGATCATCAGCTGCCACCACTACTATTTTCGGCACGAAAGTAACCGGATCTATCTCCACGGTCAGACCTTTGTCGTTATCCCTACCGAAGATCATCTTCTGCCCGTGCTTGAGAATGATAGAGTGCTCTGCGCGCTGCTCGCGGTCTGCTATCCATGCGTGCGTTCCGTTATTGAAAATAACGCAGTTCACGAGGCACTCCACGATGGAGCAACCCTTATGCTGCTGCGCCGCCACGAGGCAATCCACGGTAGTTGGCATATCTACATCCAGCGTACGGGCAAAGAACGTACCGCCGGCTCCCAGCACCAACTGCGCAGGCACGAACGGCCGCTCCACGGTTCCGAAAGGAGAAGATTTAGAGACAAACCCTTTCGGGCTCGTCGGAGAGTACTGCCCCTTCGTCAAACCATAGATGCGGTTATTAAACATGCAGACATTCAAGTCCACGTTACGACGTATCTCATGAATGAAATGGTTTCCGCCAATCGCCAAACAATCTCCGTCACCACTCATCTGCCAAACCGTCAGCTCCGGATGGCTCGTCTTGACACCCGTAGCAATCGCACCTCCGCGACCATGAATCGTATTGAAACCATACGTGTTCAGATAGTGCGGCATTCTACTGGAACAACCGATACCGGAGATCACTGCCACCTCATGCGTCGGAATACCTATTTGCGCCATCGCTTTCTGCAAAGCCATGCAGATAGCATGGTCACCACAACCCGGGCAGAAACGTACATATTGGTCTGATTTAAAATCACTTGCTTGCATAATTCACGATCCTTTCTACAGCAAACGGCTGTCCTTGAATTTCATTAAATTGTTCGATTTCTATACCCGGCAGTTGACTACGAAGATAAGCAGCGAACTGACCCGTATTCAATTCGCACACGATGATGCGCTTATATTGTTTGAGCACCTCGCGCGTGTTTTTCGGCAGCGGAGAGATATAATTGAACTGCGCCAAAGCACAATTCAGCTTATCGGCAGCGGCATGCAGGTGACCCTCCGTACTACCCCATCCTACCAAGAGGAGATTGCTATGAGCATTGCCTTGCACCTGCAACTCCGGAATCGAGTTCGCAATCTGCTCTATCTTATGCTTGCGTGCCAAGACCATCTGTTCGTGGTTCTCGGGGTTCGTGGAGATCGTTCCGCGGACGGCGTCACGCTCGAGACCGATATTGCGGTGCTCATACCCTTCCATACCCGGGAATGCCCAATAACGCACACCTCTCTCATCCCTTATCGCCGGATTATAACACCCCTTCAGCGCTTCGGGAACACTCTGCGGCGTGATCTCCGGCAGCTCCGCCAACTTAGGAATCCGCCATAACGCCGTTCCGTTCGCCAGATACGTATCGGTCAACAGGATAACCGGCGTCATGTTCTCCAAGGCTATTTTACATGCTTCGTACGCAAAATCAAAACAATTGGCACTGCTGGACGCCGCCAACACCACCGCCGGACACTCGCCGTTACGCCCATAGAGCGCTTGCAGCAGGTCGGTTTGCTCCGTTTTGGTAGGCAGACCAGTACTCGGTCCTCCGCGTTGCACATCTACAACCACCAGAGGCAACTCCGCCATCACAGCCAGACCGATAGCCTCGGATTTGAGACTTAGACCGGGACCGCTGGTGGTGGTACAAGCCAGATCGCCGGCAAAAGACGCACCGATAGCCGTACATACACCGGCTATCTCGTCCTCCGCCTGCACCGCCATCACATTCATGTCCTTGCGCGCCGCCAGTTCATGCAAGATATCCGTAGCCGGCGTAATAGGATACGAACCTAAGAAAAGACGCTTGCCTGCTTTCTGAGACGCCGCAATCAGACCCCATGCGGTGGCTTTATTGCCCGCGATAGAGGTATATCGTCCTGACGCTTGATTCTTGACGCCCGCCTCCTCGATATGAATCTGGTTGACGGAAAGCGCCAGATTCTGACCGTAGTTATAGCCATCCACCATCACTTTGGTGTTCGGAGCAATAAGCGCCGGTTTCTTCTTGAACTTATCTTCCAAGAGCCGGATCGCCTTCTCCATCGGCTCATCAAAAAGCCAATAAATAAGTCCCAACGCGAACATATTACGGCATTTGAGAACCGCCTTATTATCCATCTCCGATTCCTTGAGCGCCTCTTTGGTCAGCGTTGTCAGGGCTACAGGCACAATCTGAACGGTCTCCGGAATACCGAGTTCCGTAAACGGATTATCGGTCTTATACAGCGCTTTCTCCAGATCCTTCGCGCTCAACGCATCGGTATCCACGATGATGATCGCGTGATCATGGTAGTGTTTGTTCATGGCGCTCACTTTCAACGCCGCGGCATTCATCGCCACTATCACGTCGGCCTTGTCACCCGGCGTATATACTCCACTACCTAATTGCACCTGAAAACCACTCACACCGCCTATGGTTCCTTGCGGTGCTCTAATCTCGGCCGGAAAATCCGGAAGAGTGGAGATCTCATGCCCCAACTCGGCGCCCAACTGGGCAAACATATTACCCGTGAGCTGCATGCCGTCTCCCGAATCGCCACAAAATCGAACTACAATATTTTTCATGTTATAGAGAAATTTTCTGCAAAGGTACTACTTTTTTTGCATATATCAAAATAATTTTGTACCTTTGCACGATTTTTTATGAAAACAATGAAACAAATACGCATCTTTATCATGGCAGTAGTGGCTTTAATGGGCGTTAGCTGCCAAAAGGCAGAGGAAGGCAAAACGCCAATTACCAAACCTCAAATTACGATTGAAGGCGGTCGGCTTACTCCGGAAGGATTATGGGCGATGGGTCGGATCGGCAGTGTGAAAAGTGACATCGAGACTGGTCTGCTCGCCTACACCGTGAGTTATTATTCCGTTGAGGAGAACCGCTCCACCTCATGGATTAGGATCTGCAATCCGTTTGAAAATATGCAAGTAGTGGATGAGTTTGTGGGTAACGAGCCGGCATGGTTCGGTTGCAGCGGATGGCTCGCGTACCTCAAGGGAGGCAAACTATACCTTCGTCGCGACAAAGAGGAAATAGCCGTAGAGGGCGCCAGCGACATCGAGGGCTTCCTGCTCTCTCCGATGCGCGATAAGATTATTCTTGTCAAACAAGTGAAGACCGTTCCGACCACCGCGGACAAATATCCGGATCTGCCCTTGGCTACCGGCCATATGCACGAGGATCTGATGTACAAACATTGGGATGAGTGGACCGAGACAGCTCCGCAGCCGTTTGTCTGCAATCTGGAAATCACCTATTACGGCGAGGGTGAGCGCATCAAATCCGCCAAGATTGGCGGATGTCAAAACATCCTCGAGGGCACCGCTTTTGAGAGCCCGATGAAACCCTTTGGTGGCATCGAGCAACTGGCTTGGAACCCGAACAATGAGGAGATAGCATACACCTGCCGCAAGAAAACGGGTTTGGATTATGCCGTTTCGACGAATAGCGACATCTATTTATACAATGTACGCACGCGCGAGGAGAAAAACATCACAAGCGGCAACGGAGGGTACGACACTAATCCGTCCTATTCGCCTGACGGTCAGTGGATTGCATGGCAATCGATGGAGCGCGACGGCTATGAGAGTGACGAGAACAGGCTCATGGTCATGAATCTCCAAACGGGCGAGAAGCGTTTCCTGAGCCGCACGATGGACACGAACGTAGATGAGTACGCATGGCTGGATGACAGTTCGCTCCTCTTCACCGCTTGCTGGCATGCTACCACCCAACTATACCGCGTGACATTGGATGGCGAAGTGAGCAAACTGACAGACGGTCAGTTTGACCTCGGATTAGGCGATGTAACGGATTACCAAGCGTATATCCTCGGTCACTCCATGCGTCAGGCTAACGAGATCTATCACCTCGATATCCGCGAGTGGCTCCGCAAGGACAGCGAGAAAATGGCGCACACGGAGGTCTATTACGACCAGCCTTTCGACACCTATAATCAGTTACTGGACCGCTTGACGAATGAGAACGAAAATATCTACTCCCAAATTGAGCGTTCTACTGTCGAGCCGCGTTGGCAGAAGACCACCGACGGCAAAGACATGCTGACATGGATCATCTATCCGCCGCATTTCGACCCGAGCAAGAAATATCCGACGATCCTTTATTGCGAGGGAGGTCCGCAAAGTCCGGTGAGCCAGTTCTGGTCTTTCCGTTGGAACTTTATGATGATGAGCGCAGGCGATTATATCATCGTGGCGCCCAACAGACGCGGTCTGCCCGGATTCGGAAAAGCGTGGAACGAAGAGATATCCGGCGATTACGGAGGTCAATGCATGAAGGATTATTTCACGGCAATCGACGAGTTCTGCAAAGAGCCGTATGTGGACAAAGACCGTCTGGGTTGCGTCGGCGCATCCTTCGGCGGATTCAGCGTGTATTGGATAGCCGGACATCATAACAAACGCTTCAAAGCCTTCATCGCCCACGATGGTATCTTCAATCTGGAAATGCAGTACCTCGAGACCGAAGAGAAATGGTTCGCCAACTGGGACATGGGCGGCGCTTACTGGGAGAAGGACAACCAGATTGCCCAACGCACTTTTGCCAACAGCCCGCATAAGTTCGTGGACAAATGGGACACCCCTATCCTCTGCATCCACGGCGAGAAAGATTACCGCATCTTAGCCAACCAAGCGATGGCAGCCTTCGATGCCGCCAAGATGCGCGGCGTGCCGGCTGAACTCCTCATCTTCCCGGATGAGAACCACTGGGTGCTCAAACCCCAAAACGGCATCCTCTGGCAACGCGAGTTCCGCGGATGGCTCGACCGCTGGTTAAAATAAGAGAATGCAAAAATAAGCAAATGAGTAAATAAGAAAATCCGAAAATGGCGAAATATAATTACGAATACGACATCAAATACCAAGAGGTGGACGGCAAGAAGAAACTGCGCCTCTTCAATCTGGAGAACTACTTGCTCGAAGTGGCAGGCAAAGTGGCGGATGATTTGGATTTTGGTATCGCCAAGTTGCACCCGATGGGACTGACTTGGATATTGACACGCCTAAGCGTGGAGATGTACGAGCTGCCCACGCATGGCGAACACGTGCGCTTCGAGACTTGGATTGAGAGCAACGCACACATGCTCAGTACCCGTGATTTCCGCATTTATTCCGGAGAGCGCCTCATCGGGCAATGCAAGTCCGTCTGGGCGGTACTGGATCTCGCGAAACGTGAGATTGTCAATATCTTTGATGATCCGATGTTTGAAGCGGCCATAGACGGGGAAATCCTAGACTTTTCTCGAGTGCGCATGACGACCTTACCGGAACCGACAGGCTGCGCTCCGCATACCATCGTTTATTCGGATATCGATTATAACGGACATTGCAACAGCTGCCGTTACCTCCAAGCCATGACCGACGCATACTTACCCGATTATTACGGCAAGAAAGTGCGTCTGGACATCAATTATTCCAAGGAAGCCATGCTTGGCGAGTGCATGCAAACCTATTACTTGGTCACCGAAGACGGCGTGCAATACCAGATGAAAAACGAAAATAACGAAACCAGTTGTTCCGCGAAAATAACCATCACCGACTAACCTATTAACGATATGGAAACACAAGATACCTCTACGCTCTTGAAGCGTCCTGCTGAACTGGAGTGCGACGTCGTTCGCTTCCAAAACCAAAAAGACAAATGGATTGCCTTCGTTGGCCTCAAAGATGGTCGTCCTTACGAGATCTTCACCGGCTTAGCCGATGACGAAATGGGCATCGCTCTGCCTAAATCGGTCACGAAAGGGAAGATCATCAAGGTCGTACAAGAAGATGGCTCCAAACGCTATGACTTCCAGTTTGTCAACACGCGCGGGTTCAAAACGACCGTAGAAGGACTCAGTTATAAGTTCGACCGCGAGTTCTGGAACTATGCCCGTCTTATCTCCGGCGTCCTCCGTTACGGCATGCCGATTGATCAGGCAGTGAAGATGATCAGCGGTCTGCAGATGGATAGCGATTCTATCAACTCTTGGACCACCGGCGTGGCGCGTGTGCTCAAGAAATACGTGCCGGGAGCCAACATGGAGGAAGAGGATGAAGGAGGAAGATGAAAGGAGTGAAGGAAATAAAAAAAACAGAGACTTATTCGGTCTCTGTTTTTTGTTTGCTTTCTGCATTTTCAGCTTTCTTTCTACGAGCGCGTTTCTTCACCGCGGCAGGAGTTTTAGTCTCTGCAGGAGATTTCTCAGCCGGTTCAACAGGCGCAGGCTTCGCTGCTTTCTTGCTGCTTCGCCGCGTTGCCTTCTTCTTCGGAGCCTCCTCTTCTTTCGGTTGTTCCGCCGGTTTGGGCTGTTCTACCTTTATAGGCTGCTTTGCCTTCTTCGGTTGCTCCGCTTCTTTCTGTTGTTCCACCTGCTTGGGCTGTTCTACCTTTATAGGCTGTTTTGCCTTCTTCGGTTGCTCCGCGGATTGCGGCTTCTCAACCGGTTTAGGCTGTTCCACCTGTTTGGGTTGTTCTACCTTCGTCTCCTGTTTCGGCTCCTCTTTTTTCTCCTCCTTCGGCTCTTCGTGCTTATGCTGCACGACCTTGCCGTTGGCATCCATGAAACGCATCTCCAGCATGCCCAGTGATTGATTTTCCACCACTTTCACGCCATACTGATAGAGCCATTTGGCTTTGAGAGAGAGAATCCATCCGCGGCTGACATAGGCATAGACATAGGGGTGTAGATACAACTTCAATCCCCGTCCATATTGCTCATACATATGTTCGCACGCCTCTTCAATCTGGTCGGTAAAGAGGATTGACGGCTGAATCTTACCTTTTCCCATACAGGTCGGACAAGTCTCCATCACCTCCACCTCAACCGCCGGACGCACACGCTGACGCGTGATTTGCATAAGGCCGAACTTACTGAGCGGAAGCACGTTGTGCTTGGCGCGGTCGCGATCCATCAGTTTGCGGACATAATCATACAACTCCTGCTGGTGGCCTTTGTCATCCATGTCGATGAAATCGACGATGATGATTCCGCCAATATCGCGCAAACGCAGTTGGTGTACCAACTCATCCGCCGCCAGCATATTAAACTGGAACGCATTCTCCTCTTGGTCCTCGTAAATCTTCTTGCTGCCGGAATTGACATCAATGGAGAAAAGTGCTTCGGTCTTATCAATGATGAGGTATCCCCCATGTTTAAAACCGACCGTTCTACCGAGCCCCGTCTTCATCTGGCGGGTGATGTCGAAATGGTCGAAGATGGGCTGTGTGCCTTGATAGAGTTTGACAATCTTGGCGCTCTCGGGAGCAATCAACTCCAAGTAGTGACGGACATCATCATACGTGTCTTTGTCATTGATCTGGATGGAGGTAAAATCAGGGCTTAGCACGTCTCGGATGATTCCGAGCGTCCGTCCCATCTCTTCGCTCACGAGGCTTACGGGTTCTTTGTGCTGGAGACTTTTCACGGTCTGCTCCCAGCGCTCAACCAGCAATCGCAATTCATTGTCCAACTCAGCCACACGCTTGTCTTCCGCAACCGTACGAACGATGATTCCGAAACCCGCAGGTTTGATGGAAAGCATCAGTTGTTTGAGACGCTGGCGTTCCGCCTCGCGTTTAATCTTCTGCGACACCATAACGCCGTCGGCAAAAGGTATTAGGACGATATTACGTCCTGCGATGGATATCTCCGCGGTCAGACGAGGCCCCTTAGTGTTAATCGGCTCCTTGGAAACCTGCACTAAAATAGGGTCGCCTACCTTGAGTACATCCGCTATCTGCCCTTCTTTGCCTACCTCCGGCTGACGCTGTGTCTTGGTAATCACCGGCACATGACGTCTGTCCGAAACGGCTTTGGTAACATACGTTTGCAGCGTACGAAACTGAGAACCTAAATCCAAATGATGCAGAAAAGCTTCTTTCTCATGACCTACATCCACAAAGACGGCATTGAGCGCCGGCATGACTTTTTTGACACGACCGTAGTAAATATTTCCCACAGAGAAGTTGTCTTGGTTACGTTTCTCACGCGCCACTTCCTGCAAGCGGTCATCCTCCGTCAGCGCTATCGCGATCTCTTGAGGCTGTACGTCCACAATCAATTCGCTTTTCATACTTGAAAGGATTAATTAAACAGTAAATAAAAAAGCCTTGTGGCAACTTGCCCTCACTTGGGCAAGTCTTGCACCACAAAGCTGAAACTACATCGTCAATTACTTATGCTTATGACGATTCTTACGCAGACGTTTTTTACGTTTGTGCGTTGACATCTTATGTCTCTTATGCTTCTTTCCGTTTGGCATAATTTTAGTTAATTAAAATGTTATACTGAATTTATTTATTTTTTACTTCTTGTCACGCATCGCCTGTGCAAACTCTGCTGCCGGCTTGAAAGATGCGATTTGGTGCTCCGGAACGCGGATAGAGGTGCTCTGAGAGATATTACGAGCAATCTTTGCCTTACGCGTCTTGGATACAAAACTACCGAAACCACGGAGATATACATTCTCTCCCTTGGTTACGTTCTTTTTAATGTTGTCCATAAAGGACTCAACAATCACACCGATCGACGTCTTATCATAACCGGTAGCGATTGCAATGTCGTTTACTAATTCTGCTTTAGTCATAGAGCAATAATTCTTATATTTTTTTATTATTAATCGAAAAACTTTGCAAAGTTACTATAAATTATTGAAATACAAAAGTTTTTCGCGAAAAAAATTGCAAATTTGTGCATTTTTTTGTAATTTTGCACCCGATTTTGGTATTTTTAGTCCAAAATACACCAATTTTATGCCCAATTCGTTCGTATATAATAACTTATATCGTTGGTTTGATTCCAACCGCCGGGTCCTTCCTTGGCGAGAAACCGAAGATGCTTATTGCATTTGGCTCAGTGAGGTCATTTTGCAACAGACCCGTGTAGCCCAAGGCTTGGATTACTATATGCGTTTTGTAGCGCGATGGCCGCGAGTGGAAGACTTAGCCGCAGCCGATGAAGCGGAAGTGCTCCGCGAATGGCAGGGTCTGGGCTATTACTCACGGGCGCGAAACCTGCATAAAGCCGCCCAAATGATCGTTGCCAATGGTTGGACGCCCTTCCCTACCCGTTTTGAGGACATCCGCTCGCTGCCCGGCATCGGAGATTATACTGCCGGTGCCATCGCTTCCTTTGCCTATGACCAACCTTATCCGGCGATGGATGGGAATGTCTATCGGGTGGTTGCACGTCTGCTGGACATAGACGAGCCTTTTGATACCACGGCAGGCAAGAAACTCTTTCACCAACAGATAGAGAAGTTCCTTGACCATGCTCACCCGCGCCTCTTTAACTCCGCTATCATGGAGTTCGGCGCTCTCCATTGTACACCCGTTCTCGGCGATAACTGCCTCTCCTGTCCGCTGCAAAGCGTCTGCCTTGGTTATGCGCATGGCACCGCCGAACTCCTTCCCGTCCGCAAGCCCCGACCCAAAGTGCGCGACAGATGGTTCACGTACCATATTTATTTAAATGGCCAAATGGTAAATGACCAAATGGCAAATGTCTTTACGCTTATCCGGAAACGTGAGAACCCCAAGGATATCTGGTATCATCTGTACGAGTTCCCGTGCGAGGAATCTGACAGCGAAGCGCCCCAACAGCGTAGTGGTCTAACCTCCAACAGCGAAGCGGCCTTCGAATTCACCCACGTACTCTCGCATCAGAAGATACACGCGCGTTATATAATACATAAGGTACAGAAAATGCCGGAGATACCCGGCACTCTGCTTATCCCTTGGGAAGATCTCAATGAGTATGCGCTTTCACGATTAACGCTGAGAGCGCTTGATAAACTGCGCGCAGCTCTTCCCCGTTAAACGAATCGAAATGATCCCTCATTCCTAATTCGTAATTCGTAATTCGTAATTCCTTTAGGATCTCCATATGCTTCTGCATCACCATCTCGTCCCCGCGTTGCGCAGGACCTGTTTGGGCGTCTATCGGTTGGATGGTATGCACTTTCGCTGCCGTCTGGTCAATTAGCGGCATAAGCGCCTCAAAAGGAATCTGCGTATCCGCCAGCACTTGCGCAGCAATGCGGTACATGAGGTTCGAATAGTTATTGGCAAACACGCCGGCTATATGCAGCCGCTCGCGGTCGTGCTGCGAAGCCTCGTAGATCCGGCTCGTCAGCGTTTGCGCCAAACTGTAAATAGCCGCAATATCGTCAATATTCCTGCCCTCTATGAAACAAGGAATTCCGCTCCATTCGTCTATCAACTTTTCACGGCTGAAACTCTGGAAGAAATACAGTATTCCGGCATGGGGCTTGTCTTCTCCGAACACCTCTATCGGCATCGACCCGGAGGTATGCAGGTGCAAGGCTTTTGTGGCATTCACTTTCGACACCACCTCCCGTAACGCATGGTCAGCGATTGTGTAGATATAGAGGTCAAAACTGTTCAGGACCTCGTCCGGCACTCTCGGATCCTCTAATAACTCCGGGTGCTCAGCGGTCAAAGGGCGCGCATGGATGAGCTCGGTTCGAACACCCTTCAATTCAAAAGCATGGTGCAGATTGGTGCCCACACTCCCCGCTCCAATAATTGCTATTTTCATCAACTATCAATTATCAATTATCAATTGTCAATTATCAAAGCCGTTCGCTAACTCCCGATAGAACTCGCTGACAGCAATGATGCCTTTCTCCCATACCTCCAAGTCCATACTCTCGTTGGGCGAATGGATAGCGTTTTGCTCCAAACCAAAACCCATAAGGATGGTTTTGCAACCCAATATCTGCTCAAAAGCGGCGATAATAGGGATAGATCCTCCGCGTCTTGCCGCTAACGGACGTTTACCGAACGCCACTTCAAACCCTTTCTCCGCAGCCTTATAAGCCGGAATATCAATCGGGCACACATAACCCTGTCCGCCGTGCATCGGCGTCACCTTGACGCGCACGCCCTTCGGCGCAATCGACTCAATATAATCGATGAAAGCTTGGGAGATCTGCTCATGGTCTTGGTTCGCCACCAAGCGGCAACTCACTTTCGCAAACGCCTTGCTCGGCAAAACGGTCTTGCTCCCTTCGCCCGTATAACCACCCCATATGCCGCATACATCAAACGACGGCCGGCAGGAGTTACGCTCCAATGTACTATAGCCTTTTTCGCCAAACACTTCATCTACGTCGATGGCGCGCTTATACGCAGCCTCGTCAAAAGGAATCTGCGCAATCATCTTCCTCTCCTCCTCGGGAATCGGCAGCACATCGTCATAAAAACCGGGGATCGTGATTCGTCCCTCGCTGTCCACCACCTTCGCAATCATCTCACACAGGGCATTCACAGGGTTCATCACCGCTCCGCCAAAATGACCGCTGTGCAAGTCTCTGTTCGGACCATCCACCTCAATCTGCCAGTATGCCAAGCCCCGCAATCCGGTCGTCAGCGACGGCGTCTCTTTGCCGATCATCGAGGTGTCGCTCACCAAGATAATATCGGCTTTCAGCAACTCTTTATGGTCCTCCAGAAATGCTTCCAAACTCGGCGAACCGATTTCTTCTTCGCCCTCAAAAATAAACTTCACATGACATGCCATCAATCCCTCACTCACCATGTACTCAAACGCTTTGGCTTGGATCATAGCCTGCCCTTTGTCGTCATCGGCGCCGCGCGCATAAAGCCGTCCGTCCCGTATCTGCGGCTCCCATGGATCAGATTGCCATAAGTCCAAAGGCTCCACGGGCATGACGTCGTAATGGGCATAGACCAATACAGTGGGTATTGGTTCGTTGAGCGTTGAACTTTGAGCGTCTATAGGGGTGTACTCTGCATACACGAAAGGATTGCCGGCGGAAGGCATCACTTCCGCTTTCTGGCATCCTGCGGCTAAGAGCAATTCTTTCCACCGCTCCGCACAACGCATCATGTCCGCCTTATGCTCAAGTTGACAACTCACACTCGGGATACGAATGAGACTCGCCCATTCCTCCATAAACCGCGCTCTATGCGCTTCGATATACGCTTTTGCCGTCATATGTCTATCTTTTGCTGGTTTTCTTATTGCGGAGTCAGACGGATAGCAAAACCGCCGCCGGACGCCATCCTGATCTTCAGCGTCTTATCGGTTCTCACCGTCTTTTTCTCAATCTTATAATCATACGGACGCGTCCGCCAATCGGCTTTCTTGCCGTCCTTGTAAATCGTTGCTTTGTATTTCTTACCGGGCTCCAACATCGTCAGCGGAATCTCCACCTCTCGCGGCTCGTCCGCATTGATACCACCGATGAACCAATCCTCTCCGCCTCTCTCTTGGCGGGCAAAAATACAGAACGAGCCAATCTCCCCGTCCACCAGCATGGAGCGCTCCCAGTCGCACGGCACATCTTCGATAAACCGGAAAGCATCTGGATGCTTCATGTAGTTCTCCGGCAGGTCACAAGCCATCTGCAACGGGCTATAGAAGCACACAAACAGACCCAACTGGTTCATCAGCGTGCTATGCACACGGGTCTGCGGCATCACGGGGTTCTCAAAGGCAAACACGCCTGGCGTGTAATCCACCGGACCCGCCATGATACGGGTGAAAGGCAGTACTGTCACATGCTCCACAGGACTTCCGCCGTCTTGGCTCCACGCGTTCCATTCCTGTCCGCGCACACCCTCCTGCGACATCAGGTTCGGGTACGTGCGTTGCAAACCTGTCGGCATCACCGGTTCGTGGTTATCAATCGCAATATGGTATTGAGCGGCAGTCTCTATCACTTTGCGGTAATGCCGCACACCCGACTGACCTTTGTTCCATTGTAAACCATCCACTGTCCGGATAATCGGCGCCACATAGCCGGTCTTGATGGCATGGATGCCGTGCGCCTGATGGTACGCATAAGCCTCAGCCAGCTGCTCCTCGTAATCCGCCGCATTGCCACCTGTCTCGTTATGCCCCACTATCTGCACACCCAAATCCTGCGCCAACTTACTCAAATAATCCATATCCCAGTCATCGTAGGGCTCGGTAAAACTGAAGTGTTTCCAATCCTCCCATCCTTTGTTCCATCCTTCGGCGAGTACGGCCTGAATATGATGCGCTTTTGCGAAACGCAGGTATTTCTCCATATTGGCGGTAGTGGCGCCATGAATAGGTCCCTGCTCCCATGTCATCGATTTCATATGCATGCCCCACCATATTCCCATGAATTTCATCGGTTTGATCCATGAGGGGTCGTCTATCGCACAGGGTTCATTCAGGTTCAGCATGATCCGACTGGCTACCATCGTCTTCAGGTCTCGCGCTAAGATCACGAACCGCCATGGACTTGCAAAAGCCTTCGGTTCATAGGCTTTGACGGGTGTCGTCTCTCCATTGGCAAGCCATGGCGTCAGATAAGTCTTCAACGCTCCATCCTGCATATACAGGTTCTGCGCCGGATAATCGGTCAGCGCCGCCTCGTGTACGAACGCATAACGTCCCTGCCCCATCTCTATCGTGATCGGCGAACAGAGGGTGTCACGCTTCTCGCTCAAAGGTGCCTTCGTCCATAAGCCCTCATAGTACTCCGTGCGCCATGGAATAGACCATGCCTGCGCATCCTTCGCAAAACGATATTCGGTCTTCTCATCAATAATCAACCGGTTCTCGTCATCTTCGGGGAAAACATACCGGAAAGCGATGCCGTCATCAAAAGCGCGGAACACAATATCCATCTTCGTACCCTTCGCTTGCTGAAGGTGAACAGTCATCTCTTGATGCTTGTCTTCAATCATGCGCTCCTCACCCCAGACGGTCTCCCATTGTTCAGAGAATGTCTTTCTCTCACAACCTCCGAAAGACCATCCGTCCTTTATGTCCCGACCGGCTAACTCAACGCCCATATCGGACCACTCAATCACGCGCTCGCCGTCCTGCGTCACGGCATACTGCGGTTGACCGTTGGTATTCAGCCTAAAAAGCACACTCGTCTTGCCGTCCGGCGAATCGACCTGCTGCTTGCTGCTGATCATCTTCAAGAACCGGATGATATAATCGCGCCAATTGGGCCATTCATGACCTCCTGCGCTCTCGTAATAGGTGTACGCGAAACCATTCTTATCCAACCATTTACGATATTCTTTCACGCCCTCATACAGAAAATCATCTTTTCCGATAGCAATCCAATAGACCTTGGCGGAAGGGGCATAATTATGCACGAACGTGGCGGGAGAGAACATCCCCACGTACGCGAACTGACCGTCCAACACATGCGCCACACGCATTGTATGGTACCCGCCCATCGACAAACCGGCTATCGCACGGGTTCCGGGATTGCCGTCTATCGGGTACTTTGCCTCCGCCTCATCCATGAAATCCACAAAGTTCCCTTCCCATTCGCCGGTCGTTGCGTTCGCCATCTCTTCCTCTGACGTCGGTCGGCTCGGACAGTTATCCGGCATCACGATCACGCGGTCGTCGATTGCATCCTCCGCCAATAGGGAGTCTATAATCTGCAACAAATCGCCTTTCTCTATCCAGTCATGCTCATTGCCCCACATCCCGTGTTGCAGATACAACACCGGAAACCTTTCCTCTTTCACCTTTGACCCTTCCCCTTTAGTAGGCACATACACTCGGCACGGCACGCCGTTAATCGTGTCTTTGACGACAGTTCCGGTTTTGGCTTGCACACCGGCCATCAGAACCAGACCGGCGAAAATGATTAAGAATCGTTTCATCTTGTTCTTAGGATAAATGGTTTTCATTTGGCTTTTTTACGAATCCATGTCTGGTTACGCCCCAAAAATCCACGCTTATCTATAGAACCACGGAGTACGAGTTTGCCGTCTTTGAGATATATCTTTCCGTAATAGAAATTGCCGGATTCGGGATCCAGCACTCTTCCTTCTTGCAGTTGGTTCTCTTTCGCGTTGTATTTCATGCCGCGAATAATAACCAACCCCACCAGCGGTTTATCTTTGTCCTCATCCTTACATTGTGTACAAACGGTCACCGGCACATCGACCAGCAACTGCGAAAGGGCGCCGTAATACAATCCGTCTTTACCCTGATAAAGAGTGACAACCGATCGTTGTTCGCCGGTCTTGTCATCTACGGTTATCCACTCGCCAAGCATAGTGCTAACCTGCCCGTAAGCGCTCATGCTTATTATCATAAAAAGCGCTAATCCCAACCACTTGTATCTCATACATATCAATTTTTTCTGCAAATTTACAGCTTTTTTTTGAGATATGCAAATAAAAAACAGAAAAATCGCCCATTTGAGCGATTTTTCTAAATTTCAATTACTTTACTCTTTCACCTTTGTGATTGAATAGAATCCTCTCGTTGTAGGATGATATACTCACCTCAAAGAGATGTTCTCCTGCGATACGGACCCATTCGTATTTAGCAGGGATAATCACTTGTCCCTGATCGTCCAGCACGCCACAATACTCTCCTATTTGATAGCCAAAATACTTAGGATGAACAGACGTTGCCTCCTCTTCCGAATCACGATAGCCATCGACGTAAGAAAGCAGGAATGTTCTATCAAACACGAAGGGCTCCACCGTATCCAGTTCGCGATTTACCAGTTTAGCCCGTCCGTCTTTTACCAATATCAGGCACCCCTCCCTATTGGAGAGATGAATATCATCGTACTCCAAGGGCAAAATGATGTTCCCCTCTAAGTCCAACAATCCGTAATGGGTGCCATCATAGACAATTCGAGAGCCTAATTGAGGAGCAGAAATAGTGGTATAAATCGGTTCGATAGCCCATTCGCCTTGGGTGTTGATCATACCCCATTTGCCCTCCATCGTCCTCATGACGCAAAGACCATGATGGAACCGAAAGGCGATACTGTTATAGTCATCATCATAGACAATAGGAAATACTTCTTTAAAAGCCATTTCTCCATTCTCATTGATAAACCATACGTAGCCATCTACGAACACCGCCGCAAGCCCTTCGTTGAAGTTCCAAGCACGGTTGAATTGGGCAGGGATAACGATCTTGCCAGTATTCACATTGATATATCCGCGCTTGTGGTCAAACGAACGAAACACAACCAGACTGTCCTCTGAGTTATATTCATTTATGAACACATGGTCCAACTCCGGCGTCGTAAATTCACTGGTACGAGCATCTTTGAGGCGCTCGAAAGATATATTACCATGATACCCATATACCAACTGGATATGCTTAGAGATATATCGAGTTGGCGTTTCCCAATAAATAACCCGATGGCGATGTGCATACCATTCGCTTGCCCAAAATACGGCTGTAGTTACAGATCCTAATGCAAACACACAAAGTGCCACGATCATGATCTTCTTCCAAAAATGTTTGTTTTTCTCTTCCATAGTTATATTCTGTTTATTTGTTTGCCACCACAACTCTATACTGTACCACGCCAGCAAAAAGGCGGGGATAGTGATTTGCGCCCACGACGCGACCGCCCACGAACGGTATATAATCACTTCGCCGTTAAAGACATAATAAATAGCAGATATAATCATCCGCGATATAGGAACACTGAGCCCGACAATACCGATGATTGCGGCTATGCGTAGTGCTTTGGAAATGTGCCCTATTCCGTCTTGACAACTCATCATCCAAAGCCACACGGTAGCACATAACATAAGCGGGATACGGATGACTCTTGGGACAAAGAAATAAGGTGTGTAATAGATAGATATATCCGTCGCAAAGCAGCCTATAAAAACAGCGAATACAGCGATGATAGCCGTTATATAAGTCATGCACCGGAATGGCTTATTAGGCATAGCCGGATCCTGTTTGCCTCGCTTGAGCATGACCACGATGGTCGTGATAACTACCGCCATCAGCACTCCGAACCATGTACCGAAATACGCATCGTCCCAGACGGTCACGGAAGGCAATAAGCGGTTCGTCAATTCCCGCACGGCAGGAATAAGCTGTAAGAGGCAATGAACGGTATATGCTGTCATACCAACAGCAGAAAGGGTAACTAACTTTTTAAATGTTTCTTGTTTCATAGGAGATAAAGGGTATGGGTTATACTTTTTATTTTTTACGATAAGTGAACGGAACAACGACTTTGCCGGTGCGGTCAATCTTCCCTATGAGTGCAATCTCCTCATCATCCGTCATACCAAATCCGTCATCGTCCATATAGTAGCGTCCATCGGGATTGATCTGCCATTCCACCTCCGCCCTTCCTCCATGATAATCACCTCTGATCAATGTAGGGAAATGACCATCATGCGCTTTGGCTCGTTCGATGTATTCATTCGGCAGTCTGCGGAGACCATTCCAGTTTATATCATTATCCGTCACTGTGACCAGATGCTCGTTAGAATCCATAAACAAATAACCACGTTTAGTATGATGATCCAACAAAACTCGCGGTTTCCACCATCCTCCGATAGCATCCATCATGACTGCCATTTCCTCTCCTAAATCTTGGATATAATAAAAGGGACTTTTAACCTTTTTATTTGCAAAGCAATTATATAACTCTTCTGAAACATTCGTTTCTTTGAGAACATTCCTAAGCATAGTATCAACTGTCATATTTCTTATCGGGTTTTAATATTCGCCATTGTTAATAAATTATTGCGCTGCCCGACGGAGGTACATCGCTGCTTTTTCGTCCGCTTCACGAGCATAGCGGAGTTGAGTCCGAAAGTTATACCTTTCCATCCTTAAATAGATCCTCCATCGTGACAACGTTATGCACATTCCCCGCATATGGGTTATCGACCAATCCATATGTGCTCACCAGTACTATCCGTACTGCTTTTCGTGTATTGGTCTTCTCAATGAACAAGTTGCGCCGTCTGCGCATCGTCTCATCCAATTCTTTGTGTATAGTGTACCTTTCATGAGAGAACTTCATTTCGCAGATGTCTATCACCTGATCATCCCGGTCTATTAGCATATCTATCTGCGCTCCCTTTTCCTCTTGTTCTTTCGGTTTGTACGTCCACGAACATGCATTCACTCCCACTCCTGCTATTCCTAACGATGCTTTTATTTGCGGCAGATGCTGCATGCACACTCGCTCAAACGCCAAACCGCTCCATGAGTTATACATCGGTTTTAGCAGCGAACGCGACCAAAAGGCCTTATCTTGTTGCTTGTTCTCCAAAATAAATTGGAAATAAAACAACGTATAGTTGTCTATCAATTGGTATATCGTATCTTTCTTCGCCTTTCCGATTGCATTATAGGCTCGGATAAAACCGCATTGTTCCAATTCGTCCAACACGTTCGACAACGTTCCTCCGGTATCTTCTCCCAACAAATCCACTATCTCACTACGCGTCATGCCTACTTTTTTCGTTCCTAAAATTTTCACTATCTCAATATGTGGTTCCGGATGACGGAATAGAGCGGCATACAATGCTTCAAACTCTCCTTCCAATTGCGCCTCCGAGGCGAAAAACAGTTCATCGATATTCTGCGCCCATGACAATTCACGTTGCAGCAGACTCCAATAATACGGTATGCCTCCCATGACCATGTATGTCTCCAATATCTGTTCACGCGAGTATCCCAAATTACGAGCTGTTGCATATAGTTCACACTCATGCAGCGTAAAAGGAGGCAATACGATGCGACGCGTCAACCGGTTATGCAAACCTCCGTAGTTCTTGATAATCTTCTTAATGATCCAACTCGTTGCACTGCCGCAAACTATCAGCATGATGTCATTTCTGTAATTAGCCCAACTATTCCAGAAATGATCCAATGCACTTACGATGTTCGACTTTGGGGTATCCATCCAAGGTAGCTCGTCAATGAAAACAACTTTCTTCCCATCCGGCAGAGATTCCAACAAGTTCCCTAACGCATTGAACGCATCGTACCAATCATTGAGTCTCGGCACATCGCGCATACCGGCTGCACGTAGTGACACGGCAAACTCTTTTAACTGGATTTTCTTAGGAGCATTCTGCAATCCGGTATGACGAAATGCAAAATGGTCGTGGAATGTTTCCTTGATCAGATATGTCTTCCCCACGCGACGCCTACCGTATAGTGCAACAAACTCCGACTGATCACTCGCATACAGTTTCTCCAACTGCTTTTGTTCTTTCTCTCGTCCGATTAACATAAGCTACGTATTTTTTGTTTCACGCTGCAAAGATACTAAATTAATTTCGAATACGCAACTAAATCCTCAAAAAAAATCGCGATTCCGTTAAAAATAATGCATTTTTGATCAATATTCGCAAAATTATCAACGGAATCTGCATTTTTTTATTACTTTCCGTTAGTTATCGAATCGACACTTTCAATGCTTTACCTGAAATCTTTATGCACTCATGCTACTAGCAGATCGGTGCTATAGCTTATTCGCGTATAGATGCCTCAGCCCATCGGAGATACATGGCGGCTTTTTCGATTTACTAATTTAAGTTTCCCGGTTGTATTATTGATAAATCGAAAATGCGTTTCGCTGACAAAAATAGCAAAAACATATGCAGGGTGTTTTCTTTTAGTTGTCCAAAATTATCGAAAATTAAGGACTATTTTTTTACGTCCGAAGTTCCAAAAATCACAACTTGCCGAATTTTGCAAAATATTTTACAAATCTTACAATATGGAGATTAGTGAGGGGCACGTTTTAAGATAGGATTTTTTTATAAATGCTAATCATTGAACTTTGTTATGGAGATCTTTCATTATCTGCAAAAATTCTTTTGGGAGCAATGAAAACATACGTTCCACGATATAATCAGGGATTTCATCATAATAGGCTTGCGCAATACTACCGGTTATGCAAGCGAGCGTATCAGAATCACCACCAAGAGAAATAGCCAAACGTATTGCAGATTCAAAGTCCACGCTATCTAACCAAGCAATGATAGCGGGTGGAACTGTACCTTGACATGAAGATTCCCAATCATAATCAAGTCGAATCTCATCACAAGTATGGTGCAAATCGTATCCAAAACCGGTCTCAATATAATCCCGAATATTCTCTTTCGTTTCACCTATACGCGATAAAAAAATAGCTGCTGCTACTGCCTGAGCTCCTTTAATGCCTTCCGGATGATTATGGGTTATTTCTGCGGATTGCTTTGCTAAATCAAGTGTTTCGTCAAGAGATTTAGCCGCCCAACCACAAGCCGAAGCACGCATAGCAGAACCATTTCCATAAGAATTATATGGATGGCGTTTTGAAGCGCCTGTCTTAATAGTTTCACCCGACTTATCAAAATCCCGCAGAGCTTCGGGCAAAAACAGCCATCGTCTAAAACTTTCTCCATACCCGCCCATCGGACAGGGATTGTGCTCAGCCCAATCTACCAATCGTTCCTCAAGAGCGTTTTGAGAGCGGTCAGTATTTGCCAACCAATCAGCTACAGCAATGGTCATAATTGTGTCATCCGTATAGTCGCTCTTTCTGGAAAAGAACGGGAAGTCGGTCGTTTTGATATTCTCAAACTCATAGATTGAGCCAACCGTGTCACCTATGATTGCCCCAAGGCATGGGTATTGATAAGTTTTCATTGTTTATAACATTATCAGGTCAAAACTTTGTACTGACATATTCTAGTTTAATATCAGGAGTAATATAATAAACAGCTGACAAAATGTAAGAGGCAACTTTTAGAGCATTATTTACATCTTTTCCATACTCTGCTATATATGACGAATTCTCTTTATAGAAATCAGTAAAATATGGATTCCTTTTGAAACGTTCAAGTACCGAGGGCGAATGACTTTCCTGCTCTAAACATAAAGTTATTTTCGTTCTGTTAAAAAATCCACCGCTAGCAACATTTTTGAAATTACATTTTCACATTAAACTCTCCCATCTCAGCCTTAAACTCTTTGTCTATCAAGTGACATTGTTGGCGAATAATTTGCCGCATGGCAATAGCAGGTTCCAAACAATAATGTTGGTAGAGTAACTTAAAGTTACCTTGATCTTCCACCTCTATATCATCAATTGAATGAATGTGCGGAAAAAGAAGTTTATGATAAGCAGAAGATAAGCGCTTAACTGCTTTTTTATCCCGCAAATCACAATCTTCATTAGTTTCCACTAACACATCAAACATATCATCATACTCCGGAGCGGGACGCAATAGGTGAAGCACGGTAGAGAAATATTCCGTATTAAGTGTCCATCCCTCCATGATGTGGCTCTGATTAAGGCGAGGTAGTTTCCAACCCTCTATGAAACCATGAAAGCGGTCCATTGTAGCGGACTCATGGAAAATCTCTGGAAGATTCCTAAAATAATCTGTGTGCTGCGGTTTTAGATCTTTGTTCAAAGGAATGTTTCCCAATAACACCAGACCACATTCCGATTGAAAAGGCACACTATCTACTTTCGTCTCGCCTGCTTCGAGATATACCTTCAGAATGGCCTGCATTTCATCCGGCTCAGCAAAAGTCATAGTAGAAATCTCATCCATACCGACTACATCATGGTTTTTGATTACTCCAAACTGCTTAGTCGCCTTATTGTAGAACAAGCGTGCTCGCGAAGTCTTTCCGCCACCAAGAAGCCACGCATACTTGCTTAGGTTGGTATAAACATACGACTTTCCTGTACCTTTTGGTCCGAGTTCTATCATATTTAGACGCGGTTCTACAAGTGGCAACATGCGACTAATCATGAGCAGTTTTTCCTCTTGCGAGAGCATTTCTGCATTGTACTCCATAACAGTAACAAGAACGTCTATCCATTCGTCCAAAGAGAATTGCTGGCGTGCTTGCATGAAATAGTCCATGTCAATCTTATAAGGCTCAAATGCAAGATACGATGTAATTTGAATAAATCCATTTCTTTTGCCCTCCGGCTCTACATATTCAAGAGTTATATTGCCCCAATACTCTCCGTCAGCAAGTTCAGCGCCCTTTTCTTGGAGAAGAGTGTCAGTAACATAAGCATCAGAAGTGATGCCTAAATCAGGGATAGTTACTTTAACGCGTTTCTTCGCGATATCTGTTGTAGTTGTAAATCGAGTAGTTATATTAACAGACTCGCCAGAAATCAAACGTTGCTTGATGTAGTTGCTATCAATAGGCATCTTCTCATCCAAGTAATGTCTGAGAGCATCTATGTCTATATTGCCATCGCTATCAGTGTATCTTCTAAGAACAAAATCCTTCACAAAGGACGGCAAGTTTCGTCCCTTGAAAAAAGCATTATTACTTGCCTGTTTAATAACAGACAGGTCAGGAAAAACTTCCTTGATTTTTTGATTAATGTAATGCATGGTGTTATGAGATTATAAGTGTAACAATATTAACTATAATGCTCCATATGTCCAAAGCAAAACTCTTAAATGATAGAAAAATATTCTGCTTGGGTAAATATGAGAACAAAAGTACTGCAATATCGAATAACCAAACTGACACAATATAAATATAACTAAACCACAATGGGAATTGATTGATATCTGTTTGATAATTGCCTATTTGCTCTTTAAAACACAGTCCGTGCAAACCAAGTGTAAAACCAATCAATACATCAATAATAGGTAAAAAACTATTAGTAACCAAGCACCTGAACATTAAAAGAGGAATGGTATATATCAGGAAACAGTACGGAGCGAGGGATGTCATGAAACGTATTTTGTCATTCCCACTTGACCATACCACACCGCTTCCTGCCTCCTCGGCATGAAAAGAATGGATACGGCGAAACAATAATAAACCCGTGATAGTATGCGTCAACTCATGAGTAAAAGTCTTGGTTAATTCCATGTTCTTAACAAAATATTTGTTCATAAGTGGAAAAATGACACCTCCAAGCAATAGCCACAAATACCACGGATAATAGTGAATCCGTGTATTATGAAACCATCGCATCAATAGTGCCCAATGTTGCGTAAGGGCGTTCCATATCTCTAATCCCCAGAAGATTCCGAGGATAATACATATAATGGCTATAATAATTGCTTTGTGCGTTCTCATTTAAAAAATATCATTTTCTTCAAATCCACGATATTTGGTTATCGTTAGAGTAGTGTCCGTAGGAGGCGTATGTATAGATCCCTCTTTCGGTTGGGAAGGAACAGTATCCTTAACGGAAATCTTTGTATTCACTTTATCAGTTGCTTTTATTGTCTCAGGTAATTGAACATTCTGTGCGTATCTTGTATTGGATGTAAATTCCGTTCGAACAATAAAATCCCGATCTGTAGATATTTTCACTTGTCCACTAATCTCCGATTCTATACTCCAATCAGCAGAATTGTTGATAGTGTATTTTTTTTCATCTGCATAGATGGTTAATGATTCTTTCCATTGGAATAAGATAGAGTGGTTTTTACGTTTTAAAGTTATAGGCAGAGTGGTTTTATCCATATGCTGAGCAATATCTATGCGGAATCGCAGCAACTCCTGCTCATACCAATAATCCCTAATCATATGAACTACCTTTACCTTGCCTATCATGATAGTGTCGGATACCGCGCAACGCTTGTAAATAGGAAGTAACCAGCGCAATAGAAAATTATACCATCGCACTTGCCAATTCCATTGCTTCTTACGCTGCGGAATATCTCTCGGCCGAAGTAGTTTTAATAATAGCATCTATAAAGGTTCATAGTTAAATATTTCTGTTTTGTGCCATTTATTTCCGTCAAATGAATAATTGACAGTATTGTAAGACCCATAAAGCAATGAATAAATTGTATGGCCTGACTCATCAATGCTTTGCTCCAAATAATGGTATGCGCTGGGCAAAATGTCAACAGTATAAATACCACTATTTTGCTTTAGCATAACATACGTGTATCCTGATGCATCATTGTATCCCAACTTGGCAAAACCAAGCATTTTATCATCGGACATATCTTCAGTATCAAGAATAAGCTCTATATCGGGGCAATGATACACAATCTGTTGTATTAGACGATATTGAAAGATGTAAGAATAGTATATTTCAATAATGTCGCTCGTATGATTGTACAATGCCGACTTTTGCCATGCAGTATAGTGCGCATAGTCAGCTATCTCCATAGGGAAAGATTCATTCTTGTGGTCTATATAATCCTGTAACAGACGCAATTGAGATTCAAAATAGGGTCTATCAATAGAATCTATATTCGTTGCTAAGTCTCCATCATCGCTAATGGGATGCAAAACACCTGCCGGAATATTCTTAAAATAGTCCATTAAATCATTTACGACAGGTGTGTTGTTGATATCTACGATTAATTCATATAAATCACCGGATGGATACTCATAACTTTCATAATCATATTCGTAATCGTCATCGTACCACTGTCTTTCGTCTATGAAGTAACCTTTATTTTCGTCTTCCTGAATATTATTGCTCAATAAGTCTCGAGTAAAGAAATTTCCGTTTGCATCTTTTCGATAATCAAATTCTTTCTTTGTCGTATCATAATAGAGATAACATTTTAAAATAGAATCTATTTGAAGTCGAAGGATCTCATATTCAGGAGAGTCGTAATCCAATTTATGCAATTTCGCATACAATGCTCTACATTGAGAATCATTAGGCGAATAGCACACATAATATAACCCTCTATCAATAAGAGTGTCGCGGAATTGCGCCATTTCTTCGACAACCATTGGCTGCCTGTGTCCGCAAGAACACAAGAGTAACAAAAGACTAAAACTTAAAAAAACTCGTTTTTTCATAATGAATAAAAATAAATACTAGAAATAATCAAAATTACAAATCCTCATATTTCCGATATACTGTTCCTTTAAATGGTTCGCCGCCAAACTCTTCAACCCAATCCATAGGAATCCATGTATTACCATCTTCTGAAAACTCTGCATAAGCATGACCACCCTTATTGTTAAAAACGGTCACAACGCGAGATTTGTATCCAACCTGTTTTGCAAAAGAAGCCATTAAGATAGCAAAGTCATCGCAATCGCCTGTATAGCATTTGCCGTTTACGAAATAATAGTTTTCTATAGTCTCAGATGCCGAGCGCCATGTGTCTTGACTAATCGCAGGGTCATTAACATAGTTCCAATGGTCTCTAGCATATCTCCATAGATATTCTATCTGCCGATACTTCGATAGTCCGCGCTTGTTTGATAGTATATCTGTCACATTCTTTAGTACATATCCCTCTGTTTGAATCTTTTTACCAACAGAGCTATCTTCTAATGGCAATACATTTTTATCATGGATGGTTATCTCATTAGGATTGTTATCAATACGATCTTCTCTTCTAATAGGACTAATCGAATCTACATGTCCCGCTACTGAAGATAATATCTGGTATGGTATATACATGTAAGTTACAGAATCAATCTCAGCAATGGGTGCCATGAAACCATCATTGGCTATACGAATAGGTATATTTTTATATGCATTAATCCAATATTCACCATCATCTATGCCATAAAAAAGGCGCTTGTTACGAACAGTAATCCAAATCGAATCATCGATTATGGTATAATCTTTATTAGTAAAAGTTTTTCCTTTTTCTGGTAGATTTAGTGCCAAAGCTATAAATTTCTTCACATTCACATACCCCATATGCCTACCATCAATCATGATAGAATCTTCTAAAGTGTGCATAACATTAGCATTGCCTGGATTTAGTCTTACTCGTGCAGCCATTAAAATAATCATCGCAGAAAGGAAGAATAATCCTAATACAATTATAGCAATTATATGCTTAATATTTAATATTCTCATATTCTTATCAATTTTTTCGTAGGTTCATATACGCTTTAAAAGTAGCGGAATTCAATACGTTTTCAATATAGGGCTGGAAATAGTATGGAGTAAAACCTGTCTTATTAATTCCCATGTAGGATAAGTACAATACATAATATCTCACATCTTTTAATTGCTCTACAGATGTTATTTGTTCTAATTTTCGATCAGTAATAATAACCATTAGATGCTTTATGCGGTCCACGTCGGCATTGTCACGTTCGTCATTAAGCGTACCGGTCTTGCAGTATAAATAGTACGGCTTGCCATATTTACCAGATTCTAATTGGTTTGTATATGTGTTAAATCTCTGATCCCAGCTCGGACATGCTGTTCCGCCAGGTTTTGTAACATGTCTCATTTGAGACCAAACAACGTCTTTCATGTGCTGCAAAAACGAATTCTCATTCCATCCTTTGCCCAATTCAAAAAACTCATATTCCTTTTCGAAATAGCCGTCTACTAATGTTGTTATTTGTTCAGCCTTGTTAAGTGAAATCAGTCGAACGGCATTAATCGCCATCTGCAGCGGTGTTTGCTGTAACGGATAAGCGCCTAACAACATTCTATTAAACCCATTCTGCATTATTGGTTTATGCATCCGATCCGCAGTACTGAGTGTACCAACTTCCGCAAATGACCAACCACGTGCAGATGATGGATAGTTATATACATAATTAGTAATAGAGTCGTTACCGAAATAGTTCTGATATACATGTGCCGCTACTCTATTCACTCCCTCATCGATTCTAAAGTTATGATATAAACCCCATGTCAGAATACTATTGGATCGGATTAACCCTTCTTCGTTATGATACCAAACATCCGGATTAAAGGAACGCTGTGCTCCTTTGTATGTAAATATCGGGAATGCCTCCGCTGGTTGCAATCCGGTCGGAGAACGCATCACATCCGTAACATGGCCCTTCGGCTGTAAACCCAACATGATCACAACGGAGTGATATAAGTTATCGGATTTATATAAGTAGTTATTCCATTGATATCCGCCATCCAAACCAATATTCAAGGGAGGTTCGTTCAGTTTTTTCTCGATATCCATACCCCCATAATATCGGAATCTCTCCACGTTTGATGTAGAGTTACTCTCCTTCTGCGTTTTGGCTGCTTCAACACCACGTGTATCGATATTAATCGTTTTCCAATCCAGATGTTCCTGACTGGTGATAGCGGTATAAGCGATGGGTTTAAAGGACGATCCAGGACCCATCGGGATATGCTGCAATGCCTTGCTGCCAAACAAATCACGCTCATCTTCGGACGAACCATCAATATATAATTCGCTGATCAACTTACTCAGATTATCAATATTATTCGGATCGATACGTCGTCGCTGCGTATAATCGAACAATGCCCTGATATGCCCATCTCCATCGATTGCAACCGCTGTAAAATCGTAAGGACGTTGCAGCACGCGATCAATCGCATCCGACAATGGTTTTTCCGAATACGACAGTTCTTTCAAATGTTTGTTTACTTGCCTTATTATCTGCCGTAATTCTGCGGTCTTACGAGATTGATCTTTCACTACTATCTTATTACGAACCTTATCGTAATACATATCTCTGTGTAAAGAGTCTGTTTGGATCTCCGGCTCAGCATCGCAGAATGATTCTAACTGCATGCGCACTTTATCGCTGATTACGTGATTACGCTTGCTATCATATGCCTCTTTTTCTATTGTTTCATACAAAGCTTTACATAAATCGTAATCAATACTCAAACTCAATGATGTATCACGACAGTGTGCGTAGTCGCTCTCGTGGGATTTCTCACTCATTGCGCTACAAACCAAGTTTGCATAGTGATAAGTCCACATTGACTGTTTACCTAGAGGATAGAACAACTTCCTATGGCCATTTAACCATATATTACGAGCGATAAACTTTTGACCATTTTCGTGTAATTTGGCACTATAAATGGTTCGTGGTTGTGTATTTCCAGATTGTGCTGCATAATAAAGACTAAAAACATCACCGGGCTCTATTGCAGTAGAAATCTGGTTAGACTTTCCAGAACTCTTTATCTCAATTGTATCTGCCTCAATACAGAAATACTCCGATTGATCATTACCTTGAGTTGATTGCAATAATAATAAGGGTTTGTCTGTTGGCGTCCATTCTGAATCGAAACGAGCTAAAGGCAGATTAGGTATCTGCTCTTTGACGGAACGGTGAAGGATGTTCTTCTCGTAATCTCGATTAGAATCCAGATTAATCTTGGATGAACTATTTAATCCGAATAAAGCAAAGTTATGATCGATGTATGCCGAATATAAGTTACCTTGCCAATTCATTTCTTCCTTCATGATCGCAGGGATAAAATAATGCTGTTTATTCACGGACAAATAACATATTCCGCCTCGTCTTCTCAAATGAAGCAATTTATTCACGTCCGTCTTCTTGACTTGCTTGTTATCAAAATATTGCAGCGCACTACTGAAAAAACGATTTTCTTCTGCTTCGCTATTCAGCAATTTATAATATATCTTCGAATAATATTCATCTTTTAAAAACGCGTTCCATACATCAATAATTCGTTTCCGCTTAAGTTTTTTGATGTTTTCCCATTGATACTTCACAAATTGGTTATTGATCAGACTCACTTTGTCGGACACATTCGATATGAGCGATGATACATTGAACTGACTTGCTTCTTGTTCTTTCCCCTTTTGCTCGATACCCTTAATACCTAAAATTGTAACTAAAGCGAGCATACCTCCAAAGACTAATCCCTTTACATCAGTTTCTTTATCATCTGTATCATTTAGCCGATGTTGTCGCACGTAAACAGAACGGAATAGAGGGATGCAGAATAGTAAGTATGGGAATAGAACCGCTACACGACTCTGCAAACTAATCATCGGAAAATCTTGTCCAATAAATACGATACGATTGGTTGCAGAAAGATACACCAAAAGCGACACAGAATATACAAGCACTCCACCACCAATGCATGTAATATTGATTCCACTAGACATCATTACCTCAATTATGAAAAGCAATATCAATATAGCCCATAATTCCAAAATACGCCGTGCTACAATTTCGCCATGTTCTGCTAATATATAGCGAGTCACAACCAAGTCTGTCGTTTGCGTCGTATATGTACATCCTTGATTAGAATGCGGTTGCAAGCGGAAGGAGCAACTTTCATTGATCATGTCTTGTCCTGCACGAATATATTGATTAATAAACCATTGATTATGTGCAGAACGCATAATATAGACAATATCTCCAGAATCAAAGTGACTCTTTTCAATGATGTCATCAATTTTTTCTCCTTTACCTAATTGTTGAATTTCAGCACGATAACGCATATGTGCTTTTTTGTTTACAATATTAGTTAAAGGGTGATATGCCTGCGTCGTTGCGTCCAGAACACCAAGTCCTGCCACCAAACAAAATAGAATAGCTATACCTGCGAGGACCTTATATCGTTTCTTCACATATAACATAGTAAACACAATCGTCAGAACCAAGCCAAATGCACAAGCCCACCAGCCAGTATGCTTAAATAAAGATATCATTATATCTCCCTCAAAGCGTAGAAAGAGATATATAGTCGCAATGCATAATGTACTGACAAGATAGCGCTTCCATCTATTCCATCCTCGTAGGTTGATTCTCTTATTAAACAATCCTTTTAGTACGCCTTCATGTAGCAATAGACAAGTTATAAAAACAACAGTAAATCCAGCATCAGCAACGCCTAAATATCCAAAGGCAATGATGGCGTGGACAATTCGCCTAGCTGTTACTGAATGATTTTTTCCAAATTGTTTTTCAGCACGTATTTCCATCCATAGATCAGTAAGGAAATATAATAAGATAGGAAAAACAATATTGCACAAACGTTCCAATTGAGAAATATGACTATGACTCAAAAGGAATAATAGGATGAGTGATAGAATATAGATTAGCGTAATAATGCTAAATTCATTCGCATTTTCTGCTCCTATGCACCATTTTTTTGATTTAATCCATTTAAGAAGAACCTGACATAAATGGAACCACTTTAAATGGATAGTATCTTCTATTTGTTTATTCCAACCCTTTTTCTGAATCAAAGCATCTAAACACGAATATGCACTCACAAATATGGGTAATAACCATACTAAAGTAAACATTCCATCATAGATGCTTGTTCTCATCTTAATATATGCCGGCAAGGAGATACCCTCGATAGGTGCAAAAGTTGATGCGCGCCATGCTAAGATAAGACGTACTATACTTAGGCCAAATAATACCACATATAATCCGTATTCAAACAATGACAAAGAATGCAAGTCAAATATTGTGTCACTAACAATGCGAAGTGTTACAGCTATCAACATCAACAAAATAAACCAAATAATATGACGCATTTGAAGTTCGTTCGTTTCTCGCAAATTGACCACTTCAAATATCCAAGATATGGAATTATCTGCTTTGTTGCTAGAATGCAAAAGGAATCGCTCGTCGCTATTGTATACATGTCTCTCGCCTGTCAATTGATTATTTAAATCCAATACCGCAAAACAAAGAGAGTCTCGAGCAGATCCAACTTTATAGCGAATGGTGGCATTTATATGATTGAAGTTTTTTTCATTGCTAAATTTGTTGTATAAATATCCTCCCTCTTGACCATTCTCCGATACTTCATCAATAGACGAAGTAATGAAGACACGACCATTCATTTCGCGTAATTGACGCATATCCCTTTGAAGGAACTCAATTTGCATATGATCTTCATCGGGATATGTTAGACGATATTCTTCGCTTTTATGCGAACCTATCCCTGCAAAGAAAGTCATTTTATCTCCATAGGCATAATCAGCAAATCGAACAACGAAAGTAGTATCAAAAGGATAGCTCTTCTCATTAATCTCTATTCCATCTTGCATATAAAATGACAAACCCGGCATGAGACGCAAAGGAGCAGGGTCTTTCTTGTCATAACTAAACACATTACCATTCAAAGGTATACTCTGACGTACGATATAACAATCGGCGAACCATTTTTCCATTTCCTCAGTTATATCTATGCGCGGAGAGTGAGCAATAATCTCAAGCAGAGGATAACCTTGTCGAATAATGCGATTAAAAGAACTGGTATCACGAATACAAGAATCTTCATTATATAATTTGGATATATAGAAAATTTGTTCTTTCTTGAGTCGCTCATCTTTAGCAGTTAATTTCTGTAAAAGGCTAGGCTTATAATGTTCTATCTCCAACTCATATCTTAAATGCCCGTTTTGAGAAAGTCTAAAGCCATTGCTTATATCTTCTTGAATGATAAGATTTTGTAATTCATAAGTATTCTTTTTGGAGAAGATTTTTTCTTTCGTTTTACGGACATAAATGGGTTCCGTATATTGCTCGATAGCCAATGTACTATCAGTACGGAGCAACTTAACAATGCCATCTTTATTATCCCATAAAGATTCATTTGGGAAGCCATAAGAGGAAGACGTCATCCCATGGGCCATATAAAATTGCTTACCAAGAAGATATCCGTCATGAGCAAGAGCGTGATATCTTACGTTGGTAAACATTCCGTCTTTACTTGTTTTACCCTCTTCAAGTTTTGGATATATGTAACTTTTAGCCGTCCATAGTGCACAAATCGCCAAAAACGCGAACAACAAGTAGAATATTCCGCGAAAAATAGTTCCCAAATTACTTTTATCGCGTAATTTACGATTTATTATATCATGATCCTTAATATCAGGAAATAACTTCGTTCTTTCCACTATGCAAAATGCAAGCGTGAAACAAACAATCGCAATGCATACTCCTAGAAAAACTGATAGTGTCATGTGGTGGATATTTTAGGGTTTTATTAACTGACGACCTACTAAAGCTTTGAGATGTTGAACTCCCATTGCGTCCAACCATTCATAAATGCGATTGGTGTATTCTACAGAGTGAGCGTAATCTTTATACTTAAAGTATGACTCTTCCGGCAATCTTGAATTGTCAAAATCTGTTAGCAGATATGCATAATTAGGACAGAGATTAATAGAGATATTCTTCTTTCTTCTTACGAAATCAACGGTATGATAGCCCATAGCCACCATCATGCCGAAGAACCATGCTTTCTCTTCATTCGAATCGGCTTTCTCGCTAAATTCTTTTACAAATGTATCATACATACGCGTTACATATTCATCGGTACTCCGGATTTGATCATATGCATTATCCAGAGATTCTACGGTAGATACATAACTACTATCTACTTTATATTGCATAGAATAATCAGAATATAGCCTACTTAAAAGCTCATTCATTTTTTTCTGGCGCTCTTCTTTAAATACTGATAACGGTTGACCATTTTTACAATTCGAAACAAACACTCGGGTCGTAAATAGTTGCAACAAATCTGATATAAGTGCATCTTGTATAGACTTTTCTGCATTTTGGGATAAAGAATTTGACGTAAACGTACTCATGAGTGTGTTAAATCCATTTATAGCCCATATTGAAATAGCCATGCGATCCAAATAATTGTGATTCTCTTTGCTAAGTACAGTTTTAATTTGAGATTGTTTCTCTATTTTTTCAGCATACGATTTAATAATTTCAAACTTATCTTTGACTGCATTAGCATAGTCCTCATTTGTGCACATATCTTTGAAATGATTTTCCAAGACGACTTTACCGTTGCTCAAGGTTATGATTTTATGAAGTATATACGCAATCTGCTTCCGATAATCTTTAGAAGATTTAATCGCTTCAGAGTAAATTGAAATAGGAGTGTCTAAAGAAGGGAACTTATCGTATTCTTTGGAGATTTTTTCTAATTCTTCGTATAAATCACTTGGTTTCTTAATATCAACAAATTGTTGCCACTTTTGGGAAAATTTACATAATTCTTTGAAACTATCTTCCCAATTAATTTTACCGCAAATCTCATGCAGGAAATACTGAAGTTGTTCCTTCCCGTTCTTAGAAGAAGTAGTAGCTTTTTTTATTACCTCATCATAATCGAAAAGGACAGGAAAATCTTTTTTGTTTTTATGAATATTAATTAGTTCATTAAATACATCTTTTTGTGATGTCATACTCACAAATTTTTCCCATAGACGAGCATGTTCCAAGCTCGTATCAATGCTATGTTCCATTTTATATTTGTCTATTATAGACTGTTCATGTTTTTGACTCTTCAAATCTTCAACTTGTTTCAGTAATTCGCTAATTTTTTGTTGAAGTGACTCTATTGAAATAGATTCACCCTTATTCTCCGATACCACTTCGACCGGTTTCCCACCAGATATTTGCATATTCTTTATAATGTCATCTGTTGTGGGTACGTCTTTTTCAATAGTTGTTTTATCCTTATCAATTTTAGTAAGTTCTGGATTATTTTCTTGTTTTAAATATTTTTCTTTTATGTTTTTCCAATCAATATTTTGTGGATACAGGATGAGACCTATTATGAGCAATAATCCTGAAACAGTATATAATATGTATAATAACCATGACGGTATATCTTCTTTGATATCCCATTTGGATTTGAATAGGGCAACAGCTACTTCCTCTTGTGATATTTGACTAATAAATTTTCGACCATGACCACGATAGTAATCATACGCAGATTCCAATTGCCAACTTATAGTTTCGTTCGCATTTTTTATTTTATAATTTACCCAACCTTTACTTAGTTTAACTATATCTAATGAATGTTCAGTTATTATCGGATAGGAGGAAACTGGCATAGGTGGGATATATGTCCTAGATCCATCTTTTTCTATCAATGTATCATGTCGGAAATCATAGTATACCACATGCAAATCTTTTTCTTGGGTCATAAAAGGACATCTTTGATAACATTCTGCTGGCGATAGTTTCGGATTGAGTATATGAAATTGTACGAAATTACGAATTTGTGCTTCATCGATATGCAAACAGGGGAAATCTGTTGTTTGGAAACATTTCCATACACCATTAGAATTTCTACCAAGAATGATATGTCCTCCTTGATTACCTGTTAATATATTATAAATTCTACTTAATTTTTTGTCTTGTTCTGAAAGATTGTTTTCGCTCTTTATCTTCGATTCATATGTCGGGTCAATAGGTATAGATTGGCATGAATCAATTGCAGAAAATAAACTTTCTGATAGTTCGTTTTGATTATCTTCTAAATTGATCGTAAAATTTTTGACCCAATTTTTCTGATTAATCTTTGTATAAGAGATAGATATTGTATCATTTTTGAAACAATATGATATCTGGTTTGAGTTCAAATTAATGATAAAATTCTCTTCCGGCCAATATGGCGTCGTTAGAGACATGGTGGAGTCTGAAAAAATCGTACTGTTTGATCGAATGTAATTAAAGGCTTGTTCAAAATTATCAATTTTAACCCTTTCGTTTTTATCAACTTTATATATTTTTAACCATATGGTAATAGCCATTATTATAGACAATACTATAAAGACTATTCCTATCAATCTTAATCGTTTATTTTTTACTTCCATAACGCAAATGTTTTAAATTATTTCCAAATATTTTCATCTTGATCTACTTCATTGTTAGACTCTATCTTAGTAGTCTGCGAATGACTATTTGCAGGAGAAGGCGTGTTGTTAAAGGTTGGTAATATGTCCTTTTCGTCTTCCTTCTCTTGCCGCAATTTAGCATCTAAGGCTTTCATCTCATTTGCTGTCAAAGTCTTATATCCCATAGATGCCAAATCGAATGGGAATAACGATTCATGAGTTAGTTTATCTAAAATAGCAACTTCATTATCCCCGAAACTATAATTTTGAGAAGTCTCGTCAATCCGTTCACATCTCGAATTAGATTTTAATAAAAATCCGTCTCCTACAAAATACAAGTATACATCCTCGTCAACTGCAAAACTTTTTCGTTCTCTCCGACCACATATGTCAATCTCCACATTCGACACATTCCCTTTTTTTAATCCTTTGTAGAAGAAATCAAAATCGACATTAGCCATAAGTACGTTATTCCTGCCAAAAATTTTGCGGAAGAAGGATCGCATTATTCCAACCTCTCCAATTTCCTGCATAGAAGGAACGCTTAACATTGTTGATTTGCGATTAACGTTGTAAGCCCCCTCTTTAATACCTCCATCCATACAAGCTGTCTTAGCCATCTTTGCAGTATAGTCTATCTGATTTTTTGAAGAAACCAATCCTCTTTGCAGCAAACTTTTTATTACAGCTTCTCGAAATGGTAAAAATTTAAAAGCTCGACCGGATAGAAAAACTTTCAAAAATGTGATTTTTCGTTTTACAGCATATTCTTCTATGGAGGATTCTAATAAATTAACCATTTGTTTAACCTTTTTATCAACCCTTTCTTTTAAGCCGGGGATAACAATGCGTTTTGTATTTAATTCAGTTAAGAAACCGATAAGATCATCCCAATTATTAACGTTATTAGCTGTGTTGGTTGTTTCGGCATCCATTGATTGATCATATTCTAAGTAATGCTCTTTTTGTTCTTCTAATCGAGCCACAAAATTTAATAAATGTTTGGTTTGTAAAGTACCGGTGTAGGCACTACGGATAATGGACTCAAAAACGGCACCTCGTTTGATTACTTGGAAATAATCTCGTAGTGCTTCATAAAATGCATAAGTTAAAACATGACCACTTGCAGGAATTCCAGAGCGATAAATACTTTCATAATGTGATAATTCATTTCCAATCTGATGCAGTAGAGAGAAATCGGTTGTTCCTTTTCCGGCATCAATCATCAAAATATAGGCTCCTTTTTTGTCAGTGTTGGTTGCGCTATCATGATTATTTTGTACAACTCCAAAATACGAGGCATCACTCTCTGATATCATATTCACCTCAATGCCTCTGTAAGAGTCAAACTTATCAGGATGATTTTGTATGAGTAAATCGAAATCTTCATATAAACCATCAATAATTTTGGCCACTTTTTGTTGATAATAAACGTTAGGTATTAAAATTGTAAATCTAAGACAAAGATATTTCTTCTTACGAACACTCTTTCTATGCATGACAATAGCCAAAAAATTGCATAATATTTGACGCAATATGGCATTTTGTAACTCTCTATTGCCTAACGATTCCTTTTCCCTAGGTATGAGATTAGTGTTTGTGTCTGATCCAAAATCAACATCTTTTGACTGTATATCATAATTGAGCAATTCTATGAGTTTCAAGTTTGGGAGTAATATTAAATTACTGAAATCAGAGTGCGTTACCGATAATAATGTTTGAATAAACGTGTCAGTCCCATTATTCATGGGAAGATCTCCGAAAAAGGTTGGAGCCGGCTTCGTGTTGATATGATAGATAGACTTGTACAACTTTTTCTTTTCTGAATCGTCACTGGGACGACCTTGCCAATGTTCTTGCTCTTTAGGAATGCCGGTCAAATCACATAAAGCCTCTCGCACATTTAATGTATCGGTATCATCTCCAAATTTAATTTGAGATGCTTCTGATCCAAAGTCTAGTGCTGCAGTAATTAATTCTGCATTATTTCCATGCTCTTCTTGATAAGTATAAATTCGAATCGCCGATGAAAAATATCGAACTTGTTCTTTACCAGTCGATGTTTGTGTGTGGTGTTCATATTGTATTTGTAAAATATATTCATTTTCAGGCAAATCCGAACTTACCCTAACGGTGAAACAATCAGGACTAATGTAATCACTTCCTAAAAAACCATCGATATGAAAGTGTTCGGCTTTCGAAGTGGATTTTCCACTTCCGGGTGCTATTAAGAACCTATAACAAGACATACCTGGAAAACGATCTTCATATGGAGATTGGTCTACTTTTACAAAACTACAATCTGTCTCCCTTAAATCGATATTATTTTCATTGCTGGAATCGCTTATTAGTTGAGCCTCAGAGGAAGGTAGTGAAAATAAATCATATATATCCCTTGCACATATAACAAAGGAATGGAAGATTTGTTTACGATCCGATACTTCATCTTGAAGAGGTAAAATATGCATACGTCTATTATTGACGTAAATTGGCAAATAAAACATAATGGTTAATGGATATGAATGTTTTTGTTAAATAAATGAATATACTTATTGTTAATAAATAGTTCTCCCTGCAAGGCATTGCCTGAAGAAAATTTATCTGTACTTTCCCGATACGCAGCTCCATTTTGGGGCATTTCTTTACCATTCCTAAATGGTATTAATGAGGTAAATAACTCCATCTCATATTTTGCCTTTCGGATGGATACCATTTTACGAGGATTTGAAGCGTCCAGCTGATCTGTCAACGGAGAGTATATCTGATGCGCTTTTTGCTCTATCGTATCTTCTACAAGATAAATATAATTCATATGTACATTCTGTTCTATTAAGAATGGGATAATAATATATTCCAGATTGTTTGGGTAAAATACAACAATTCTATCTACATGCAATTCTTTATAAATGGCTTTCTTAAGATTCTGACATAAAACATCTCGTTCTTTGTCATCAACTATAGCATGTGTATAATGTAATAAATGTTTGACAGAACTTATTCCTTTTCCTTGACGTAAGCGAGATTGTAATAGGAAAACATTCCAAGTCATATTACCATTATCATTTTCTATACTAATCAAAACGTCTCCCGTTGGCAAATCAAATTGGTTATAATATTGGTATAAAATCCGACTGACATCAGGGTCGTTTATGCCTGGTTTTTGTAACTTAGCATCTACCAATTCAAAAAGGAACGGATTATCAGGTAATGAGGGGGAAATAATAGAGATAGAAGCATTAGCTTGATAAACTTGAACCCAATAAAAATAATGCGGACATATTTTATGATAACAGCGTTGCATAAAACGTCCAATCGAACGAATCCATTTATGTTGCGACACGGTTAATTCATCGATTTTACACAATGCTAATTGCGTATATACATCCTTAATAAGCGATGGACAATGAACATCGCGTTGCACATATCGCATCACATCCATAGATGTATTTATTCCTTTTATTTGCTCAGATGATGATAATGGGTTAGGACTATCAATAACCCAATAATATTGCTTTCCGTTTGTTACATTTGCCATTTTCTTGCTTGAAAAACAAGAATGCTTCGCGAAGATTGTTGCGATGGGTTGAAACGTATTGCGTTGCTTGGTAGATAATAATACCGGATTAACAGTCTCTTTCCATTGCCATTTGTAACCACGGCGGACACACATCTTTTTCCCCTCTGAAGTATATATAGTCATTATGCGCTTGTATGGAAGAATAATTAAGACATAGATTAATGCAATAATACAACACATTATTAACAACAAGATTACTCTTTTTTGCCACGCGAATGCACGCTCTGATAGAATAGTACTCTCTTGTTCAAAATTAATTTTTCTTGTGTGATGCCCAAATATGCTATCTATATATTGCACTTGAATTTGTCCTTTAACAATGGTTTTATTCGTTAAAGCATTAATAGCATATTGTTGCGCCGTTTTAAGAGTGTCAATTAGATATTTATTAACTTGGTATTTCTTTCCATTGATAGAAATCCACTCGATGAATACAAAATCTATTGTATCACTTTCTAACACATCGCACTTACGCTCGAAAGTTAATTCGGTACCATTCATTGGTGTGATATCTACCAATGAATTTCCGACAAAGGAGGTGCTGTCTGTATTTTGCTGTTTTGTTTTATAATCGTATAAATATATATGATATTTCGAACGTAATCCTGTTTTTGTATAATCTTCCTGCTCGTCAATAATGCCACCTCCTTGTTGAGTAAAAGAATTATAAAAATATTTTGTCGTCAAATCGTTAAGTTCTTGATGCTTTTTATTTGAGCGGAATTTTATAGAATAGTAATCGGTTTTCCATTGATCATTCTCGTCTGCATCATCTGTTATGATTATTAAGTGTATCTTCCTAAAACTATTTGTCCTTCCGTGCTCTTTTAAATAATCGACTATTCGTGATAATGCTAACACGCGAATTTGAGACACAAATGATTCAAGATAACAATATGAAGTGTCCTTACTGTCTATTCGATTTAATAGGATTTTCTCAAGACCATCTTGTTTGTTGGTGTAAAAATTACTGGGGGGAAGGAATAGATGCATAAAACATTGATCTAATCCTATAGTATCTTTAAAAATTTTTCCGTATGAATGCTCCTTCTTTGTTCCATAACCAGTTTCAAAAATCGCAATTTTATCATGATCATAATTAATAAGTGATAACAGATTGGGCTTTTGACTCAACCATGGCATAATACTATCCGCAATCTGTGAAGGTGACACGTATTTGGGTTTATTGGGATTGGATGTTTTGTCTTTAAGCATAGAGCCAGACTTATCCAAAGTAATCACCCATATATCACCAATTGAATCCACATCTGAATATGCAATGTTATTTTGTGCAATCATTGATGCCGAAAAGAGTGTGCAGAAGGCAATTACTAAGAGAGATATTCTCTTCCATTTAATCACTATAGTTTTCATTTTTCATCCGTTTACATATTTGTAAAAAAATTGTTGGCATCTATTTCGTAGTCCGCAATGGGAAGATGGAAATGATAAATTGTCAAGTGGAGCGTTTCGGTATTGAACACGTACTTGTAGTTCTCGTTTTCAAAATAAAACTCGTTTTTCACTTCATGATACCATCCATTATGTATTTCCAAGTCTGGTTTTTCGGAGAACATCTTGTCCTTTTTCCATGCCAGGTAACGATAAGTGCCAGTGTAATCCTTGTCTATTCGGATGTTAGATTGTCCGAGAGGGAACTCACATACCAATTCTCCCTCATTGATAAAAAGTTCCAATTGTGGATTGAATACGATTTCATGATGTAAGAAACATTCATCGTCCCAACTATAATAGTGATACATATCATTGAATATCCCATATGAGCAATGCGCATCCATCTCTGTTTTTACATATGGCATATATAATTCTTTTCCATCATTGCTAAAAAAGAAATCTTCTGTCCACCCACCATCATAGAATGCAGAAGGAGGCAAAAGACCATAAGCATCAAAATAAAGATAATCGGTGTAATCTTCCTCTTCCTCGCCATCCGAATAATTATAGTCAAGATTCGGGAATACTTTGGCGGGTTGGAGTTTACCTTTGGGGGCGAGACAACAAGCTTTGAGACCATCTTCATAGATATCGTCCTCATACTCCGACTGCACGCGTACCAAATACACAGGATCACCTTTTGACCATACTTGATGGATTGCTTTGGGTTTCATTGTCCAATCTTCCAATATGCCCGAATGAAACCCTCCATTTCGATAGATTTGGTAAAGACTATGATAGCATAAGAACCCTTCTTCTTCGCCGTTATTCCACGTATATATCTTTAAACCTTTATCCGGAGATTCTATCATTTCGAAATTAAGATCAATCAGGGTATCCGTTAACGGGTCATCGAAGGTGCTAGGATCCTTTAATAGTGTTTCGCAGAGTTGTTTTATCTTTCTCGCATATGCTATTTCCTGTGGGGTTGCATTATCAGGCAGATAATAATACTCAAAGTTTGAAGAGGCTTTTGGGGCGCAGCCGACTATGGATATACTTATGGCGCACCATAGAAAAACTGCCATATAGAGAGGTGATAACTTTTTCATATACATTACATATTTAAAAAATTATTTCTTTTTCTTTTTTGCATTTTGGGGCAGAAGAATATCTCGTACTGAATACTCTTTGTGAAAGCGGCTCTTGTCAACAGGATGATTAATTCCGGCGACTATACCACTCTCCGTATATTGCCATATTGAATAGTGCCCTGCACCATTGATAACAGGTGCTTTACCATTATAGTTCGCAATTATCAGATGGAACTTGTTAAAACGGGGAGCGCAATACTTATTATACGATGTTTGGCTACCATACACAATTGGATATTTTCCATAATAAGATTTACATAGTCGCATAAACACCAACAAACTATCTTGTACTTGCTTACGCGTCCATCTGCCAAGTTCTGCTTCTACATCGACCATTGGAATTAAGTCTTGTTCTGATCTTTTTGCTTGATTATTAAAATTTTCAAATTGCGCATGTGCTGATGAATAAGATGTAAAAAAGTGATATGAACCAACCTTTAATCCGTTTTTTCGAGCTTCTTTAATATTTTTCTTATAGCGGTCATCTAAATGCGTGGCACCGGTTGTCGCCTTTATATATACAAAAACAATATTGGTATCTTTTGCGACTTTGCTCCAGTCTATTACTCCGTTATGATGAGAAACATCAATACCATATTGTGGTGCCTTTGGAACTCTTTTCTTAGGACGAGCATATGTAGAGTTAATTACACAACACAAGAATACCGTTGCCCACAAAATCTGAAAACAACGACTCAAGATTTGGTAATTTGGCCATATTTTGATATTCTTTTTCACTATCTATTTGTGTATTCCACCTATGGTTATCAGTGTTCTTTAAATTTTATTAACGGTTTTCTATTGTGAAAGTTAAGTACTACGGATATTTGATTAAACAGTTGGGTTGGCTCTGAAAGAAGTCTTCAAAATGTGCTCTTTGATATAAAAATTTTCGCCTATCCTTCTGCGGTTTTTCTTATATCGCTGATTAATTCAAACTATTATTTATCGGCTTCCTCTGGGGGTATGTTAGTTTGTTTGTTTATATAAATAAAGTGCATGCGCGCGGGTTGCGCGGGTGTACGTAATTAAAAAAAAGAGGGGATGGGGGTACATACAAAAAAGCGCAGACTTCGCTATTGCTTATCTACGCGCGAGGGCCTTCGAACTTACCCATTCAGTCAAACAAACAACAATGAAACCTACGCCGATATGACAACACGCCAGTCAACGAAATGACTGAGCGAGTACGAATGTCATACCCGTAGGCATCTACTGCTTACTTTGATTTTGACTGAAATTAGTGACAAAAAAGTGTTCGAAGCTTTTCGCACGTCAAATACAAAGCGTCAATAAACGCCATCAATATGTAAAGAACCCACCACCTTCCGCCGCTCAAAACGGCTTCGGCGTAAATCCGGCTACAAAATTACAATAAAAGTTTGAAATACGCAAGAATTTTTACAAAAAAAACAACACAAAATGCATTTTTTTATCAAAAAATTTGGAAAACACAAAATGTTTATCGTATCTTTGCTGGCGGAATCAGAAAACGAAGACCTACATTTTGTGTGAAATAAAAAATGCGACAGTATTTCCATAGCTTTTTGTAATATGCTGATTGTCAGAGTCGCGATGGGCGTCTAATTGTCGCGTTTTTTGAAAATAGGGTAAAATGGGAAATGTGCGTTTTCGGGCATAGCTTGACTTTTTCTTATAATATACAGAGGGAGTACATTTACTAATCCACCGGATTATTTCCCTCATTAAATAACCAAATAAACCTTTTTACATTATGAAAGAATTTCAGAATTTAATTTCGGAGGAACAGGAGAACCTCCGCATCGTTGAACATCTTGACATGCAAAAACTTCCTGAGAGTTTACAACAAATGCTGTCTTTGGCTACTACGCCTGAAGAACAGGACATGCTGCTGATGGCGACGCTCACAGCCGCCTCTGCCTGCGTGCCGAATCTGTATTTTCGTTATGGTCCGATAGGTAAGAAGTATTATGCAAACCTCCAGTGTTTCATCCTCGCCGCTGCCGCTTCCGGCAAAGGTATCGCGAACCAAGCGCTCGAAATGGCACGCGTCATTGATGAGCAGTATCCGATGTTGATTGCGGGCGATAGTACGTTGCCGGCTTTCTTCAAAGCGCTCGAAGAGCAGAATGGTTGCGGTTATATGCACGAGTCCGAAGGATCGGTTATCACGGACATCTGGCGTAACTCCGCGGCGAACTACAACACGGCGCTCCGCAAAGCCGCGGAGCACGAGGCGATTAGCCGTAACCGCGTCCGGGGTGCGTCGGAGATACCCAGTCCGCGGTTATCGATGCTCCTTACCGGCACGTTCGGGCAATACCGCGCGTTGGTACCGAGTGTTGAGAACGGCTATTTCTCGCGTCTGATGACCATGGTCATCCGCGGAACCCACCCATTCAACAAATCCTATGTGTCCTCCAAAGGTGCGCAGTCCCTCATTCCGAGACAGGTCGGTCAACAACTCCTGCGCGTGTACGAACAAATATTGAACGCGCCCGAGCGCGAGTGGAGTTTGACCGAAGCGCAAAAAGAGCGGCTGGGCGAGCATTTGGAGACGGAGTACGGGACGCTCATCGGATTATTGGGTGAGAATTTCCACTCCGCGGTGATACGAATGGCTATACAGATCGAGCGCATCGCCATGATCTTGACAGCAATGAGGGGAGACTCGAGCCTGATGTCTCGAGCACATAACAAAGAAGGGATGTCCGAATATGATTCGGACGCAAAGGACAAAGTCATTCTTTGTAGGGTTGAGGATTATGAGACGGCGGAGATGATTGGGAATAAAATGCTGATGCATATGGCGGCGGCGTACCGGATGATTGATGGCGAAGGGCAGGAATGTGTGCCAGAGATTAAGCCTTTGGACCAACGGAAAGTGCTGTTTGAACAGCTGAAGGCGGAGTATAAACTTCAAGAACTGATAGCAGAGGCTAAAAGTCAAGGTGTCTCACGTAGAAGTGCTATCCGTTGGAATGATAGTTGGCAGGAAAATGGAATGGTTCTAAAGTTAAATCACGGCAATTATAAAAAAGTAGGATGACACTTTGGCACTTTGGCACTTTCTATACTGCTCGTAAATGATTGATAAAGAGTTATTTATTAAAAAAAGTGTCAAAGTGCCAAAATGCCACGAAAAATATTGTTGGATGACATCCAACCTAATGGACGATGTTTTAAGGATGGATGGGGGAAAGTTAGGGTAAGAGTACGGTAAGGGTAGCGGTAAAGTCTAGGATTAACCCGTAATTGACCCGTAATTGACTCGTGGATGAACCGAATTTGATTAATGGAAAACAAACAAATAAAAAGAAAGGAACTATAAAAATGGCAATAGCAAAATTAGTAGATGGGATCAATGAGCTCCATGGCGCGCTGGACAGCGCGAAAGAAGGGCAGGCCAAACGCGCACGTTTGGTTTGCAAGTGGCATTATTGGGGCGAGAAATGGATTGCGGAAGACGGGAGCAAGCTTCATTTGGTCTATACGTACCATTTTCATGAAGGTGCTTGGGCAGAAGGAGCGACGCGGAACAGGGAGATAATCAAAGCGGCACAACGGATGGCACATGACATAGAGCGAATCTGCGGTCACCCTCAGGAATACTCAGCTGATTTGGTTGAAGAAGCCGAAAGTTGGATTGCCCGTTATGCGGTCTATCGCTCCTCCATCCCCGAAGGCAGCACATGTTACAAGCATTTCTATACCTTCGTTTATACAGAGATATACCATTCAATCCGACAATCTGACTTTTCCTAAAATTAGTAGATAGTTTTTGATTGTTTTCTTAACAGAAAGAAAAATGCACACCAACGGACGCTTTTTCGATTTTTTTCTTGCATATATGCGAAAAATATATTATCTTTGCAGAAAATTTCAAAAACTATTAAATTTATACTACTATGAATGTAACCATTAATGCCGTTAATTTTGAAATGGCTGAGAAATTAGAGCAGTTTATCGAGAAGAAGATGAACCGTTTTGAACGTCACCTCAATGCGGATGACAAAGTGGAGGTTCGTATGTCGGTTATTAAGCCTCAAACGAATGCCAACAAAGAAGTGAAAATTCGCATCGCCGGACTCTTTGCCGAGAAGACCGCCGATTCGTTCGAAGAAGGAATAGACGCATGTCTTAGCGCATTGGAGACGCAGTTGGAGCGCCGCAAAAACGCATAACACTTGTCCGGGCTTTGGCTCGGACATTTTTTATGACATCTATCTGCCAAAATGGCAGAAGAGGAGCGTTTGGCACGGAGTTTGAGAATGATGAAATGAGCCGCTCGCTGAGCGAGCTGAATGATGAATTGATGAATTTAAAAAAAACAATATATTATGAGCAAGATTCAACCATTAGCAGACCGCGTGCTGGTAAAACCTGCGGCTGCAGAAGAGAAGACAGTAGGCGGGATCATCATTCCCGATAGTGCCAAAGAGAAACCGCTTCGCGGCGAAGTATTGGCTGTAGGAAACGGGACCAAAGACGAAGAGATGGTCCTCAAAGCCGGCGACCAAGTGCTTTACGGAAAATATGCCGGAACAGAACTCGAACTGGACGGCGAGAAATTCCTTATCATGCGTCAGAGCGATGTTTTGGCGGTGATTAAGTAATTTAGGATTTCAAAATTAAGATTTCAAATTTAAAAATCATGGCAAAAGATATTACCTATAATACGGAGGCGCGAGAGGCGCTGAAGCGTGGCGTTGACCAGTTGGCTGACGCTGTCAAAGTGACGCTGGGTCCGAAGGGCCGCAACGTAGTGATCGATTCCAAATACGGAGCACCGCATATCACCAAAGACGGAGTGACGGTAGCCAAAGCAGTGGATCTGGTAGATCCGGCAGAGAACCTCGGAGCACAACTCGTCAAGGAAGTAGCATCCAAGACCGGCGATCAGGCAGGTGACGGTACGACCACCGCAACGGTGTTGGCACAAGCTATCGTAGGCGTAGGTTTGAAGAACGTGACCGCCGGAGCTAACCCGCTCGACCTCAAACGCGGTATTGACAAAGCTGTCGTTGCAGTAGTAGAGGAGATCAAGAAGAACGCAGTAGTCGTTGGAAACGATTTCGACAAGATCGAGCAAGTAGCTACCGTTTCGGCGAATAACGATGCTGAGATCGGTAAACTGATTGCCGACGCAATGCGCAAGGTCAGCAAAGACGGCGTGATCACCATCGGCGAGGCGAAAGGAATGGACACCACGATTGACGTAGTACAAGGTATGCAGTTCGACCGCGGATATATCAGCCCGTATTTCGTGACCAACACCGAGACGATGCAGGTGGAGATGGACAAACCGTATATCCTGATCTACGACAAGAAGATCTCCAACCTCAAAGAGTTGCTGCCTGTTTTGGAGCCGGCTGTACAGAGCGGAAGGCCGTTGCTGATCATCGCGGAGGATGTAGATAGCGAAGCATTAACCGCATTGGTTGTCAACCGTCTGCGTGCACAACTGAAGATCTGCGCTGTGAAGGCTCCGGGATTTGGTGACCGTCGTAAAGAGATGCTGGAAGACATCGCTATCCTGACCGGCGGTACCGTCATCAGCGAGGAGAAAGGTATTAAGTTAGAGAGCGCAACGATAGACATGCTCGGAACCGCAGAGACCATCACGGTCAGCAAGGATAACACGACCATCGTCAACGGCGCCGGAGACAAAGAGGCGATCGCTAACCGCGTGGCACAGATCAAAACGCAGATCACAGCTACCAAATCTACTTACGACAAGGAGAAACTGCAAGAGCGTCTGGCTAAGTTAGCAGGCGGTGTAGCTCAACTCAATGTCGGCGCAGCGAGCGAGGTAGAGATGAAAGAGAAGAAAGACCGCGTGGACGATGCACTGAGTGCTACTCGCGCAGCCATCGAAGAGGGTGTAGTACCGGGCGGCGGCGTGATGTATATCCGTGCGCAGAAAGCCCTTGAAGGTCTCAAAGGCGAGAACGAGGACGAGCAGACCGGTATTGAGATCGTGCGCCGCGCGATTGAAGAGCCGCTCCGTCAGATCGTAGCGAACGCAGGCAAGGAAGGCGCTGTAGTAGTAGATAAAGTGCGTGCCGGCAAGGCTGACTTCGGATACAATGCTCGCAAAGATGAGTACGAGAACCTGTTTGAAGCAGGTGTCGTAGATCCGGCAAAGGTAGCCCGTGTGGCACTGGAGAACGCTGCTTCGGTAGCAGGAATGTTCCTTACCACCGAGTGCGTCATCGTAGATCATCCTGAAGAGCACCCCACTCCGGCTATGCCGGCAGGCGGTATGGGCGGGATGATGTAAAAGCCCCTACAGCTTAAGACTCAAGCCGGCGAAATAGGTACGCGGAATAGTGGGACCATAGATATAACCGGCGTCCCTGAACTCTCCTCGATCAATATCCTTCTGGAATTGGTCGAGGACGTTTTTTACGCCACAACTGATCTCCAAGCAGTACTGCTTATAGAGATGCACATCGTAGGCAAGACGGATTCCCATATCCCAGAAAGCAGGGGTTTTCTCCATCCTATCCTGCGGAATAAATCCCTGTAAGTGAGGGACGAACATCGAACCTGTTGCTTTGCCGTTGATGGAGATTGTGAAGTCCTTGACCGGCTGGAGATCGAGCAGCACATAACCGTAATGATCGGGCGTATGGAGCATACGCACCTCAGCCGGCACATCGGGGCTCCAAGCCTGCGCTTCGGTATAACGGCTCTGCTGATAGGTATAGCCCGCGGAGAGTTGAAAATTGAACGTGGAGAGTTGAAGGGAGAGTTTACCCTCCAGATTGAGTCCTCCCACCCACGCCGCCTTGGCATTCGTACGGGTGAAGATGACATTCCCTGCCTCATCATTGCCGTCCTCGCGCAAGAAGAACACATCTTGCAGATAGGTATAGAATCCCTCCGCGGTCAGGTTCACTTCCCAGTTTCCGAATTGACGATACCAATCGGCACTGAGGGTAGCGCTATGCGAGTATTCGGGCTTGAGGTTCGGGTCCAAGCGGATGAGGGAGACATTGCCACCCACCGCAGCCACGTGCAGGTCCTCATCATAAGTCTGGGGAGCACGGTAACCACTGCTATATCCGGCGCGGAGCACCAAGCCGTCCAAAGGCGTATAACGGAACGTAGCACGAGGATTACAAACCACGGTCTTGAGCAGATTATGCTTCTCGAGACGAGCGCCGAGGAGCACCGACCAATTCTCTTGTTTCCACTCATTCTGGGCATATACACCCGCCACATGGACATACTGCGAAATGTCGCGGTTATAACCCACCATACGATCGTGAAGTCCATTGAAGGTATATTCCGCCCCAACCGTCAGATCTCCTTTCGCCCGTCCGCAGGGATAAGAGAAACGATATTGGAGGCCGGTAATGGAGGTCAGATCACTACTGCGCCCATAAGCGGCTGTGTCCCTACCCGCTCCAAAATAACTCTCCCGACCGATATTCTGCAAGGCGGAATAAGCCGAGACGAAATGTTTGTTATCCGGAGAGAACCAATCGAACGCCAACTGTCCGCCATCGATATTATGGCGTAGCTGCTCCGCTATATCGGCTTGGTGAGGCTCAAACTCAAAGCGGTTACCTCCCCGACGGAAATCCGTTGTATGATGATACTCAGCGGTGATCTTACTATACGCGCTCGTTTTGAAGAACACGCGCGCGCCTGCAGTAGTGGAGCGCATCTTAGGCACTTCGCTGAACCCGTCATCATCGCGGTCATAAGCGCTTCGGGTACGATGACTGGCAAAGATATAAGCTCCAATCTTTCGATTCTCGCTCAAGACCGAAGCATTGAGATCCGTATGGATATCATAGCCGGCATGCTCGTTGACCATCGAGGTGTTGGATATATTCAAGAAATTACGGACAGGCTCCTTGGTGATGATATTGACCACTCCCGCAATTGCGTTCGCGCCGTACATCGCCGAACCGCCGCCACGGATGACCTCTATGCGGTCTATCATCGCGGCAGGTACCTGCTCCAAGCCATAGACCGACGCCATGCTGGAGAAGACCGGACGGCTATCCATCAGAATCTGGGTGTACTGGCCTTGCAGACCGTTGATGCGGAGTTCGGTTTTACCGCAGTTAGAGCATGTGTTCTCCACCCGCAAGCCCGGCTGATAATTCAGCACATCCGCCACACATGCCACGGCGGTGGTCTCAAAGAGTTTCGGAGAGAGGACGTTCACAATGGTAGCCGCCTCCTGACGCTTGGTCTCATAACGATTGGCGGTAACAACTACACCGTTGAGTAACTGCGTTATCTCGTGGATAGCCGCTTTCAGCTCCACGGTCTTGTTCTCCTCTATGCGTACGGGCAACTCTGCATTTTCATAACCGACATAGGAAAAGACAATCACCTGCTTTCCCAGCGGCAGGTTTTTCATAAAGAAGTGTCCCGACTCATCGGTAACAGTACCTATATTCGTACCCTTCACTTGTACATTGACATATGGTAGGTGTTCCCCTGTACGCTCATCCAAAACATGCCCCACCAAATGGGCATCATACTCCTCTTGTGCCCATAAAGACACTGCGCTAAACAGCGCTAAGACTAATACACTAACTATTTTTCTCATTCTAATTTTATTGATCAATGCGCCTCTTTGAACCAAAGTACGACATCGCTCTCCAAGGTCCATGAAGGCAAGACGGAAGAGGCGGTATAACCGGCATTGCGATAGAGCGCCGAGCAGGCTTCGTTACGCGTAGCGATCACCGCATAAATAAGGCGCAGATGAAGAAATCCGAAGGCATATTCTTCCAGCAAACGCACCGCCTCACGTCCAATTCCTTGCCCTCGGTACTCGGGTGCGATATACATCCCTATCGCGGCACGGCGGTTACGCGGATCCAAATCAAAGAGGTCAATGCAACCCAATGTCATTGGTAATTGGTCATTGGTCATTGGAGATTGCTCAATGATCAGACGAAGTTGTCCGTCACGGTAGATATCTCCGGTAGTGGAAGAAATATATTCGCGCAAATCCTGCTGGGAGAGCGGATTATGATTCGCCCCGTCCGCCCAAACGGCAGCATCGTTCTCCCAACGATAGAGATAGGGCAGATCGGAAGGCTCGAGCTTGCGCAATTTAATTATTTTCGCATTTTCGCATTGTTGCATTGTTAATCAAAGAGTTTGGCGAAGAAGCCTTTTTTCTTAGGACGGAGGTCCTCCATATTTCCCTGTGGAGCAGGCTCGAAACAATGCCCTGTATGAATCATGTTATAAATAACTCCCCAATCGGGCAGACCGCCTAAATTGCGATCATCAATCCACAGGTCCGCTACCAGTTTACGGGCAGGCTTATGCTCGGGTTCCTCCTCCGGATAATTGGAATTAACGGCGTAGAACTCAAGCCCTTTGGACTTACAATAATCCACGGCCTCTTTCAGCAAATCGCCTTCTCGCACGGTCCAAAGGATAATCTGGTGATGATCCTCCTCCTGCAGTTTTATCAAGGTCTGGATGGCAAACGGGATGGGTTTACCGATCTTCGGGTACTCATGGGTCACAATCGTACCATCAAAATCACAAGCTATAATCATTTTATTTTAACATTTTTTCATTTAGTATGTGGGGATGTTCGGGTCTTCCGGGGTCATTTCCTGCTCCATCTTACCGAGGGTGGGTTTTGTGAAATACCAAGCCACCGCGCTGATAGCAGCCACCCAAATCATGGGACGATAGCAGCCGAGCAGAAAATAGATCAAAATAGCAGGGATCATGTTACCGCCCACAATAAAGATACGAACGGCTGCTAATTGCTCATATTCGGGAAGAGTTTTCGGTTTCTTCCATTTGATAAGATAGAGCCCCAACGGAATACAAATCAGCGCAGTGATAATAACCGCAAATTGAAGTACTTGTCCAAGTTGAGAATTCGGGTCGTAGAAATCAAGCAAGCCCTTTGAAACGGCATAGTACATCCCCGTATAAGCCACAATAGCTGCGACCATGAGACCGTAATAAATCCAATTCAGATGTCGAATAATTTTCTCTTCCATATACTGTTTATCCTTTAAATTCCGTTCGGTTGACGATAGAACGCCCAAGGGTGATCTCGTCCGTGTATTCAAGCTGGTTACCCACCGCTATACCGCGTGCAATCTGCGAGATCTTGATATCCAATCCGGCGTTCTGTATTCTTCTGTAAATATAGAAATTGGTGGTGTCGCCCTCCATGGTGGTAGGCAGCGCCAGAATAATCTCCTCCACCTCTCCTTTTGCGAGCCGCTCCATGAGGGAATCGATCTCTATATCTTTGGGACCGATACCTTCCATCGGGGAGATCACGCCGCCCAGCACATGGTACACACCGGTGTATTGACCTGTATTCTCAATCGACATCACGTCCTGCACGTTCTCCACGACGCATATCGTCGAATGGTCGCGGCGCGGCGAACCGCAAATAGGACAAATCTCGGTATCGGATATATTATGACATTCGCGGCAATAAACGACATCTTTTTTGAGACGCGTGAAGGCATTGGAGAATGCCTCTACCTCTTCGTCCGTTTGACGTAACAGATGCAAGACCAAGCGCAGAGCGGTTCTGCGCCCTACTCCCGGCAGCGATGCCATCTGGTTGACCGCTTGCTCTAATATGACAGAAGGATAATCACTCATGCTTTCTTCGCCCAACGGGCAGGTAATACTCTATAGGGATAACGCGTTTGAATATCCACGGCGTTAGGGCAATCACATCGGTGAATACGGATACCTTTGAGCACCGAGACGAACGCAAAGATAGGGTCTCCGGGCTGCGGATTGCAACATTTAGAGAGGTTATAATCCACGTTCTTGACGTTCATATCCACCTCTATCGCCAAGCCCTTCAGCTCCGAACGATCGACATACTCCGTATGTTCGCGCGGCACGTTGGTCTGTTCTTCTGGCTCCAACAACACATCCCTCAGACGCTGGATATCCTCTTTGCCGGTAGCGACCGACTGGTACATATCCGAGACCGCCTTGTAGCCCAAACGGGTCGCCATCTTGGTGATATCCCCTTCGGTGTAATTGATTTTCCAGTTCTTGAATTTGCGGTCGATGATCTCTTTTCCCTCCGCTGCCTGCTTGTACTCCACCTCTTTGAGGGCTTGGCGAATCTTGTTCTTCGCCTTCGTGGATACCACGATATTGAGCCAATCAGCATTAGGATGCTGGTTAGGCGAGGTCATGACGGACACTTGGTCGCCGTTCTGCAGTTTCTGCCGGATCGAGACGTTCTGATTGCGGATAGTACCACCCACGCAATGCGAACCGATGTCCGTATGGATTGAATACGCAAAATCGAGCACCGTAGCCCCTTCGGGCAGACGTCTGAGATCGCCTGTAGGAGTGAAGACATAGACGTCTCCGCGCTCCTTGTTCACGATCGCACCTTTGACACCTTTGTATGCCCAGTGCGCCGCTACTCCCTGCTCCGCCACTTCGTCCATACGACGGGTACGAATCTGTACCTCCACCCATCGTTTCTGAGGTCCAAGCACCGTGGTATGCAACGACTCATAGCCGTTTTCTTTGGGAACGGATAACCAATCGCGTAAGCGCTTCGGGTTAGGCGGGAAGATATCCGTGATCAAGGAATAGACCTGCCAACAATCCGATTTCTCCTTCTCCGGCGGAGAGTCCAGAATGATACGTATAGCGAACAAATCGTATATCTTATCCACATCACAATGCTGGGCTTGCATCTTATGGTAGATGGAGTGAATCGATTTGGGACGTCCCTTGATTGTGAACGTAAATCCTTCCGCTTTGAGCTTCGCCTCCAAGGGGGCTATGAACGAAGCAATATATGCCTCGCGCTCCGTCTTCTTGGCGTTCAAAGCGTGGGCAATATATTTATAGGTATCGTAGTCGAGAAATTTCAGAGCGAGGTCTTCCATCTCCGTTTTGATCTGGTATAGACCCAAGCGGTGCGCCATCGGAGCATGCAAATTTTGCGTCTCGCGAGCGATGTGCCGCCTGCGCTCCGAATCACCCTCCGCATCCAATTGACGGAGCAGCTCCAACCGCTCATTGAGTATCGAATATAAGACCTTGTTACTATCTTCCATAAGTGAGTTTTCAAAAAAACGCTGCAAAGTTACGATTTTTTTTGCACATATCAAAATTTTTTTGTACCTTTGCAGCGATTTTCAAAAAATAAGTTACGAAAATCGTCTAAGAGACGCCAAATTTCAGAAATAAATAAAAAAATTATACCAATAATGAAAACAACAAGACCAATTTTAATTTGTGCGCTTGCTATCGCAGCTATCGTGATGGCAGTATTCTGCGTACAGAGCGTTACTACTCCTATTAAGTTTGAGGACACACGTGCACAGCGTGAAGTGAGTGTTATCAAGCATTTGGTAGATCTGCGTACGGCAGAGGTGGAGTACCACCACCAGAAGGGCGTATTCACCGCCAGCATGGATACACTGCTGATGTTTCTCAAGAATGCACCGAAAAAAGAGGTGCTCAAGGAAGGTAGTTTGACCGATAAGCAGTTGGAGGCAGGTCTGACAGAGCCGAAGGCTGTTAAGATTTTGAATGAGGCGAAGAAGAAAGCGCTGAAGAAAGGTACGTTCGAGGATAGCGATGCATTATATGCCTATATCTGGGAGAACGACGCCGATGTAAAGAAGAATGGTTTGGCAGGTTTCCGTCGTGATACCATCGAGCTGAACATGCTCGCTTCGCTGTACAAAGGTGAGTACGACGAGAACACCATCGATGCAATCGTAGAGATTCCGTTCAGCGATGGAAAACGCTTTGAGGTAGAGGTGAACAATGATTATAAGACCAGCCAAGGAATCCGCGTTCCGCTGTTTGAGGCTCGCGCTCCGTTCGAGAGCTATCTGAGCGACCTGAACGAGCAGGAGTTGGTGAACCTCATTGACCGCGAGACCAAGCTCGACCACTATGCAGGTCTGAAGGTAGGTGATATCTACGCACCGAACAACAACGCCGGTAACTGGGAATAATTGATAATTGAGAATTGACAATTGAGAATTATTAGTGGCATATACGGGGGGCGGCGATTGTCGCCCCCTAAAAATATTACCGCGAGGCCTACTACGGACTTTGCGAAAGAGAGTTTGTTCAATCTGCTCAATAACCGAATCGATTTTGAGGGGATAGATGTGCTGGATCTCTTTGCCGGTACAGGAGGAATCGGTATCGAGTGCGTGAGTCGAGGTGCACGGGATGTAACGGCTGTTGAGATTGCACATGTGCAGCAAAACTGGATTATCAGTTGTTGCAAACAATTAGGCATCAGGAACCTTAGTGTAATCCGGGGAGATGTATTCAAGTTTCTCAATGCCTGCCGGACCAAGTACGACCTGATCTTCGCGGATCCTCCTTATGCCTTGGAGCAACTCCCCACCCTGCCGGATGTGATTTTAGGGCAGGACATCCTCAAAGAAGATGGTTGGCTCGTCATTGAGCACGGAAAAGATACTGATTTCACCACCCATCCGCGGCACGTTGAGACCCGGACATACGGAAGTGTACATTTCAGTTTCTTCCAATAAAAAAAAGAGGCACGTGCCTCTTTTTTATAATTTCATTCCCCGATTATCAGATTTCCATATAAATCTCCATGAGTTGGCATTGTCCCTGCGGGTCGATGATTATATCATTGAGCGTAGCAGGAATGAGCACCGCTTCGCCTACACGCAGCGCCACCGCTGAGTCTTGGGTATCGGCATCCAGCGCTTTGACGACACAAGCCCCCTCTACACACATATACGCCACAAACGAATCCAGCGGCGCATAATCGCGCTGTACGGCGCGGGTGAGAGACAATAGATTGGTAGTGAAATAAGGCGTCTTCTGCAAATTCACCGCCCCGCCTTGTACCGGTTCGGGATGCGCTAACGATGCCTCGTTATCAGGTGCAAAATCCATGACCTCCAGCGCTTTGTCGAGTTTGAGCGGTCTCATCTTACCGTCATTTCCCACGCGGTTATAATCGTAGAGACGATACGTGATATCACTATTCTCCTGAATCTCCGCCACGATCGTGTTACGCCGCATAGCGTGGACCGTGCCGGAAGGGATATAAGCTACATCGCCCGCGCGTACCTTATAATCGTGCAGGTAACGCGCAAGAGAACCATCCTCTATCGCAGCATGGATAAGAGAAGGGTTCATCGGTTGGTTCCAACCCAGATAGATAGATGCGTCTCCCTGCGAGGGAAGGACATACCACATCTCTGTTTTTCCCAAGGATTCTTCATTCTCCAGGGCATAATCATCATCAGGGTGCACTTGGATCGAGAGATCATCCGTGGCATCAATGAACTTGAGTAACAGCGGGAAATGATTTCCGAAGACATCGTACACTTTCTCCCCCACCAGTTCGTCCATATAGACTTCCAACAAATCCTGCAAGGTATCACCTTCGTGTGAACCATTGATGACCTCGGTCGGATATTTCGCCACATCCGACATCACCCATGCCTCGCCGACGTTCTCATAATCAGCAGGCACATGGTCGTACCACTGAGCGATCGTTTGTCCTCCCCAGATCTTATGGAATAACTGCGCTCTAAATTTAAAGGGATAAAGCATATTAAATCTTCCGGATATGTTTTTCCCACGCCCAAGCGGAGGCGAGTACGTCACGAATGGGGGTATCTGCTTTCCAGCCGAGCACTTCGTTTGCTTTTTTCGGCGCTGCCCATACCTGCTCAATGTCGCCTTCACGACGACCGACGATGGTATAAGGGATCTTCACGCCCGTAGCGGCTTCGAACTCATTGATAAGAGTGAGGACGCTCAGACCGGTTCCGGTACCGAGGTTGAAGATCTCCACCTGCTCGCGGTCCTTGGCGTTGATCATTCTCTCAACGGCTTTGACATGAGCCTTCGCCAGATCCACTACATAGATATAATCGCGGATACAGGAACCATCCGGGGTGTTGTAATCATTACCAAAGACTTTGAGTTCAGGACGCAGTCCTGCAGCCGTCTGGGTAATGAAAGGCAGAAGGTTCTGCGGTACACCGTTGGGGAGTTCACCAATCTTAGCTGACGGGTGTGCTCCGATAGGATTGAAATAACGGAGGATGGTAGCGTGCAGAGACTTATCCGCATGCGCCTCATCGCAGATGATCTCCTCGTTAATCTGCTTGGTGTTGCCGTAGGGCGAGAGGGCTTTCTGAATAGGCGCGGTCTCGTCAACCGGCAGATGGTCCGCGTCGGGCTGACCATACACGGTACAGGACGAAGAGAAAACGAGGTTCTGCACTTGGTGAAGGCGCATCACGTCCAAGAGCGTACAGAGACTACCGACGTTATTGCGATAATAGAGCAGCGGTTTCTCCACCGACTCACCTACCGCCTTGCTGGCAGCAAAATGGATAACACCTACGATGTCAGGGTATTGTTTGAAGACATTATCTAAGTCCACGAAGTTACCGCAGTCGATATTCGCGAACTCAGGTTTACGTCCCACAATCTCCGTGATACCATCCAAGACATCCACAGAGGAATTACTGAGGTTATCGACAATTGTAACGTCGTAGCCCTGCTGCATCAATTCGACAGTAGTATGCGAACCAATATATCCGGTTCCACCGGTAACAAGTATTCTTGCCATTTGAGATTTCAAATTTACAGGTTATGAATTAGAATAATTTCGCAGGGTATTCGCCTTTCGCAATGAGTTGGTTGATCTTCATTACCACTTGCGGACGATCCTCGGCATACGTGACTCCAAACCACTTGGAGGGCGTATCGAGCACTTTGCAGGTAGCCTTTCCCGCGACGATGAGATCGTTCACGAGCGTCGGGATATAATATTCGGATTTGAGTTCCTGTCCGCGCTTAAGAAGGAAATCGGTGAATCCCTCTTCGGAGTATTGGAAATACTCAGGAGTGAAGCCCCACATATTCATCGAGACGGGAGTATGCGGCTCAAGCGGAGTGTCGATACCCTCTTCGGTAAAGACGATCTGCCCGTTCTTGTCCTCAATCTTCGTGCGCTCCACAACGTCTGTAAGCAGCCCGTTCTCATCGGTCGAACAAACACCACGACTAACGGCGCCATTCTCGCTGAGCGTGTTGCATACACGATACCCCACCATGCAATACTTCCCTTGCGTACCCTCTACGGAGCGGAGATAATCCGCCAGCACTTGGAACGACTCCTTGCCGTAGAAATCATCGGCATTGATGACAGCGAAAGGCTCATGGATGAGGTCTTTTCCCATTAGCACAGCGTGATTGGTGCCCCAAGGTTTCGCACGCTCAGGGTTATAGGTGCAACCTGCCGGCACTTTGTCGATAGACTGGAAACACACTTCGCAGGGCACTTTGTCCTCGTATTTGGAGAGCACTTTCTCACGGAAATCCGCCTCAAAATCCTTACGGATAACAAACACGATCTTCCCAAATCCCGCGCGCAGCGCATCAAAGACGCTGTAGTCCATGATGGTCTCGCCATTGGGGCCAAGTCCATCTAACTGTTTCAGTCCTCCATAACGGCTACCCATACCGGCAGCCAAAATAAACAATGTTGGTTTCATATAATAGATACTTTTTATTGACGATTTGACGATTGACGATTGGTCGATTTATTCGGTGACGGCTTCGACTTTGCCGTGAATTTTCTTGTGTCTGATCCAAAGACCATACACCTCGGAGCAGTTTCCGGCGGTGATAAAGGCTTGGATCTTGTTCTCGCGGATGAACGCCATGACGGACGAGAACTCGTCTTGGGTCAGCAGGGATTGGATCTCTATATGTTCCTCTCCGCTGTAACCGCCTTTTACATTGTATAATGAACACCCGCGCACGAGATCTTCCACGATATACTTACGGATTCGTTCAGGTTCGTTAGAGACGATGCAGACACGTTTGCGCTTATTGATGGCGGCGGTGAAATAATCGATTGCCAGACCGTTGATCCATGTACCGAGCAGACCGATGACCACCACGCGGAAGTCATTGATTAAGAAGGCAGTACAGCAGATGATCACACCGCCGATAGCGACCGAAGTACCGATATCAAAATGGAGGTACTTATTCACGATCTTACCCAAAATATCCAGACCTCCGGTGGAGGCATTGATGCGGAACATCGTAGCCTGACAAATACTGAGCAAGAGCACAAAACAGATGAGGTCAAACCAAAGGTCGCCCATCCCGAGACCGCCACTCATGACGCTGTCCCGTACTTGTTCCAACACTTCGCCAGAACGGCTCAGCAGATAAGGGTTATTATGCGCATCGAGGACCGTCTGCCCTGCCTGCAGTTGGGCAAGGATATCCGGGTTCTCAATCACTTTATGGGTCAAGTTGGTATAAGGATAAATGCGGTCCCAAACTTGAGTAAGCGGACCTAAGATCATCGCCGTATAGACGGTCTTGGCGCCGAACTCATTGCCAATCAGCACAAAAGCGAGGAGCAAGAGGAAGGCATTGATACCCATTACCCAGTAGGAGAAAGTGTCCGCTGTTCCTCCGCAGAGTGTGTTGAGCACGATCGAGAGACCGGAGATTGAACCTACAATCAGATGACTTGGAATCAGGAAATAATAGACGGCTGCCGCTCCAAAACTCATACCGACCGTCATGAAAAACAATTCACGCCAAAACTTCTTTGTGCGCATTGCTTGCCAGAACGTGCGACCCAAATCGTACCAATATTCTGCACTTACAAATTGTTTGAGATGATCCATATACTCATTTATTGTTTGGTCATTTATCTTTTACTCTTTCACCACCAGTCTTGCTGTGCGTCGGGTGGTCTGACTTAACATTACCGTGCGGCCGTCCTTGGCTCGATCGAGGATCTCGGGTGTCGTTCCGCGGATGGTCAGGAGCGAGAGATGGTCGTTATAGGTGACATTGAAATGTTGTTTCAGTTCCTCAATCGCATCGTTCACAAAGCGTGTGTTATCCACGCAGACAGAGATGGTGACTGCAGAAGACTGGATGAGCGACACTTTGAGGCGGTGACGATGGATGATTTCGAAGATCTCGCTCAGGCTCTCCTCCAACACGAACGCAAAATCCTTCGCGCGCATGGTAATAAGGAGTTGGTTCTTGCGCCAGATATAAACGGGCACATCGATCGGTCCTACGCCATCTTCCGCAATGCGACTACCAGCGGCGGTAGGATCTCCGAAAGGCTTGACGAGGAGCGGAATACGCTTGTTTTCCAGCGGACGGATGGTCTTGGGGTGAATGATCTGCGCGCCCGAATAACTCAACTCCACCGCGTCTTGGTAACGAAGCGACGGAATAAGCACTGTGTTTGCTTCGATACGAGGATCAGCGTTGAGGATTCCCGGCACATCTTTCCAGATAGTAACAGATTCGGCATCGAGATAGTTACCGAGCAGGGCGGCAGTGTAATCCGATCCTTCGCGACCGAGCGTCGTCCGTTTGCCATCCGCTGTGCCGCCAATGAAACCTTGGGTCACCACGATCTGGGGCCGTTGGGCTCTCTCCCACCCTGCGCGGATGAGAGACGCACTGACCGCGTCGTCCACTTTAGCTTCGCGCCATGTGTTATCCGTGCGAAGCAGTTTGGGCATGTTCCACCATTCGACGGAAAGACCTTGTTTGAGCAGATAAACGGCAATGATCTGGGTAGAGAGGATTTCGCCCATCGAAACGACTTGGTCGTAGTTCTCATCGAAAGGTAGCGTCGGGTCATAGGGGATTTCCCCTTGCAGACGGATGTCCGATCCGGGCTGAAGACCCAACTCCTTCATGACGGCTACGTGGAAATCAATTATATCGACCCATTGAGATAGTGCCTGTTCTTCTTTTCCGGCATCGAGCAGTTCCACCACTCGCTCAAGCGCGTTGGTGGTCTTGCCCATGGCAGAAACAACGACCATGAGGTCGTCTTCCACCATTCGGACTATTTTCTCCACGTTCCGGACGCCATTGGCGTCCTTCACCGAGGCTCCACCAAACTTATAAACGATAGCCATCAGTATTCAGCATTCAGAGATTCGCCATGCGGATGGCGGTATATGCGCCCTCGATACCTTTGTTGCCCAATTTGCCACCACAACGGTCCAGAGCTTGCTGCTTATTGAGGACCGTGAGGACAGAGAAAATTACCGGCACTTTGCCTTGTGTATTGAGCATCGCTACCCCTTGAGTCACGGATTGACAGACATAATCGAAATGCGGCGTCTCTCCTTGGATGACACACCCGATAACCACCACTGCGTCCACGTGTTCCTCACGCATGATACGCGCTGCGCCGTAAGTCAGCTCCACCGTTCCGGGCACATGCATCACGTCGATATTCTCCTCGGGCACGCCATGTTTGATGAAGGTATCGATGGCTCCTTGTGCCATGGCATAAGTGATTTCACTATTCCAATCCGCCACTACAATTGCATAGCGCTGACGTCCGAGGACATCAGCGCCAGGCAGTTGGTTCGCATCGTATTTAGATAGATCTGTTGTCATATTATTCAGCAACAGCGATGTATTTGTCGATATCCTGTGCTTCAGCTGAAGAGGGATAATTCTCCTTGATGGCTTTGAAAGCATCCAGAGCCTTTCTGTTTTCGCCCTCGTGGAGATAAACGATACCTGCTTTCTTGAGGCTCATCGGAGCGATGATCTCATTGCCGGACTCAGCAGCAGCTTCGAAAGCCTTCGCTGCCTTGCCGTACTCACCAAGCTCTACATAAGCATCTCCCAAGAGCTGACGAGCCGCGGGATCGATATTGAGGTCGTCCGCCGAGAATTTCTTCAGATACTTGGCAGCCTCTTCGTACTCGCCCTTCTCGTAATAGCAGATACCTGCATAGAGCGCAGCAAGCTCGCCCTGCTGGTTGCTATATTCATCGGCGATAGCTGCAAAACCGATACACTCAGCGTCGTCTCCGTTGAGGGCTTTGTCAAAATCGCCTGCTTGGAAATAAGCGGCAGCCTTTGCGTTCTCATTGGAAGCCTCCAGCGCTTTCGGCTTGATCACGTACTGGTTGATAGCGATGATACCCATCACTACAACTGCGATTCCGCAGACGATCCAAGAGATGAGGTTGGAGTTGTCCTCAATCCATTTACCTGCGCCCGTGAGCGCATCATTTACTTCTTGTAATTGTTCGTCCTGTTTAACGAACTCTTCTTTCTTTTTTGCCATTTTATTTAGATTTTTTATTATTTTACAATGGGTGCTTTGGGTGTTCTAACGAAAAAGCGTGCAAAATTACAAAAAAAAATTGACATACACAAGAGTGTATGCCATTTTTTCGAAAATTAGTGCAAATTTTATTGTTTCTTGCACGAGAAAGGGTTCTGTCATTTACGAGAAAACCTCGAACCAAAGTCTGAAATTTAATTAAGTATGGTTATTATACCACCCTATCCCTTTTACAGTCAGTAGATATTTTTGGCGCGGCGGTTAGCGAGAGAGTCGTGCCATTTATGGAGCCATTCATCGTGCTTAATGGGGTCACGAAGATCGGCGTCTGCTAAGGCGGAGGCTTGCTTGATGAGTTGGAAGGCCTGACGTTGGGCATCAGTGACAGAGTCCGGATCACGATGTTCGGGCATGTGAGAAATGACCTCTTCGCCAAAACGGTTAGTGAGATAGAAACGATGTCCGTTAGGCGGGAGTATTCCCGTATACTTTTTGTACTTTTTATTTAATGTTACTCTTCCCATATTTATTAGTGTTTTGATAGGTGTTGCATAGGACTTTACCCCGAGATTCCCCCGATCCGATTCTCTCTCGATAGTGTCTCGCTAGTCTGATTTGGCTATACAACCCTTAATGTCAGGCAACAAAATCCTCTTATTGGAAATCGATTGCAAAGGTACAAAAAAAATCCCACATATGCAAATATATGCGGGAGTTTTTTGCAGTTTTTGATCTTTTTCGTGCTATTTTATTTCCTGGCCGGTGAGGGTGTAAGTACGATCGGCGTTTTCTATACGCACCTGGTCGTTTTGGAGCACCTTACGAGCAGATTTACGAGGAACAGAAGGAGCTACCACATCTAGAAACTCACCATTACCAGGGAGAGAATAGACGTAATATCTTTCTTTTGTTTCCGGAATATAATCATCTCCCATATTGTACAGATACTCATGAATAATTAATTTCCACTTACCATTTATAGTCATCAAGCCAAAACTATAATCGGAATCTTGTAAATCACTTACTAATTCTCCATCCTCATTATACACAGAGATATGTGAATTTACATATTTTATGAATGTCACCTTTCCATCCGTTGTGAAGATATTTCGCGTAAACATACAGAAAGCATAATCCGGCGATCCTTTAAGTGCAGCTGGAGCTTTGCGCGCGGGAGCAGAGGGCGAAGGAGTATTAGAAGAATGCGCGAAACGAATTGATTTATACAACGACATATCATCGTTATAAAGTTCAATTAAAGTATCTCCATAAACCATAGGTAATTTGCCACAGTCAAAATAATAATCTTCGTATGAAAGCCATTTAGGGAAAGACCCTTCAAACACTTTCTCCAAATAGATTTGGGCATTGGCAAATGTAGCCGCAAATAGGGCTGCGAGAACAAAGATAGATTTTTTCATAATGTTAAATGTATTAAATGGTTAAACATAAAAATGGACGTTCCTTATCTTTCTTCGAGGCTGTAGGAATTGCCCAAACACCGATAAGTCACGCCCATACATAGTACGGACGCTTGCTGACTTATTATTGGTGTTTCTCTTGAACTTCCTACATTCCGAAGAAACCAAATAAACCGCAAACGCGAAAAATCAATATGTCCTTCTGTTTAACGTCGGGAAGCGACGATGGTTAGAGATCGCCGGACCAGCCGTGACCGAGATCCCAATGTTCGTCATAACGGAACTCGAAATACGGCAAGGCGAAATATTTCTCCAAAAGTGCGGTCAATTCGTCCTCAATATCCTTAGCCCACTGACCGACAAAGACCACAAAATGATCGACCGCCCATGCTACACGACCTCGCGGCACCTGGGTATAATCGCCGCTGAACTTGGTAGGCTCGTGTTTGGCCAAGGCCTTGAAATACTGTTTCTGCCAAATTTGACGGTGAAGCGTCTGATAGTTGATATAAGGCAGGCCTTTATCAGCCGCCTCTTCTACCATTTTGGGCGTCAGTTCTTTCTTGTACACGCCGAAGAAATCGTGCTCTTGAGGATCATACCAAAAGATACCGACCGCCGGCATGGGTTCATCGAAAGACTTCATGTCTGCCATAATGGCTTCTTTTTCACTATGCGATAATGTGGTCATAATTGTTACTCAAACCTTTGCGGGTGCAAAGGTACAACAAATTTTGCACATATGCAAATTTTTGTAAGATTTTTTATAAAAACGGCATCCCGGAACAGCGGAATCACGGAATCCCGAAGAAGAGAGGAGAGATGGATATTGGGGCTGCGTATGACGCGGATATGCCGAACGCGAGGGGCGAATACGGCGCAGCGGAGGGTTAATGGGAGGGAGCGCCGGCGAAGGGCTAAACCGCCTATGCCCGAGCCCCTGAGGTAAATGGGCACAAAAAAAGCGTTCGATAACTTTGCTCGAGAAAACTTCCTGAGAATAGGATTTGAGGCCTGCTTTTTCCTCTGTAATCCGGCCACCTCATCGCTACCCGGGGGTTAGGAATGTAAACTAACCCAATGCACGGGGTCTCGGCGTAGAGTACCGGCACGCCATTAGTGAAGCATTTGCACTCGGTTAATTGTTATTTGTTGAGTTTTCCGGTTCCTATTGTTATCGAACGCTATACTTATTGACGATTGGACGATTGACGATTTACGATTTATTGACAACTTATTATTATTGACGAATTATTATTAACGATGCCAGCCGATGGTGACTACTACACGGTGGGTATCGGCATTGATGTCATAAGGGTCATTGACTGCTTCATGTGCCCATATTTTGACGCGCTGCATGCGATATTGGTAGGCTGCTTGAACCAACAGATAACGTCCTCTATATCCCACAGCTCCGGAGATATACTGCGTACGATGGGTACGCAGGGAATAGGTATCCTGCCGCTCAAGGGACATATCCATCTCCTTCAAGGGATAAGACTTACGGAAAGGACTTTCGTAGGCGTATCCGGCATTGAGGTACACACCCGGGTAAGGCACAACCTCCACACCCGTACGGAGCGAATGACGGTCAATCTCACCGGGTTGGTGGAAATAGTCATACTGGAACGCCAAGAGCGCATAATTGGTGATTTGGAATGCCGCAGAAGTACTCAGATGTAACGGCATATGGAAGCCCGACACTTCGAAACGCTGGTTAGGAGCTGAGGAAGAACCCGGTGCTACCGAATCAGCTTGCGCTTCGAAATACCCCGATGTAGAGGTTCGGAACGTGCTGACAGAAGGAGTCTCCAATCCAAAACCGAGACGGAACCATTGTGCAGGGCGATAGATAGCGCCGACAGCAAGAGATGCACCTACTCCATTAAAGATCACGCGGGATTGGTTGTAGTTATAGAAACGTACCCCTTTCGTGTTATAATGATCGAACCACTCCTGATATTTGCCTTCGGAGGACATAGAGAAAGAGTTGATTCTCAGACCCGCACCGACGTACCAGCGGTTGGAAATATTCATTGCCCAATCAAAAGCGTACTCATTGACATAGCCGCTCTCAAAGAGATCCATCCGTTCAGAGGCATTGAGTCGGTCCTGACAATAAGGCCCTCCCAGATCCGCGGTGGTAGTAGCAAAGAGTGCTCCGAGCGAGGGGCTATTCTCCGCCGTGTCGCGTAACGCACGGTTGTAGGCATGGATACGCTGATACGAGATCTGGACGTTATGGTATTGAATGCCGGACACTTTATTGGTTGGGAAAGAGAGTACCAAAGCCGCCTGCGGAGCCATGAACAAACGCGCCCTGCCCTTTGTATCCGGAACACCGACCTGCCAAGCTCTATCAGCCATATAATCAAAGGAAACGAGAATCTCTGCACGTCGGTACATTCCCAGACCAGCCACATTATCCAAGGTAGCAGAAGGATCTGCTCCGATGGCACTCATTGCCCCCGACATACCTACATAACGCGCAGTTCCCATGATCGAACGCTCACCCATACGGGCAAAATCTTGAGAAAAGCCTACCCCAACCCTCCCTAAAAGGAGGGAGATAAGAATTATGAATCGGAGCTTTTTCATCGCTTTATACGAATTGTGACGGTTGTGTCTTGAACATTAGTGAACTCTACGGGAGAAACCTTAGCCGGACTAGCGGGAGTAGCGGGAGTAGAAGCACTAGATACAGCAGAGGGATTCGATTTCTCCCAATAATACGCGTCATCCATCGGCACTTGCCCTATAGAGGCACAAGCGGTAAAGAGGAGAGAGAAGGAGAAAGCGCGCAATATGTGGACAAATTTCGACATTTCGTTATTACGGGATTAATCAGACTTTTCTAAAACCGATGATCTCACGCACCTCTTCGATGGTTTTTTCAGCGCGGGCAGCTGCTTTCTCAGCCCCCTGACGCATAATACGGTCGAGGAGTGCGTCATCGGACGAATAGGCAAGAATACGCTCGCGGATAGGCGCAAGAAGTGTATTCGCGTCAGCTGCCATCTGCTTTTTCATATCTCCGTAGCGGATGGTCATGTTGTTATAGAGGTCGTTGTAATACTCCGTAGCTTCTTTACCGCAGAGCAGTTCGCAGAGGATAAAGAGGTTTTGGATGACCTCGGGTTTCTCTTGGTTGAGCTGTGTCGGTCCCTGATCGGTCACGGCACGCATGATCTTCTTCGTGACGGTCTTTTCGTCATCGCAGAGATAGAGACAGTTTCCTTCGGATTTGCCCATTTTACCGGTTCCATCGAGACCCGGCACTTTGACTGCTTTGTCGGCAAAATGGAAGGAAGCGGGTTCTTTGAAATACTCCACATTATAGATGCGGTTGAAACGACGAGCAAAGAGTCTCGCCATTTCCATGTTTTGCTCTTGGTCCTTCCCAACGGGCACTTTGTCCGCCTTGTGCATCAAGATATCCGCTGCCATCAAGCAGGGGTAAGTCAGCAAGCCTGCATTCACATTATCAGGCTGTTTGCGCACTTTCTCCTTGAAAGAGGTGACGCGCTCGAGTTCGCCCAGATAGGCGTTCATATTGAGATAGAGATAGAGTTCAAGAACTTGCTTGACATCGGATTGCACGTAAATAGGTGCTTTCTCGGGGTCTATACCACAGGCGAGATACTCGCTAAGAATAGTCTTAACCGATTTACGGATATTATCCGGTGTAGGATGGGTAGTGAGAGAATGCCAATCTGCAATAAAGAACATGCAATCATACTCATCCTGCATCTTCACAAAGGATTTCACGGCTCCGAAATAGTTGCCCAAATGGAGGTTTCCCGTCGGTCTTATTCCACTAATAACACGTTCCATGAAACGTTAAATTGTTAAATTGTTAAAACGTTAAATTGTTAAATCTCGATCGGTAATTGACGATAGATGGGTTGCGCGAGGGCGGTAAGGGTCGTTGTGTTAGAGACACCCGGGATCTCTTGGATCTTCGTATTAAGGAGCTGCAAGAGGTGCTCATTATCGCGCGCGAATACTTTAATAAGGAGTCCGAACGCGCCCAGCGTATATTGCGCCTCCACTACTTCGGGAATCTGCTCCAACGCCGCAATGACTTGGTTGTACATCGAAGCCTTCTCCATCGTGATACCAATATACACACAGAGTTGGTAACCTAACGACTTGGGGTACACGTGGTAACTGGAACCCGTGATAATACCGTTATCGAACATTTTTTGCACGCGTTGGTGTACGGCAGCACGGGAGACTCCGCATTGCTCTGCTACATCCTTAAAAGGCACACGCGCGCTCTGCGTGATTATCTTCAAAATCTTTCGGTCTAATTCGTCAATTTTTTCCATTATTTCAGTAAAACGTTAAAATTTGAGTGCAAAGGTACAACTTTTTTTGCATATGTGCAAGATTTTTTGTAATTTTGCAGCGATTTTTGTAACATTATGATACTTGAAGAGTATATTTCGACCCATTCTACGCCAGAAAACGACATTTTGGCGTCCATTACGCGAGAGACCCACTTGCATGTTTTGAACCCTCATATGCTGAGCGGTCATGTGCAAGGCAGAGTGCTGAGTATGATCAGTCATATGCTTCGTCCGAAGCGGATTTTGGAGTTAGGCACGTTCACCGGTTATTCGGCACTATGCTTGGCGGAAGGACTGGAGGAAGGCGGCAAGTTGGTGACCATTGAGCACAACGACGAGCTGGAGGAGATGATAAGACGCAATTTCGCTCGTTCACCACTTGGCGAACGAATCGAATTGCGTATTGGAGATTGTATATTGGAGATTGAAAAATTGGAAGGTCCTTTTGACCTGGTGTTTATCGATGCGGATAAACGCGAGTACTGCGCTTATCTGGAGATGGTGTATCCGCTTGTGCCCGTCGGAGGATTCATCTTGGCGGATAACACGCTCTGGGACGGACATATCATCGATCCGGCGTACGACAAGGACAAACAGACACTCGGGTTGCGGGCTTTCAACGACCATGTAGCAGCGGACGAACGGTTCGAGCAAGTGATCCTTCCCCTGCGCGACGGATTGACTATTATACGGAAAGTGAAATAAATTTACATATTTATTTGCATATTTGCAAAATTTGTTGTACTTCGGCACGCCCTTATTTGTCTAAAGACAAACAAGGAATCCTCCGAAGGAACGTTCGCATTTTGCGGGATATATGGACACGGGCGAGAATTTTTTTTGCCGAGCATGAAGGCTTCCTATTTTGCACGCATACATATCGACTTATGCAAGCATAGCCGCTATCTATTCGTGCAAAATAGATAGAATTTTATTCTATTCGGCAAAAAAAAATTCCCGAACGCTTGCATATATGCAAAATTTGTTGTACCTTTGTACCCGATTTTATGTATTCACATAAATTTAACCAAACAGTAAATCAATTTATACAGATAAAATGGAATTAAGCGAACAAGAATTAGTACGACGACAGAGTCTGCAGACCATGCGCGAAATGGGCATTGATCCTTACCCTGCTGCCGAGTATGAAGTAACAGGTTATTCAACCGAAATCAAAGCCGGATTTGTAGATGAAGGCGCGGTCAGCGACCGAGGCGAACAGCCATGCGGCGTGAGGGAATGGCACACAGGTGACACCGTACGTATTGCCGGACGTCTGATGTCCAAACGTATTATGGGCAAGGCTTCTTTCATTGAGATTCAGGACTCAAAGGGACGTATTCAGGTGTATGTCAGCAGAGATGACATTCAAGAGCCCGTTGCTGAGGGTGAACAAGCTACGACTGTGGAGCAGCAGATGTACAATGTGGTATTCAAGAAACTTCTGGATATCGGCGATTTCATCGGCATTGAGGGATTCGTTTTCCGCACACAAATGGGCGAAATCAGCGTTCATGCGAAGAAACTGACCGTGTTGGCAAAGAGCCTGAAACCGCTGCCGATCGTAAAATACAAAGATGGTGTGGCGTACGACGGATTCAATGATCCGGAGCAGCGTTACAGACAGCGTTATGTGGATCTGGTTGTGAACGAGGGTGTTAAGGACACCTTCCTTAAACGAGCCACTATCCTCCGCACGATGCGTCAGGTGTTCGACGAGGCAGGTTATACCGAGGTGGAGACACCTATTCTGCAACAGATAGCCGGCGGTGCGAGTGCTCGTCCGTTCATTACGCATCATAACTCGCTCGACGTAGATATGTACCTGCGTATTGCCACCGAGCTCTATCTGAAACGACTGATTGTCGGCGGTTTTGAGGGCGTGTATGAGATCGGTCGTAACTTCCGCAACGAGGGCATGGACCGCAGTCACAACCCGGAGTTTACCTGCATGGAGCTGTATGTACAATACAAAGACTACAACTGGATGATGGGCTTCACGGAGCAGCTGTTGGAGAAGATCGCGATTGCCGTAAACGGTACGACGAAAGTGAAAGTGGGTGACAACGAGATCGATTTCAAGGCACCTTACAGAAGATTGCCGATTTTGGATGCTATCAAGGAAAAGACAGGTTTGGACTTGGCTTCGATGAGCGAAGATGAGATCCGCATAGAGGCAAAGAAACTCGGCGTAGAGGACACGGAGCACATGGGTAAAGGTAAGCTGATTGACGAGATCTTCGGCGAGACTTGCGAGGGTTCGTTTATCCAGCCGACCTTTATTACCGATTATCCGGTTGAGATGAGCCCGCTGACGAAGATGCACCGGAGTAAACCCGGTCTGACCGAGCGTTTTGAGCTGATGGTGAACGGCAAAGAGCTGGCAAACGCATACTCGGAGCTGAACGACCCAATCGACCAATACAACCGTTTTGTAGAGCAGATGAAGTTGGCAGACAAGGGTGACGACGAGGCAATGGTAATCGACCACGACTTTATGCGCGCGTTGGAATATGGTATGCCGCCTACATCGGGTATCGGTATCGGTATCGACCGTCTGGCCATCCTCATGACCGGACAGCCGACAATTCAGGAGGTTTTGTTGTTCCCGACGATGAAACCGGAAGTCAATGAATAGACCGCTTCGCTAAAAGAACAAAGACCGCTTCGCTAAAAGAATAAAGACTTAACACATTCGACTATACCAGACATTTAAGTCCTTAATCCTTACTCATTTAGTGAGCGCAGCGAACGGTCTATAATCCAAAATAAATATGTATAGAAAAGTAGCTATTCTCGGTTCTGGGTCATGGGCGACAGCGCTCGCGAAGATCGTCATGCAGAACCAAGGCGAGATCAACTGGTTCATCCGCCGTCAGGAAGTCATCGATGAGTTTATCTCGACGGGTAAGAACCCCTCATATCTGGGCGCCGCAGAGTTTGACGTAAGCCGTATTCATTTCTCGTCGGACATCAACCAGACTGTAGCCCAGTCGGATGTACTGATCCTCGCTATCCCTTCACCCTATGTGAAGCAGTCGTTAGCTAAGATTCGTCGTGACATGACGCACAAAGTGGTTATCTCAGCCGTGAAGGGTATGATCCCCGACCTGAACGTGATCATTACCGATTATCTGCACAACCGTTTTGGTATCAGTTACGATCAGTTAGGCGTTATTGCCGGCCCGTGTCACGCGGAGGAGATTGCGCTGGAACGACTCAGTTACCTCACTATCGGTTGCGAGAACCGGCAGAACGCGGAGACATGGTCGAAACTGTTCCAGACGAGTTATGTACGCACTACGATCTCGAACGACGTCATCGGATTGGAGTACAGCTCTGTGATGAAGAATATCTACGCGATCGCGGCAGGAATGTGTCAGGCGCTTCATTACGGCGATAACTTCCAAGCGGTGCTACTGAGTAACGCTATTCAGGAGATCCAACGTTTTGCGACCGCAACGAGTAATGTACCGCGTGACATCACTGCGTCGGGTTATCTGGGCGACGTACTCGTTACGGGTTATTCGCAGTTCAGCCGTAACCGTCAGTTCGGTCAGATGCTCGGTATGGGTTATTCCGTCAAAGCCGCCCAGATGGAGATGGAGATGGTAGCCGAAGGTTATTACGGCACGAAAGCGATCCACGAGGCGAACCAACGGATGCAAGTATCCCTTCCCATCGTGGACGCGATGTACGAGATCCTATACAACAAACAAAAAGCCAAACCAATCATTAAGTCATTAACAACTAAATTACAATAAGATCATGCAATTATGTCTTAAAAACGCTGCCTGCTTCGTTGAAGCAGAGGCATTGAAGAAATTGGAGTCTCAGACCGAAGCTGCTAATCTCCTCTTGGAGAATGGTCAGGGAGCCGGAAACGATTATATCGGTTGGGTACATCTGCCCTCTTCTATCACCGACGCATTCCTGGACGAGGTACAAGCCAGTGCGGATGAGTTACGCAAGCGTTGCGAAGTAGTTATCGTAGCCGGTATCGGAGGTTCGTACCTTGGAGCCCGCGCTGTGAACGAAGCTCTCTGCTCCGCTTTTGATGCGTTTGTAGCCAAAGACCGCAAGAACCCGTACGTCGTGTATGCAGGAAATAATATCGGCGAGGACTACTTAGCAGAACTCATGGAGTTCTTGGCAGACAAGCAATTTGGTATCATCAATATCTCTAAATCCGGAACGACGACCGAGACTGCACTCGCTTTTCGTCTGTTGAAGACCATGCTGGAGAAGCAGGTAGGCAAAGAGGAAGCGAAGCATCGTATCGTAGCTGTGACGGACCGTGCGAAAGGTGCGCTCCGCAGTCTCGCCACCAAAGAGGGTTATAAGACTTTTGTTATTCCTGATAACGTAGGCGGACGTTTCTCTGTCCTGACGCCGGTAGGATTGCTGCCGATCGCAGTGGCTGGTGGTGATATCAAAGCGCTGGTTAAGGGTGCACAAGATATGGAGAAAGCAACGGACGTCAAGGTGCCCTATGCTGAGAACCCGGCATGCCAGTACGCAGCGATGCGTAACGCCCTCTATCAGAGCGGCAAGAAGATTGAGATTCTCGTGAACTTCAACCCCAAGCTGCACTATTTCAGCGAGTGGTGGAAACAGCTCTACGGCGAATCTGAGGGTAAGGACCACAAGGCTATTTTCCCTGCATCGGTAGATTTTACGACTGATCTGCACTCAATGGGTCAATGGATCCAAGATGGTGAGCGTACGATCTTCGAGACCGTGATCTCTATTGAGAAAGCGAACAAGCAAGTATTGGTTCCGATGGACGAAGAGAACCTCGACGGACTGAATTTCCTTGCCGGTAAGCGTGTGGATGAGGTCAATAAGATGGCCGAACTTGGTACGCAACTCGCGCACGTGGACGGCGGTGTGCCGAATATTCATATCTCGTTTGAGAAGATCGACGAGTACAACATCGGTCAGTTCATTTATTTCTTCGAGCGCGGATGTGGTATCTCCGGTTATGTACTGGATGTCAATCCGTTCAACCAACCGGGTGTGGAGGCATACAAGAAGAATATGTTTGCGCTGCTCGACAAACCGGGCTACGAGGCTGAATCGAAAGCTATCAAAGAGCGTTTAGCTAAATAAATCAAGATCATTATGAAACGAATCGTATTTGTAGCGCTCCTGAGCGCACTGAGTCTTACCGGCTTTGCACGCGGTAAACAACCCATAACCTTCCAGAAACTACCGCAGGCGGTACAGGAAGCGGTGCTTGCTAACTTTGAGCAGAGCGAGGTACAATTGATCACCAGTGAGAAAATCATGCCCAAACACTATAAATATGTGTTTAACATGGCAGATGGCACGAAGATGGAGTACAACAACAAAGCCGTGCTGCGCAAAGTGACCAATAAGAAGGGCATCAAAGAGGTGTTTGTGCCGGAGAATATATGTACCTACGTACATGAGACTTTCCCGAACGCCACTATCACGGAGTACAAACGGGAGACGATGAAACAGCAGATCGAATTGAATGACAAAATGGATTTAATCTTCAGCACGAAAGGAAAATTCATCCGTATAGACGACTGATTAATGCACGAACGAGACGCCTACTAATCGGTCATACCGCGCACCGAAAGGCCGGTAATAGACATAGACGGCGTATTCGTTCTCCGTTTGCCAATAACTACCATCCGCTCGTTGGGTGGTAGTTTTGTTATTTATGATTGGGGATTTGTCATTTGTGATTGGTGACTTGGGCACAAACCAATACTGATAATCGTATCCGCCCTGTTTGACGAGCGCTGTGAGCCAATAACACTTCAGCTCGGAGTCATACTGCATTCGATTACGGAGACTCATCTCATTGGAGAACAACTCCCCGCCTATGTACAAGGAGCCATCAAGCCAAGGACGCTCCACGGGCAAGGTCCAATGCACCCACATATATTCGCCCTCCGTGTCGCTATCGATGGTATGCTCGGCATTGATGAGGTATGCGCCATTCGCATCAAAATGATGCATATACTCTCCCTTCGCCAACTCATCCGCAAAAAGAACGACCTGATAATCGCCCATCTCATAGAACACACGGTCAATCGCCGTGCCGGCATAGAAACGCGAGAAAGCATCGAAATGATGGTACTCGTTGCCGCCCTCAAAAATAAGATCCTTGAGTTGCTGGTATTTCAGATGGTTCTGGGCTAGATAGGTAGGTCTCGTCAACCATACCGAATTGTCCACGCGGTTATTCTGGGTGACCAACACACGGATCTCGTTCGGATCCTTGACATTGAGGTTGGTGGTATTCACATCGAGGTCCAGCTGCTGATACCTGCCGTTGAACTCTATATCCGTATTACTGCGAACACCTGCCTCTATCTTCACCATCGGTTCGACTACGCTGAAATCGACCTGCGCGACCTGTTTGTCGCGGTCTCCGTCCTCATAGATGGTAATCCGGTAATTGCCGCTGAGAGTAAGCACCATGTCGGAGTTAGGGAAAGCGAAGCTATAATGTGTGTATTCGCGATTCGTGTTGATCGAGTGCTCATAATCTGTAATATCCTGAGTAGTAAAACCCCTCAGATACTCACCGGATAGAATATTGCTCTCAGCCGTCCAATCAGCTTTCATATGATGTACTGTATAGGTGTAGAAATGCACGTCATGACTCATCTCGTCGAAGGATATATACAAGGTATTTTCCGGATCGGAACCATCCAGAGGTGCATTTAAAGTAAGGAACGTGCGCGCAACGCGTAACGTGCGTATACGCTCGTCATAGACACGCGTATGCGTCTGCGCCTGCAGGCCGACAAACATAGCTATAAAAGCGATTATGCACCCTATTATTTTCATTTCCGGTTGCAAAATTACAAAAAATATACCAAAGTACAAAATATTTTTGCAAAAAATTTGCGTATATCAAAAAAAAGCAGTACCTTTGCACCCGCTTTTGCGATTTCTGCCACTTTGGCTCAGTTGGTAGAGCAACGCATTCGTAATGCGTAGGTCCCCGGTTCGAGTCCGGGAAGTGGCTCAAGGGGAACGGTTAGTTCCCTTTTTTTGTACAATGTCCAAACAACCCGCTATCATAGTGCCCGAAGGTTGCAGCAAAGTGTTGCTGCATGCCTGCTGTGCTCCCTGCTCCAGTGCGATTGTAGAATGGCTAATGGCGCATAAGATTGAACCCGTTATCTTTTATTTTAATCCGAATATATACCCGCAGGAGGAATACGAGATTCGCAAGAATGAAAGCAAGCGTCACGCGGCGTCTTTAGGGATTGAATGGATAGACGAAGACTACGCCCATGAAGCATGGCGGCAGGATATTTGTGGATTAGAGAGCGAGCCGGAGAGGGGAAAACGATGCGAGGCATGTTTCTACCATCGTTTAGTTGTGACTGCCCGCAAAGCGCAGGAGTTAGGCATCCCGTATTTCGCTACTACCCTTGCTTCATCGCGATGGAAGAACCTCGACCAGATCAACCGAGCCGGAGAGAAGGCAGCACAAGCGGTCGGCAATGCGGTTCATTTTTGGCCGCAAAACTGGCGAAAGGACGGCTTACAGGAACGAAGAAACCAATTATTGAAAGAATATGACTTTTACAATCAAACGTATTGCGGCTGTGAGTTTAGTATACGTACCGGCTCTGACAGCTTTCGCAAACAGTCTGCTAACTCCTGAAGAGATTACGAAATTCAAATAATCCTTATCGGATAGCCTCTACTGCACGTAGTATCGGTTCGATAGAGGGCGCCTCGCCTACCGCTTGGATCATCCATTCTTTGGGAGTCAGACGTCCCAACCGATAGATGCGCATATACTCGCCGGCAAACTCTGCCGGCGTTTTATATTGCGAGAGATGCTCCTCCAATTGGAACTGCACGATGTGCCCCAAAGGATAATTAGGAAGATACATCGGTGCGTTCACCATATGGCTATACACAGCAAGGAGCGTACAATCATGTTCGCCCAAGACGGGTTCGTAATAGGTGTTCCATATGTCCTTGGCGATCTGCATCGTTGCCGCACATAGTTCCGCCGGAGTGGCTTTGGGATGAGCATAGATCCACTGCCACATCTCCATGTCCACCAGACTGACGCCCATGATCTCGTACATGGACCAGAACTGGTCGAAGACTTCGTCTTTCGACATTGAAGATTTAAGATTTGAGATTTCAGATTTGGGTAAGAGTTGCAAATCGCGTTGTTGCCAAAGGAAAGCGGAGGCTTCGGTGTAGGCGGTATTGGGTACACCGGAAAGCATGTAATAATCGATGAAATACATGTCCAGTATCTGTTCAACACAATGCCCGAACTCATGCACAGCGATGTTATATCCCTTATAGTCCATGCCGGTAGCAGGAATACGTGTACGCAGACGCGCATCCTCTTTGCGTCCCAGACAAGGCCATGCATGCCCTGAGCCGCGCGCCGGTTCTACCGCTATATGGCTTGCTATACGGCGTGCATCTTCGGAGTAGAAACCCATTTTGGTAAGCAGCCTATACATATCAGCCGCAAAAGCGTTTGCGTCGGGGTATAGAGCCCGAGTCTGCGCGGAGAGGGCATCTTCATTGAGGGATGCACGGGCTTTGAAACCATCGTACCAGATGTCATAGGGACGTAAGTCGCGCCCTAAGCGTTTGCGGATTAGAGAAGCTACTTTCTTCACCTCTTTGGAGCCCACCAGCGCACGGAAGAGGCTGTCGAGCTCCGAAGCAGGAATCTCTACTCCACCCTCGAAATTACGCATAATACCGGTAGGCATAGCGGGGCAATACGGGTCTTCGGCAAAGTACGCGCGCGCTATTTCAAGGATACGCGCGTAACGGGTGTAAGACTCCGGAGTATCTTGGGTGCTATACGGGAGCCAGATGTATTCCTTGCCGTTGATTGCTTGCTGCGGGATAGATTGATCTACGATACGTCTCATGAGTTGATAGATCATCTCCTGTTTCTCCTGACCGTTCTCGGCGCCATACAACGCTTTGAGTTCGTCGCGCAGATTCCAGTGACTAAGCAGGATTTTATCGTCCGACCATAACTGTCTGCCGTCCTCCGTGCGCAGGTTACCCATATAGATATTATAATCGGCGATGTAGTTCTCCGCGTTCGCAAGAGCTTGCGCCATTTGGGTATTGACGGCAGCAGGCACACGGGTTGTGAAGACATCTCCCATTCGCGCAAACGCCCATTCCTGACGCGTCCAATGACGCCCCAAGGTATTCTTCTCCTCCAAGGTATAATGCGGGAAATTGAGGATGGTGACGAACGCCAGTTTGTTAGCGAACATGTCATCTGCGAAATGCGCCAAGGGGCTATAACCCGACATGATCCAATCGGGGTTTTGGGGGTCGGCAGCGTTGGTGAGTTGAGTAGGACAAAGGAGTTCTACGGTCAACATGTCTGCCGACTGATAGATGTTCTCGAGAATACGGCTGAGCGATTCAAAGAGCGCCAAGCGTTCGCTATCCGTCTTACACTCGTTTTCCGCAATAAACTGCGCTAATTCTTCCTGAGTGCCATCTTCGGCTGTCCATAAAGCCGCTACCTGTTGCGCGCCGCGAGAGAGGTTCATACTATTGTCTGTTTGAGGGGTACAGGAGAGTAACATAAAGACGGTACTCACCATCAAAATAATTGATTTATAGTTCATAAGTACGTAATTTGGGTGCAAAATTAGTGAATTATTTGCATATATGCAAAAAAAATCGTATTTTTGCAGCCGAATATGAAAAAATTAGTCTCTTTTATCGTGTTTATGGTCGGCATGCAGGTGTTTGCGTTGCCGCATTATGAGCTTGCTTACCGTCTGAGCGGAGCAGGAGGAATGATTATGCCGGATGGCAAAGTGGATAAATGGGTAGATCGTCCGGTGTTGGGAGGACAATTCGCCGTGGAGTTTCTGCCGACAGGCAGATGGCACAGTCTGCAACAATGGAACAATGCGTCTATCGGTGTGGGAGTGAGTTATCTGAACCTTGGAAATGACGCTAAATTAGGTTCCGCTTTTGCGGCGTACGGATATATGAACCAGCCTTTTTATAACGGCAAACATTTCCGTATCGGTGTGCGACCAAGCGTGGGTTTGGCAGCGGTAACGAAACGCTATATTAATACCTTGCCCGAAGGGGCTCAGCCGTATTATCAGGGAGACGGTGGTTTTAAGCAGGCAAATCAGTCTATCGGTTCGATTTTGAATGCCTATTTAGCGATGGAGTTGTATATGGATTTTCCTATTAAGGACGGATGGGAGATCACTCTTGCAGGAGGTTGGCACCATATATCCAACGGTTCGGTCATGCACCCGAACGCAGGCTATAATATCTTCGGCGGAGAACTCGGCGTGCGCTATCATCCGAAGGTACAAGGGACAAAGGACAAAGGACAAGGGACGGAGTATGAAATGCCGAAACCGGATGTACCGAGGAAGTTGTATGACGGCGTAGATAAACCATGGGCGGTGGAGATCAGCGCGACAGGCGGTATGAAGCAGAACTACTACGCTGATAACCAGAACGGTCAGCGTTTCTACGGAGTAGCGACCCTCAAAGCCGCAGCATATTGGGTACCGGTTAGTATTTTCCGAATAGGAGGTGGTTTCGATGCGTTCTACGATGGTTACTACGGAGCGGTCAACGATGAGTTTGCCGCACAAAACCCGGGTGCTCCGATCACGTATTTCGGCAAGACTTACCTAAAAGAGAGCAAGGTAGCTAACTGTTTTCGCGTAGGATTCAGTATTCAGCCGGAGTTTATTATAGGGCGTCTTACCGCAGGTATTCACGTAGGATTCTATCTCTACGATCCGGTGAAGAACTTAGAGCCCTATTCCACGATTACTAACCCCGAAGACAAAAAATACGACCCCAATGCTCTGCATCCTGGAGATGAGCCTTTCAATCGCGGCATTTTCTATGGATATGATTTCACGAAAGCGAGCAATTATCAGGACGGATGGTGTTACATGCAGTTTGTGATGAAATACCATGTCTTGGATCATCTGTTTGTCCAACTCGGTTTGAAGACGCACGGTGTGCGTGCCGAGTTTATCGATGCCGGTATCGGTGTAGCATTTTAATGCTACACGTTAAAGGGTTAAATAGTTAAAATGGTTTCTTTTTTCAAAGAAACGTTAAATTGTTACCCATTTATCAATTGGTCTTCTAAGAGATAGACGGTTTCGACGGGGATGCCGTGATCGACTAATTGACGGCGGTCGGGACGATAGAGGGCAAAGAAATCCTTGGGCGATTTGCACATGTTGCGTGCCTGACGATAGTGTTCGTACGCCATCATTTTATCGCCTTGTAGCAACATACAATGTCCATAGTTAATATAATCCATAGGCGATTTACTGCCGTCCCGTAACTGTTTTCTGAGCCAACGAGCGGCGACATCGGTATGATCCCAAAGGAGGTCCATTCGTCCGACAGAGAGATAGACGATCGCCATCTGCTGGGTTCTCTCCTGCGAATCGCCCATGAGGGCAGAATAGACCCACGTCTCGGGCAGTATATCCACCAAGCCTTGCATGTACGCCTGTTCGGTAGCCGGCATCCATGAGACGACGCCGTCCATGTTTTCTTTCTCGCCCGTCAGTTCGAGCAGGCTCTGTAGTTCTTCGGGCAGGTCTTCTACTTTCAGTTCACCGGAGGCAATACTATCCCGCCAGTTGTATTTGACCGAGCGTACTAACGCACAGAGGGTATGGAACGCGTCGTCGCCTTCATCGTCCATCGAAGAGACGGCATCCATGAAGGCGTTTTGGAGTTCGGGGAAGAAATCGATACGTACGTCATAGTGCGCCAAGATGATTAAGACGTTTGCCAGACATTGCTCCGCCACTACTGCGTTCTCCGCGTTGATTCCTTCGATGAGGGCTAATAAGGCGCGTTCGTTGAAACATTCGCGGATGTTCTTCGCTAAGGCAGCGATTGCCATGAGAGCGATAGCTCCATGGTCGGCGTCATTGCTGATATTATGCAACCAGAGATAATCGTCCTCGGTCAGGTTCATGCAAAAAGTGAAATACTGCATGACGGACTGGGGACTTTGCTTATTGAACGCCCGCATATCGGGTGAGAGCCCGCGATGGATGCGCAGGGCCGCATAAGCTGTGTCGGCAAGGCGGTAGGCATTTCCGGTCATCCGGTTCAGCTCTACATCGTGCTCCGGGTCGCTGGAAGTCAACCACTGTTTGAAGCGCTCGGTATATTCTTTGCGCAGTTTTTCGTACGCCTGTTCGTACGGATTATTCTCTCCCAACTCATTGAGCCAAGAGCGCACGATGACCAGTGCATGGTCTATCATTCGTTCTCCTAATGCCTTTTCTACGGTTGCTATTTGGTCATCTAGTTTTTGGGACATGGCTGGTCGATGGTCGTTGGTCGATGGGCGTTAGATCTCTTCTTTGATGAGATAATCGTTACGAGAGGGAGAGTTACGGATGACGAGTTCGGCAAGGAAGCCAGCCAAGAAGAGCATACAACCAAGGATCATCATTAGGATAGCGATGTGGAAATAAGGGTTCACACCTACTAACATCGCCGGTACGTGGTTCGAGAGGGCATATAGTTTCATACCGCCTACTACCACGACGGAAATGAAGCCGATGAAGAACATCAGACTGCCTACCAAACCGAAGAAGTGCATCGGTTGTTTGCCGAACTTATTGAGGAACCAAAGGGTCATAAGGTCGAGATAGCCGTTCACGAAGCGGTTGATACCAAATTTCGTTGTGCCGAACTCGCGTTTGCGGTGTTGCACGACTTTCTCGCCTATCTTGGTGAAGCCCGCGTTCTTAGCGAGGTAAGGGATGTATCGGTGCATTTCCGAGAAGACCTCAATATTCTTCACCACCTCTTTACGATACGCCTTGAGACCGCAGTTCATGTCATGGAGTTGAATGCCGGTGACCCATCGGGCGGTGGCATTAAAGAGCTTGGAGGGCAGGTTCTTGGTCAGGGCGTTGTCATAGCGTTTCTGTTTCCATCCGGAGACAAGGTCGTATCCTTCTTCGGTGATCATATGATAGAGTGCCGGAATCTCATCGGGGCTGTCTTGAAGGTCTGCATCCATGGTAATTACCACATCGCCCTGCGCCGCTTTGAAGCCGCAATAGAGCGCGGCGGACTTGCCGTAGTTGCGGCGGAAGGAGATGGCACGGATGACTTGGTCATCCGATTTGAGATTTGAGATTTGAGATTTGAGATTTGTGATGACATCCCATGAAGCGTCAGTGCTGCCGTCGTTGACAAAGATGATCTCATAGGAGAAGTTATTCTCCTTCATAACGCGCGCGATCCATTCATAGAGTTTGGGCAGCGACTCCGCCTCGTTGTAGAGAGGCACTATAACCGAAATATTCATATTCTTATTTGTTTGCATTGCAGTAATCTTTGAGCCGGTTGAGGGCTTCGACGAGTACCTCGCGTGAGGTAGCTAAATTGATGCGTATATAGCCTTCTGCGCCATACATCTCAGAAGGGTTGAAGAGGACATGGTTCTTTTTCGCCAGTTCGGTACAGAACTGCTCGGCGGAGAGACCGTAAGCGGAGATATCCACCCATCCGAGGTAAGTTCCTTCGGTCTCGTGAATACGGAGCAAGGGGAGCTCGGCGTGCAGGAAATCGCGGAGGTAACAGAAGTTAGCATAGACGTATTCGTTGAGTTCGTCGAGCCATGCTTCGGAGTCGTTATATGCTGCGACTTGAGCTACCAAGCCGAAGGGGTTGAGACCGTTCACTTCGTGAACCTCGAGGGCATGGTTGATCTGGAGGAAGAGATCTTTGTTGGGGACAAAGATGTTCGCACAGAGCAATCCGGCGATGTTAAACGCCTTGCTGGCAGAGGTACAGACACAGAAGTCCGTGTCGTCAATCGCGATAGAGGCGAAAGGTGTGTAGGCATGTCCGGGGAACGCGAACTCACAGTGGATCTCATCGCTGAGGACGAAGAGGTGCTCTCGGCGCATAATCTCCGCCAAGCGCTCCAACTCGGCACGGGTCCATACTCTACCCGTAGGGTTATGAGGGTTACAGAGGAGGAAAACATCCGCCTCTTTCGCTTTCTGCTCCACATCCGCCCAGTTGATCTCGAAGCGGTTATTGATGAGTACGAGGGGCGTCGGAACCAGTTCGCAGCCCATGTTCTCGATGCAGGAGAAGAAACAGTTATAGGCAGGTGTGAACGTGAGGACCCGTAAAGGCTTGCCTGCCATGTGTGTCTTGCCGTAAGAAGCACGGAATTCCTCCATCTTCACTTCTAAAGCCGCAAAGATAGCGGAGATAGCCGGCACGACCGCGGTAGTAAAGAGGAGGTTATCGCGGTTGATACCTGTCCATCCGTGTCTGCGTTCAAACCACTTCGATACCGCGTCATAGTTCGCCTGCGGCACGATCGAATAGCCGAAGACGCCGTGGTCCAGCCGTTTCTGCATTGCCTCGCGGATGGGTTTTGCCGCCTTAAAATCCATGTCTGCTATCCATAACGGCAGACAGTTCTCCGCACACTCCGAGTCCCATTTATAACAATCGGACCCCTTACGATCTACATACTCAAGCATTCTTCCCATGTATATTCTTTGTTTTCAGTTTCGGATGGAATATAGCCCATTTTGTCCTTCGCCTCCTGATTTGGGAAGGTGAAATAGGTACAGGTACATTCGCAAAGGAGTTCTCCGTCGGCGCTGTATAGTTCGCCGGCTACGATAGCTACGTTACGGCGCATCTCCTTGAGGTATCCGCGCAACTTGATATAATCCTGCAGGGTGGAGACGGGCTTATGATAGCGCATTTCCATCTTCGCGGTCACGCCGGCTGTTTTGAGCAGATGAAAGACGACCCAACCGCATACTTCGTCGAGCAGGACGGCTTGGATGCCGCCATGGAGGGTGTTAATCCATGATTGATGGTTCTGGGTCGGACGCCAGATAGAGACGATAGACTCGCCATCTTCGAAGAATTGCATCCGAGTTCCGATCGGGTTATCGGGGCTGCAACCGAAGCAGTTATAGCCTGGTAATTTTGTCCATGGATTGATGATTCGTTTCATTCAATGCTACTTGTTTTAAACCTTTGCCGGTGCAAAGGTACTGCTTTTTTCGCACATATGCAAGTTTTTGCCTATTTTTTGAAAAATTCTTCAGTTTTTGAAAGCAAAAATTTGGATAAATGGAGAAAAAGTATTATCTTTGCAGCGGATTTGAGAAAAGTCCGAACCCGCCGCATTTTCTTAGCTAATTCTTGGCTTTTGGTTGGGTTGAGGTCATAAGCAGCACCCTTTCAGCATCCATTGAGCATCCATTGAGCACCCATTGAGCATCCATTGCGAACAGGCGGAGACCTCGGTGTTCACCGGTAGTTGTTTCGGTCTTGTCGACGTGTTTTTCAAAAGAGTAAAAGCACTCAAAGCGACAAGCAGAAATAAAATATTTGCAGAAAATACTAATAATCGTAAAATAAATCTTGATTTATTTGCGTATACGGATTTTTTTTTGTACCTTTGCAGCCGAAATATATTTTTTATATGAAATTTTCCAGACCGACAGCGATGGTCAGACCTTTCCGGAGGAGTCTGGCAGATGTGGGAGAACCGCACGAATTTTGAGTCGTTCGGCCAGGCGGTTTATGACAACCCGAAGACGGTGATCAGCCGCGAGTACTCGACCGAGTGGCAACCCGGAATGGAGCCTTATTACCCCGTGAATGACGACCGTAATGCGGCGCTCTACACGCAATACAAGGAGCTGGCGGAGCAAGAGAAGAGCGTACTCTTCGGTGGACGGTTGGCTGAATATAAATACTACGACATGGCGCCCACTATCGAACAGGCGCTACGTCTGGCTAAAAGCGAATTTAAATAATGGATAAGATACGTAATTTTTGTATTATTGCGCACATCGATCACGGCAAGAGCACGCTGGCGGATAGGATGTTAGAGATCACGCAGACCGTCGATGTGCGACAGATGGAGAATCAGGTGTTGGACGACATGGATCTGGAGAAAGAGCGCGGTATTACGATTAAGAGCCACGCTATTCAGATGGCCTATAAATACAATGGTGGATTGCTAAATGGTGACGCGGCAAAGCCGCTTAATGGTGAATATACCCTCAACCTGATCGATACTCCGGGGCACGTGGACTTCAGTTATGAGGTCTCGCGTTCGATTGCTGCGTGCGAAGGAGCCGTGCTGGTGGTCGATGCGACGCAAGGCGTACAGGCGCAAACCATCTCAAACCTTTACATGGCGATCGAGCATGATCTGGAGATCATTCCGGTGCTCAATAAATGCGACATGGACAATGCGATGCCCGAACGTGTGGAGGACGAGATTGTGGATCTATTGGGTTGCAAAAGGGAGGAGATCCTTCGCTGCTCCGCCAAGACAGGAGAAGGTGTGCCGGAGATCTTGGACGCCATCATCGAGCGTATTCCTGCGCCCAAAGGCGACCCGAACGCACCGTTGCAATGTCTCGTTTTCGATAGCGTGTTCAATTCTTTTAGAGGTATCATCGCTTATTTCAAAGTGGTCAATGGTACAATGAAAACCGGCGACCAAGTGCGGTTTGTCAACACCGGCAAAGAGTACGATGCCGACGAGATAGGTATTCTCAAACTGGACATGTGTCCGCGCAAGGAGATCTCTGCCGGAAATGTGGGTTACATCATCTCCGGTATCAAGACTTCGACGGAAGTGAAGGTCGGCGATACGATTACCCACGTGGCACGGCCTTGCGACAAGGCGATTGACGGTTTCGAGGAAGCCAAACCGATGGTCTTCGCGGGTGTGTATCCGATTGAGAGCGAGGACTACGAGGATCTGCGCGCGTCACTTGAGAAACTGCAACTGAACGATGCGTCTCTTACTTTCCAGCCGGAGAGTTCGATGGCGTTGGGTTTCGGTTTCCGCTGCGGATTCTTAGGTCTGCTGCACATGGAGATCATCCAAGAGCGTCTGGACCGCGAGTTCGACATGGATGTGATCACCACCGTACCGAACGTTTCGTACAACGTCTATACCAAAGACGGCGGCATGGTCGAGGTGCATAACCCTGCCGGCATGCCGGATCTGACGGAGATTGACCGCATCGAAGAGCCGTATATCCGTGCGTCTGTGATCACCACCGCCGATTATATCGGTCCGATTATGACGCTTTGTCTGGGCAAACGAGGTGAACTAGTCAAACAGGAGTATATCTCGGGCAATCGAATGGAGCTGCTCTTTGATATGCCGCTCGGCGAGATTGTCATCGATTTCTACGACAAGCTCAAATCGATTAGTAAGGGTTACGCCTCTTTCGATTGGCATATGAATGGTTTTAGACCATCTAACCTTGTGAAGTTGGATATCCTTTTGAATGGCGAGCAGGTGGATGCACTCTCTACCCTCACCCACCGTGACAATGCCGTGGATTTCGGACGTCGTATGTGTGAGAAACTCAAAGAGCTCTTACCTCGTCAGCAGTTCGACATCGCTATTCAAGCCGCTATCGGCGCGAAGATTATTGCCCGCGAGACCGTCAAGCAGGTCCGCAAAGATGTGCTTGCTAAGTGCTACGGTGGTGACGTGAGCCGTAAGCGCAAACTGCTCGAGAAGCAGAAACGCGGTAAGAAACGTATGAAGCAAATCGGTAACGTCGAAGTGCCACAGAAAGCGTTCCTCGCCGTGCTCAAGTTAGACTAGGAGGCTTAGGACCCTATAAAAGACATTAACATGATTGTTCAAAAATTCGGAGGGACCAGTGTGGGTTCGGCGCAGCGGATAAAAGCTGTGGCAGAACTGATCGCTAACGGCGAACAGAAAATCGTCGTTCTTTCCGCCATGTCCGGCACGACCAACCATCTCCTCCAAACCACCGAATATATCCGTTTGGGCAATGCTTCCGGCGCTACCGACATGCTCGATGCCCTTGAAACGAAATACCGCAACGAGTGCGAAGGTCTGGCGATCGATTATGCCGTTCTTCAACCGTTCTTTGCTGCCCTGAGGAAGATTTGCCTCAAGCCCTATACGCCGCAAACGGATAAGGATGTTGTCTCTTTCGGCGAGTTGATCTCTACCACGATGATGACTACGTATATGTCTCAGCAAGGCGAGGACGTTGTGTTGATGCCTGCGCTTGATTATATGCGTATCAACGCGGAGGGCGAACCGGATTTGATTGCCACAGAGCAACTACTCCAACAGCAGATGGAGAAATACGGGGCGCACCGTTATATCATCACACAAGGCTTCATCTGCCGCAATGCCGAAGGGCAGGTTGATAACCTCAAACGCGGTGGCAGCGATTATACGGCTTCTATCGTCGGCGCGCTGTTAGAGGCGCAGGAAATACAGATTTGGACCGACATAGACGGCATGCATAATAACGACCCGCGGTTCGTGGAAGGGACACAACCGGTACGGCATATCAGTTTCGACGAAGCCGCCGAGCTCGCTTATTTCGGCGCGAAAATACTCCACCCGACCTGTATCCTGCCCGCCAAGATGCACAATGTGCCGGTTCGTTTGCTGAACACGATGTGTCCGGAGGCTCCGGGCACGCTTATCAATAACCAGACATCGCCTCAACCGGTCAAAGCGGTGGCAGCCAAGGACGGGATCTACGCCGTACGGGTGCAATCCGACCGAATGCTCATGGCTTATGGATTCCTGAGCCGCGTGTTCTCTGTTTTTGAGAAATACCGCACGTCCATCGACCTGATCACTACCTCCGAGGTGGCGGTTTCCATGTCAGTGGATAACAACAGTCAACTCGATGCCATCGTTGCCGAACTACGCACATTAGGTACGGTCTCCGTGGAGAATGGGATGACGATTATCTCTGTTGTGGGTGACCTCCGCGCCGATAACCGCGGCATCGAATCCGTGGTTGTACAGGCACTCAAGGAGATTCCGATCCGTATGATCAGCTACGGAGGGTCCGAGCATAATATCTCCCTTCTGATTCACTCCGACCATAAAATACCTGCGTTACAATCGCTTAGCAAAGCCCTTTTCCAATGATAACCGGACAATTTCCCATAGCACGCTTCGAGACACTTGAGACGCCTTTCTATTATTACGACATGGCGGTGCTTACTGACACGCTTCGTGCCGTTAATAAGGAGCGGTCTGAAGTTGAGGGACCGATGGCTCCTTTTGCCGTTCACTATGCAGTGAAGGCTTGCTCCACTCCGGCGGTTCTGCAAACGATTGCGCAAGCCGGCTTAGGAGCAGATTGCGTGAGCGGAGGCGAGGTGAGAGCGGCGATTGAGGCAGGATTCAATGCCGACAAAATCGTCTTTGCCGGGGTAGCCAAGAGCGATCGAGAAATTCGGTATGCTTTGGAGCAAGGTATTTTCTGCTTCAACGTGGAGTCGATGGAAGAGCTGGAGGTTATCTCGTCGCTGGCATCGGAGATGGGTGTTCGTGCGCGTGTATGCCTGCGTGTGAACCCTAATATAAACGCGCACACGCACGATAAGATCACCACGGGGCTGAGTGAGAATAAATTCGGTATTCCGATGCGCTTTCTCAATGAGGCGGTGGCACTATGCTATCGTCTGCCGGCTATCGATTTCCTCGGTCTCCATTTTCATATCGGTTCGCAGATCACCGACATGACGCCTTTTGTGCATCTGGCGGAACGAATTAATGAACTGGTAGCGGAAGTGGAGCAAATGACTTGCAAAGACCCGGATGGTAAGGCGGTACAGCCTGTCGTACGGCATATCAACGTAGGCGGCGGTTTAGGCATTCTCTATGAGCACCCAAACCATTTTCCGATACCGGATTTCAAGGCCTATTTCGACACATGGCGGAGCCATCTGCATCTTCGGGCAGACCAGCAGGTACATTGTGAGTTAGGACGTTCGATCGTGGCGCAATGCGGCAATCTGATTACCCGCGTGTTGTACGTCAAAAAAGGCGAGAACAAGCAGTTTGCTATCGTCGATGCCGGCATGAACGACCTGATTCGTCCTGCCATGTACGGTGCTTTTCATCGCGTGGAGAATATTACCCACCCCGAAAAAGAGGAACAACTGTACGACATCGTCGGGCCTGTCTGCGAGTCGAGCGATGTGTTTGTGGAGAACTACCGGATAGCCGCCGTTCAACGGGGCGACCTCCTTGCGATGCGCAGCGCTGGCGCTTACGGCGAGACGATGGCATCCCAATATAATCTCCGCCGACTACCTGGGCATGTTATCTCGTGAAGAAATTGGGACACAAAATGCCGATAAATGTGAAAAAATAAAATTATATTTGGCTATGTCAGAATAATTTTGTAAATTTGCAAGCAATTTCAGATCAATTTAAAACTTAAAACTAATATGATTGAGCATTTGATTCCTGCTTGGATGTTAATTCCATTTGTGGTGATGCTGCTTTGTATCGCCGTGCTGCCGCTCATTCCTCATGTAGGTGAGTGGTGGGAACACAATTTGCACAAGTTGTACATCTCTTTGCTGCTCGGTACCCCTGTGGGTGTTTGGCTCTGCCTCAACGGTATGGACCATGAGCTGATTCACCAGATGATCTACGATTATGTGCCGTTCATCTTGCTGCTGATGGCGCTGTTTGTAACCACCGGTGGTATTTGTATCCGAGGTGACTTGAAGGCTACTCCGACCACCAACACCGTTATTTTAGCCATCGGCTGGGTTCTGGCATCGTTTATGGGTACGACAGGAGCTGCTATGCTGCTAATCCGCCTCTTGCTGGCGACGATCCAACAGCGCAAATACCGCGTGCACACGGTGTTGTTCTTCATCGCTATCGTGGCTAACTGCGGTGGTTTGCTCTCGCCGCTGGGTGATCCTCCTTTGTTCCTGCTCTTCCAGAAAGGTACGCCGTTCATGTGGTGGATGCAGAACATGATGCCTGAGTGGTTAGTGACGGGTGTTCTGCTGTTAGGTATCTATTTCCTCGTCGATCTCTATTACTACAAGAAAGAGCCGATTGAGCATATTATGGCGGATGTACGCGAGGCGAAGAAACTGACGGCTACGGGTCTGATTAACATCTTCTGGTTGCTCTGCGTGATCATGAGCACGATGTTCATCAACTCCACTTATATCCCTGCGATGGGCGAGCACGATGCACCGTGGTTCCTCAAACTGCTGCGCGAATGGGCATTCATCCTTATCATCCTCGGCTCGTGGGTAACCACCAAGAAAGAGGTGCGTGTCAACAACAACTATTCTTGGACTCCGATTATGGAGGTGGCTTGCGTCTTCCTCGGTATCTTCGCTACGATGACCCCTGCTCTCATGTTCCTCCAGCAAAATCCGCTGCCCATTCATGCACCTTGGCAATTCGTTTATTGCACCGGAGCCCTCTCGGCATTCCTTGACAACGCCCCGACTGCGATGGTCTTCCACGCTACCGCTACGACCCTGCCTGCAGGCGTGGATGCAGTGGCCGGTATTGCTCCGGAGTTCATGAAAGCGATCTCCATGGGAGCTGTCTTCTTTGGCGCACTGACCTATATTGGTAACGGTCCTAACTTCATGGTCAAATCGATCGCGGAGCAGGAAGGCATTGACATGCCGTCGTTCTTCGGCTATATGATTAAGTTCAGCTTGATCATCCTCCTGCCGGTTTATGTAATCGTACAATTACTGTTTATCTAATGAGTTTCGTTGATAATGTAATCACGTGGTATTCGGCGCATATGAACTATGCGTCGATTACTGCGTTGATGGCTGTAGAGTCATCGTTTATTCCATTCCCGAGCGAGGTAGTTATCCCTCCCGCCGCCTTCGTAGCCGGTCAGCCGGAGAGCATACTTTGTACCACCGGCAACTACCCTATCGATGTGCTGCTGATCATCCTTTTCGGTACGCTGGGAGCTATGATAGGGGCTATCATCAATTATGGTCTCTCTGTTTGGTTGGGGCGGCTTATCATCTATAAGTTCGCCGACAGCCGTCTGGGGCACATGTGCCTGCTCTCGAGCGAAAAACTGCAACGCGCAGAGGAATATTTCCGCGAGAAAGGGAATGTCTCCACCTTCGTCGGTCGATTTATTCCGGGTATCCGGCAGTTGATCTCCATCCCTGCGGGACTTAGCCGGATGCACTTCGGGTCCTTCCTTTGGTGGACTTTCCTCGGAGCGTTCATCTGGAACTGCATCCTTGCGCTGGTGGGCTACATTGCTGCGGGACAAATGGACCTCATAAAAGAATATAGCCACGAATTATCCGTGGCCATATTGGTATTGCTTGGCGTAGGTATTGTTTATTTTGCTATCAAGCAATACCTCCGCGTCAAAAAGTCAAAGGATTAAAAACGGTTTTCTGACGTTAAAACGTCCAAGACAGTTAAGCCTTCAACCAAGCGTTGATGGCTTTTCTTTTGTCCAACAGTTCCGCTAATACGCAACCTCCTATCCATCCCATTAACACAAAGAGAAAGAGGATTTTCTTGCGTCCGTTAACAGGATTGGGATCCAGCGTAAAATGGTTCTCCAATACCACCGGCGCGGTAGCAAACTGCATCCTTTGATCCATCTTGTCTGTATGGGTCTGATGATCGTAGATTTCATCTAAGAAAAGATGCACTCTCCAATCGCCCATGAACACCATTCCATCGCGCACTGTACCGAGAGGCTCAGAGCCCGGATGACCATGAAAATAGTAATGGGTAGTCAAACTATCCAGTTTCACAAACTGCGAATGATTGAATTTCACTTGATCTTCCATACCCTGCAAATACACCTTATACGCGCGCTGCAATGCCTCATTCGCATTGAGGATTGACAACATCTCCTGCTCCACCTCGGGCAGCAACTCCAAATGGCGCGACTTAATCCGGAATTGGAGACATATACGATCTTGCATCTGGACGTTCACGGTGTCCGTCGAAGAAGAGCTGCCGCTGAAATCAATTTTATCCGCCACATCGTCTCCCAAACAGTCGATCACGCGATAGGTGTTGAAATTGGACACCTTAGATTCCTTCATCAACTGTAGCAGCTGAGAGTCTTCCGGCAGGAGTTTAGCGGAGCGAAAAGGCGCATATGCCTGCTCAAACTGCTGAATAGAGACACCATTCAAGAAGGCTACCGCGTTCGCTTTGTAAATCGTGTTCTCCTCACGCGTGTAATAGAGCGCTGCAGCCGCAGCCAAAATCACCAGCGTGATCACGATCCACCAATACCGGTACGTGAGACGAATCATATGCCCCAATAACCGTCCCAAAGCGGCACAGCCACGACCGATTGCGCGACCGGTTAGCACACAAAGGTCAAAAAAATTCAATTCTCTTTCCATATAATTTTTTCTTTAAATGTTTCACTTTCTTCTAATCCAGCCGAAGACACGATGCTCCGGTTTGGGCGTTTCTTCTTCTTTGGTCTCTTCTTCCACAGCGATGACCACCTCATCCGCCGACGTAGAAGCAGCGCGCTCACGAGGCGTATTCGCCGCCGGCTCCTCCACGGGGAAGAGCGTAGCGCTCAGATCTATCGTCTGCACAGGTTCATCCTCCATCGGGTTGGGTACCTGCGGAGGATAGTTCTCATCGATTGCCTCTTCGATCGTCTTCTTGCCTTCCTCCGCCTCTTCCGAGGGCAGACCGTCCACTTTATAACCCGTAGCAATAACGGTTACGCGTACCGCATCGCCCAGAGACTCATCGATTGACGCACCCCATTGCACCTCGATATTATCGCCTACTTCCTGCACGAAATCATTGATCTGGTCAATCTCCTCCATGACTATTGCATGCTCCGTGGAGCAGTAGAATTGCAGCAGGATTCGCTCCGCGCCGTGTACGTCGTTGGTGTTCACGAGCGGCGAATTGAGGGCATCGTTGATGGCGTTGGTAATACGTTTCTCACCCGATGCGCGACCTATATTCATGATCGCTACACCACCCTTCCGGAGGGTATTGCGCACATCGGCAAAGTCGGTATTGATATACCCGGGTACCGTAATGATCTCCGCAATCGAACGGGCAGCATTCGCCACTACGTCATCCGATTTGCTGAAGGCATTGAGCAGATTGAGCTCCGGATAAATCTGCTTGAGTTTTTCATTATTGATGATCAGCAAGGCGTCCACATGTTTCGCCAAACGCGCCACACCGGTCATCGCTTTCTCAATCTTTTTCTTTCCCTCAAAAGCAAAGGGGATGGTCACGATTCCGACGGTCAAAATGCCCATCTCTTGCGCCACTTCGGCTACGACGGACGAAGCACCGGTTCCGGTTCCGCCACCCATTCCTGCAGCAAGGAACAACATCTGCGTACCATCGTTCAGCGCCTCACGAATATGATCCCTGCTCTCTTCGGCATACTGGCGAGCGGTCTCGGGATCACCTCCGGCGCCTAAACCCGGTCCTAATTGCAACTTACTGGGCACCGAACTCTTGATAAGCACCTGCCGATCGGTGTTGCATACAAGGAAAGAGACATCTTTCAGTCCCTGACGATGCATGTAATTAACGGCATTGCAACCTCCGCCGCCGACACCGATCACCTTGATTATACTATCTTCCGTCAAGCCTTCCAAAGGCAATGTAATGAGATCTTCCATAATTATGTTTGATGTTTAATGTTTACTAATTGTGATTTATTGCTGGTCGATAAACATATCCAGCGTTGACTCCTTGAACCGATCAAAGAAACCGGGCTTGCGCACCAACTGATTCTTATGGCTCTCGCGGTAGTCCTGCCCGAGCAGAATAGTACCTACCAGCGAGGTATAAACCGGCGACAGATATTTATCTTCCGTATCCCGATGGAGCAGCAGATTATGCGCGCCATATTGTACCTTGACCGACGTCATACTCTGGATATATTCCTCCATTCCCATCAGCATACTACCGCCTCCGGTGATGTACAACGTGGATATACGGTTCTCTACTTTCTTGAGTTCCTCCATCAGCGGCGCCAGTATTTCCTGTAACTTCAGTTCGATAGCCCCTGCCAGTTCAGTAGAGGCAATCAACATATCTCCGCCTATCTCGGGACTCGCCGGCACACGCAGACGAACGTTCCGCTCCACCAACGAGGGAGCTGCATATCCATACTCTTTCTTGAGCGCCTCGGCGGTAACAAAACTCATGCCCTGTTGCTCGAGCATTCGGGTTATGTGATAGCCGCCTTTGGGCACCACTTTATTGAGCAAATACTGGCCGCCTTTATACACCGTTAGGGTCGTGGTCTGCGCGCCAAAATCGATGACAGCGCAACCTCCCATCAGCACATGGTTTCCGTCGCAGGTGGCGAAAGTCGACAACAATGCCTCCGGACGCACGAACGCATGTTCAATACTCCGCGCCGCTTGTGAGAACGCTTTCTGCAACTGAGTGTCAATCGCCTTACGGCCGTAGAAAGCGATATAATGTGCCTCCACCAGCGCCGCTCTCTGTTCCGGCGAAGGAGTCTCATCTTGCTCCACCCCATCCAACTTAAAGAAACTCGGCACTAATCCCAAGACTGCCACCTCGGGGTTACGGGACTCGATTTTCTCCTTGCATTCCTGCTCCATCTCATCCAACAACTCCTGACTAATCTCTTTCCTGCGGGCCTGATCCCGTTTGGAGTGCACCGCTACGATCTGCATCGATTGACCACCTATACTGATGAATGCAGTCGGCAGTTCATTCACTCCGATGCGGTTAGCCAGCAGCTTAAGCACCTCGGCGATGACGTATCCGGCACTGCTGGATTGGGTGATGATACCCTGCTCCACGCACACGTTTCCCATCTTCTGAGGACGTTCCTCCACGCCTAAGACCTGAAACAAGTCCGGCGCCATACAACGCGCCGCCATGGCGCGTACACTGTCGCTGCCCAAGTCGATTGCCACTAACGGCAGCGTGTCTGCTAATTGAGCTTGTCTTCTTGCCATATATTCATATTCGGTTTAGATTTATTTTCTTGCTACCACTTGTCCTTGAAAGCGCAGATCCAACTCTCTGTACTGCTTTCCTGCCGTCTCTTCCGCGCCTTCCTCTATAAACGTGCGCAGTTTGGCGAATTTCTTTTCATAACCACGCATCGCTCCCAACACCACACGCGGCTTCTCTTCTCCGCGCAGCAGGGCATAGATCATGTACGGGTTCTGCACGTATAGATGGTGTACGCGGCTTCGCCAGTAACGATCCGCCTGCAACCACTCCGCATAATCCGCCAGCGAAGAAGCCGCCATCGTCGGACTGATGTTTCCCGCCACAACCGGCACACTGTCCCGTACCGCCGCACGAGCTTGCATCACACGCCGGTCGGTATCTATCAAATAATGCTCATGGGGTGTCTGCACACGCAAAAGCGGTACACGTTGGGTCAGTTGCACGCGCACCTCATTGCGCGGAGTCATGTAACACTCCGCCGTACGTACCATCGGATGATGTCCGATCGACCGCTCTATGCGATGCAACGACACGGTGTTCATCATCTGCCCAACCGGATAAATACCTTCTGCACGCAGCAAAGCGTTCAACTCGCCCTCCGACAAATACATCCGCTCCTCTGCATCTTCTATCGTATAGCGCAGCGACACACAGGGCGAAGCGGTCGAGGTCAATTCATACCCCGCCACCACAGCTCCGACCAGCAACAATGCCATGATGCCGATCCCGATGCTCTTCCATATGATCTGTGCTTTACTCAACTTTCAAACAAGGCACTCTGTGCCCAAACTTTCAAACCTTCAAGCCCTTTATCACCTCTGGGACCAAACGATCAATATCTCCGGCTCCGATTGTCAACACCACCACCGGCTCCTGACTCCGGGCAATTCTCTCTTTCAGCACACGTACCAGCTCACTCTTTTGCACCACTTGACCACCCAGCATTTCGCTCGTCACACCCGGAATAGGCTCCTCCCTCGCCGGATAAATCGGCAATAAAATAGCCTCATCCATCGTACCGAGCACCGCCCGAAAACCCTCCGCAAAATCACGGGTACGCGTGTATAAATGCGGTTGAAAAACACCGATCAGACGATGCGTGGGGTATAATTTACGGACAGACTCAATCGTCGTAGCGATCTCCTGCGGATGATGTGCATAATCGTCAATATAGACCACTTGCGGGGTGTTCAAATGGATATTAAACCGCCTCCAAACGCCCTTGAAAGTAGAGATCCGGGAGCTAATATCCGAGAGCTTAGAATCTCCCGTCAAGTACGCAACCGTCATCGCTGCCACCGCATTCTCAATGTTCACATACACCGGCACACCCAAGCGCACATCGGCAATCTCCTCCTTCGGGGTATGAAAATCAAAATAGATCTCCCCGTTCGCTATGCGTATATTATCGGCATAGAAATCCGGACGATCGGACGGCTGTGTGCTGTTTGCGGAAGACTCCATCACCCCGTACGTGTAACATTTCACACCGGGCTGAAGTCTGGGCTGCAACGCGATGCCGTGTTTCATCACCAACGCATGTGTGATAAGACTGGTATATTGGGCAAATGCCTCACGGTATGCTTCTTCCGTCCCGTAGATATCCAAATGGTCCGCATCAACCGCAGTCACTACGGAAATATACGGCGTCAACTGATGGAAAGAGCGGTCGTATTCATCTGCTTCCACTACCACCCATTCGCTCTGCTCTTCCAGCAGCAGGTTCGTCCCGTAGTTCATACTGATCCCGCCCAGAAAAGCATTCGTCGGGTGCAATAGATGCGCAATCATCGTACTGGTGGTCGTCTTCCCGTGTGTACCGGCTACGCAGAGCGCTTTCTTTTGCCGCGTCACCATGCCCAACACCTCCGCGCGCTTCTTAATGGTAAAACCATTCTTCCTCAAATACGTATAGATCACGCTGTCCTCCGGTACGGCAGGAGTCCTGACTACAAGCGTAGTATCTGCTGTTAATCCTAGACCTTTCACCTGATCTACAGCATCTCTGTACGTAATCTCTATGCCCTCATTCTCCAATTCTCTGGTCAAATCGGACGGTGTACGGTCATAGCCGCAAACACGATAGCCTGCATGCTTAAAATAGCGCGCCAACGCACTCATTCCTATACCGCCTATGCCTAAAAAGAATAATCCACTCATAATTCGGGTGCAAAGATACAATAAAAAAATGACATATGCAAGCATATGCCATTCTTTTTGTGTTTTTTTTTATTTATCTGATAAAACAGACATTAAACAAGCGCTTTCACCAGCGTCTCTGTTGTACCCGGCAGAAGATCAATCGGCGCTATTTCAATCATGGTTTTTGCGCCATAGACACCACGCTCTTTCATTCGCATCGCAGCTCGTGCACAAGAGACCATGACTTGACCTGTAAGCGCAGGGTTATTGATCTCCATATTGAACTCAAAACGCTGATTATGTGTCTCTCCGGAAACACCTGAACGAACGAGATTCACGCCGTGCGCTACGTTATTGAGTTGATCAACACTCGCTACAGGAATAACGTGCGTCTCATCGTGTGCAAAATAATCATCCGCAAGGATAGCTGCCTCAACCGTCTTGAAATCAGCGCCTTCTTCCAATTCAATATACACCATTCGACGATGGATTCCTGTTCCCAAAGGAATGGTCATCGAGAGAGCGTTCTTGACACCTTTGATCGCTTTCGCGGCAACCGTGTGACCCATCGAACGACCGGGACCGAAATTGGTATAAGTCAATCCTTTCGGAGCCATCGCCATCAACAGTGCACGGATCATCGAATCCGAGCCAGGATCCCAACCGGCAGAAATAACCGAAACAGTCTTATTCGACTGACACACAGCGTCTAAGGACTCACGAAGCGACCAAATCTGCCCGTGAATATCGAAACTGTCCACGGTACAAATACCTCTCGCCGCCAACACGGTTGCAAACTTCTGCACTTCGCGTGTCGGAGTTGCTACCAGCACTACATCCGCATCGATGCACTCAAGACAATCATTGTGGTGAAAAATACCTGCCAACTCCATATCCGGAGCCGCTTTGATGGCTTCTTCGGCGGCACGGCCTATATTGCCGTAACCTAAAATTGCTACTTTCATATTTCTTTGGTTATTACGTAATTACGTTATTTCGTTAATTATTCCACCGTAACGGACTTCGCCAAATTCCTTGGCTGATCGACATCGCAGCCTTTGACAACCGCTATATGGTATGCCAATAACTGCAAAGGAATGACGGTCAGCAGCGGTGTAAGGCACTCTTCTGTCTCAGGCACCTCAATGACATAATCCGCGATCTTGGATACCAGTTCGTCACCTTCCGTCACTACGGCAATCACTCTACCCTTGCGAGCTTTGATCTCCTGAATATTGCTTACCACTTTTTCGTACGTGCCGCAACGAGGCGCCACTACAACCACAGGCATCTCCTGCGAAATGAGAGCGATAGGGCCATGCTTCATCTCCGCAGCAGGATAGCCTTCCGCGTGTATATACGAGATCTCTTTCAGTTTGAGCGCACCTTCCATCGCTACCGGGAAATTATATCCGCGTCCGAGATAAATGAAGTTCTGCGCGTAGGTAAACGTCTTCGCAAAATCCGCAATACGCTTGTTCTGTCCCAAAACCCGCTCAATCTTATCGGGAATCTGACCGAGTTCACGCACAATCTTCAAATATTGTTCGTGGCTCATCGTGCCTTTCTCCTTGCCTATACAGAGCGCGAGCATTGTGAGAGCTACCACTTGCGCCGTAAACGCTTTGGTGGACGCAACGCCTATCTCCGGTCCGACGTGCGTATAACAGCCGCTATCCGAAACGCGCGGAATAGATGCGCCGACGACATTACAAATCGAGAAAATGAATGCCCCTTTAGACTTCGCCAACTGGATTGCCGCTAAGGTATCCGCCGTCTCGCCGCTCTGCGAGATAGCAATAACGACATCGTCCTTGTTAATCACCGGTTTGCGGTAACGGAACTCCGACGAGTACTCCACTTCAACGGGTATCTGCGCATATTCTTCGATGGCGTACATAGCAATGAGCCCTGCGTGCCAACTCGTGCCGCAAGCGGTAATAATGATACGTTTGGCATTCAAGAATCGCTCCTTGTTATCAATGAATCCCGACAGCGCAATATTGTCCTGCCGCACGTTCACACGGCCTCTCATGGAGTCTGTCAGCGTACGAGGTTGTTCAAAAATCTCCTTGAGCATGAAATGCGGGTATCCGCCTTTCTCGAGTTGGCTCAACGAGAGTTCAAGACGCTTGATCTCCGGGGTCTTGGTGACATTATTGATGGTCGTGATATCTACTTTCTCGCCTATACGCAAGGACACCACTTCTTCATCATCAATATAGATCACTTTATCGGTATATTCGACGATAGGCGTAGCATCGGAAGCAAGGAAATACTCGTTCTCACCGATACCGACTACCAGCGGCGAACCCTTGCGGGCCGCGATGAGGGTATCGGGATGGGTCTTATCAAGAATAGCGATGGCATAGGCACCGATGACCTGCTGAAGAGCCAATTGGACAGCCGTCTTAAGGTCGACGTGTTGGTTAACCTGCGTATATTCAACGAGTTGCACGAGCACCTCGGTGTCGGTGTCGGACTTAAAGGTATAACCCTGCTCCATGAGTCCGGCCTTGAGTACGGCGTAGTTCTCGATGATGCCGTTATGGATGATGGCGAGGCGTTCCGACTCGGAATAATGCGGATGGGCATTGACCGTATTGGGTTCACCGTGCGTAGCCCAACGGGTATGAGCGATACCGATACAACCTTCCGTATCTTTCTCGGCACAGAAAGCTTCGAGTTCGGCTACCTTGCCTTTGGCTTTATAGACATTAAGTTGTCCGGCCTCGTTGATAAGCGCAACACCGGCACTGTCGTACCCACGGTACTCGAGACGATGCAAACCTTTAATCAAAATCGGATACGCTTTGCGTTTACCGATATATCCAACTATTCCACACATACTGATTTATTATTTGGGTTGCAAAATTACTATATTTTTTTGAATTATGCAAGCGTTTTCATTCTTTTTAGTGCTTCTTCGACTTCTTTTCTATTGGAGAAGGCCGAAAAACGCACAAATCCTTGTCCTGCATCACCAAAACCGACACCGGGTGTACAGACGACCTGGCATTGGTTGAGCAAGCAATCGAAGAACGCCCATGAGTCTATATGGCCGGGCGTCTTGCACCATATATAGGGTGCGTTTGCGCCGCCATAGACCGTATATCCTAATGAACGCAAGCCTTCCGAGAGGATGCGAGCCGTCTGTTTGTAATAGTTCAGATTCGCTTGAATACCGGTTTTTCCTTCGGGTGTATAGGTAGCCAATGCGGCGCGTTGGGCAATATAGGAAGCGCCGTTGAATTTGGTGCACTGTCTGCGCGACCACATAGCCTGCAGTCCCGTTGCTTTCGGCAAGACCGTATAACCGCACCGCACCGCCGTAAAACCGGCCGTCTTACTGAAACTACGAATCTCTATAGCTACCTCATCTGCGCCTTCTATCTCATAAATAGAATGCGGTATATCCGGGTCTTCTATAAAGGCCTCATACGCGGCATCAAAGAGGATGATGCTATGGTTCGTACAGGCATATTCAACCCACCGCGCTAACTCGTCCCGCGTCAGCACCGTACCGGTAGGGTTATTCGGAAAACAGAGGTATATGATATCGGCTTTTTGTGCAGGCAGATCTGGATAGAAATTATTCTGCTCCAAACACGGCAGCCAGACGATTTCTCTTCCGGCCATGCGATTCGTATCCACATAAGCGGGATATGAAGGTTCTAAGATCGCGACGGTATTGGCTGTATCGAACAGTTCACTCAGGTTACCCAGGTCACTGCCTGCTCCGTCACTGATGAAGACCTCTTCGGGTGTGAGATGGATACCGCGCGGTACGTAGTCGCTGTCAATGATCGCTTGTCGCAGCCAATGATAGCCCTCTTCTGGACCATAGCCGCGGAAGGTCTCCACATGCGCCAGTTCGTCCACGGCACGATGCATCGCATCGATGATGACCGATGGTAAAGGCAGCGTGACATCGCCTATGCCAAGACGCAGGACGTGCGCCTCAGGATGGACTTGCTGATAAGCCTGCGTGCGATTCGCTATCTCAGTAAAGAGATAATTGTCCTTTAACTGTTGTAAATGCGTATTAATTTGCATACCATTTTCCCCTAAAAACTTCGGTAGCCGGACCGGTCATGAGGACCGGAGAGGTATTGTCTTTCCATTGGATGAGTAAGTCCCCGCCGGGCAGATGAACGGTGACGTTCCGTTCTGTCAAACCATGATAGATAGCGGCAACCACCGAAGCACAAGCCCCTGTACCGCAAGCGAGCGTCTCCCCGGAACCGCGTTCGATGACGCGTACATCAATTTCATGCTTGTTACGCACATGCACGAACTCGATATTGGTGTTGGTAGGCAGTTGCGGAACGGTATCACGGAAGAAGACGGCATGGGGATTGCCCATGTTGACGGACGTGTAACCGATCGGATCCATGCCGCTTTGGATAGAGTCCGGTTGTATCACCGGTTTACCCATATTCACCGTCACCGAATCTACTTTCTCATTGTCCACATGCAGAGATAGTGCACGGATACCGGCAAGCGTCTCTATCTCCATATGTACGTCGCGACACAGATTACTCTCGTACAGGTATTTCGCCACACAACGAATGGCATTACCGCACATCTCCGCTTCGCTTCCATCTGCATTGAAGATACGCATCTTCGCGTCCGCTTCTTTGGATGGCATGATAAGCACCAGTCCGTCCGAACCGATACCGAAATGGCGGTCAGAGACGGCACGCGCTAAAGCCCGCAGATCGGTCTTGGCAAGGATGTCTGCCGTGGTCTTTTGGAAACAGTCGATATAGACGTAGTCGTTTCCCAGACCGTGCATTTTGATGAAAGGAAGGATTTTCATTAGTCCTTTGATGCTTTAATACATGCCGCAATAAAATCCAGGAACAATGGATGCGGATGTAAGACCGTTGAACTGTATTCGGGGTGAAACTGCGTGCCGATATACCAGCGTAAGGCCGGAATCTCCATAATCTCCACTAAATCAGAAGAAGGGTTGATACCCGCACATTTCATTCCACGCTTCTCATATTCATCCTTATAGGAATTATTGAACTCATAACGATGACGGTGTCTTTCCTTAATGAGTGTTTGCCCGTGATAGGCCTGCGAGGTACGGCTACCTTGGGTTATGGCACACTCGTACGCGCCGAGTCGCATCGTTCCTCCCTTTTGCGTAATGTTCTTCTGTTCCGCCATCATGTCGATGACATTATGCGGCGTCGATTCGTCCATCTCACTGCTGTTTGCATCTTGGTAGCCTAATACATTACGCGCGAATTCTATCACCATCATCTGAAAGCCGAGACAGATACCGAATGTGGGAATATCGTGCGCACGGGTATATTCTGCGGCCAGAATCTTGCCATCTATACCTCGTTGCCCGAATCCCGGACAAATAACGATACCGGCCATACCGGATAGTTGTTCGGCTACGTTCTCTCGGGTGATAAACTCACTGTTGATGAAATGAATCTTCACCTTATATCCCCTGTATGTGCCCGCATGTGCGAGGCTCTCACGGATACTCTTGTATGCATCTTGCAGGTCGTATTTGCCGACCAGACCTATATGTAGCACTTCGTCTGCACGTTTACGGCAGTCCAAAAAGTCCAACCACGATTTCAGATCAGGTTTTGTAGGTCTTTTGATGCCCATCTTACTCAAGATAACCCTGTCCAGTTGATGCTCATACATATTGATGGGCACTTCGTAGATACTCGGCAAGTCTTGACTTTGAATCACCGCCTCCGGTGCAACGTTGCAGAAATGCGCCACTTTATTACGCAATTCATCGCTCAGATGATGTTCCGTACGAAGTATAAGCACCTCCGGTTGGATTCCAAGTCCTTGCAGTTGTTTGACACTGGTCTGCGTCGGCTTGGTCTTCAGTTCGTCTGCGGCAGCCAGATAAGGCACGTAGGTGAGATGCACATTGAGCGCCCGCTGGGGGCCGAGTTCCCATCGTAATTGACGGATAGCCTCTAAGAATGGCTGACTTTCTATATCGCCTATTGTACCGCCTATCTCCGTAATAACGAAGTCTAACGGTTGTTTGGTTGCGTTGCACAGAATACGCCGTTTTATCTCGTCCGTGATGTGCGGAACGACCTGTATCGTTTTACCTAAATAATCTCCACGGCGTTCTTTCTCTATCACACTCAAGTAGATACGACCGGTCGTAACACTATTGTCGCGCGTGGTCTCTATACCCGTAAATCGCTCATAGTGCCCGAGGTCAAGGTCGGTCTCCATACCGTCCGCCGTCACGTAACACTCGCCGTGCTCGTACGGATTCAATGTGCCCGGGTCGATGTTTATATAGGGATCGAACTTCTGAATCGTTATCCGATACCCACGCGCCTGGAGTAACTTACCCAAGGATGCCGAGATGATACCCTTACCCAACGACGAAGCTACACCTCCGGTAATAAAGATATACTTCGTTTCCATTAATGGATGAACATGAGTTCGCGGTACTTAGGCAGGGTCCACATCTCGTCATCAACGATGAGCTCGAGGGCATCAGCATGTTCGCGGATCTCGGCCATAAGCGGCAAGACGTTGTCGTGATAGGCAACAGCTTTGCTGCGCTTGTCCGGTTGACGATTGGCTTTATGACGCGCATCGGTCATACGCTCTACCCCTTCAAGGATAGCACCTGAGTGCTCTTCAATCTGCTTGATGATGCTGTAGTCCATTGCATTCAGACTTGCGGTCTCGTCAGCTGAGAAGACCTGTTTAACGGCAAGTACGTTCTGCAGCAGCATCGTCTGATAGCGTTTGGCGGCAGGCAGCACGTGGTTCACTACGAGATCTCCCATCACGCGACTCTCAATCTGCAATTTCTTGACGTAGGTCTCCCATTTGACCTCACAACGGCTCTGCAATTCCGCGTGCGTGAGTACGCCTGTGCGCTCGAACATATTTATACTGCTGTCACTCAGGTAACGGTCAATCACTACCGGCACCGAAGTCTCGCAGTCCAAACCGCGTTTCTCCGCTTCTGTTTTCCATTCCTCGCTGTAGCCGTTGCCGTCAAAGCGGATCGCCTTGCAAGCCACGATATATTTCTTGATTACGTCAAACAGCACACGCTCTTTGGCTTCGCCCTTCTCAATACGCGCGTCCACTTCTTCCTTGAATAGCGTCAACTGCTCCGCAACCGCCGCGTTCAAGGCTAACATCGCTGCACCGCAGTTCGCGGACGAACCTACTGCACGGAACTCGAACCGGTTACCGGTGAAGGCAAACGGCGAGGTGCGGTTGCGGTCGGTGTTATCCAAGAGGATCTCCGGGATGTTGGCCACACCGAGCTTCATCTCTTTCTTGGCATTGATGATGATGGCTTCCTCAGCCTTAGCGTGCTCCAGTTTGTCGAGCACGGCGCTGATCTGCTTGCCGAGGAAAACGGAGATGATGGCAGGCGGTGCCTCGTTGGCTCCCAGACGGTGCTCGTTGGTAGCACTGACGATGGAGGCTTTGAGCAGTCCGTTATGGCGTTGCACGGCCATGAGGACGTTAACGAGGAAGGTGATGAACTGCAAGTTCTGGTAGGGGTTTTTACCCGGTGCGAGGAGGTTAATACCCGTGTTGGTGGACATGGACCAGTTGCAGTGCTTGCCGCTTCCGTTCACGCCGGCATAGGGTTTCTCGTGCAGCAATACACGGAAATGATGCTTCTCCGCTACGCGCTCCATGATGGACATGATGAGCAGGTTATGATCGTTGGCCAGGTTGACCTCTTCGAAGATCGGCGCCATCTCAAACTGGTTAGGTGCCACCTCGTTATGACGCGTCCGAACAGGGATACCGGCTTTCAGCGCTTCGTATTCCAGTTCCCGCATGAAGGCTAACACACGTGCCGGTATCGCACCGAAATAATGATCCTCCAGCTGCTGACTCTTGGCGCTGTTATGTCCCATCAGCGTGCGACCCGTCAGCATCAGATCCGGACGGGCGTTATACAAAGCTTCGTCCACTAAGAAATACTCCTGCTCCCAACCCAAATTCGCGTGTACGTGTTTCACTTGTTTATCGAAATACGCGCACACCTCACGCGCGGCATGACAGAGCGATGCCGTCGAACGGATCAGCGGTGTCTTATAATCCAGCGCCTCACCCGTATAGGCCACAAACACCGTCGGGATACAGAGCGTATCGCCGATCAGGAACACCGGACTCGAAGGATCCCAAGCCGAGTAACCGCGTGCCTCAAACGTGTTCCTAATTCCACCGCTCGGGAAAGAAGAAGCGTCCGGCTCTTGCTGATACAAACTGTCACCGCTGAACTCCTCCAACAACGCCCCTTGCTTGTCCAGCGAGAAGAACGCATCGTGCTTCTCAGCCGTTCCACCGGTCAACGGTTGGAACCAATGCGTGAAGTGGGTGGCACCGTGGTCCATCGCCCATTTGCGGATACCGATGGCTACGACACCGGCGATATCACGATGGATAGTTCGACCGTTATCCACATCGTCAAACAACTGATCTAATACCTCCTGCGCGATATATTCCTTCATCTTATCACGCGTGAAGACATCGCTTGCAAAATAGTCCTTTACTTTGCCTTCCGGCACCTCGACATAGGCAGGTTTATGCTCAAATGCCATTTTTAACACTTCAAAACGAACATTGCTCATACTTTTGACGTTATTTTTCGTTTTTAATCCGATTAAATTTTAAAATCGACCGCAAAATTACTATATTTTTTTGATATATGCAAATATTTCAACAAAAAAAAGCGCCACGAGGACGCTTTTTTAAAAGAAACTGCTATTGGGTTACTGCAGGCAGTTGTCCAACGCCGCTTTGAGGGCTTGTTTATCCAGATGCTGCCCGATAAAGACCAGTTTCTGCATTCTGTCTCCGTATTGCTCATCCCAGTCTTTGCGCAACTGGGCATCGTCCGCCATGAGTTGCATGAGCTCCTCCTTCGGCATGGTAGCAAACCACTCTCCGGCCTTGCGGAGGTTGAATTGCCGTCCTGCCTGCTCAAAGAGATAACACATGTCGTACTCCTCGGCAAAATAACACATTCCTTTGCACCGAAGCACGTTCTTAGGCCAATGAGCCGCCACGAACTCATCAAAGAGCCCGAGGTCGAAAGGCTTGCGCGCGTAATATACAAAGGTGTCAATACTAAACTCCGCAAGGTGATCGTGATCTTCGTGATCATGATCATGGTGGTGATGATGCTCATGGCCTTCGTGTTCGTGCTCGCAGGATCCATGTTCATGGTCGCAATGCGAGTGATCGTGCTCATCCTCATCGTCGTCATCGTCCCTTGTTCCTTGTACATTGTCCCCGTGTCCTTCCTCATGGTGTCTCGCATCCTCAACCTCCTGTATCCATTTGGCGGAAGTAGCCGTGCGGTCGAAGTCAAAAAGCTTCGTATTCAGCAGTTTATCAAGGTCCACATCGCAATAATTGGTCTCGATGATCTCAGCCGTCGGCTGGATACCACGAATAATCGCTTTGATGCGGGCAAGCTCTTCTGCACTCACCTCGGCGGCCTTGTTGAGCAAGATCATATTGCTAAACTCAATCTGCTCGATAACCAAAGCGGCAAGGTCTTCCTCTTTGGGAACATAATGGGCCAGTGCATCACCTTGATCGAACTCATCGCGGAGCCGCAGCGCATCAACAACCGAGCAGATACAATCGAGCACAGGCAACCCATCGGTAGCAAACTGCGGAACCATCTGTGCGTACGAACAAAGCGTCTGCGCAATCGGAGCGGGTTCACAGATACCCGAAGCCTCGATGACGATGTAATCAAAAGCTTTCTGGGCGCACAAATCATGAAGCTGCGTGATGAGGTCGGTCTGCAAAGTGCAGCAGATACAACCGTTCTGCAATGACACGAGCGAATCGTCCTTCTGGCTCACCACTCCTCCCTGCTGAATCAACGACGCATCGATATTCACCTCGCCGATATCATTGACAATAACGGCAAAGCGAATACCTTTCTTATTCGTCAGGATGCGGTTCAACAAAGTCGTCTTGCCGCTTCCCAAGTATCCGGTGATTAATAGCACCGGAATCTTATTTACACTTATCATTCGTAATTTGTAATTCGTAATTCGTAATTCGCAATTTTATTTCGCGTACGCAGCGTAATCCGCGTAGTACTTATCCACTAACGCCGTTTCGCCGTAACGCTCACATGTCTGGAGAACATATCCGAGGATAGCGGCTTCGCGTCCGGTCGTGGATTCCATCAGCGCACGTTGACGACGACTCAGCGACGCCGCAAAATGCAGATACTCAACGCACGTGTTGGCCACATTATCCATAATTGCCACCGCCTTCTCGTTCTGTTTGAGCAGGAAATAGAGCTGTCCCATCGAAGCGGATGTGTAGTCGTACGGAATATTGTATCCGGGCAGTTGTTCCTCGGCAAAATCGAGCACTTCCAGCGCTTTGTCGCGTTGGTTCTCGCGAACCAGCTGTTCCGCCAACTGCGCAAACATCATCCGGTGTGTGCGGCACATCCGCATCAGGTTCTCGTCGATATAGATACCCGGTTTGTTCATGTTGCCGTATTGGAACTTATGCATCATGTTCTCGTACATCACCTCCGTATTAACGCGCGGTTGTCCGTCGCGGCTGCGCGTCGGTGTGATGCGATAAGCGAGACCCGTGAGCTCCATGTATGGCTCCAGACCAAGGTAATAATCATTGCCCACAGTAGCGCAGAAATACATCGGGCGCTGCCATTTATTCGTGGACAACATCTCCATGATCATCATCTCCGAACGGGTGTACATTCGTTTTTTCTTCAAGAAGATCTGCTCGCCATCCGGCGTCTCTACGTACAACTGGTCGGAAGGCAGGTAGTTATCGCCTTCGCGCGTCTTGGTCCGCGGATCATCCGAACGCAGGAAATTGAACGCTTTCTCCACCGAAATCGGCTGACCAAGCTTGTTATCCACACGCGCAATCTCATTCGCACCCGGCATAAAATCCTTGTACTCCCAAGAAATGGGCAGCGCAACGGACTCATAATACGGTCTCTTCATCTGGCTAATATACCAATCCGTCTGGAGATAACTCAGGTTGCACACACGCAGGTCGGTTCCTACTTCCTCCACCTCTTGGTTGTACCAAAGCGGGAAAGTGTCGTTATCGCCGTTCGAGAAAAGGATCGCTTGCGTCTCGCAGGATTTCAGGTAGTTAGCTCCGAAATCGCGGCACGAGTAACGATTCGAACGATCATGATCGTCCCAGTTCTGCTGCGCCATCAATGCCGGCACACCCAGACACACAACAGACACAACGACAGCTACGGTATTTTTAACGACTTTCGACCAACGACCATCGACCAACGACTGATTGATCCAATCAATGATACCCAACACGCCCAGACCAATCCAGATACAGAACGCATAGAACGAACCGGCGTACGCGTAATCTCGTTCACGTGGCTGGAAAGGCGTCTGGTTGAGGTAAATGACAATCGCCAGACCCGTTAGGAAGAACAGCAGGAAAGTCAGCGTAAAGCTCTCCCAACCTTTCGCTTTGCCGTCTCCGCTTTTCTTGCTGCATTGCCAAACGATACCGATGATACCTAACAGTAACGGCAGGAAATAATAGACGTTATGTCCCTTATTCTCTTTGAGTTCCGTAGGCAACAACGATTGGTCACCAAGCATCGCATTGTCGATAAACGGAATACCGGAAATCCAGTTACCCTTGGTAATATCGCCGTACGACTGCAGGTCGTTCTGACGTCCCACGAAGTTCCACATGAAATAGCGCCAATACATGAAATTGACTTGGTACCGGAAGAAGAACCGCATATTCTCCGCAAAGGTCGGACAGTACTCCGTTTTCTGCTGACCACAGTAGTCGTACCGCACACGTTTGCCTTTCACATTCGCCCATTCCTTATAAGCGGACACATGGCTTCCCTGTGACGAATACATTCGCGGAAAAAGCATGCAGAATTGCGGCATGAACTTGTACGACGTCTTGTAACCCGTGATCACATAATGGTCTTTCTCTCCTTCTTTTTTAGGAGCCGGCGCATACTGCGCGTGACCCTGATTTTCCACAGGAACACACATGTTGCCTTCTATCCGCAGCTCCACCGGCGCGTTGTAGGTCTGCCCGTAAAAGAGCGGACGGTCGCCATACTGCTCGCGGTTGAGATAATACTTGAGACTGAAGACATTGTCCGGACTGTTCTGATCCATCGGTGTGTCTGCGTTCGAACGAATCACCAGCGCGGCATATGAGCTGTAACCGATAAGGATTACAGCCAACATAACAACCGATGTGTTTGCCCAACGCCATTCACGCTTTCGGGTGTACCAGATCGCCCAAACAATCGCCGCTACCGTCAGAACCAGACATACCCACATTCCCGTGTTGAACGGACATCCGAAACCATTGACAAACGCCAACTCAAACCAACCGATCAAGGTCGGGAATCCCGGAATAATACCATACAGGATGACCAGCAAAACCGCGCACGAAGCGAGGAAAGCATAGACAAGACCCTTCCACGAAAACTCGTATTTACGGAAGTAATAAACGAGTCCGATGGCAGGAATCGTCAACAGGTTCAGCAAGTGAACACCGATACTCAAACCCATCAGATAAGCGATGAGAATAAGCCATTTATCCGATCCTTCTTCATCCGCTTGTTCATCCCATTTGAGGATCAACCAGAACACCACAGCGGTAAACAGAGACGAACTGGCATACACCTCGCCTTCAACCGCCGAGAACCAGAAAGTGTCAGAGAACGTGTAAGCCAACGCTCCCACCGTTCCTGCGCCTAAGATTCCGATTCCCTTCCATAAAGGAAAACTCAACTCTCCACTTTCAACTAGTTTTCTCGCCAGCGCCGTGATCGTCCAGAACAAAAACAGGATCGTGAATGCACTCGCCAGCGCCGACAACGCGTTGACACACATCGCTACATGAGCCGTGTCCGACGCAAACAGACTAAAGAAACGCCCCATGAGCATAAAGAAAGGTGCTCCGGGCGGGTGTCCAACGTCTAATTTCCAGGCGCTGGAGATGAACTCACCGCAATCCCAAAACGAAGCGGTGGGCTCCATCGTCAGGAGATACGTAGCCGCAGCGATCGCAAAAACCAACCAGCCGCAGATCGTATTCCACAATTTGAAATGTTTCATTTTATTTTAGTTTTTTTAGTATAGGCACACATTTAGCCAATTTGGGTGCAAAGGTACTACAAATATTTGGAATTTCAAAATGGAACATGGAAAATTTGCATATATACGTGTTTTTTTTCAAAAAAGTACGCGCGCGCTTGCATATATGAAAAATATGTTGTATCTTTGCGCGCTTTTTTCGAAAATTTATTAAAATTAATATACAATATGATTAAAGTTGGAATTATTGGGTGTGGCTTCGTGGGAGGAGCCCTCAAAAACTGGTTGGAGAACAATAACCCCGAGTGTAAACTGTTCATCAGCGATCCTTACAAAGGATACAACGATGACTTAAGCAACATTGACATCGCTTTCCTGCAAATCCATGTGCCTACAGAAGAAGATGGCTCGCAAGATCTGCGACTCATGAAAGAGTTAATCACCAAACTGCCGGACGTGCCTGTCTTTGTCCGCACAACCATCCTGCCGGGTACCAGCGAAATGCTCACCCGCGAAACCGGACACAATGTCTATTACATGCCGGAGTTCCTCACCGAGCGCACGTTCATCGAGGACTTCAACAAACAGACCATGGTCTTCACCGGCGCACAGGACCTGCTCACCAAAATCTTCGTCGGCAAGAAATTTACCGTTATGTCGCCGCTCGAGGCGGAACTCACCAAGTACATGCACAATGTCTTCGGCGCCTACAAAGTAACCTATTTCAACGCCTGCAAAGAGTACTGCGAGAAAATGGGAGCCGATTGGCGTAAGGTGCACACCGGTGTCCTACTCTCCGGTTATATCAACGATACCCATACTTACGTTCCCGGACCGGACGGCAAGTACGGTTACGGCGGTAAATGCTTCCCGAAAGACGTCAACGCCTTCGCAGAAATGACCAAGGGCACCTCGCTCGGTACCCTGCTTGAGCACCTCCACGAACTCAACGTCCATTTCCGTGGTGTCGAGGAACATATTTAATCCGCATAATTACCATTTTTTAATTTGTTTTAGACAGATTTTTGATTTCCGGTAAGGGAGTTATGGGGTCCATAATGACCGAACCGAAATCTAAAAGATGGCAAAAGAAATAAAAAATTATGAGAATAGCAGTTGCAGGAACAGGATATGTAGGCCTCAGCATCGCGACCCTTTTGGCCCAGCACAATGATGTGATGGCGGTGGACATCGTCCCTGAGAAAGTGGAGATGATCAACCGCCGCATCTCGCCCATACAAGACGAGTACATCGAGAAATACCTCGCGGAAAAGGCACTCAATCTCACCGCCACACTCGATGCCGAAGCAGCCTACAAGGATGCCGAATACGTGGTTATCGCAGCTCCGACCAACTATGACAGCCAGCGGAACTATTTCGACACATCGGCGGTAGAGAATGTCATCGAGACAGTCCTTCGTATCAACCCGCAGGCAATCATGGTCATCAAATCGACCATCCCTGTCGGCTATACTGAGTCCGTCCGTCGCAAATATAACTGCGACAACATCCTCTTCTCGCCTGAGTTCCTTCGCGAGTCCAAAGCGCTCTACGACAACCTCTACCCTTCCCGTATCATCGTCGGAACGGTCAAAGGAGACGAACGCCTCACCAAGGCTGCAGAGCGTTTTGCTGCACTCCTCAAAGAGGGCGCCATCAAAGAGGACATCGAAACCCGTATCATGGGACTTACCGAAGCCGAAGCGGTCAAACTCTTCGCGAACACCTACCTCGCGCTCCGCGTCAGCTATTTCAACGAACTTGACACCTACGCGGAGATGAAAGGCCTCAACACCCAGGACATCATCGACGGTGTTTGCCTCGACCCGCGTATCGGCACGCACTATAACAACCCCTCTTTCGGCTACGGCGGTTACTGCCTCCCGAAGGACACCAAGCAGCTCCTTGCCAACTACCAGGACGTCCCGGAAAACCTCATCGAGGCGATTGTCGAATCCAACCGCACACGCAAGGACTTCATCGCCGATCGCGTGCTTGCGAAAGCCGGCTACTACGATTACTACAACAACGGCCAGTTCAACGCCGCCGAAGAGCATCCCTGCGTCATCGGCGTCTATCGCTTGACGATGAAGTCGAACTCCGACAACTTCCGTCAGTCCTCCATTCAAGGAATCATGAAGCGTGTCAAAGCGAAAGGTGCGCAAGTGATCATCTACGAACCTACTCTCGAAGATGGTACCACCTTCTTCGGTTCTCTCGTGGTAAACGACCTCACAGAGTTCAAGAGCCGCAGCCAAGCCATCATTGCAAACCGCTATGACGCTTCCTTGGATGACGTCCAAGAAAAAGTATATACCCGTGACATCTTCCGCCGCGACTAACGACCAACGACTAACTTGTCTGAAAAAATCGAACATATAGGCAAGCGTGAAATTGCATGGAGCTATGCAGGAACCGCATTCATGATCGGAGCAGGAGTAATCCTCCTGCCCTTCATCCTGCATATGATGCCCCAAGAGACAGTGGGCATCTGGAACATCTTCCAAACCATCACCGCCCTTGTCCTCCTCCTCGATTTCGGTTTCCGCCCTTCCTTTGCGCGCAACATCAGTTACATCTTCTCCGGCGTCAAGACGCTCCAGAAAGAAGGAGTGGCGCATGTAGATGCCAATGCGGAAGTGGATTACGGACTGCTGAAAGGAACACTGGTCGCCATGCGGCGGTTCTACCGCTGGATAGCAATAGGGGTCTTCGTTATTCTCGCTACTGCCGGAACCGCTTATTTCTACTATATCCTGCAGAAATACTCCAGCGACCGGCAAGATGCGATGGTAGCCTGGGTGCTTCTGATCGCCATCAACTGCTATAACCTCTACACCTTCTACTACGATGCACTGTTGACCGGCAAAGGTTATGTCAAAGAGACCCAGCAGATCAATATACTGAGTCAGGTGGTGTACATCTGCTTGGCTATCGGACTGATTTACGCCGGATTTGGTCTGACAGCGATCATCAGCTCTCAATTGACAGCTACAATCATTCGCCGCGTAGCCACCTACCGGGTGTTCTTCAAACCCGAACTGCGCGCCAAACTGGAAAACGCGGAACCGCAAGATGCCGGCAACATCCTTCGTGCTATCACACCCAATGCCATCAAAATCGGCTTGACTCAATTAGGAGCCTTCCTTATCAGCCGCTCTGCAATCCTCATCGGATCTGCATACCTCACGCTGGACGAGATAGCCTGCTACGGCATCACCATGCAGGTAATGGAAGTGCTGGCGCGATGCGGACAGGTGATGTATATTGCTTACACTCCGCGTCTGGCGCAATGCCGCGCTGCCAATGATTTGCACCAGCTGAAGATCTATTATACATGGTGTGTACTCGCATATGTCGGTATCTTCGCTGTAGGCGGATTGGTATGGATCGGTTTGGGCGACTGGGCGCTTCAGCTCATCGGCAGCCGGACCTCTTTTGTTCCTACCAACCTGCTGATTCTGGCTTTAGTAATCGGCTTTCTGGAGCATAACCACGCTTTGGCAGCCGGATTTATCATGGCGGACAATAAGATTCCCTTCTTTATCCCTTCGCTTTTGAGCGGAGCAGCCACGATTGTATTGCTGTGGATTTTCCTCGGTCCGATGCATTTGGGAATTATGGGCATGATTTTAGCGCCCGGCGTAGCGCAGCTGGCATACCAGAACTGGAAATGGCCGAGCGTGGTGATCAAAGAACTGAAAGACGCATAAGGTGGACGGTCTGTTGACAGATATTATCCTTTTCGGCAGTTTGATAATGGAAGTAATCCTGCTGACCATGGCTGAGAAAAAGCTATGGGGCACTTGGTACACGCCTCTGAATTGCCTTACTCTACCCTTCTGCTTAGTGCTGCTGATTGTGCTTACTATGCCATCTTCGCTGGGTTTCGTACATTTCTATGCCCCCAGCCTTCTGATTTGGATGGGCGGAATGATGGTTATGGCGATTCCGAGTTGGGCATTAGCCGCCGGTTATCGTAAATATCACTCCGAGCCGAAGATAGCTGCTTCTACGCCGAAGAATGAGAATCTCTTCTATATTTTCTGTACACTATTGATCATTCCGTTTCTGTTCCGAATACGGGGATTGATGGGTTCGTCGCTCAATATGATTGGTAGTGACGAGTTCGGAGAAGAGTTTGCGGTGTATGGTTTCTTCGGACATTTGCTGATTTTACTGCTGGGTTGCAGTATTGTTCTTTTCAGTTGTATTCGCAAAGGAAATCGGATTATACCTATTCTGCTGATTTTGGCAATCACCTTAATCGCCTTTCTGAACCAAGTGAAGAGTTGGGTGATGATTCCTCTGATGGCGGGTATGATTTTGTGTCTGCTGACCGAAAAAATGCATCTGTCCGTCAAGGTGGTGTCTATCATAGCCGTCAGCGGAATTATGCTGTTTATGGGCAGCTATTTCGCCATGTTTATTATCGGAAACGGAGCTGAATACAACGAGCACATGGGCAAATATGTGCTGGAACACGTGTATCATTATATCGCCAGCGGTGTTTTAGGAATGAGCGAAGATGTGCGGATGGAAATAGTGGAACAGCCGAACCCGGATGTGCTGTTTGCTCCGTTTATCAACGCGGTACACGCCCTCACCGGCGATTCGTATGTATCTGCCATTAACCCGCATTATTTTGAGATCAATACCAATAACGGCTTGCAGGATAATGTGCGCACATTTTTCGGAACGATTTATGCCAACAGTATCGGCGGATTCTGGATTTTTACAGTAATCGTGATCAGCTCAATGGTTTATTTGGTACGTATTTGGGCTATTCAGTCGCAATCGGTCTATATTGTGGCGATGGATGCATGGTTTTGCGCCTTGCTGGCAATGGGTTGGTTCGAATACTATTTCTTCCACGTGACGACTTTTGAGATTCCTATTTTCCTAATCCTATTATATGCCCTCAGCCATGTCTCCGTGCGCAGAAAGGAGGCGGTATGCTGAGCATTATTATATTGAATTACAACGGCTGGCAGGACACGATTGCTTGTCTGGAGTCGCTGCGAAAACAGACTTATACGGATTTCCGTGTCGTTGTAGCCGATAATAGTTCGTCGGACGGATCCGTAGCGCATCTATCCCAATGGGCGAAAGACAAACACATCGAGGCGCATTGGCTGCAAATACTGACTTTCGACCAGAACTATGGTTTTGCTAAAGGGAATAACAAAGCCATCGAGACCATCAGAGAGCTTCCGAGCGACTACTACCTGTGTCTCAATAACGACACGGAAATGGAGCCGGATTGCTTGCAGCAGTTGGTTGCGTACATGGAGCGCCATCCGGAGGTTACGGCTGTCACGCCGGGAATCCGTCTGTACGACCAGCCGGAACGGATGTGGAATGCCGGAGGCAAGTTGGTTTTCGGCGGCAGGAGGTATTATTACATGGATCAACCGGCTTCGCTCTTGGACGGGATTGACGAACTGCCTATTACGTTTATCACCGGTTGCGCGTTGCTGGTTCGTAGAGAACTGACAGCCGAACGACCGCTGTTCACAGAGCGTTTCTTCTTCGGCGAAGAGGACTTTGAATTCTCTCTTAGGATGCAGCAAGAAGGACGCCGGCTGGTATGCCTTCCAACGGCTGTTCTATACCACAAAGTGGGTGGATCGCAAACACAGGTAGTATCCTACAACAAACTGTTTATCCACCAGCTCAACCGTATCATCAATCTGCGGAGCGCCTATTCGAAGCCGAAATACTTTCTGTGGATGATGCTGTATGTGCCATATGTGTACATCCGTTTTTTAGGCGGAATGAGTATGCGCGAGCGGAACCGCTTCATGCGCCTGCTGCTGCGCGAGGCACGCATCAACGACGGCGTCAACAAAGAATTATTTGAGAAATATATAGCATATCCGTTTCATGCTCAATAAGTTATACATATTACTGCGATCCATATACGGTTATATCCTCAAATGGGGATATGACTTAGGATTACTGTCCGTTCCTTCGCTGGGCGAACGGGAACAAGCGGATGTGGTACTTTCGCTCACCAGTTACGGACGGCGGGTGAAAGAAGGAATCGTTTGCTATAGTATCTACTCTATCCTGCGGCAGACGCTTCAGCCCAAACGAATCATTCTTTGGCTGGCAGAGGACGAATGGACAGAGGAGACGCTGCCCAAGAAAGTGGCAGAACTGACGAAATTCGGCGTGGAGATCCGTTTCTGTGAGGATATGCGGTCGTACAAAAAACTGCTCCCTACCCTGCAACTTATGCCGGACGAAGATATTCTCACCGTGGACGACGACGCGCTCTATCCGGCATTTTTGGTACAACAGCTCTATTCGGAACATCTGGCGCACCCGAAAGATATTATTGCCGGTATTGCGGCTGCTCCGCAACCTGATCAGCCATACAATCTATGGCAAAACACCCCCGGCGGAACAGAAGGGCTGTCGCTTTTTCCAACCGGAGTCGGAGGTATATTATATCCGGCGCATAGCTTGAAAAAAGAGATGATGGATTACGCGATTGCCAAACAATATGCACCTTTTGCGGACGATGTGTGGTTCTGGGCGGCGGGTATGATTCAGGATACGATAAAACGCAGAATCGAGAGAACATACAACTGTGTTTCGTTCGACTCCATTTACCAGTATTTCCACAGCGGAAGTGCTTTGCAACTCAGCAATGTCAAAGGAAACGGAATACTGACGAATGACGAGCAGATCGCCGCCACAATGCAATATATTAAAGAGAACTATGGAACTCGTTAGCATCATAATGCCCGCATATAACTGCGGTCGGTTCATTCGAGAAGCGATTGACAGCGTGCTTGCCCAGACCTACACGGCATGGGAGTTGCTCATTGTGGACGATTGCTCTACGGACAACACGGCAGCGGTCATTGCGTCTTACCGAGACGAGCGGATTCATTATATGCGCAATGAGCGGAACTCGGGAGCCGCTCTTTCCCGCAACAAAGCATTGCGTGAGGCAAAAGGAAAATACATCGCTTTTCTAGACGCTGACGATACATGGATGCCTGAGAAAATAGAGAAACAGGTTGCCTTCATGGAGCAAAACGGCTATAATTTTACCTATACTGCTTTCCACCGGACAGACAAACCATTACGTATCTCCGGTCCAAGACATATTACGAAAATGGGTATGTACGCCTTCTGCTGGCCTGCTTGTCCGACTGTGATGTACAACCGGGAGATAATAGGTCTCATCCAAATCACCAACCTGCGGAAAAACAACGACTACGCCATGTGGCTGCATGTGATACAAAAGGCGGATTGTTATCTATTGGACGAGGATTTGTTCGCATACAATAAACACAACGGCTCCGTGAGCGATGCTTCGATTGCGGTATTACTATCCTGGCATTACCGCCTGTGGCGGCAAGAAATGCAATGCAATCCGATTGCGGCTTGTTATTACACCTGTCTTAATGCTGTTTTCGGAGCCTATAAGAAAGTACGATATGTATCCAAAATATCAAATATATAAACATGCCTGGGTGTATAAATACGCGCCCCATACGGAAGAAGCGTTAACGCCGTCCTATGCGCAAGAGTTATTGCGCAAAGGCGGTTGGTTTGTCCGGAATACGTATGGGTTTGACTGTGCGGAACAAACCTCGTTTTGGTATATGATTAAAGATACATTCGGAGAGCTGAAGGAATTGAGCACAAACACTCGGAACCAAGTCAGACATGGTCTGAACACCTACTCCATTCGCCGCATTTCGGCAGAAGAATTATTAGCGCAAGGATATGCTGTTTACTGCGCGGCGACACATGCCTATAAAATAGCCACCCAAACACCGACAATAGAGGAGTTTGAAAGCCGTATTCATAATGCAAGTGCAGATACGGAATACTGGGGGGCGTTTAATCCCAACAATGAGCTGTCCGCTTTTGCCATAAATGAGGCAAGGGAAGATTATTGCAGCTATCAAACACTCAAAGCCAACCCCGCTGACCTGAAGAAATATGTATATTACGCACTCATTTATGAGATGAACAGGTATTATTTGCAAGAAAGAAAACTGAAATACGTATTGGATGGCGCAAGAAGCATTACCGAGCACTCGAATATACAACCATTTTTGGAAAATAAATTTCATTTCCGAAAAGCCTATTGTCATTTGCGGATACATTACACCTGGTGGCTGAAATGGATCATCACATGCTTGTATCCACTGCGCAAATTCATTCCTAACCGCCAAATACAATCACTGTTGGCAATGCACGGAATGCAGAGTTAATATGAAAATACTGAAATACATATTTGACAGAATAATTGCTTTTTTCGGGCTCCTCTTCCTATGGCCGGTATTGCTGGTTGTTGCCATTCTGATTAAAGTGTACATGCCCGGACCGGTTTTCTTTGTGCAACAGCGTGTGGGAAAAGGAGGAAAACTCTTTCCTTGCCATAAGTTCCGCTCCATGAGTGTCGGACATAACGGCAGCAGCGTCAGTGTAGCCGGAGAGAGCCGCATTACGCCGCTCGGAGCCAAACTGCGCAGATACAAACTGGACGAACTGCCCGAACTATGGGACGTGCTGATCGGTAACATGTCTTTTGTCGGTCCCCGTCCTGACGTACCGGGGTATGCAGATAAGTTACAAGGCGAGGATCGAATCATTTTGTCCCTCCGCCCGGGTATCACAGGTCCCGCTACGCTCAAATACCGTAACGAGGAAGAATTGCTGGCAACCGTGGAAGATCCGATCAAATACAATGATGAGATAATTTACCCAGATAAGGTGCGAATTAACCGCTATTACGCAGAACATTATTCTTTCGTGGATGATATACGAATGACTTTTTGTACGATCCTCGGCAAACACATGACTTATAACAATGAAACAATATAACCCTGATATGCGGAAACGTATATACCTTTGTCTGGCTCACATGAGCGGGCAAGAACAGCAATTTATTCAAGAGGCTTTTGACACCAACTGGGTCGTGCCTCTGGGACCGAACGTCAACGGCTTTGAGGAAGACTTGAAGCATTTTGTAGGAGAGAACAAAGAAGTGGTTGCGCTGTCTTCCGGCACGGCGGCAATCCATCTGGCATTGATCGCTTGCGGCGTACAAGCAGGCGACGAAGTAATCTGCCAATCTTTCACATTCTGCGCGTCTGCCAACCCGGTCACTTATATCGGCGCTACGCCGGTCTTCATAGACTCCGAACCCGGTTCATGGAATATGGATCCTACCCTGCTGGAGCAAGCGATCATAGACCGCAAAGCTCAAACAGGCAAGTACCCAAAAGCCATTATTCCGGTAGCGCTATACGGCATGCCGTACAATATCGAAGCCATTATGGCGATTGCGGACAAATACGGTATTCCGGTAATCGAAGACGCTGCAGAAGGAATGGGCAGCCGATGGAAAGGACGTGTCCTCGGTACGTTCGGAGAATACGGCGTGCTCTCTTTCAACGGAAACAAGATGATCACCACCTCCGGAGGCGGTGCACTGATTTGCAAAGACCAAGCGGCAAAAGATAAAATAATGTGGTACGCGACGCAGGCGCGCGAAGCGTATCCGTACTACCAACACGAAGCCATCGGTTATAACTACCGCCTGTCGAACATATGCGCTGGTATCGGACGAGGACAAATGAGCATTTTGGACGAACATATCGCGCATCACAACCATATCGCGCTACTATATCGCGCTGCTTTTGCATCCATCGATGGTATCACTTTCCACGATGCGCCTTCCGCAGATTATGATGCAAACTACTGGCTCTGCACGATTCTTTTGGACGAAAAACTACGCGTTAATAACGAAGAAGCCGCTTATGCCCAAATGGTTCAAGGAGCCGTTGGTGGAGCCGCAGGAGTGGTACATACCGGTGGCTCGATTCATACGGATTGCGAGCCCAACCGCAATGTGGAAGCCATGCGTATATGCATGGACAAAGCCGGCATAGAGAGCCGACCCTTATGGAAACCGATGCATAAGCAACCGGTATTCAAAAACGCGCCGTCATATACCAACGGTGTTTCTGAAGCGATGTTCAAACGCGGTTTATGTCTTCCTAGCGGCCCGATGGTAACCGACGAAGATATTGCTTATATTATTGAAAACATTAAAAATGCTATCTTTTAACTCATTATGGAAAGAGAATTTATATTGATTAACATCATCGGTTTTGATAAACCCGGTGTAACCTCTGCCGTGACGGAAGTGCTCGGCAAGTACGGAGCGTTTGTGCAGGACATCGGACAATCGAACCTGCATCATCAACTCAACCTCAGTATTCTTATTCGGGTGGACGATCCTTCCACCTCCGGCGACATGATCAAAGAAGTCCTTTTCTGCTGTTCACGTCTGGAGATGATCGTTCGTTTTACACCGCTGAGCGAAGAGGAATATGCCGCTTGGGTGGGACGTCAGGAGCAAGAGCGCTATGTGGTCACACTTCTGGCACGTGAGATCAACGCGCGTCATATAGCCCGCGTCACAGCCCTGCTGGCTAACCGCCAATTGAACATCGATAATATCCTGCGTCTGAGCGAGCGACCAAGTATTGATTTGCCGCTGGAGAAACGCCATTCCTGCATCGAGTTCTCGCTGCGCGGCAACCTACCCGACCGCGAAGCGTTGCAACGCGAACTACTGGAAGTGTCGCGCGAAGAAGGAATCGACATCTCCTTCCAACGGGACGATATGTTCCGCCGCAACAGACGCCTCATCTGCGTCGACATGGACTCCACGTTCATCCAGACAGAGGTGATCGACGAACTGGCAGAGCGCGCCGGAGTCGGAGAGCAAGTCAAAGCAATCACCCTCTCGGCAATGCGGGGCGAGATCGATTTCAAAGAGAGTTTCACACGCCGCGTAGCCTTGCTCAAAGGCCTTGACGTGAGCGCCAAGCAAGATATCATCGATCATCTGCCGATTACCGAAGGAGCCGACCGCCTATTCGGCGTGCTCAAGAAATGCGGTTTCAAGATCGCTATCCTCTCCGGTGGATTCACCTTCGTGGGCAAGTACCTGCAACAACGCTTCGGCGTGGATTACGTCTATGCCAACGAACTGGAGGAAGAGGACGGTAAGTTCACCGGACGCTATCTGGGCGATGTGGTGGATGCACGACGCAAAGCGGAACTGCTCGAACTAATCGCGCAAGTGGAGCATATCGACCTCGCACAAGTCATCGCTGTGGGAGATGGAGCCAACGACCTCAATATGCTTGGCAAAGCAGGTCTCGGCATCGCTTTCCATGCCAAACCCAAAGTGAAAGAGAACGCCCAACAAGCTATCTCAACGGTCGGTCTGGATGGTATCCTCTATTTCCTCGGTTTCAAGGATGCCTTCCTTAAACAATAAACAATACACAATAAACATTACACAATAAACATTACACAATAAACATTCACAATATGGCATTTTTCGGATTATTTAACAGAGAAAAGAAAGAGACACTGGATAAGGGCTTGGAGAAAAGCAAAGAATCCGTGCTCAGCAAGATTGGTCACGCGATAGCCGGCAAGTCCACTATCGACGATGATGTATTGGACAACTTGGAGGAAGCGCTCATCACATCGGATGTCGGTGTAGAGACCACACTCCGTATAATAGAACGCGTACAGGCGCGCGTGAAGAAAGACAAGTATCTCGGCACTTCCGAACTGAACGCACTGCTCATTGACGAGATTGCTGCCTTATTGGAAGAAAACAATCACGAGGGAATCCTAGACTTTACAGCAGATCTTCCGCATAAGCCGTACGTAGTAATGGTTGTGGGTGTCAACGGCGTGGGCAAGACCACCACCATCGGCAAACTGGCGCATCAGTACAAAGCCGCAGGCAAAAAAGTCTATCTCGGAGCAGCAGACACCTTCCGTGCTGCAGCAGTAGAGCAACTCTGCATATGGGGTGAACGCGTCGGTGTACCGGTTATCAAACAGCAGCAAGGTTCCGACCCTGCCTCCGTGGCGTACGACACCCTCCAATCCGCTAAAGCGAACGATGCCGATGTCGTACTCATCGATACTGCCGGACGCCTTCATAACAAGATTAACCTCATGAACGAGCTGACCAAGATCAAGAACGTCATGCAGAAAGTGATCCCCGATGCGCCGCACGATGTCATGCTCGTCCTTGATGGCTCTACCGGACAGAACGCTTTTGAGCAGGCACGTCAGTTCACCGCCGCTACGCAAGTAACATCCCTTGCTATCACCAAACTGGATGGAACAGCCAAAGGAGGGGTGGTCATTGGCATCAGCGACCAATTTAAAATTCCTGTGAAATATATTGGTCTCGGCGAACAGATGACCGACCTGCAATGTTTCAACCGAGTGGAGTTCGTCCGTTCCCTCCTCGGCTCCGTCACCCAATAACTACACATTACACATTATACAAAAAAAAGGTGGTCCCTTGACCACCTTTTTCTTATCTTCTTACAGCTCCGCTACTACGACCACCGCCGCCTCCGCCGCCGGAGAATCCTCCACCGCGGCTACCTCCACCTGAGAAACCACCGCCACCGGAGAAGCCACTACTGCGACTTGCGCCACCGGAATAACTGCTGCTACTGTGACTCGATCCTCCGTAATAACTATTGCTACTTATGCGGTTGACTGAAGACGAAGATACCGTGTTCGATCCGCGTGAAGAGGAATTGATACTACGGGAAACAGCCGAACTACGTGCCGATGACGAGGACGAACTTGAACTGCGTGTTGCAGATGCTATATTCGAGCTGCGTGTTGCCGAAGAAGCTGCATTCGAGCTGCGAGTTGCAGATGCCGCATTCGAACTGCGAGTTGCCGAAGGAGCGGCGTTCGAACTGCGAGTTGCAGATGCTACATGCGAACTGCGAGCGGTCGATGAGGCTTCGTTGGAACGAACTGCTGCGGTATTACGGCTTCCATAAGTGCGACTACTGATCGCATTGGACGAACGCTCTGCGCTACGACTCGGACTACTACTTGCTGCGCTGCGAACTGCTCCACTCGTTCTGCGGATTTCGCGGGCATTCGACATGCCGCTGTTCCTCTGTACGAAAGTACGCTCCGGATGAGCTACTGCATAATCTCTACGCGTTACACCGCAGTGTAAGTCATAGTAACCGTGGTGGATTACGCGACCCGGACGGAACGAGCAGTAATGGTGGCAATGATGCCATGCATAGCAGCGATGCCAATACCAATCATGTGCCCAGCAGTTATGTACGTACCACCAACCCGGATAATACCCCCAATACCAAGGGCTACTCCATGCTACCCAAGCAGGTCCCCAGAACCAATCGTATATAACAGGTCTATAGACATATACCGGTTCGATGATATAGTTCGTACCATATACGTATTCATCGCCCACGATTTGCACTTTCACCTCGTTCTTCGCTTCATCTTTCTCAACGTAGATTGAGGCTACGTCCTGATAGATATCCTTCGCTAAGATCGCTTGCAGAACTATCAAACGTTTGTTTCCTTCACCTGTCTCTACTACACGCAGGTAATCCACTTGCCCGTCTCCGTTCAGATCAAGGTTACAGAACGCACTGTCCGGATTATTCAGCATCGTCTCGAACTCCTCAAGGTTCTTTGCCTCTGCGAACAATTTAGCTACCATCTTCAAATCGAGTCCTTCCGAGATGTCAGAACTATTGGCGGAAACAGTTACCGTTTCGTCCGCCCATAACGCCGTACTCATCAGCATCAGCGTCATCAGAAGTGTAGTTAATTTTTTCATAATCGTTAATTTTTAAAGGGTTATAGTAGCCTAGTTGACTAGTTGACTAGTTGACTAGTAGACTAGTTGACTAGTTACCCTGATTAATCAATAACCGTGCCAAACTCATTAAACGAGCTGGAGATTGTGATGCATTTTCTCCTTTTTGGTACGCATATAGCGTTCGTTCCAGCGGTTTGGTTGAATCTCAATCGGCACATTCTCAACGATTTCGATGCCGTAACTCTCCAAACCTACCCTCTTGACGGGATTATTGGTCATGAGTCTCAGTTTATGCGCTCCCATTTCTCGGAGGATCTGCGCACCGACACCGTAATCTCGCTCATCCGGACGGAAACCGAGGTGTACGTTTGCCTCCACGGTGTCTTCCCCCTGTTCCTGCAATTTGTACGCGCGTATCTTATTCATCAATCCTATTCCGCGACCCTCTTGGTTCATATACACGATGATGCCTTGCCCTGCTGCCTCTATCATCTGCATGGCGCGATTGAGCTGTTCGCCACATTCGCACCGCTTGGAGCCGAATATATCTCCGGTCATACAGCTGGAATGAACACGGCAGAGTACCGGCTCGTCTTCTTTCCATTCACCTTTCGTCAGTACAACATGCTCCAGACCTGTCGTCAAGTCTCTAAACGGCGTTAACATGAATTCGCCATGTTGAGTCGGCAGAAAAACCGTCTCACCCTTCTCAATAAGATCGGTTTCGCCTTTCACCTTTCTCTCCACCTCTATGGGGGAGGCGGAGGGGGCTTCTTTCTCTAACCGATAGGCGATCAAATCCTTAATGGTAATGATCTTCAGTCCAAACTCCTTCGCTACCTCTTGTAACTGTGGCATTCTCGCCATCGTGCCGTCGGCATTCATGATCTCTATCAGAGCTGCTGCGGGCTGCAAACCTGCCAAACGAGCCAAATCCACACCAGCCTCGGTATGTCCCGCACGCTGCAACACGCCGCCGGCTTTGGCATAAAGCGGATTGATGTGTCCCGGGCGACCAAAAGTCTCGGGCTTCGAACTCGGATCAGCCAGAGCACGGATGGTTGCTGAGCGATCCGCTGCCGACACACCTGTCGTACAACCCTCTAACTTATCTACCGTCACCGTGAACGGAGTGCCCAGCATGGAGGTATTGTTCGCCACCTGATGCATCAAATCGAGTTCCGCACAACGATGCTCCGTAATCGGACAACACAGCACGCCTCGACCGTGCTGCAACATAAAATTAACTTTCTCCGGCGTTATTTTCTCAGCGGCTATGATAAAATCGCCTTCGTTCTCGCGATCTTCATCGTCAACCACGATCACAAATTTCCCTTCCCGGAAATCCGTTAACGCCTCTTCTATAGTGTTGATTTTCATATCTATTTAACAGCTTAACAATTTAACAGCTTAACGGTTTAATGGTTTAACAGCTTAACGGTTTAACGTTTCACATAGTGAAACCATTTTAACTCTTTAACCTCACCAACAAACCTTTTCCACCCTATCACCCAAGCCTCTGGATTAAACAAAGGCGAATCGGTTGCCGCTTTGTAAGTCAGGAAGATACCTACCGGCAGCAGCACAAAGGAGCTCAGCCACATGCCTGCCCAACATGGCCATAAAGCCTCGCGCGCCATCTTATATCCTGTATTATCTATGATATAATAGATGATAAACAAAATCACAGAGATAATAACGGGCGCTCCCAAACCTCCTTTTCGGATGATCGTACCTAACGGTGCTCCGATGAAAAAGAAGATCAGACAAGCAAAAGCCAGCGTAAACTTGCGATACAGTTCTATCTCATGTTTGCGGATATAGCGGTTCGAGTCATCGAGTATGATCGCCTGATAATCAATCTGATCCCGATACGTACAGGCACGCTCATGGGCTATCGAAAGCACTTGCCGTTGCTGCCTGACGTCCATAGATGCCCAAAGCGAATCGCTATTATAGAGCAGCCGCTGCTCCGCCGTCAATTCTTCCGGTAGCTGCACATTATTCACACTCTCGCGGTTGAAATAACGCTCGCGAATCAGCCTGTCACTCTGCTCTTTGCTCCTCTCGACGGATACCACACGCATCGAATCAATCGATTGCACTAACTGTACCACATCCTTGCTGACATGCTGATCTTGCAGAATGGACTCGTCCAAACGATTAAAATCCGTAGAAAAATCGATGAGAATACGTTTCTTTGAGAACGTCTCGCGCCGATAAGGAATACTCTTCGTCGTACCGGTAGCACGCTGCTGTTTCTTATTCAGGTTCTCAAAAGTCTCCCCGTTGATGAGGTCTAAAATCAGGTAATGCCTATCCGCACTCGCCGCCAATCGCCCTGTATCGGCTACCATCACTTTCGCATTCTCAAAACCGTCCGAATAATCATAAATCATGATTTTCAGGAGCGCTCCGTCTGACGTCTTGGCGTGCACAAAAATATGAAATCCGCTTATCTCGTCGTAAAACTCACCTACCGGAATTTCCAATTCCGGGCTCTTCTGACGAAGCGAAAAAATGAGCGCCCATAATTTCGTTTGGGACTTGGGCAGCACATTATTGCTGAAGAAAAAAGCACCTATACTCAGGAATGCCACCGCTATCGCCAAAGGTCTCATAATCCTAAATAGCGAGATTCCTGCTGCCTTCATCGCCGTTAACTCCACCTGCTCCGCAAGGTTCCCGAAGCAGATAAGCGAACTCAACAATATCGCCAGCGGTAACGCTAACGGTACTACCGAAGCCGTGGCATACAGGAAAAATTCCGCTAATACCGATACACCGATTCCCTTACCCACTAAATCAGTCACGTGCATCCACATGAACTGCATCAATAAGATAAAGATCGCGATAAAGAAAGTAGCAATAAACAGCCACAGGAAATTCCGTAGCAGATAGATGTCTATTTTCTTAATTATTTTCACTCTCAGCCTTTCAAATTCTCGCTAACGAAAATGAGAGGCAGTAAGTCTGCTGCTGATTCAAAGACAAACGTCTCATTCTCGCCGTATAGTAAGATCTCCATCTTACCTCCGTATCGATGCTCAGTCTCCAACATCACCTGACGACAAGCACCGCAAGGAGCTCCGGGTTCTTTCGTAAAATGCCCGCCCGTAAAACATGCAATCGCTAATTTAGTAACCGCCTGATCCGGGTATTGCGCTCCGGCTGCAAACAATGCACTTCGCTCTGCGCATAATCCGCTCGGATATGCCGCGTTCTCTTGGTTACAGCCGCGTACCACTTCCCCATTCGCCAACTTAGCCGCAGCACCCACATGAAAATGACTGTATGGGCAGTAACTGCGTTGAGTCTGTTCCTTGGCAATCGTCAATACAGCCCGTTGCTCATCTGTCAGTTCGTCCCACTGGTACGAACGCATTTTTGTTGTAAGATTGTGCTCTTTCATACTATTGATTTTACCTTTGGGGCGCAAAATTACAAAAAATAATTGACATACGCAAATATTTTTTCATTAATTAATGAATTTTCCTTGCTTAACTCAGATATTTTTCGTATCTTTGCACAAATTTTCGAACTATGAACAAGACCATTGAAGTAGTTGCCGCTGTCATCTTTGACACTCAAGGACGCATTTTTGCTACCCAACGGGGTTACGGCGAATGGAAAGATTGGTGGGAGTTCCCGGGAGGTAAGATCGAACCCGGAGAAACACCTCAGCAAGCGCTCAAACGCGAGATACGCGAAGAACTCGACGCCGAGATAGAGGTTGGTCCCCTACTCCGAACCATTGACTACGATTACCCTTCCTTCCATCTGACGATGCATTGTTTCCGGTGTGCCCTCACCGATGGACGTCTCACGCTTCTTGAGCACGAAGCCGCCAAATGGCTTTTACCCAACGAATTACAATCCGTCCGCTGGCTACCTGCCGACGAAGAAATAATTCAGGACTTGAGCAAATATCGAAATAACGAAATGACATATAGAATAATCAAACAATAAATTTAATACTATGAGTTGGATCATGATTGTACAGCTCCTGATTGTGTTGGGAGCGTTGTGGGTCGGTTCGCGGTACGGTAGTTTGGCGCTTGGCGCTATCTCCGGTATCGGTCTGGCGATCCTCGTTTTCTGCTTCGGAATGAAACCCGGTACTCCTCCGACAGACGTCATCTACATCATCATCGCGGCTGTGACTTGTGCGGGTATCATGCAGGCATCGGGCGGTATGGATTGGTTGATTCAGTTGGCGGAGAAGATGTTGCGTAAGCACCCGGATCGTATCACGTTCCTCGCTCCGCTGACCACTTTCTTCCTGACGGTATTAGTAGGAACGGGTCACGTCGTGTACACCCTCATGCCGATCATCTGCGACATTGCGCTCAAGAAAGGTATTCGTCCGGAGCGACCCTGCGGTGTAGCCTCTATCGCTTCGCAGGTAGGTATCACCTGTTCGCCGATTGCAGCAGCGGTGGTGGCGTTTGTGAGTATTTCCAATGCGAACGGTTTTGATATCACGATTCCGCAAGTGCTGATGATCACGATTCCGGCATGTATCTGCGGTCTGATGGCAGCGGCGGCAGCGTCGTACAAACGTGGTCTGGATCTGGACAAAGACCCGGTCTTCCAAGCCAAGATAGCCGATCCCGAGCAACGCGCGTATATATATGGTAATACGGCGACGACGTTGGATCGTGATATTCCGCAGAGTGCGAAGAACAGCGTGTTCATCTTCCTCGGTGCGCTCCTTATGGTGGTATTCTTCGCCATCTTCCTGCCGAAGTTGACCTATCTACATGTGAAGATGAATCAGGTTATCCAGATCATTATGATCACGGCGGCGGCGCTGATGATCATCTTCTGCAAGGCAAGTCCCAAGAAAGCGGTGGCAGGCCCTGTGTGGCAAAGCGGTATGGTGGCTGTGGTCGCAATTTACGGTATCGCGTGGATGGCAGACACCTATTTCGGCAACTACATGCCGCAGATACAAGATATGTTGGACGATATCGTGACTAAGTATCCGTGGTCGATTGCCTTAGTGTTCTTTGCAGTGTCAGTACTGATCAACTCGCAAGGTGCTGTGGTCGTAGCGATGCTGCCGCTGGCATACAAACTCGGTATTTCGGGAGTTGTGCTGTTAGGTGTACTGCCGTCGGTATACGGGTATTTCTTTATTCCGAACTACCCGTCAGATATCGCGACCGTCAACTTCGACCGCTCGGGTACGACCGTCATCGGTAAGTACCTGCTGAACCACTCGTTCATGATGCCCGGTCTTATCTGCGTGACCGTTTCGACGATTGTCGCCTACTTGTTGACACTCCTGATATTTTAATTCTTAATTTTTAATTTTTAATTTTGATTTTTTATGAATATAAAAAATAAATACATCATCACGATCAATCGTGAATTAGGTAGCGGCGGCCGCACGGTCGGTCGTAAGTTAGCCGAGAAATTAGGTGTCGAGTATTTCGACAAAGCCGTCATCAACGCCCTGCAGGAGCGGTATAATCTGTCGGTTGAGCAGATCGAGCACCTCAAAGGTCAGGAAACCGGTTGGTGGGCAGAGTTCAAACGTAAGATGACGTTCTCGGAATCGGAATACGAGCTGAACCAAACGAACATCGAGACCGAGGACGTGTTCCGTGCGGAGACACAGGTGCTCAAAGCGCTTGCCAAAGAGAACTCATGCGTCATTGCCGGCCGTACTGCGTGCTATGTTTTCCGTGAGCACCCGAACCACCTGAGTATCTTCATTCAGTCTTCGATGCCTTGCC
>CAMJJT010000006.1 GCA_946406195.1 uncultured Bacteroidales bacterium
TTTTCCGAACTACTGCCGCTGATGGCAAATCATATAATACCGCATATTACAACCTCGATGTAGTCGCAACATCCTATGACCATGCAGGAGTGGATAGACGAACTCGATCGGGTGCTAAGCAATAACCGTCGCCCGTTGTTAGAAGGAAGCGGTTCTATAAGCCATCAACAAGCGCAAGAAAAAGCCGTGCACGAATACACCATCTATCGTCAGCGAGAGATGAACCAATTAGAGTCCGACTATGATCGCGCTGTACGACAGTTATCTCTCTTTGGCTCGACAAATGGTTTATCCTGTGAGTGAGATTCGCAAAGTGACAAATAAAAATCTCAAAATCTGCATCCCAAGTGCAGATTTTTTGATGCCCTTAGCTATTCTGAAAATGTTGTGTTTTGCTTTTTCTTGGGAGATGGTCCCGTGATGATCCTGTTCCAATGTCGTATTTTACACGACTTTATTTATTCTTGAGGATAATCCATATGATCACCGGAGCGCCGAAAAGAGCGGAGACGGTAGAGATAGGAAGCGGGTACGCGAAGAGCGAACAGAGGACATCGCAGACCAGCAGCAGACAAGCGCCAATGAGCGCAGAAGCAGGGATAGTGATGCGGTGATTGGAGGTTTGGAAGATACCTCGCGCCATGTGCGGGACAGCTACGCCGATAAAAGCAATCGGTCCGCAGAACGCCGTAACACCGCCGGCAAGAAGTCCGGTCGCCAACACTATATAAATACGCGTGCGCGAGACATGGATGCCTAAACCCCGTGCGTAATCTTCGCCGAGCATCAAGCCGTTAAGCGGTTTTAGCGCCAGAACAACAAAGAGTGAGCCGACCAGCAAAATAGGAATCAACATCTGCATATCACTCCACCCCACACTGCTGAGCGAGCCGAGCGTCCAGACAATAAACAGTTTGAGTGCATCGGGATTCGCGAAATTCTGCATAAGACTTACCAACGCGCCGGCTATCGAGCCGAACATCATTCCGACAATGAGGAGCGAGACGTTGCTGGTCACGCGGCGACTGACAGCCAGCACAAGCAGAAGCACCAACGTCGCGCCGATAACAGCGGACAAGGGCAACATAATTGATAATTGATAATTGACAATTGACAATTGTTTGGCAACGAGGGTGGAACACATCGTCAGTAACGCAACTCCGAGACTTGCGCCGGACGAGACACCAAGGGTGTAAGGGCCTGCAAGGGGATTGCGAAAAAGGGTCTGCATGATCAGACCTGCCACCGAAAGTGACGCGCCGGCTAAGATCGCCGTAACCGCTTTGGGCAGACGGATAGCATGCAGGATCTGGCTCTCCATCGGAGAAAGCGAATCCCCAAAAGGCCAAAGCCACATCGTGCCGCTACACACGTCCAAACCGAACAGAATGACCAAAAACAGGCCTAAAATGACAAATATAGATACATTCTTTTTCATTTCCGGCACAAAATTACTAAAATTTTTGCACATATCCAAAAAAAGTTGTAATTTTGCGCTCGTTTTTGCTAAAAAACATTCAACACTAAACATTAAACATTCAACAATAAATGTCAGTACATGTACAAAATAGCCGCATGACAACGGCCAAATTACGCCAGATGAAGGCGAACGGTGAGAAGATCGCCATGCTCACCGGTTATGATTTCACGCTGGCCTCTTTAGTGGACGAAGCGGGTATCGATATGATCCTCGTGGGCGATAGTGCCAGCAACGTCGTTTGCGGCAACCAATACACGCTGCCGATTACTGTGGATGAGATGATTTTCCTCACCAAGGGAGTAGTCCGCGCTGCGCAACACTCCTTGGTGGTATGCGACATGCCCTTCGGCAGCTACCAGGTGAGCGAAGAAGAGGCGGTTCGCAACGCCATCAAGATCCTCAAGGAATCCGGTTGTGATGCCGTCAAACTCGAAGGCGGCGAAGAGATCCTGCCTGCTATCCGCCATATGATCCAATCCGGCGTACCCGTCATGGGACACCTCGGCCTTACGCCGCAGAGTGTCAACCAGTTCGGCGGTTATGGCCTGCGCGCAAAAGAGGAAGCGGAAGCGGAGAAACTGCTGCATGACGCCAAGTTATTGGACGAAGCCGGCTGTTTCTCTATCGTCTTGGAGAAGATTCCGGCTGCGTTAGCGGAGAAAGTGACGAAAGCCGTTTCGTGTCCAGTTATCGGCATCGGAGCCGGAAACGATTGTGACGGACAGGTCCTCGTGCTGCATGATATGTTAGGACTCAACCAAGGCTTCAAACCCAAGTTCCTCCGGCATTTTGCACACCTTGCGGAAGAGGTGAAGAGCGCTGTAAGCAGTTATATCAACGCGGTCAAAGACCAATCTTTCCCTTCCGCTGAAGAGAGTTATTAAGATGAAAATCGGGTTCACTACATTAGGTTGCAAACTGAATTTTGCGGAGTCAAGTGCCTTGGGAAAGGCATTGATAGCACGTGGTCATACACGTGCCAAGAACGGCGAAGAGGCGGATATTTGCATCATCAACACCTGCTCCGTGACGGACGCTGCCGACCATAAGGACCGGCAGATGATTCATCGGATCCGTCGTCAGAACCCGAACGCCATTCTGATTGTAACCGGTTGTTACGCCCAGCTCAAACCCGACGAGATCGCCCATATAGAAGGAGTGGATTACGTCCTCGGGCAGGATGAGAAATTTCATCTGGAGGAGTTCATCGAGCGCCTTGAGCTCTCACCGCTCAACGCTAAACGCTCCACGCTAAACGTCTCTCCCATCCGCGAGGTGGAGGATTTTCACGGGGCGTACAGCAAGGATGACCGCACACGATGCTTCATCAAAGTGCAGGACGGATGTAATTATTTCTGCTCCTACTGCACGATCCCTTTGGCACGCGGTAAGAGCCGCAACCCCTCCATCTCGAGCCTTGTGCAGCAAGCTAAAGAGGCACTCGAAGGCGGTGCCAAAGAACTGATACTAAGCGGTGTGAATATCGGCGATTTCGGTCGTAGTACCAACGAACGGTTCATCGACCTACTCAGGGCTTTGGACGGTATAGATGGAGATTTTCGAATCCGTATCAGCAGTTGTGAGCCGAACCTGCTGAGCGATGAGATCATCGATTTCGTAGCGCACAGCAAGCATTTCGCGCCGCATTTTCATATTCCTTTGCAGAGCGGAAGCAACACGGTGCTCAAGATCATGGGACGCCGTTACACCCGCGAACTCTTTGCCGAACGGGTCGCGCATATCAAAACGGTCATGCCGAATGCCTTCATCGGTGTAGACTGCATGGTGGGCGTACGAGGAGAGACCGAGGACTGCTGGAAAGAATATATCGAGTTCATCGAATCGCTGCCTGTCAGCCAATTACACGTCTTCACCTATTCGGAGCGTGCCAACACGCGTATGTTGGAGATGGATCTGGAGATTGTGCCCCTCAAAGAACGGGAACGCCGCAGCAAACAACTGCATGAGATCAGCGCACGCAAGACTGCCGCTTTCTATAAAGAACACGAAGGCGATGAAGCCCTCGTGCTCTGGGAGTCGTCCAAGAAAGACGGACTCATGTTCGGATTTACGGAGAACTACATCAAAGTCAGTTGTCCGTACGACAAAACTAAAGTGAACACGTTTGAGCACATAACCGTGCCGCATCCGTGTTAGGCAGACATTCCAGCTTATAAACCGGTGTCAACTCTAACAGTTGAGCTATCGATTCGTACAATCGGTCCATCATTTCCGGCATCACTTTCAATCCGCTGACAGAGGCTAAGATATACGGATAAGCCTGCGTCATCTTCAAGCGAGTAATGATATTCTCCGGCGCTTGTGCCAGTTGCACAAGTGCAGCTACAGGCGCGCTGTCCTGGTTATAACAGGGTGTCTTACCGGACCACGGCGTACCATACACGCGTACCGTGTTGTCCGGCAGGATACGTACCGCAGGATTGTCATCGTTAAGCAGGTGAGCGTCCTCAAATGCCTCTAACCACTGACGAGAGTGAGTACTCTTACCCGTTCCGGAGTGACCGAGGAACATGTATCCGCGACCCTGGCGCACCGTGACGGACGAATGGAAAAGCAGAGTCTTCTTATCCGAGGTCGCAAAGGCATACATAAGCATAGCGGCATTGTCAATCGCAAAACGGGCTATACCGGGCACCATGAAAAGGCGTACCTCACTCCAATCCGCCGTACACTGTATCGCGCTCACTATCTCCCCTTCCTTACTCATCGACACGAGAAACATCCACTCGCCTTCACGGCTGTACATCTCGATACGAGGCATGTCATCATCCGACATATCTGTATAAATGTGTTTCCAACCCTCCTTGGAAGGCAGCGGACCATCCTGTAAACGAATCGCAAAGAGGGTCGCTGGTTGTTGATCGTTAGTCGATTGACGGAAAGGCACATAGTTCGTCAGGCACTCAAAGTGCTTCTCCTCCGCCTCAATGGAAAACAGAAAATCTGCTACGTTGTAATACTGTATCATTAGGATTGCAAATTTATGATTTCAAATTGGGTTTAATATTCTTGCGGTTTACGTCCGCAAAGGGCAAAGAAGGGACAGAAAGCAGGGCATTGTCCCTCTTCGCAGCACGGAAAATCCGTAGCCGTCAGCACCTCTTTCGCTTTGACGCACAGGGCGTCGTAGAAAGAAGAACGGATGGACGCATAATCCGTAACGGTAACGCCATCTATATCAATCGTCGTCTCTATATCGTTCAGCTTGCGGCGACAGAAATATAAATGAGGCTCCACAGGCAGACCGGTTCGGTCATGGGAGACCACGGCATGGCTGTAAATCAAGGTCTGACGCACATAGCCTTTCTCGTCGCTCTCCATCAGATCCTCCCAGGAGGACGACATCCGTTTCTGGTGGGTGGTATCGTTATACCCTCCGGATTTATAATCCACCACCCGCAACCTTTCATTGCCCGAAGCACCGTATATATCCAATCGGTCGATTATACCACCGGTCAATAGTTCCCCTACTCCATCCACATCCACAGGGAAAGTCCTTTCCTGTTCCAGCAGGAAGAGTTGGAGACCAATCTTGGCGTCCTCGCGGTCTTTTTCCAAGATATTATTGACGTAGCCCTTAATGACTACGTTCTCCGACACATGATGCGCCGGATCATATTTCTCCATCGTCTCATATGCCGCCATGAGTGCTTCTTGTATCTTCGCCTCGTCCGTCCGGATCGCTTCTATCGCTTCGGGGCTGACACGTACCGGTGTCTTGCCGTCACAATGCAGATAGGTACGATAGAGGTATTCCATTACGTGATGCACAAACGAACCCAGCGTGTTCGGAGCAAACAGCACTTCCTCTTCCTCCTGCGGCTTGAGCCCTAAGATATACTGCAAGTAGAAACTGCGGCGACAAGTAACGAAAGTATTCAACGCGCTAGGTGAGAGCCGGTAACGTTTGCCGTCCGCTTTGCGCAGTACACCATTCTCTATCTTCAAGGTCGAGAGCATCGAACGCTCTTTGACCACCATCTCACGGCTCTGCGCCAACACACCGGGCTCTTCCAATATCGTACGCGTCACATCGAACTGAGACGAATAAAGTATCTGCATGATGAAACGCGACATCCCTTTGCCGCCCTCTGCCGTCTCCGCCGCTGCATAAAGGAGGGTGGCATGACCGGCACGGCTCAACAGACGGAAGAAATTATAGGCGTACACCGTCGCCCGTTCGTCCGAAGTCTGCATATGATACGCCTTACGCAGATAATAAGGGATGAACGAACTGTCCTGTTGGCGTTGCGGCAAGATACCTTCCTCTACATTGAGCAGCAACAAGCGGTCAAAATCCAACATACGTGTCTCCAGAACACCCATCACCTGAATATCCGTCACAGGTTCACCGTGGAATGGCATCGTGACGTTCTCCATCATACGGCGCATCAATAATCGCAGCAACTTAACCGTCATCGGTACATCGCCTAAGCCTTCGTTGAGTAAAAGCCGCATCTGGTTGATGATCTTACGGGTCTGGAACTCAGATTCCAAGATTAGCAACTCCTGCCATGAGAGAGGGTCGTTGGTCGATAGTCGTTCGTCATTGGTTTGGATTTCAAAGACTTCCTCGGTCAGGCGATCGATCATCTCAGGCGTCACCAAGTCCTCCGCTCCTTCGTGTACCCGATCGGAGAGCCATGCCAAGACGCGGGCATAAACGGCAGTGTTCCGCAGCGGAAAACCTTTGGTTATATTGATGGGTTCGGGTGTCTCTTCGCCCTCTAATGTGATGGAAGGCAGGGTATAAATCACCGGCTCTAACATCGTCTCGTCGCAGATCACCACGCCGACGTGCTGTCCTTTCGCATGGTAGTTCTCCTGCAACCATCGGTGTACGTACTGTGCTTGCGCCTCACGGGAACTGCAACGCATCACCGTCACAGGACGTCTCTCCTCCCAATTCCTCGCCGGCAGCGCCGAACCCAATATACCACTATTGATCTTGGCAAAAGAGAAAGCTTTCTCGTTTGTCGGAAAATCCGTCACGTAATCCCAATAGAACAGGGCTTGTCCTGCATCTTTGAGCCGTTGCATCAACTCTCGCTCCACCGGCAGCAGATAATTGAAGCCGACGAAGATGAAAGTACGACCGTTTATCTGTGCTTGCACAGACTCATTCTCCCATTCCTCGATGACCGCACGTTGCCGCATACCCGGATACCCTTTTCGCTCCGCCTGCAGTTGAGCATGTAGCGTTTGATAGAACGTATAGAGTTGTCGCCAAAGTGTCTCGTAATGATGCTTCACCGAATCCGGCGCTATCGGTGCTGCACCCGGGTGTACCAATTGTCTGAGTCTTTCTTCGGTCTCGGGATCGAGATGCCATGTACTCAGCTCATGGGCAGCAATCGTGTTTGCAAAGAAATTCGGGACCTCCTCCGCGCTCATCGACGCATCGATATTCGTGAAGTCCGCTATCATCTGCCTGCCCCATGTATAAAAGAGATCGAAGGACATGGAATCGTCCGTCGTTTGCCGATAGATCTTATAGAGCCGTACGATGGTGAATAATTCATCCTCGGCGTAGAGCGGACTGAGTGCATCCTGTAACTGGGTCAGGGTCTGCACGGAGGGCGCCCAGACAGCTTGCGCATGACGTTCCTGCTGCAATCTCAGCAACTCATCTTTCAGCACCAATCCGGCACGATGAGATGGAAGCACCAAAGTTGTGCGACTCAATTGTTTCCAATCCATCTGTTCCAGGATGGACTCCGCCGTATGTCGTAAAAAACTCTTCACGGTTTCACCTCCACCAGTTTATTCTGCCGAGCATACCATAGGAACCCTCGGACGGAGGAATAACCCATCCTCCGCAAGGCTTCCACGTATTCGCTTACTTGTTGTTTGTATTGGTCGTTCCACTGACCGAACTTATAATCCAGCACGATTGCTTCGTTCGTCTCCGGATTGATCATCACGCGGTCAGGACGCAACTCACGATGGTCGATATATATCGCTTCTTCCAGCCTCAGTTCCCAAGGCGCTGTGAACCAATCGCGCATCTCTTCGCTGCCTTTCCAAGCAGAAGAGATGAGGGTGCTCAACTCTTCCCTTTGTGCCTTATCCTTGATCTCTCCACGGGTCTCAAACATGTCCAGCACAGCCTCTAATTCGTCCGCTTTGCGCAAATGGGCGAAGATCTCATGGCACAATGTCCCCTCTTCCATCCGCGCGACACGACGGTAAGCCTCCTCGCCATAATCGGTATAGAGCGCTCCTTCCTGAGATTGTATGAATCGCACTTGGTCGCTGTTCGCCCATATCTCTGCGATGCAGCGTTGGTCGTTAGTCGTTGGACGTTGGTCGTTGGTCGTTGGTCCTTTTATCACGGGTTGTCCGCTTTCGTATTCATCGCATTCAAGGAAATCCATAATATAGCGTCCCACATGATTGCATGTCCCCATCACTCCTTTCGACGTCACAGGGTACGCCGTGGATATATACAGATTATCCTCAGCACGGGTCAAGGCGACGTAGAGCATATTCAGGTTATCAATCCGCATGTTCAGGTGCTCTGCCTCATAGGCTTTCCCATATGCCGAATGTGCCATCTCTGCACCATCCTGCACAGGGATCCAATCCTCTCCTGAATGCAGTTCGGGTGCCAACTCGCACCATACTTTCTGCGGATGTCTGCCTGCCTCTTTCGTCCACATACAGAAGGGGATGAAAAGGGTCTGAGCCTGCAGTCCTTTGGAGGCATGAACGGTCAGGATACGAATAGCATCCACGGCTGAAGAAGGAACCGGTTTGGCGTGCATGGTGTCGTCCCAATAAATGAGGAAATCTTCCGCAAAACTTCCATAGGAACTGACATACGCACGGGTGCGGTCAAGAAAATTATTGATGTACGCAGTCTCAGTGCCGTTATAGAGTCCGTTCTCATCGGTCAGCAGTACGCGCATCAGTTCGCAAACCATCTCGTAAAGCGGCGTCGTGTCAGGGATTGCTTTCACGCGTTCCACTACTTCGAAGGTACCGCTCACCATCTCTATGAATTGCGCAGCCAGCTCGTCGCCTTTGATAAGAAGCCGTAAACCCGCTATGAGAACTTGCACCGCTTCCGATGCCTCCAGCAGAAAACTATCCGCACTCACTAATCCTGCTTGCGTCAGACAAGGGTATTGCTCCGGAGACAGTTGTGCCTTGAGATCCGTGATCAGCGCCGCCTCTTTCTTCTCGCGCACAAGGATCATCATATCGCCCGGCTGTGCCCCTTCGCGAAGCAGACCCTCCATCGCGTCGAACATATCCATCGTCAGTTCCTCTTTTGTCCCTTTCGGGAAAGCACGGAAACGGACGTATCCGCCTTTTTTCTTATCCGCCTGATAGAACTGCTCAAGGGTCTGAGGGGTGAATCCTTCGTCATACACCGCCTCTATCAGTTCGGTTTCTTCGGCATAAGGGTAATGATCAATTATATGCCGGAAGAGAGAGAGGTTGAACCGCACCACTTCTTCACTACTGCGGTAGTTACGCGTGAGGTTGGGGAAAGCATGGTTCACCATCGGTGCCAGAGGTGAGTCCTCGGCTCCCAAAGACGCCATGATATGCCAATCGCCGTTTCGCCAGCGATAAATCGACTGTTTAATATCACCCACGATGAGCAGAGTGTGCCCTTCGCCAGCTAAGACATCCTGCACCAATTGTCGGATAACCGACCATTGCAAAAGGCTCGTATCCTGGAACTCATCCATGAGGACATGGCGGTAGCGGATACCGGCTTTCTCAAGGATAAAGTCCGCATCGCCTGCTCGCAAGGCATTCGTCAGCGTAGCGGCTGTACGCGCCAACAAAGCCAAGTTAGCGTCTGATAGGTTACGCTGGATCAGCGCCTGAAGGGATGCCATCAGTTCTATATCCCTGCTGAAACGGATGGACAACTGGATCGTATTGTATTTGTGAGCTACCCGCTCAGCCAAAAGAGTTGCTTGCATCATCTCATCGGCGTTGCAGGATTTCTCGCTCACTCCTCTGAAACGGTCGGCTGCGGACATCTTCTGCGGTGCTGCTACGCTGCGTACCAAACGCTCATAGGCGGTCTTGGTATAGCGGTTGTATTTCTCAGGATTGCATCCTGCTAATAGTTGCTTGAGTTCCGCCAACTCGGCACACTCTTTCCATTGTTGCTCCAAGGCGGCACGGCGACGAATAATAGAGGGGGCGTCGAAGAGAATTCGGCCGTCTGCATCTAACATCTGCACTGACTCGTTATACAGCTCTTTCGCCATCATACATAAGCTCTGACGCACATCCCAATGGGATTCTTCGTCCAGCTTGAGCTGCATATAATCCTCCAACACGGCACGGTCTTCTTCCGTCATGTCGGTTGTCAGCAGCTGATCGACTGCCTGACGGATCACATGATCGATATCCAACTCCGTACTCACTCCCGCACTCATCTGCAGCATGCCCGCCAAACCGGAGAGCAAAGTCTGCAAGAATGAGTCAATGGTCATCACCTGAACGTTGTCATAATCCAGCAGCATCTTACTGAAACACTCTCCTGCCCGATGCGCCAACTCCGTATCCGACGCATTTTTGTTACGCACCATGAAATCACGCGCGCGTAAAAGAAAAGCAGGCTCCGTGCCCTGCGAGATTCCATAGAGATACCCTAAAATGCGCTCGCTCATTTCAGAGGTCGCTTTGTTGGTGAAGGTGATGGCTAAGATGGAACGGTAATCCTCACCCGAAAGAAGCAAGCCCACATAGTAGGCTGCTAAGGTATATGTCTTACCCGTACCGGCTGAGGCACGGCATATATTCAAGGGGTGTAGTACGTCTATCAAGGTTGTTCTAAATTAATGATGCAGAGCGGATTGGAGCTGTGCGATATGCTGACGAAGCACTGCGTCTTCCTCCATCATATCGCGTACATAAGCGATCGAATGCAGGACGGTAGCATGTGTGCGGCGCCCCATACGATAGCCTATCTCAGTCAGTGAGCGGTCGGTCAACTGCTTGCATAGATACACCGCCACATGGCGCGCTAACGACACATCTTTGGACCTATTCTGCGCCAAGAGTGCCTTAGGCGGCAGGTTATAATGCTGGGCTACGGTATTGATCACGTCATCGACGGTGGTCGTCTGCGGCTGAAGAGCCACTACATGGCTCACCACCTGCTCCGTCAACGCCAGATCGATCTCTTTGTCCGTCAGCGTCGAATGCGCCAACAACGATGCCAGAATACCCTCCAAGTCGCGCACCGAGTCCCGTACGTTCATCGCAATGAAATCGACGATCTCATCCGACAGCACAATGCCGTCACGGCGCATCTTGCTCAGCAGGATATTCCTACGCAGGTCATAATCCGGACGGGTGATCTCCGCCGACAGACCCCATTTGAAGCGGGTCAGCAGACGTTCCTCAATATCCTTGAGCTCCACCGGCGGACGATCACAAGTGAGGATCAGCTGCTTGCGGCTTTGCTGCAGATAATTGAAGATATGGAAGAAAGTGTCCTGCGTACCTTTCAGACCGGAGAAATACTGGATATCATCTACAATCAGCACGTCAACCGACTGATAGAAATTCAGAAAATCGGGGATCCGGTTCTCCTGCCGTGCGGCTTGGAACTGCAACTTGAAGGTGTTCGCAGATACATATAACACGCGTGCCTGCGGATAGAGCGCCTGTGTCTGATGACCGATCGCGCAAGCGAGGTGGGTCTTACCGACACCGCTACCTCCGTAGATAAAAAGCGGGTTAAACGCCGTATAACCGGGTTGCTTGGAAATCGCCAAGCCCGCTGTGCGGGCTAATTTATTCGGTTCGCCGGCAATGAAAGAATCGAAAGTGTACAGTTCGTTCAGTTTCGGCAGATCGGCATTCGAAGGACGATTCTGCGGAGCAGCCGTCCATTGCTCCTTAGCTGCGGAACCGGCGGAGGGCACCATCGTACCTGCGCCTGACGCCGCGTCAATGAGCACGCGATATTCCAAACGCGTACCCGCGCCAAACACGCGCAGGATCGCGCTCGATAAAAGAGGTATATAGTTCTCCTCGATATATTCCGCCACGAACTGCGACTTCACCTGCAACACCAACACGCCCTCCGCGAACTGCAAAGGTACGATGGGCGCGAACCATGTCTGGTACGCACTCGACGTCAGGTTGTCAGCCAAGATGGTCTGGCACTGAGCCCATTGTTGTTGTAGTGTGATAGTCATTCTTCTGTTCGGTTTTTCCGAAAACGAGTGCAAAGGTACTGCTTTTTTTTGAATTGACCAAATCTGAGGGAGAGCGCCCTTTTTTGATGGTTCCGTAACTTACGCATTTTTAGGCACTTAGATAAAATGTCTGATTTTCAGCACTTTACAATAGTTATCAACAACTAACTTGTTGATTTATAGCGCCTTTTAATTATGCAAGAAGGGATGATTTTTTTTATAAAAAAAGCCCGTAACGCACGATTTTTCGTTAGGTTACGGACTTATAAAAAAAGTTGTTATTTAGAAAAACTACAAATAATTCTATTGCGTATTTGGCGGTTTGTGGAACAATTATTTATCTTTTTTTCCAAACACAGAGAAATGCACATAGCGTTTTGGATGCGCCTTGAGGTCGGTGAGCAGCGAGTCGGCAGAAAGGACTGCTGCATCGATATGATTATAGAGGGATTTATTGTACATCAGTTGTCCCAGTGTACCTTCTCCGGACCGCACGTCCGCTATCAATGCGTTCACGCCGTTCACGGCGGTATCGACGCGTGCGACGGTAGCCTTGAGGTTTGCATCCTTGAGGTCTGCCATGATGATATTGAGGTTAGCAACCGCTGTGTCGGCATTGTTCATGATCGTCGGTACGCGGGTCGCCATCAGTCCTTTCAGTTCGGCGGAGACGCCGGTGAGGTCAGCAGAGATACGCTCCACGTTAGCCAAGGACGCTTTGAGATGGTCGCCGTCCAATTGGGTCTTGACCTGCGCTACCAGCGAATCGATATTCTCCACCGCGTTCGCTATCTTCACGATCAACTCGCCCTGCAGGCTTTCCATCAGTCCGGGCACATAGACCGTCGGGAGATAGTTCCCGTGCGCTACGAGATCGGAGGGCTCCGTTTGTCCTTTCCCTTCGGTCATCTCCGGCAGGATCAACTCAATCGCCATGCTGCCTAATAATCCGTCCGCCACCAACGCCATCTGCGTACCTTGCGGCAAGGCGATATCAGTATGGATGGAGATATCTACGGTGAAGGCGCTGTCCTGTGTAAAATCGTAACGGATAGCGTCCACTTGTCCTACTTTGTGTCCGCGGATGGACACGGCTGCCTGTTCCTCCAGACCGTGCAGGTTATAGAAACGTCCATGGTAACTGTTGGTAGGCGAGAAGATATTGACGCCTTTCAGGAAATTAAACCCGAAGAACAAAAGGAACAAACAGATGGTGGCTAATAATCCCACCTTTATTTCACGCGCATATTTCATATATCAATTCTCAATTATCAATTATCAATTCTCACCACCCAGCAATCGGGGAAGAGTTTGAGCAGTTTCTTCCGGGAAGCGTCCACTTTCTTGCGGTCCTTATCGGCTGCGGTGTAGTATTTATACCATTCTCCTACTTGGATATATTCGCATTTCTGTCCCTGCAGTTTCGGGTCCTTGGGATCCAATAAAGTGCGCGAAGCACAGATCTGTACGGCGTAGAGAGTCGTTGGTCGATGGTCCAAGCGAGGGCTGTCGTTGGTCGTTGGACGTTCGTTGTTGGGTTCCTCTTTAGCTTGTTCGGTCTTTCTCACATCTTCTTTGAGCTCTTTCTTATGGGTATAGTCGCCGAAAGCACTGACGATCGCCTGCGCCATTTGTGTCATCGAAGCCGGTTTGTTGAGGAATCGTTCCTCCTCGGGGTTGGAGATGAAACCCATCTCGAAGAGGATGGACGGACAGGCGGTCTTGAGCAGCACCCAGAACGCAGCCTGACGCACTCCGCGGTCCTCGCGGTTGAGGTGACCTACGAAATGGTTCTGCACTTGGGTAGCAAACTGCAGGGATTGGTCCATGTAACTGTTCTGCATCAATTCGAACATGATATACGAATCGATGGAGTTGGGGTCAAAGCCCTGATAAGTCGTCTTATAATCCGCCTCTAACTTCATCACGGCGTTCTCGCGCATGGCTACGTCGAGGTTCTTCTCCATCTTGTCCGCGCCTAAGATAAACGTCTCCACGCCGCTTGGCACTTTCGACTCCGCCGAGTTGGTATGGATGGAGATGAACAGGTCTGCGTTCGCTTTGTTAGCGATGTCCGCACGTTGTTGCAAAGGGATGAACACGTCCGTCTCACGGGTATAGATCACCTTCACCTCGGGGTACTGTTCATGGAGCTGTTTTCCTACCTCCAAGGCAAGGGAGAGGTTCAGGTCTTTCTCCTGCGAGAACTTACCTACCGCACCGGGATCTTTCCCTCCGTGCCCGGGGTCGAGCACCACCGTGTAGGTCGTCGCCGCCATCATCGGCAGAAACGCCGCCAGAAGTAATATCGTTCCTATAATTCTACGCATTTTCGTATTTACACATTTTCGTATTTACACATTTTCGCAAACTAAATCGGCTGCAAAGGTAGTAATTTTTTTGCATATATGCAAGAAAAAAAGAGAAAAAGCGACGTGAGTGGTCGCTTTTTCCTTTTTTGGTCGTTGGTCGATGGGCGTTATCAGTTTTGCTTTCATTGTTGATTTATTTAGCGTTCATTCTCGTTCGCATTACGGACATCTACGTCCCGTCTTTTCTTCGTCATGTTCGCGGGTCTTTAGCTCCGCGGATATGTTGTTGCATCGTACATGCGGAGTAACTCCTAATTATGTCCTTATTAAGTTACAGTTATATCGGGTTCCCGATTTAAATTCATCTATTATGGAAATATTCTTATCAAAACAATGCGAGTCCCTCACAGGCTCTCTCGGTCGAGGCTTCGGCTATCTCATCGTTAAGCGCGGCAAACGATTCTTCTCCCAGCGATGCAAAACCTCAAACTCGAAACCTACAACGCACAAGACATCATCAACCTCAAACACACTTTCGGCTTATGAATACTAAAGTCTATATAATGGATACGATTCTTGAGGAAACGCAAAAAAAATTCCCTCATATCGACCATCGTAAGTTAAAAATCCTCTTTGATGGTTGGCGTGCGCAAGGGTTAAGGCGCAAACAACACTCCCATACGCATTATACCACGGTCTGGAGAAGAGGATGGATGTCTCCTAAAGAGATTCTCTCCGTCAATATATCGGATTGACCTAAAAAGCAGAATTCTGCTCGAACGGAGCCCCATTTTTTGGTGGCTTCGTTTTTTTATACTACCTTTGCACCGGATTTGAAAAAAAAGACCAACGACTAACGACCATCCCTGTTTAACTCTCGACATACATGCCGAGCCTCAATAGACCATCGACAGCCCTCGCTTGGACCAACGACCAAAAAAAGGAAAAAGCGACTACTCACGTCGCTTTTTCTCTTTTTTTCTTGCATATCTGCAAAAATTGTTGTACTTTTGCACAAAATTCATTGTGGATATGGCAAAAAATACTGAAATAGAGCGTAAGTTCCTTGTTAGGTCAGAAGAATATCTGTCGCAAGTAACGGAGAAACATGAGATCATCCAGGGCTATTTGTGCAAAGAGCCCGGCAAAACCATTCGCGTTCGAATCCGTGACGAGAAAGCCTTCTTAACCATCAAGTCGTCCCTCCTGCGCGAAGGGATTGCAAAATTCGAATGGGAAAGAGAGATTGATCTGAGCGATGCTCAGGAATTACTCAAAATCTGTTTGCCTAACCCGATTATCAAAACACGTCACATCGTTCCGGCGCCTGATTATGAGGGGAATAAAAGATGCTGGGAGATAGATGTATTCTACGGTCACAAAGCTGGATTAGTATTAGCCGAAATCGAGTTAGGGGATGAGAATGAGCCTTTTGAGCGCCCCGCATGGCTCGGAAAAGAAGTGACGGGCGAGCCGCAATACTACAACGCCAATATGTGATCAGAGCGCTTTGAGCGTATAACCCTGCGCCTGCAACCACTCAATCGCTTGCGGCAGAACAGTTAACATCCGTTCGTTGGATTTGAGACTGTCATGAAAATTGATAATCGATCCCGGACGGGTGTTTTTTTTGATATTTGCGAGCATTTGTTCCGGCGTGACCGAAGCGTCATAATCGCGCGTCAGAATATCCCAATAGATGAGCCGATAGCCCCTCTTATGCAAAGCATAACGCTGCCAAAACCATGCTTTGCCGTAAGGAGGACGGAACCGGTTTAGGAATAATCGTGCCCCTGACGGGCTAAGAACCGGAGCAAGATGGCCATTCGGCATATGACGCATAACAGCCTTCTCCCATTTAGCGACATTTGCCATGTAGTCCTTATGGGAGGTTTTCCACCCCTTGAGATGGTTATAGGTATGATTGCCGATCGAATGGCCGGCCTTTACGACCTGCTGAAAGACCTCTGGATGCTTGTCTATATTCTCCCCAACCATAAAGAAAGTAGCCTTCACTTGGTACTTATCCAGAATAGCCAAGACTTGAGGCGTCACCTCGGGTATAGGTCCGTCATCGAAGGTGAGATATACATCTGTACCCACACGGAAAATTCCGTATGGGTACAAACGTTGTAATATCGATTTGAGAAATCTTACCATGCCAAAGACGAAGCGCCAAGAATAGCTGCATCGCTATCTTTGAGTACAGAGATAGAAACCGGGATCTTACCCTTCCAGATAGGCATGAGGTTCGCGTCCAGCGCCTCGCGGATAGGATCCATGATCCAATGACCGGACTTAGTCAGACCGCCAAAGAGGATGATAGCCTCCGGACTGGAGAAATGCACAAAGTCTGCGAGTTTCTCACCTAAGAGACGTCCCGTATAATCGAAGATCTCCTTGGCTACCAAATCGCCCTTCTCTGCGGCATCGAACACATCCTTGGAAGTAATATGATCAATATCCTCCACCTGACGAAGGAGCGTCGATTGGGTCGTACTCGTGACGATCTCTTTTGCTGTACGCGCTACACCCGTAGCCGAAGCGTACGCCTCAATACAACCTCTCTGACCGCAACCGCAGAGACGACCGTTACCGGAGTGATCCACCTTGCAGTGACCCAACTCCGCTGCAAAACCATCGTGACCGTAGAGCAGTTTGCCGTCAATCACAACCCCGGCTCCCACACCGGTACCCAAGGTGATAACAATGAAATTTTTCATGCCGCGAGCGGAGCCGTAGATCATCTCGCCCTGCGCTGCCGCATTGGCATCGTTCGTGATCGTACATTTGATACCCATCCGCTCGCTAATGAGTTTAGCGAACGGCACGACGCCTTTCCACGGCAGATTAGGAGCCTGCTCGATACATCCCGAATAGAAATTGGCATTGGGAGCACCGCACCCTACTCCGACGATGTCCGACATATTCAGTCCTTCTTCCGCTACCAGCTGTTTGAGCCCTGCGCACAACACATCGCAGAACTCATTGATGTCCGGGTACTGCTGGGTCGGAAGCGAATTACTACGGAGCACTTGACCCTCTTCGTTAACCAAACCGAACTTGGTGCCTGTACCACCCAAGTCGATACCTAATGCGTACTTTTTCATAACTATTAAATTTAAAAATTAGAAATCATAAATTGGATTTCAAGAATCGCAAGATTCTCTCATGCATATGCGTGGCATTATTGCCCTTACGCAGATGATGATTATCATCGGGATAGAGTTGCATCTCGAACTGCTTGTTCGCGCGCACGAGCGCGTCAATATATTGATAGGTGTGCTGCACATGGACGTTGTCATCTGCCGTTCCGTGGATGAGAAGCACGTTTCCCGTCAGGTCCGCTGCCTTATTGAGCAAGGACGCCTCTTCATACCCGCGCTCATTCACCTGCGGACGACGCATGTATCGCTCCGTATAAGCGCTGTCATAGAGCCGCCAATCCGTAACCGGCGCAATAGAGACCGCCGCCTTGAAAGGATGTCCCTTCGTGCTCATCGTATAAAGGGTCTCATACCCTCCGTAACTCCAACCCATAATCGCCATGCGCGAACCGTCTATATCGTCTCTCTTCGCTATCTCCTTCGCCGCCGCAATCAGGTCCTCCGCCTCTTTCTGCCCCAGACTCATGTACGTCTCATTGCGCCAGGCTCTACCTTTGCAGTCTCCGCCTCGCGGATCGACGATCAGCACCGCATAGCCTTCTTCCACCAAAGCGTACTCGAACTTCTTGCGCCAACGGTTCAAGACGCGCTGACTTGCCGGACCGCTATAGTGCATAACGACCAAAGGTCGTTGGTCGCTGGTCGTTGGTTGTTGGAGTAGCATGGCTTCCAAGCCGTTGATCTGCAGCATCTGGGGTTCTGGAAGACCGTTTGAGAGCCACGCCTCGCGCACCTCATGGTTATCTTCGATGAGTTCGTATTTATTCTTGGCGTAGAGGTAATACGTGTTCGGCGTCTCAAACGACTGATAGCACAGCACCGCCGCACTGCAGTCCGGATTGAAATGTGCGGACCACATGCCTTCCATGGAAGGCTGAGGGCTGAGGACGGATGGCTCGCTATTCTTCTTAATATTCAAGGCATAAACTTGCCTTGTGGACGGCGTCGGAGCGGCTTGGTAATAGAGGGTCTGCGTTTTCTCGTTCACCCCATAGACCGCCGTTACATCCATTTCTTCGGGTGTCAGCGCTTTCTGCTCAAAGCCCTGCTTGGAGTACAGATACGCCCGTCTCCAACCATCCTGCTCACTCAATACGATAAATCGCCCGTCACTGAGCCAGCACCATTGGTCAAATAGTTCGTAGTCCACGAAATACTTCTTGCTCTCCTCCATGTATAAAGGATGAGAGACTGTCGATTTGGGGTTACAAGCCAAAACCTCCAGCTTATTCTGGTCTCTATTCACCCGCATTACCAAGAGCGCGTCGTCCGTCCATCTGAGACGCGGGAAATAGACATCCGCGTTCTCGGGATTGACTTGCATGGTCAAAATCCCTTTCGTAGCTACATCATAGACACACACACTCGCTTTCGCATTGCTGCAACCCGCTTTGGGGTAACGCAGCGATTGTGATTGCGGATATTGGGGATAAGCCGGCTTTCCTTCTTCTGCAGTCGGTTCGCCCAAATAGGTCTCCCAACTGAAAGTCGGTACCTCGCGCTCGTCGAGTTTGACAAAAGCCAACTGCTTGGAATCCGGCGACCAAGCGAAGAGAGCCGTAGTACCAAACTCCTCTTCGTACAACCAATCCGCTACTCCGTTGATGAGGTCCGTGTTCTCATCCTTGGTGACTGCTACTTCGGTACCAAAATCCAGTTTATGGATATAAAGGTTATTATCTTTTGCGAAAGCTACGTACCTACCGTTCGGGCTCATTACCGCATCACGGACTTTTCCTAATTTCAACCCTGCGCCTAACTGCTTGCGGGTATGACGCATTGTGTCGATGACATACCAATCCGCCAGACGCGAACGACGGAAAAGACGCTCCTCGTTCTCGCTCTCCAAACGGTAACGGGTACATTGCCCTTCGGCACTCTGAACATTCAAAATACTGTCTTGCTCCTGTACCGACAAAGTCTTTGCGTTATAATCGCCCGACAGAATAGCAGGCAACACAGAAAATATAATCAATAACCAATTCATCTTAGTCTCAGTTTTTTATGTCCATCTTGGATATGCAGTTCGTAGATACCAAAGGGCACCACCACTTCTTTTCTTTCCGCCAAGGGGCTGTCTACGTCTTGCAACTTCGCTGGAAAACACGAGTACCACGGTTCTTCGGTCGTCGGCTCCGCGGATAAAAGCGCGGTAGGAGCCAGAGACACATCGGTCGTTTCAATCAGGGCGGTACAGAAGTTGATCATATCATTCATGATCATCCCGGGAAACAAGACATATATTTTATTGTTAATCGTTGTATAGAAAGCCGTGCGATGTGCGTCATGGAAGACTGCCCACCAACAAGCGGTTGGTTTTTGCGTCAGTTTAGCGCCCGAATACGCGATGTAGGCGCCGGTGGTTGTATAACGGATGGTAGCCGAGTCGGCGCGAGCGTTGAACTCAATCGTATATTTCTGATTCGCGTCCTGTATGTTGGCAGGAGAAACAGTCATCGTCCCGTTTTCCGGCAGACCGGACATCGCTGCGTTGGTTTCTATATTCAGGTAGAGATAATCGCCGGAGGTCAGTTCCGTAGAATACACTCTTGGGGTCGGCTGGTACTCATACACCGCCCAAAGCGTGGCATCTTCGATGGGATAGTATTTCATACCGGAGCGATACAAAGAAGTCAACGCCGTATAATCCGTCTCGAAAGGTGTCTCTGTCCATCCGATGAACTGCCACTGAGTGAGCCCGGGAAGCCCGGGAAGCGTCACTCCTTGTCCACCTGCTTCCTCTTTGACAGTCCCGTACACCTCATCGCCGTTCATTAGCGTCACCGTCCGTGCCGGCGCTGTGCCGTACGAGATGACGTATTTCTCAATATAGAGCGAGCTCACGGTGCCTGATAACTTGATCGACAGATTATGGACATTGGCAATAGAATTGTCTAACAGGCTTATTGCGTGGTAGTTCTGATTATCAAATGTCCCTACAAAAAGCCATAAAGAGCCGGATTTGGAGCTTGCAGTACTTCCGTTCGCCTGCACCGTAAACGTACCTTCACCGGCACTCTTATTGGATTTCACGTACACCTCAATCTGCTCGATGACCATGCCACCCAAATTGCTTAATGACAAAGTGGCGACATCGCCTGCTCTCACCTGCCCTTTCTGATACGAACATTCATAGGCTACCTCTATATCATACGGACATTGACCATTCATGGACACGGAGTTTTTGGTTTCCACCGTGAAGGTCATGACCGTTAATAAGGCGAGCAGGAGGTTCATAAAGAAGCAGATTTATTACATTCGTTCGGGCATCTCGATTCCTAACAGACTCATGGCTGATTGCAGCACTTTCGCTACGTTCTTCGCCAACAGCAGGCGCAATGCGCGTTTGGAGGGGTCCGGTTCATTGAGAATACTGAGGTCGTGGTAGAAGGAGTTGAAACCGCACGCCAAGTCGTACGCGTAGTTACAAATGACTGCCGGCGAGAAGTCTTCACCCGCCGTACGGACCACGTTCGGGTACTCCGCCAGACTCTGGATCAATGTCAGTTCCTTCAGGTCGAGACCTGCTGTATGGTCTAGGATTACCTCGAGATTACCAGCACTTACTCCCGACTTTCTCAGGACAGACTGGATACGGGCGTAGGTGTATTGGATGAAGGGTCCTGTGTTGCCGTTGAAATCGATGGACTCCGCGGGATTGAAGAGCATGTTCTTGCGCGGATCGACCTTGAGGATGAAGTATTTGAGCGCTCCAAGTCCTACTTTGCGTGCGATCTCATCCGCCTCAGCTTCTGTGATTCCTTGGAGCGTGTTCACTTTGTCCTTGCTGATCTCCTTGGCGTCGGAGATCATCTTATCCATGAGGTCATCGGCATCGACTACCGTTCCTTCGCGGGATTTCATCTTGCCGTTCGGCAGTTCGACCATGCCGTAGGAGAAATGGACGAGTTCTTTGCCAAAGGGGAAACCGAGGCGGTCAAGGAGGATAGAGAGCACTTTGAAGTGGTACTCCTGTTCGTTGCCTACCACATAGACCATCTTGTCAATCGGGAAATCTTGGAAACGCAGTTTGGCAGTACCGATGTCCTGCGTCATATAGACCGACGTGCCATCCGAACGGAGAAGCAGTTTCTCGTCCAGACCGTCCTTGGTGAGATCCGCCCAAACGGAACCGTCCTCACGGCGGTAGAACTGTCCGGAGGCAAGTCCTTTCTCTACCTCCGATTTGCCTTCGAGGTAAGTGTTCGATTCGTAGTAGATCTTATCGAAAGACACACCCATCCGCTTGTAGGTCTCGTCAAAACCGGCATAGACCCATTCGTTCATCTTTGCCCACAGGGCACGCACTTCGGGGTCGTTGGCTTCCCATTTGCGAAGCATCTCTTGCGCCTCTTTCATCAACGGAGCCTCCTTCTTTGCGGTCTCTTCGTCCATGCCACCCGCCATCAGTTCGGCTATCTGCACTTTGTATTCCTTGTCAAAACGGACGTAGTAATCGCCTATGAGGTGATCGCCTTTTTTGCCGCTGGTCTCCGGCGTCTCGCCGTTACCGAACTTCAGCCATGCGAGCATAGACTTGCATATATGAATACCGCGGTCGTTGACGATGTTGGTCTTCACCACTTTCCATCCGTTCGCCTCTTGGATCTTCGCGATCGAATAGCCGAGGAGGTTATTGCGGACATGCCCGAGGTGAAGCGGTTTATTGGTGTTCGGCGATGAGTACTCCACCATCATCAGAGGTATTTTCTCATTTTCAAATTTGCCATTTGGACATTTGAAACGTCCGTATTGATCGTCCGCATCAATCGCTTCAAGTTGATTGATCCAGAACTCATCACCGATCACAAGGTTCAGAAATCCTTGCACGGCATTGTATTTGGCAATCAATCCTTCGCCCTGCTCTTGGAGCCACTCTCCTATCTCTGCAGCCACTTGTGCCGGTGCTTTACGGGCTAATTTAACGAAGGGAAACACAACGAGTGTGATGTTTCCTTCAAACTCCGGACGGGTCTTTTGCAACTGAATTTGTGCATCCTCCGCCTCGACCCCATACAACGCTTTCACCGCCTGCTTGGCAAGGAGGGCAATATTTTGTTCTAACGTCATTTCTTTTTTTCGTTATTTCGGGATTACGGGATTAGGGAGATTATAGTTTCGGGAATTTGCGGAACCAACCGCTGATTTTCAGGCGAATGACACCAAAGAGCGCCTCGCTGAAGATACCACCGCTCATCTTGCTGGTTCCCAAGACGCGGTTGACAAACACGATGGGCACCTCGATGATCTTCGCGCCGCATTGATATGCTGTATATTTCATCTCAATTTGGAAAGCATAGCCCTTGAAACGGATCTTATCCAACTCCATCGTCTCCAGCGTGTGGCGTTTATAGCAGACAAAACCGGCGGTCGTGTCGTGGATGTTGACGCCTAAAACGGTACGCACATATTTCGAAGCGAAATAGCTCATCAACACACGTCCCATCGGCCAGTTCACCACGTTCACGCCCGTTACATAACGGCTTCCGATAGCAAGGTCTGCGCCCTGATTAGCGCAGGCGTCGTATAGTTTGAGCAGGTCCTGCGGATTATGACTGAAGTCCGCATCCATCTCAAAGATATAATCCGCCTTGTGCTCAATCGCCCATTGGAAACCGGCTATGTACGCCGTGCCGAGTCCGAGTTTGCCGGAACGCTCCACCAAGAAGACGCGGTTCTTGAACTTACCCGCCATCAAGTCCTTCACAATCGCTGCGGTGCCATCCGGCGAACCGTCGTCAATAACGAGCACATTAAACTCAATCGGCAACTCCATCACAGTCGTGATGATTGCCTCTATATTCTCTTTCTCGTTGTAAGTAGGGATAATAACTAAACGCTCCATCTCTTTCAACTTTTGAAGTTTCAATTATTCATGATTATTTGGTCATTCAATTCGTACACCGGGCTAGGCGAAGTGCGTGCCAGCGGTTTGAGGAAAATCTCCTGACCGGGGATGATATCAATCTCCTCGAGGTACGAAGCAACCGTGCGGTATGCCACCTCGGGGTCATTGTTTTCCAGCGACAAATGGCACAGCCATACATTGCGCAACTCGGGATGCCAGTTCCGCTCCAATAACTCTCCGCACACATCGTTCGACTGGTGTCCGCGCGGACTCAAAATACGCTCTTTCAAATAAGTAGGATACGGACCGTTGAGCAACATATGCTCGTCATGGTTCGCCTCGATCACCAGATGGTTCGCCGTACGGATATACGCCTCCATCTCATCGTTTATCGAACCGCAGTCCGTCATCAACACGAATCGCTGACCCAGAAAATCAATGCAGTAACCCAGACAATCGGTGGAGTCATGCTCAATATGGAACGTGTTGATCTTCATGCCGAAGAGCTCCCATTCCACGCCGCGTTCGAAATAACGGCGACTCGTACGCAGTTTCTCACGTACGCCGTAATTGCGGTCTATACCCTCGTGAATCTCCGCGGTCGTGTAGATTGGTAACTTCACACGCTCGCCAAGCGTACCCACGGCGCGAATATGATCCGCATGATCATGCGTAATCAACACTCCCATGATATTCTGAAAATCCAGACCCATCTCACGCAGACATTTCTGAATCTGACGCGCAGAGATGCCCGCATCTATGAGTACGCCTCGTTGACGCGTACCAAGGTAGTAGCAGTTTCCACTACTGCCGCTCGCAAAGCATCTAAATATGAGTCCGTTTTCTTCCATTCTATCAAAAAATCGTGCAAAGGTACGAAAAAAATTGCATATATCAAAATATTTTTGTAATTTTGCAAAAATTTTTCTGAAATATGATAGTACAAGAACGTTTATCCGCCCTGCGCGGACTGATGAAAGAACAGGGGTTAACGGCATATGTAGTGCCCGGTAATGACCCTCACGCAAGTGAATATATGGCGTCTCACTGGTGCGAGATGCAATGGTTGAGTGGTTTCAATGGTGAGAGCGGAACCGTTGTTGTCACCTTGGATCGTGCGTTGTTATGGACCGACAGCCGGTATTATCTGCAAGCCGGTATCGAACTCAAAGACAGCACGATTGAATTGATGCGCGAATCGGATATTGATTGCCCGAGCGTGATTGATTGGCTGGCAAGCAATGTACAGGGCGTTGTGGGTGTCAATCCCGAAATGTTCAGCGTGAACGACTTTGCCCAATGGAGCGAGCAGATTGAGATGAAGAGTGTGGACTTGATCAAACCCCTCTGGACGGAAGGTCGTCCCGCTATCCCGAACGATAAACTATACCCCTACTCCGCCGATTTTGCCGGAGAGACCGTAGAAAGCAAACTCGCAAGAATACGTGAAATAGTAAATCGTAAATCTTCAAATCGCAAATGGGCACTGGTGATTAGTGCCCTTGATGAGATTGCATGGTTGCTCAACATCCGCGGAAACGATGTGGAATACAACCCCGTGGTGATCTCTTATGTGGTTCTGGAGAACGATAAATGTACCCTCTTCGTGAATGCCGAAAAAGTGGACTCACCGGCACAGAACTACTTCGATTTCAATGACATAGACGTCAAGCCGTACGAAGCTGTTTATGACTATCTGGCGAGCCTCACCGGTACCGTCATCTATGATGGTGCACGGGTCAATGAAGCGTTGTATGAAGCCTTCCCGGAGGATACCAAGAAGATCAATACCAAATCGCCTATCCTGATCGACAAAGCGAAAAAGAACGCCGTAGAGTTGGAAGGCGAACGAATCGCCATGAGGCAGGATGCCGCAGCACTCACGCGCTTCTTTAAGTGGCTGGAGGAAGAGGCGTTTGCGAATGGGCAGACCCAGACCGAGTGTACTATTTCGGACAAACTGCATGAGTTCCGCGCGATGGGAGAGAACTTCGTAGAGGAGTCATTCGGCACGATCGCCGGTTATCAAGGTAACGGAGCTATCGTCCACTACGCCGCTACCAAAGACAACTGTGCGGAGGTGAAACCGCAAGGAATGTTACTGCTTGATTCAGGTGGTCAGTACCTCGACGGCACGACTGATATCACCCGTACCGTCTGGCTCGGAGGACGGATTCCTGAGCAAGCCAAACTGGACTACACCTACGTCCTCAAAGGACACATCGCTCTCCAGCGTGCACGTTTCCCGAGAGGCACACGAGGCAACCAGTTAGATGCGCTCGCGAAGCAATACATGTGGGAAGCAGGTATCACTTTTGGTCACGGAACAGGGCATGGTGTAGGACATTTCTTGGGATGCCACGAGGGACCGCAGAACGTGCGTACCGATAATAACCCTACCGCGCTGGAGATCGGACATATCATCTCCGACGAACCGGGCATCTATCGTACCGACAAATGGGGAATCCGCACAGAGAACCTCATCACCGTCATTCCTGCCAAACAGACCAAAGTAACCACAACCGAAGACGAGTGGTTGACCTTCGAGACCCTGACGCTTTGTTTCTACGACACGTCGCTCATCGAGATGAGCCTCATGACCGAGGATGAGATCGATTGGCTCAACGCGTACCACGTGCGTGTCTATAAAGAAACCGCTCCGCTGCTCAATGCAGACGAAGCGGCTTACTTGGCGCGCAAATGTGCGGCGATAGAGTTATAATCACTCTACCTTGATTCCCTGCAAGTTATAGACTCGTCCACGCTTGCGGATATACAGATGACCGTTGCGGAAGAATTTCTCTGCGCGGTCATCTTCTTTTAGGTCATCGAGACCTTCGGCGATCTTCGCTACCACCGTCAGTTTGAGCGTATAGGTCGAGTCGCAACCATAGACCGAACTGTACTCCGCTACAAGCGTCGTGTCGCCTACCGGCAGCAAGGACAGGTCTATGTCCTGCCATGTCTCCTCATCGCCCTCTACCATCGTTTTCGAAGACTTCTGATGCATCGCCGGCAGCACGTTGACTACCAGTACCACCACGGAGTCTCCTCCCAGATAATTGGCGTTCTCCAAGAGCACGGAGTCTGTCGCCGGACGCTTATAGGTCTTGCCGGCATAGACCACACTCTCTCCGGCACACACATGGAGCGTGTCGGCGCCATACATGGTCGGCGCCGTCGGTTTGGCTACCACCGTCAGATGCAAGGTATAGGTCGAGTCGCAACCATAGACCGAAGAATAAGCCGCAACAATCGTCGTGTCGCCTACCGGCAACAAGGACAAATCAACGCCCTGCCATGTGCGCTCCGTACCCTCGCGGATAGACAGTTCACCTTCGTCCACGTTCGACAGCGGATGGCTATAAACCGTCAATCGGACAATCGAGTCGCCGCCCAAGAGATTCTTCTCCTCCAAGAGCACTTCCTCCTCCGCGGAGGTGGTATAGACCTTCCCCTGATAAGCCACGCTGTCTCCTTCGCAGAGATCGAGACGCTCCGTTCCATACGTAGTCGGACGTTCGTTGACTGTCAATTTCAAGGTATAAGTCGAGTCACAACCGTGAACGGTATTGTACTTCGCAACAATCGTCGTGTCGCCTACCGGCAGCAAGGACAGGTCAACGCCCTGCCATTCGCCCTCAGCGCCTACGTACATCTCTTTCTCCTCCACGAAAGCATATCGGGTGTAATAACCCAGCGTCAAGGTCACCACCGAGTCGCCGCCATACACATTGGGAATCGTGTCTTGATAGACTCCCGCCTCGCTCAACTCGCCGAACAGGTCATCCGTATATACCTCCCCTTCGCAAACCGTAACGCTATACACATATTCGGTCACGGCAGGATGGATAGTGAACGTCCGGACAACGGGCGACGCAGGGTGATAGACCTCGTCGCCTTCCTGCGAAGCAGTGATCGTCACCACGCCATCCGTCTGCGCCGTCAGCACGCCATCTACTATCGCCACGATGCCTTCCTCCGCAAAAGTATATTTCACCGGCAGCCCGGACGAAACGCTTGCTCCTTCGATAGTAGCATTGCTCAGCAGCGTCAACTCGGGGTTCCAAGTGATCGACTGATCTTTCTTGGGCGCACTGCCGGACACCGTAATCGTCACCGTCGAGGTGCCGTCACTGACAGTGATCGTCTCCTCAAACGAACCGCCTTTTTGCGGCGTGAAATAGATCGGAAAATCATAGTTGCTGATCTTACCCAGTGTACCTCCTCCGGCAGTCGAAGCTGTTCCGTTCGTCGAGGCACAGGCATTAGAACCCACCTCATAAACGATCGCCTCCTTGTTCTCCGGAGCGCCTACGCGGAAGTTCTCCGGGTCCGAAGAACGCACCGTGATATCACCTGTCGTCAAGAATGAACGCAGATGAACCATATACGCCTCCGAGGCGGTACCGATCTCCAGTTCGCCGAAAGCATGAGAAGCCGTCTTCGTGCCATATTCGCCCGAAGCCAACAAGATATGCTTCGCCAACGGAATATCCTCATGATAGATATTCACTTTATGCGTCGGTAATCCGGAACGATTGTACTTAATCCAGTTGATATTCGTGCTGATAGAGAAGAGCTCGGTCACATCGTTATTCTTGTCGGTCTTCTCTTGAAAGGAACCTACATCCTGCGTGGAACTACCTCCATCCGCAGACTCCAGTACATCTGTGTCAATTTTTCTGGCAAAACCTACCCAATCCACCCACTCATATTTCCACTGGACGTTCAGTTTTCCCGCCGTTGGCGCAAAAACATCTCCGTGCTCATAATCCCCTTGGGTATTCATCGAATGGGTATTATCGTCATAATACGAATACCACGTGCCGTTATGGTAGGTCTGCGCTGAAACGTAAAGCGCGGCTGTCAACGGCAAAACAAGTAATAAAAAACGTTTCATATTCATCTCTTATTTAATTTTCTTCCCTAAAATCGTATATTCACTCTCATCCTCGCGGATAATAAAGATGCGATCACCTCTCATCACTTTTCTGGCACCGCGATGAACCTCCTCTTGCGCATCATCCAATCCCTCCTCAATGGGCTGAGGAGCCAATACCGTCAGATGAAGCACGATCGTCGAATCGCAATCATCGATGCTGTAATAAGAAGCGTATAACTCACTCTCACCTGCCGGCACACCGGAGAGGTTCCATCCTTCCCAAGACGCATTCTCCCCTTCCGTGATCGTCATCTCCTGCTCCACGAGATAATTAGGCAACACCTTGACCGTCAATCGGACAATCGAATCACCGCCGTATATATTCACACCCTCCAGATGGACATCGCCTGTGAACGCCTCACTATAGATCACACCTTCATACTCCACTTGATCACCCTCGCACACTAACGCCTCATATACGCCGTACGTAATCGGCAATGCAGACACGAAGACCTTCAACTCATACACCGAGTCGCAACCGAGGACCGTCTTCAAACTGTCATAAAAAAGGTACGGTTTCTGCCTCGCTTCCAACGCTGTAATTGTCTGTCCTCGCCAAGTGGTATCTATACTATTAACCCTTAGCGTCTCCGTGAAGGAATAAACCGGCAGCACACGAAGCTCCAACACATAGACCGAGTCCGTCCCGTAAACCGATCGAAGCGAGTCGTACACCATCACCACTCCTTCGCCGTCGGTAGGCAGCTCTTTGCCGCGCCATGTTCCCTCTTCACCATGACAAGCCGTCATCTCTTCGGTAAACTCATAGGAAATAGGCAAGACCGTGAGCGTCAGTGTATAGACCGAGTCGCAACCTCTTTTCGTCTTCAACTCCACTACATCGGAATACGTACCTGGCACCAAATCCTTAAACTCCTTACCACGCCAACTATAACTCTCATTCATGCGGATAGAGACCTCTTCCGGAAAGGAATAAGTAGGCAGGACCTCCAAGGTCAGCGTGATCACGGAGTCGCCTCCCTCCTTGTTTGGGATCGTTTTTACATAATCGCCGCTCTCGCTCAGACCCGAAAACAACTCATCCGAATACGGCTCTCCTTCGCAGGTGGTCGCCGAATACTGATAAGCGGTATTATGTACCGGCTCTGCCATCTGCAGCGTATAAACCGAGTAACCGCCTCCCTGCACATAGTTATTCGCCAACACATAGATATACACGCAACTCGTCTCTGCGTCATAACCGATAACCGTCTTCGCACCGATACCGTTCGTAGTCGCCGAGAAAGTATAATCACTCTCGCTAAACACCTCGTCCGTAGTAGCCTTACCACCCACAAATGAGATACTCTTCCCGTTCATCTTCAGCGATTGTAACGCATGGTTATACACCATCTCTACATCGTCCAGATAGACCTGATCGGGACTGGAACCACTCGAATTACCGCCGCCCGGATTCTCATTAGTAGAGAAAGTAATCAACATATAAGCTACGGAATTACGATCCAGCTGCGTATAGACAAAAGGAACTGACAGACGTTGCCATCCCTTGGAAGAAGTAGCTTTATAATTGATGGTAGCGTCCGCGATACGAACCGAAGCAGAGCTACCTGTCTCAGGATCCTGATAACGCGCATTGGTCGTAATCACCGCGTGAGCACGCGCCTTATTACTTTCATCCGTCACAGAACCACCACCTGGAATATATTTCGCCCAGAATACCAACGAATCCGGATTTCCCGCAAAAGGCGTGTTATAACCCGAATTGGAAGGATCCGAGAAATTATAGTTTTTCGATGCATCTCCAGCGCTGGTTGAACCCGCATTAATCTGACCGTTCGTACAGTTTCCATTGGCTTTCTTGCTCAATACATTCTTGGAATATATCTTTGCACTATGACCCGTCACACCTGCGCGTACATCGCTCGATTGCTCAAACGGAGCGTTATTCTTAACAAAACTGGCATAACTACCCGTCGCCGTTCCGAATGAATGCCATCCATTCACCTCACCGTTGGACCAAGTTCCTTCAAAGCCGCCATTCGTAATCGCATAATTACGATCCGACACTCGGCTTCCGCTAAAACGAACCGTCAGCGACGAAATAGTAGGCGTGGACACCGAGAGAGTGAACTGCGCACTCTGCTTCGATAACGAAGACGCCGTCACCGACACCACCGCACGCTCTGCACGTTTAGCCAAATAGACCGAACGCCCCGACATATTCAAACTGCCGCTCGTACTCATATCCACGTCCGTCAACACCATCTCTCCTAATGTCGTACCGCTCGTACCTTTCGGTACCACGATAGTAACACTATTATGAGCCACACCGGGCAAGACATAAACCTCTACTCCTGCGTTATTAGCGCTCCCGATGGTCAGCGTTCCGCTATACACACCCGCTACATCCGCCACACTCACTGCCATCACCCCGACAGCAAACATAGATACTAAAATTACACTCAAAATCTTTTTCATATCAACTATCTATTTTCCTTCATCCTTTCATTTTTCATTTTTCAATTAAAACGTAAGGTTCACGCGGCATACAAACGAACGGGGAGGAGCCAACGCCATCGGACGGAAACTATACTCCGTATTCAGCAGATTATTTACCAGGAACTGGAACTCCACATGTTCTTTGAATCGTACCGAAGCACGCAGATCCATTGTGAAGACACCCGTATTATGCGCCATCCAATAATCATGAAGTGACACACCATCCTCGTAGCCGAAGATGAACTTACGGGCATAATCCATCAGATCCTCTTGTGCCTTCTCACGCTCGTCAACCATCAGATAATCAACCGCTAACATCTTACTCCGGTACATCATATTCACGCCCAATGACAACCACTTATAGTTATAATCAATCGTCGTCTTGAACGAGTGACGGTTACGGTATTTCAGATATTTGGTGTCATTGGATTTATTCTTCATCTGCAGCGGATCCGTATAAGTCTTCTCTTTCTCTATACGGCTGGCATTGTCCAAATCCTCCGGCTCGGTAAAGGTATAACCGATTGAGTAACGAAGACCCATATCCTTCCGGATATCTACCTTACCCGCCGTACTCACCTCCGCGCCATAGATACGGGCATGGCTCACATTCACAAACTGCGCACCGATACCGATACCTGCATTCTTGAACGATTTGGTTTGTTGGAAATCATCAATCATCCTCTCCACTTCATCTATCACATCCGTCATCGAATTGACCATCGAGAAATCCGAGTTTCTGAACAAACCGAACTGATACTCTATCATGTCCCTATACTCGGTATAGAAAGCAGCCACGTCCAGCGTTCCGGTAACAGGGCCGAACTTATACAACTGCTTATAACCAATCTCTGCATTGAATCCGGACTCAGGCTTGATATCATGATTCGGATATACACCCACACCACCGATATCCTTACGGGCGAATTTCTCCGTCACCGACGGGTTTCGATAACCCTGACCAAAGCTGGCGCGAAGGAATCCAGCTTTGTAAATCTCCCAGTTCAAACCGGCACGGAATACCGGACGCACAGGGCATAGCCAACTGCCCAACTGGATATTCGCCTCCTTAAATTGGTTATCCATCCGGTAGTACTCCAAACGCATTCCTGCGCTCAGCGACAACTTGTCCGCTATACGATGGTCGTACTGCAAATATGCCGCCAGATTATCCGTATGGTGAGTTCCCGTCACATTCGCCGTATTGGTAATATGGTTCCAGTTAATACCCGTCGTCAGACGCACGCCGTTATCCCACTGCTTGGCAAACTGATAATCGATATATCCGTTATAGGTCAACTCCGGACGAGTCGGCGTATTATCAGCTAACAGACTCATACCATAAGCCGCCACATCTTGCAGCTCCGCAATAGTACCGGTATACCCCAATCCGTTCTGTACCAGATTGATACCCTCATTAATAGCACCCATCCAATCCTCATCCATAATCGGCAGTATGACATCTTGGAAAGTTAGCAACAAAGCACCTGTCAATGGTTCTCCGTCATTCATATACCCTTGGATCTGGTCATAATAGCCTTTTACTTTATCCAGATCAAAACTCGTAATAGCCCATTTACCCAGATCTGCCGCGCTCTTCAACTCAGAAGGCGTGGTCAAATTATCGGACGTCAGATAGAAACGAGTACGCAACTTATGCGAAATACCACGCTCCGTATCGTCGTAATTAAAGAACGGATCAATATTGAAATTATGCTCCTTACGACCCATATTCGTCAGCGGCGAAGGATGAATAGGATCTTTCGGACTGCGCCAGATGAAGAAATCGCCAAACTGGTTCGCTACGTAGTTCATGTTCGCGCCTACCGTCATATACTTGCCTTCATCCACCGGATGATGGTAAGTCAAATTACCGCCCAAACGCACACGGTCGTTAAAACTCTGCTTGCGATAACCCTCATCCTTGAAGCCGCTGATTGCCATCGACACGTCGAAATTGCCTACTCTTCGCGAATGAGATGCCTCAGCGCCGTAATACATCGGCAGCCTCGCGCCCGTGTACGCGTAATCCTTATAGTTATCATAGATACCTACGTATCCGCTCACTTTCGTCTCTGGCGCTAATCCAGGACGCTGCGTACGCACATTGATCACACCGTTCAGAGCCGACGATCCGTACAACACAGACGATGCTCCTTTGATCACCTCCACCTGCGCTACGTTCTCTAAAGGAATATTATTCCAGTTGATCTCACCCGTCTTCGGGTTCAAGATCGTCATTCCGTCCATCAGCACTTGACAACGGCTACCTACGCTGTACGTCCAACCGCCGCCACCACGGATAGACGGCTGTTTGTCAATGATCTCCACACCCGGCAGGGTCTGCAAAGTAGAAGACAGATCTGTCGGAGCCTGACTACGCAAAGCTTGAGGTTTCAACACCTCCATTGACACCGTCACATCCGTCTGACGCTGCTCAAAACGACCTGCCGTCACCACCACGTCATCCAAGATCTCATTGTGCGTCAACAACGGCACATTGATCTCCTTCGTCACCGCTGTCACAGAGCGGCTCTCCGAATCATAACCCACATAAGAAAAAGTCAGCATCGTCGGCTTACGCGTATCAACGCTGATCACGTATTTGCCGTCAAAATCCGTCACCGTACCCTTCGAAGGATCATTCGCATCATAAACGGTCACACCAATTAACGGCTCACGGGTCTGAAAATCAGTCACAACACCTGTCACTTCGGTCATGTAAGACTGCGCAAAGACAGGCAGTGCTGACATCACACTAAAAAAGAGAATTTGTAGAAATTGTTTCATCATCTGTACCTTAATTCAAAACGGCTGCAAAGGTACTGCTTTATTCCGACATACACAATACCGATTTTTAATAAAAGTATTCATATTTTTGTTTTTTTCATATTCATCTTAAAAATCGTATATAAATCATAAATAATTAAGGAAAATTTGATAGATATATATTAAAAAAAGACCCTCATAGAGGATCTTCTTTTATCTCTTTCGAATTCTCGAAATCACGAGATCACGTTTTAACAATTCAACAGTTCCACACTCCGGTTCACGAACTTCGCGAGCGCCTCGCCTTTCAGTTGTCCACTCGCTAACAACGCGATGTCAATCATCTGCTTAATCCGCTCATCTTCGCCTTCCAGTTTATAAACGGTCTTTATAACCGTCTCATTCTTCGGTTCCTCCGAACCCTTCTCCTCCACTTCTTCACTCGTTTCTTTCGCTACCAACTCCTGAATCAGCGGATGGTTCGTGTTAATCACCAAGTTATAGCTGTCCGGCATCTGACCGTAGAAAGACATGCCCTGTTGGTGTGCGCTCATCTCTTTCATTCGGCGCATAAACTCATTCTGCGTCAGGAAAACAGGCAGCGCGTCCGACGAAGCAGCCTCACACGTTACATAGTAACGTAACTTATCAGCATCGCTCGGCAGCATTCCTTCAAAAGCTTTCCTCAAGCCCTCTTTCTGCTCGTCCGAATACGTATCTTTCGCCGTCTCTTCTTTCTTGATCAGGTTCTCTATCGTATCGCTGTCCACCCGTACAAAACGCAGTTTCTCGTGTTTCTGCTCGGCTTGGCTCATTACATGTACATCCAACTCGCCGTCCATCACCAGCACATCATAACCCTTCGCTTTCGCGCGCTCGATCGATGTATATTGTGCGTCCGCATCATTCGTATAGAGAAGCACCAAATTGCCGTCCTTATCTACCTGATTATCACGCACTTTATCCATATACTCATCCAGCGTCGAGTACTGAGCCTCGAGGTTCTTAACCAACGCAAAACTCGTCGCTTTCTCATAGAATTTCTCATCGGTCAGCATACCAAACTGGATAAACATCTTGATATCATCCCATTTCTTGGCAAAATCATCCTTGTCGGCTTTGTACAACTCGGCTAACTTATCTGCCACTTTCTTGGTGATGTAACCGCTGATTTTCTTGACGTTATTATCGCTCTGCAGATAACTACGGCTCACATTCAGAGGAATATCCGGGCTGTCAATCACACCGTGCAACAACGTCAAATACTCCGGAACTATGTTCTCCACCTCATCCGTCACATAAACTTGGTTGCAATACAACTGAATCTTGTTTCTCTTCACATCCAGATTGCTCTTGATCTTCGGGAAATACAGGATTCCCGTGAGGTTAAACGGATAATCCACATTCAAGTGAATATGGAACAACGGCTCTTCCATCTGCATCGGGTACAACTCGTGATAGAACTTGTCGTAGTCCTCATCTTTCAGATCCGCCGGCTTGCGTGTCCACGCAGGGTTAATATCATTGATGATATTCTCCTCGTCCAGCTCTACCTCTTTACCGTCTTTCCATTCTTTCTTCTTACCGAAAGCGATCTCCACCGGCAGGAACTTACAGTATTTCTTCAGCAGTCCTTCGATCGTCGCGTCCTCCAAATATTGGCTGAACTCATCATCGATGTGCAGCACAATGTCTGTTCCGCGCTCCGCTTTGATGGTCTCTTCCATCGTGTACTCGGGAGAACCCTCGCAACTCCAATGAACAGCCTTTGCATCCTCCTGATAACTCAGCGAGAAAATCTCCACCTTCTTGCTCACCATAAAAGCGGAATAGAAACCCAAACCGAAATGTCCGATGATAGCTTCGGTCTTGTCTTTGTACTTGTTCACGAACTCCTCAGCCCCGCTGAACGCAATCTGGTTGATGTATTTATCCACCTCTTCTGCGGTCATGCCGATTCCGTGATCCGAAACGGTCAACGTCTTTTTCTTCTTATCGATGGTCACGCGTACACGCAAATCGTCCATCGGAATACTCACTGCTCCCGGCTGACGACTGATCACTTTCAACTTCGTCGTCGCATCCACAGCATTGCTTATCAACTCACGCAAAAAGATCTCATGATCCGAATACAAAAATTTCTTAATTACGGGGAATATATTATCACTCGTCACCCCAATATTTCCTTTACTCATAGTTATTATTGATTTTTTAAAAGTTTCATCATTTCATCATTCCATCATTTCATCATTCCATCATTTCATCATTTCATCATTTCATCATTTCATCATTTCATCATTCCATCATTCCATCATTCCATCATTCCATCATTCATCATTCCTTCATTTCCTTCTCAATTTCCGTGCCAACCCCGTTGAACTGCCATTTTGTCAGTCCCCTTCTCTTCCGTCCACACCTCCCATTACTATCATTTTACATGATTATAGTATGCGGTTAGTATGCGGTTAGTAGGTGATTAGTAGGTGATTAGTAGGTGATTAGTAGGTTATTTTGCATACATTAGGCTCCTCTTAGAGACGTCCGGAACACCCCTTTCATTCCCGCGCATTTCATGCCAAACCAACAAACCAACCTCCATCGGCATCCATTCATTTTGAATGGTTAATTATTCATTTTGAATTTTTTTCTTGCATATATGCAAAAAAAGCAGTATCTTTGCAGCCGATTTGTGTATTATGAATGAATTTTTAGAAAAAGAAGAAGAGATATTAAAAATGCTCAAGACCGTTTTTGACCCTGAAATTCCGGTCAATGTGTACGACTTGGGCTTGATCTATGGTATCGAAATCAAAGAGGACGGCGTCTGTGACATCACCATGACGCTTACTGCTCCATCCTGCCCTGCAGGAGATTTCATCGTGGAGGACATCCGTCAGAAAGTCGGCTCCGTGGAGGGCATCAAAGACGTGAACGTCTCCATCGTCTTTGAACCCGAGTGGACCAAAGATATGATGTCCGAAGAAGCCAAACTCGAACTGGGCTTCTTATGATGTACAATTCACCATGTACAATATACAAACGGCTTGCAGGGTTTTGCATAGAACACAAAAATCCGTACGGAAACTAAACACTGTATCCTATCCGATAGGAAGTTTTGTGAATTGTGAATTGATAATTGTTAATTGAAATAAAATGATTTATTTTTTATCCGACGCTCACTTAGGCAGCTTGGCGATTGAAAGAAGCTGGGCGCACCAAAAAAAACTCATCAGACTCCTTGAGGAGATGAGTAAAGACGCCACATCCATATACATGCTGGGCGACATGTTCGATTTCTGGATGGAGTATTTCATCCATGACAAAAAGAAACAGCAGTTCCATCCTTTCTGCAAAGAGATACGCAAACTCACCAAGAAAGGTATCCACGTGCATATGTTCACCGGCAATCATGACCTGTGGACCTTTGGTGGATTATCTAAGCTAACCGGCGCCGAAGTGCAATTCAATCCTTGTACTATCAAACGGTACGGCAAGCAGATCTACGTGGCACACGGTGACGGACTCCTGCCTTCCGACTGGGAAACTTATTACCCGTCCCGCGTGCGTAAGAAAATCCGCCGATTCATGCTCCTCCGCGACATCTTCAACTCCCCGTTCCTGCAGTTCCTCTACCGCCTGTTACCGCCTAAAATCGGTAATTTCTTCGGCTACAACTGGGCAAAACGCAGTCGTCTCAAAGAACTGGAAAATCCTTGCCCTTATAAAGGCGAGAACAAAGAAGAACTCGTCCTCTTTGCCAAAGATCAGGAGAAACAGGGCAACCACCGCGATTATTATATCTTCGGACATCGCCATATTGAACTCGACCTCCAACTCACCTCTGGTAGCCGCGTCATCATCTTGGGTGACTGCTTCAAACAGTGGACTTACGCCAAGCTGGACCACAAGGGAAATCTGACCATGCATACCTTTGAAGGAGAAGAAACGGAATGAAAGAAATGCACAGCAGAGAAGAACAACTCAAAGCCTTTGAGCGCCTCTTGGACATCATGGATGACCTGCGGGAGAAATGCCCGTGGGACCGCAAACAGACTTTCGATTCGCTTCGCCAGAACACGATCGAAGAGACTTACGAATTAGCTACCGCTATCTCACGCCATGACATGACGGAAATCTCCAAAGAACTGGGAGACGTCCTCCTTCATGTCGTTTTCTATGCTAAGATGGGCTCTGAAGAGAAATGGAATTTCTCCGGTTCACCTGACGACGAACCGCACGACACGTTCGACATAGCCGATGTCTGCAATCGGCTCTGCGACAAACTCATCTTCCGCCATCCGCACGTCTATGGAGAAATGTCCAACGACCAACGACCAACGACTAACGACCAAGTATCCAAGCTCTGGGAACAAGTCAAACTCAAGGAGAAAGGTGGCAACAAAACCGTCCTTAGTGGCATTCCCGATTCACTGCCCTCTCTCGTCAAAGCATACCGCATACAGGATAAAGTCGCTAACGTCGGCTTCGACTGGGAAAAACGCGAAGACGTCTGGGCAAAAGTGAAAGAAGAAATAGCCGAGTTCGAAGACGAACTCCGCACCTCCGATGAATCAGCCAATATTGGCGGATCATCTATGGAAGCGGAATTTGGCGATCTCCTCTTCTCGCTCATCAACGCCGCACGGCTCTATAAGATCCGCCCGGACAATGCCCTTGAGCAAACGAACCTCAAGTTCATCCGCCGCTTCAATTACCTCGAAGCTCGCGCCAAAGAACAAGGCCGTGACCTCAAAGACATGACCCTCGAAGAAATGGACACCCTCTGGAACGAAGTTAAGAAACAAGAATAACCGTCTAACAAGGATTTTTGTCTAACCCTCGGCATACATGCCGAGCTCCCTTAGAAACAAAAAAGGGTCATCGCTGACCCTTGTTGTGCGGCATAAAAGACTCGAACTTTCACTCCTCGCGGAACCAGATCCTAAGTCTGGCGCGTCTACCAATTCCGCCAATGCCGCATAAATATAAATCTCATTTGGGGTAATTAACCATTTCAAACAACTTCAAACCATTTCAAACTCCCTTTTCGAAATTCGGCTGCAAAATTACTGCTTTTTTTTGACATATGCAAGAAAATACGCAAACTTTTTATCATATTTTACCAAACGGGGTCAAAATCGTACATCGCTGGACCCCTTCTCCCGTCGCGTACATAGGCGTTATGGTCGGAGCCGGAACACGTCATGAGATGCCCGAAGAAAACGGCATGGCGCACTATATTGAGCATTGTGTCTTCAAAGGCACCAACCATCACACCGCCCGACAAATCATCCATTCCATCGAAGGAATAGGTGGCGAGATCAACGCTTATACTACCAAAGAAGAAACCACTTTCTATGCCGCTATCCTCGCCGAACATGTCCAACTGACCCTGCATCTCATCGCAGAGATGATCTTGGAGCCCGCTTTCAAGAAAGAAGAAACCGACAAAGAGCGGATGGTCATTCTCGATGAGATTGAGAGTTATAACGACCAACCCTCCGAACTCATCTATGATGACTTCGAGAACCTCGTCTTTGCCGGTAGTCCGCTCGCTATGCCCATATTAGGCACAAAAAAGACCCTCCGGCATATCTCCTCCAAACCCGATTACGCCAAACAATGGATGGCGCAGCACTACACACCCGACCGGATGGTCGTTTTCTGCCAAGGTAACATCAAACCCGACCGCATCTTCCGCCTCGCTGAACGCGAATTCGGTCATCTGTCAGCGCAGCGGTCCAACAGCGTAAGCGGTCCAACAGCGCAGCGGTCCAACAGCGTAAGCGGTCATGATAGCCCGCGTACAGCGAGCTATCATAAACACACCCACCAAGTCCACGCTATGCTCGGCGGACGAGCTTATCCCATCGGACATGAGAACCAACTCGCAATGTTCCTTCTCAATAACATCTTAGGCGGTGGTAGCCTCAATAGTCGCCTCAACCTCTCTCTGCGCGAAGCCAAAGGATTGGTCTATACCGTCGAATCTACCTATACTCCCCTCAGCGACACCGGTTACTGGTGTGCTTACTGGGCGTGCGACCCCGAAGATTTTGATCTCTCCTTGGACCTCGTACGACGCGAATTGGACAAACTGTGCGACGCACCGCTCTCCGAAGCGGCCCTGCATAAAGCCTTGATTCAACTCCGCGGACAATTAGCCATCTCCGCACAAAATCAGGAAAACACAGCCTTAGCCATGGCGAAATCTGTTCTCTATAGGGGAGAAGCTCCCGAATGGGAAGACACGATGCGCAAAATTGAACAAACATCCACCTCGCAATTACTGCAAGTCGCCCAAGAATTGCTAAATACAAATTGCACTTACATTTTGACATACAAATAGGGCTTTTTTGTAACACTTAAATTATAAAAAGCACTTTTCTTTCACTTTTTTGCTAAAAAATTTGGCTGTTTCAAAAAAAAGTTGTACCTTTGCACGCTTTTTCGTTTGTGCGCGTATGCGTATACCTTATTATATACATATACGCGCGATATAAAGAACGGAAACTTGCAAAACAAATAATGAAAAATAAATAACAAAACAATAATAATGAAGCGATTTTACTTAATGTTAGTCTGGATGTGCCTCCTGCCCGTTGGCTTGTTGGCGCAGACAAGGATAACCGGTATCGTGCTCGACGAAATGGGAGAAGGCGCCATCGGTGCCAACGTCGTTGTGGAGGGTACGACCATCGGTACCGTAACAGACTTCGATGGCCAGTTTGAGCTGAATGTTCCGGATGGAAAGAAATCTCTGGTCATCTCTTATCTGGGTTACAAGACTGTGACAGTCCCTGCTAAACCCAACATGAAAGTGACGCTGCAAACCGAGTCGCAGCAGATCGAAGAAGTGGTAGTCACCGGTATGTACCAGCAAGACAAACGTCTCAACACTGGTTCTACCACTCGTATCGACGCCGAGAAGAGCAAACTGGACGGTATTGCCGACATCAGCCGCTCCCTCGAAGGTCGTGCTGCCGGTGTCAGTGTCCAGAACGTCAGCGGTACGTTCGGTACAGCGCCGAAAATCAAAATGCGTGGAGCTACTTCCATTTATGGTTCGTCCAAACCGCTTTGGGTGGTGGATGGTGTGATCATGGAGGACGCCGTAGAGGTGGACGCTGAGTCCCTCTCTTCGGGTGACGCTGTGACGCTGATCTCCTCCGCTATCGCAGGTCTGAACGCCGATGATATTGAGAGCTTCCAGATCCTCAAAGATGGTTCCGCTACTTCTATCTATGGTGCACGTGCTATGGCGGGTGTCATCGTCGTAACCACTAAGAAAGGACAAGCCGGACACACCAAAATCAACTATACCGGTGAGTTTACCATGCGTCTCAAACCGAGCTACCGTGAGTTTAACATCAGCAACTCACAGGAGCAGATGAATATCTACCGCGAGATGGAGAAGAAGGGTTGGCTTGAGTTCGCTAACTTGGCTAAATCCAGTACTTCCGGTATCTATGGTAAGATGTACCAACTCATCAACACCTATAACGGAGATGGTACGTTCGGTCTGGCGAACACCGAGTACGCTCGTAACACCTATCTGCGTCAGGCGGAGTACCGCAACACGGATTGGTTCGACCTCTTGTTCCAGAACACCCTGATGCAGAACCACTCCATCAGTATTTCCGGTGGTACCGAGAAAGCGCGTTTCTACACCTCTATGTCGGCTATGTACGATCCGGGATGGACACTTTCCAGCTCGGTTCAGCGTTATACGGTCAATGCCAACGCTTCATTTGACATTACCAAGAAATTGACCTTGACGCTCTTGACTTCCGACTCCTATCGTAAGCAAAAAGCACCCGGTACACTCTCACAGAATCCGGATGTAGTAACAGGTGAGGTGAAACGTGATTTTGATATCAACCCTTATAGTTATGCAATCAATGCCTCACGTGCATTGGACCCGACACAAAGTTACACGCGTAACTACTGCGATTTCAATATCTTTGATGAGTTGAAAAACAACTACATCGAATTAGGCGTTACCGATGTGAAGTTCCAAGGTGAGTTGACCTACAAGCCAATTAAAGGTTTGAGTTTGTCCGCTTTGGCTGCATATCGTTTCCAAAGTTCTACAAATGAGCACTTTGTAAAAGATCAATCCAACCAGGCCCGTGCTTATCGTGCCGGTATCGATCCCGAAGACGCTACGATTCGCGAAGCGAACCCCTTCTTGTATGCCGACCCGGATGATGAGAATGCGCTCAAAGAAACCATACTTCCGAAAGGCGGTATGTATTTCCTCAACCAATACAAGATGTCGCAGTTTGACTTGCGTCTCTCTGCAACGTATAACACCTCTATCAAGGAGAAACATATCCTCAATTTCTTCGCCGGTATGGAGTTAAACACTACCGATCGTAACACGATTTCATTCGATGGTTGGGGATTCTGCTATGACGATGGAGGCACACCGTTTATCGACTACAAGCTCTTCAAGCAGCAGGTAGAGGAAGGCGGTGCGTACTACGCTAACACATGGCGCTACTCCCGTTCTATGGCTTTCTTTGCTACCGGAACCTACTCATACTTAGGCCGTTACAACGTCAACTTGACCGGTCGTTATGAGGGTACCAACGGATTGGGTAAGAGCCGTAGCGCACGTTGGCTGCCAACGTGGAACGTGGGTGTCAGCTGGAACGCGCATGAGGAAGAGTGGTATGAGCCTGCACGACACATTCTGTCCAATGCAACCCTCAAAGCCAGCTACTCGCTTACCGCAGACCGCTGTCCTTACGGCTATTCGTACTCAGAACCTGCCTTCATGGCTACCACACTCTGGCGTCCGAATGCAGCAGCACAGGAAATTGGTATCGATCTGTATCGCTTAGGTAACTCGGAATTGACTTACGAGAAGAAATATGAGTTGAACGTGGGTGCCAGCCTTGGATTTATCAAGAACCGCATTAACTTGGATATCGATGGTTACTATCGTAACAACTTCGACCTCATTGGCCCGACTTATACAACAGGTATCGGTGGTGAGAGTATGAAGTATGCAAACGTTGCAACGATGAAATCATCGGGTGTGGAGATTACGCTTTCTACACTCAATATTAAATTGGGTGATCAACCGGGTGCCTTCAAATGGACTACGGACTTTACTTTCTCTTACACCAATAACCGTATTACCAAACTGGATTCGCGTGTGAATGTGATGAGTCTTGTTACCGGTTCAGGTTATGCCCGCCAAGGTTATCCGGTACGTGCGTTGTTCTCTATTCCCTTCATGGGCTTGAACGACGAGGGTCTGCCAACTTTCATCAACCAAGACGGCGAGTACACCGTAACGGATATCAACTTCCAAGAGATTGAGAAAACAGACTTCCTCAAGTATGAAGGTCCTACCGACCCGACCATCACTGGTGGTTTTGGTAACCTCCTCTCGTGGAAAGGCTTTACCCTCAATATCTTCATGACTTATTCCTTCGGAAACGTAGTTCGTCTGGATCCGATCTTCAGCTCTTCCTACGACGATTTGACAGCACTCCCTCGTGACTTCCGTAACCGCTGGACCATGCCTGGTGACGAGAAAATCACCAATATTCCGGTCATCGCATCTACACGACAGCAGAAGACTTACGGTTCCTACGACTTGGCAACGGCTTACAACGCCTATAACTATTCTTCTGAGCGCGTAGCAAAAGGTGATTTCATTCGTATGAAAGAGATCTCGCTCATGTACGAGATTCCGAAGAAATACTTGGAGAATGTGAAATTGAATAGTTTCAGCTGTAAGTTCCAGGTGACCAACCCCTTCCTCATTTACTCGGATAAGAAGTTGAATGGTCAGGATCCTGAGTTCTTCAATTCAGGTGGTGTTGCTACCCCGATGGCAAAACAATTCACATTAACCATCCGTGCAGGATTTTAATTAACGCGTTGACTATCAAATAGAAAGAAATATGAATAAGAAGATATTTTACATACTTGCATTGGCATCAGTAATACTGAGCGGTTGCGGTTTTTTGGACAAAGAACCCGATAACCGTACAGACATCAAGACGGTAGCACAAGTCAAAAAACTGTTAGCAACCGCCTATTCAAATGCCGATTTCGCGTGGATTTGCGAGATGAGTTCGGATAATATCATCGATAACAACTCGGAGGATGGTAGCTGGACACGTTATAATCTGGGCGTAAACAAAGGTCAGTGTGAGAACGAAGCGTTCGCTTGGGAACCTACTAACTCTGCAAGCCAGACAGACGGTGATTCACCTATCCGTATTTGGTCAGGTGCCTACCATGCTATCGCTGTAGCGAACCACGCCTTGGATGCGATGGACGCTATCGAGGCAAGTGACACTACAGCGGATTGCTCCAAGTCGCGCGCGGAAGCTTTAATTTGTCGCGCATATAACCATTTCGTACTTGCAAACGTATTCTGTATGCCTTACCGCGATTCTGCGTTAAGCGAGATGAGCCAAGGTGTTCCTTACATGACAGTATCGGAGCGTGTGGTGTATTCCAATGCCGACCGCGGTACGCTGACCCAATTGTATGCGAACATAGAGAAAGACCTCTTGGAAGGTCTGAAGAATATATCGGATGACTATGATCAACCGAAATACCACTTCAACAAACAGGCAGCTTATGCATTTGCTACTCGTTTCTATCTCTATAAACGCGATTACGACAAAGTCATCCATTACGCTACTCTGGCCTTAGGAAGCAACCCAATGAGTTGTATGCGTACGGGATACTGGTCCAAGAGCTATGCAACCTACGAGTCACTTTTGCATGCCTATTCGGATACGCAATCGCCGAGCAATTTCCTGCTGACAACTACCAACTCAACTGTGTATCGTTCTATCGTAGGCGGACGTTACGCATGTAATCGTCAGGCTTCACGTGCCTCTATTTATGGCTCTGGACCTACTTGGCAGAATTACCGTTTCCATCCCTGCTATGTCAAAGTGGGAGGTCTGCGTACAGCCGACCAAAACTACGGTCTTTACTTTGCGCACTCAGGCGAGTATTTTGAATACTCCGATAAGATTGCAGGTATCGGTTATCCGCACAACGTAAATGCTACATTCACCGGAGAAGAGACTCTTCTCTGCCGCGCAGAAGCTTATATCATGAAGCGCGATTACGCAAATGCCTTAGCCGACTTGAAGACTTGGGATGACAGCCGCAAAGTAGGTACTACGGAGACGCTGCAAGATTTGACCGAGAGCTTGATTGAGAGTTTCTATCGTGGTAACCGCGCAGAGAGCGGAACGGAGATTAATATCGTGACGCGTCTCAACTGCTCTAACATCTGTCCGGATTGGGTCATTGACCAAAAGCAATTTTATTGGCTCAACTGTGTGCTGCATTTCCGCCGCTTGGAAACGATACACGAAGGTCTGCGCTGGTTTGATATCAAGCGTTATGGCATCGAAGTGCGTCATAAACAAGGTATGGAAGCAGAGAAAATCCTGAAATGGGATGATCCGCGCCGAGCTATCCAGATTCCGGCATCTGTTATCGAAGCAGGAATGACGCCGAATATATCGCTCAATACAAAGACTACAGATAACACACAATTGGTAACCACAAGTTGCCGATTAACCGATCCGGAATAAACTCAACAGAAAGGAAACAGCAATGAAGAAATTAAGTTATATCATCATACTTTTTGCAGGTATCGTACTGAGTTCCTGCAATGAGAAACTGGATCCCGAATCGATCTTCCCGAATACACAGGAAAAATTGGATCCTACGTCCTACTCATTCCAATTGGATTCTTTCTGCAAGAAGAATTTCTTGGAGGAGTATAATGTTGAGTTCCGCTATCGAATGCAAGATATCAGTTCCGATATGGACTTCAACTTAGTACCATGTCCCTACGATAATGCGATCACCATGGCAGTATTGGCGAAGTACTTGTGGTGGGATGTATATAAAGAGGTAACGGGAAGTTATGAATTCCTCCGCCAATATGGTCCGCGTATCATCTGTTTGATCGGTTCAGCCGGCCATAACTCAACCGGTTCGGTCACCTTAGGTGTGGCGCAAGGAGGTCTGAAAGTAACACTCCATGCTATCAACTACATCGATCCGTCGAACGTGTCCACGCTCAATGAGTACTACTTCAAGACGATGCACCACGAGTTCTCGCATATTCTTCACCAAACGAAGACCTACCCTGCTGAGTTCCGTACAATCAGCGCTGGTTTGTACAAACCGAATGGATGGGAAGAGCGCAGCGATCAGGAAGCACGTAGTCTCGGTTTTACCGGAAACTATGGTTCCAGCCAAGAGCGTGAGGACTTCGTGGAGATGATTGCAAACTATATCGTTAAAACAGATGATGAGTGGGAAAGCATGATGAGCGATGCCGCTAAGGGTTGGAAACAAGATGATGATGGCACCTTGCATCAGTTGGAGAAAGATGAAGATGGTATTGATGGACCAGCAGTCATTGAGCAGAAATTGGCAATCTGCCGCAACTGGCTTCGCGATGACTGGAACATCGACTTGGATTCGCTCCGCAATGAAGTACAACGCCGTCAAGCGAACATGAATATCGATTCGCTGCGTAATCAGGTATTAACGATTGGAGTAAACGACTAATCAGCCGAAGACGTAAACACTAAAAGAATGAAGACAATGAAAATAGAAAAAATCATACTCTTAATACTGGGCACCGTGCTGGTAGCATGTTCGCCCCGTGTAGATGATCTGTTTGACGAAACGGCTGTAGTGCGTTTGGAGCATCGTCGCGCCGCCTTGATGGAGCAGTTTATGAAAGCTGAGAACGGATGGGTTATGCAGTACTTCGCTCGCGTGAACCCTGTTGCTTCGGATACTGCTCAGCATAAAGGATACACCTTTATCATGAAGTTCCGCGAAGATGGTACAGTCACCATCGCCGGAGAAGTGAATGGACTCTACAAGACAGAGACCAGCATGTGGGACATAATCAACGATAATAGTAGTGTACTGACTTTCAATACATTTAATAGTATCTTCCATTACTACTCCAACCCTGACCCGGAATTGGGTCTGTGGGGTGCGGACGGAGAAGGTATCGGCGGTGACTACGAGTTCCTCGTGTTGGAATACAACGAGAAAGAGAACTACCAACTCCTCAAGGGTAAGAAGAACGGATGTTATATCCGCATGTACCCCATGGCAGCCGGTCAGGACTGGGAGGACTATTTTGCCCAAATCCATGCAATGGATGCTTTCTTGTTAGAAGAAGCAAACACCTTAGACCTCTTTCAAGATGATCTGCATTGGACGCTGTATAATGCCAAGACACATGAGTTCCGCGCATTCACCTATGGTGAAGATACGTTAGGAGGTGGCTCATACTACGGATTCATCACCACACCAAAAGGTATTTATATGAATGGAGGTGTATTTGACTTGTCCGTACAGCACTATACGTATGACGTTCATGGTCAAAAGACCGGCGAGTACTTGACGGATACTGTAATTAATATGCCTCGTGAGTCATTCCTCTTGAGCGCAGATAAGAGTCGTCTGGTGTCCACTACTTCACCGGATACATACATCACCATCGATCCGCTGGATGTGTTGGTATCTGCCAGCTCAGTATGGCGTTTTGCAAACGGTATTAACACAACGTTTGACGCAGCCGAAGCTGTAGTAAATCAAAACATCTCAGCAGTAGCGCCCAACTCCTATATCGCATCCTATGGATGGAAGAAAGCAGCTGATGGTCGTTATGAGTTGTATATTTACTACTCTCTGCGTGGAAAAGCGGCTACAAACTACGATATCTATTATTTCACAGCAGAAGAAGGTCGTCATAGCGTTAAATTGACATATGCCGAACCTCATGCTACCCGTAAGAACTTGGTTAACTATGGCTCGCTGGACCTGGTTCCGCTGTTTAATGGTACATATGATTTGGCGCTCACTACCCCATGGAGACCTTCTAAAGGTCTTACAGCTACCCGTCAAATAGATCCAATCGTATTACATTTGGCACACTAATTGTTAATAAAATAGTAAAGAGATAATTATGAATAAGAAACTATCTATATTCCTCCTTATGTTGACTGCCTCAATGACGATGGCAGCACATGATTTTGCTGTGGCAAATGGAGATGGCAAAACCATTTATTACAATGATGTGTCAGCCAAAAATGATACAAAAGCGGTCGAAGTAACGTTCCAAGGCACATGGTATGGTGCTTTCAAGGATAGTTACGTAGATACGATTAATATCCCGACATCTATTGTTGTAGAGGGTCAAACTTATGCTGTTGTAGGTATTGGCGAGCAAGCATTCTCCAAGAATTTCAAGCTCACCTCTGTCACAATCCCGACCTCTATTGAGTATATTGGCAATAAGGCATTTGAGAACTGCTACAGTCTGGCAGAAGTGAACTATCATGCCATCCGTTGTGCAGATTTGACCTTGCCGGAATTCGCTCCATTCTCTTTTGGAAATATGGCTTATAGCGAGTATATCTATCCGGAGGACGATGAGACTTGGCCTGACAAGTTCTGGTCGGCATACAAACTGCGTACTGTCAATATCGGCGCTGAGGTAGAACGCGTGCCGGACTACATGTTCTATGGTATGGGCGGTGGTCTACAACAAGTGGATTATACCAAGACCCCATATAAAATAACCTACTCTAAAGAAGGAGTAACGGCAATCAATTTCTTAGGTGTACCGAAAGAGATTGGTAATCAAGCTTTTCGTGGATGCCGTGTATTGCGCTCCATTGAGATTCCACAGGGCGTTGAGAGCCTTGGACAAGCCTTGTTTGCGGACTGCGACACCCTTTCTACCGTCACACTGCCGGATGATATGAAGGAGATTCCTGCATATTTCTTCATGAACTGCAAGGAATTAAATAACTTTGTCTTTCCGGCTCAGGTAGAGCGCATCAATTTTGAGGCATTCAAGAACTGCGCTAAGATTAAGGACTTGAGCAATCTGCCTACTGGTCTGACCGTTATTGGTCCGTCTGCTTTCCGCGCATGCGAAAACATTACCAACGTGGTATTGCCGAACGGATTGACAACCATTGACGGCTACGCATTCAGCGATTGTACCGCTTTGCCTTCCATCGAAATTCCTGCTTCAGTAGAGGGAATCGGTAACTATGCTTTTGAGGATTGCACCAATCTGGCTACCGTCACGCTGCACGAGGGCACGAAAGAGATCGGTAATTTCGTTTTTGCCGGCTGTATGAAACTCTCCAAGGGTGTTGTAAATGCACCGGCTCGTATGCCGCGCATCTTTGCGCAAACATTCCAAGGTGTAGAAAACACCATGACCGTAAACGTAGCGGGAGGCGATGAAAGCGAGTACGCAGCGGATACTTATTGGGGACGTTTCTTCGCTCCTCAGGGCGTAGATGAGGTACAGAACAACCTTCGCAAAGCGCACAAAGTGATCCGTAATGGTCAGGTACTCATCCTGCACGATAACAAGAAATTTGATATTCTCGGAAACGAGTTAAAATAAAAACATCTGCTAAATTAAAATTTTTAAGCTTATGAAAAAGATTGTACTTTTTTTAGGTGTTGCATTACTCTCATTGAGTATGAACGCAGCTCCTGTGGCTTCCGTACAGAAAGCCGCAAAATCTAACATTCTCCAGTCTGCTGTTGTGAAAGCTCCAAACACGGAGTTTCAGGCTGCCAAGTCGCTGAAAGCTTCCGCGCCGAAGGCTAAACAAGCTACTACTGATAGTATCATGATCTATGGTGTTTCTCAGAAGGCATATTACTCTTCGGAGATTATCTTTATATCAAAGTTAGGCAAGAGCGCAGTTTTTGATTTCTCATTATTTAATGAGGAGGGATACTATATTGCTGCAGGTGCATTCTATGGCAGTGTAGTAGATACCTTGGCTACCCAAGGAAATTATGGCCTTTTCTCTTTCCCGACTGATGCGATTCTTAACTCTGGCATGAACTACAAGGATCTGGAAGAGCAGGGTGTAGATCCAGAAATTGTTGCATCTTGGAAAAAACAATGGATGGAACATGTAACCGCTGTTGAGCAAGACGAAGAAACCGGTGAATACTATTACGCACTTAAACCGGGCAAATATTTCGCCATGGTTGAGGGCTATGATAGATCATATAGTACCGTTACCGAGGGGTATGATTTCGCTGCGTTCAAAGTAGAATGGCTCTCAGCATCCAATTTCAATGCTGAGGTATCTTTGGATAACACAACCGCTGCTATCTCTTGGGATCTGCCGGAGATTTATGCTGACTCTTTGTTCTATTTATCCTTAGGTATCTATGATAGCGAAGGAAATGAGATTTATACTAATTTTGACCAAGAGGGCGACTCGCTTAAACCGGTTGCTTCGCCGCTGACTATCAATGTAACAGAAGGAACAACCTATACTGTATATAGCCAAATTCTGACCAAGAATCGTTATGAAGCAGGATTAGAAGAAAAGTTCGTCTTCACGGTAGGTACCAGCGACTATGCTCCAATCGATTTGAAAGCTCAGGTATTTGAGGAAACTGGAGACTCCGTTCTGTTCACATGGGCAAGCGTTACTCCTCCTACTGTCTTCAAAGTAGAGGTTTACTATAAGTCCGGTGATTATCTGGCTGAATTGGGTTATAAAGAGGGCGATTTAGTAGTATCCAGCGGATGGATTCAGGCATATGGAATCGGTACTATTCTGCCTCCGGGAACATATACATGGGCTGTGATTGCAGGTCTCTATGACGGCCAATATGTCTCATATGCTTCAGAGTATGTAAAAGGTCCTGAGTTTACCACTGTTGACCTTGCAGCTCCGCAAATCACCGCATACTCGGTAGAGAGCGCAGAGGGCAGCACGAGCGCTACAATCACTTTTGAGGTAGAGGATAACTACTACGATGTAGATGATATGACGTTCCATGTATCCGGTGACCTCACAGGAGACTGGACCACGAAGAATGGCGCATACACCGTAGAGAACCTTGAAGTAGGAAAAGAATACACCATCAATGTTAAAGTAGAGGATCCTGCCGGAAACATCAACGAACTAGCGTACACCACCATTACCTTCACCGCAGGTGCCGGTTCTCAAGGTGTAGATCAAGTAATCTTCGACATCAAAGCGAACAAAGTGCTCCATAACGGTCAGCTGATCATTAAGCGTGACAACAAGGCATTTAATGTCCTTGGAGCACAGCTCTAAACACATCAACCATATACAAAAAAAGCGTCCATGTGACGCTTTTTTTGTGTCTATAAATAGTAAACCTTAAACATTATACAAAAAATCGTAAATAAATTTGTGTATTTGTGATTTTTTTTGTACCTTTGCAGCGGAAAGTAAAAAATTATGCAATTTAATCTGAAAGAAGTCTTTTATCCTAAGTTATTTCAAACGCTCGGTCAATATAATCGGGTACAGTTTGCACAAGATGCCCTTGCAGGCATCATCGTAGGTATAGTCGCAATTCCCTTAGCGATCGCCTTTGGTATTTCGTCGGGTGTAGGTCCGACGGAAGGTTTGGTTACGGCAATCATTGCCGGTTTGCTTATCTCGCTCTTTGGCGGCAGTAAAGTACAAATAGGCGGTCCAACGGGTGCCTTCATCGTCATCATCTATGGCATCATCCAACAATATGGTTTATCGGGTTTGATGATAGCAACAGTGATGGCAGGAATCTTGCTCATAGCAATGGGTTTGGCACGTCTGGGAACAGTCATTAAGTTCGTTCCCTACCCTGTCATCGTCGGTTTCACCGCCGGTATCGCCGTCACGATTTTCTCCACTCAGATGAATGATTTCTTCGGTTTGGGGCTGACGGATGTACCGGCAAACTTCATAGACAAATGGATTTATTATGCACAGCATTTCAGTATGAATGGCTGGGCGTTTGGTATCGGCCTCTTCTCCTTGCTGGTTTGTATCTTCATGCCTAAGCTCACGAAGCGCATTCCGGGTTCATTAGCAGCAATCATCTTTGCGACCATCTTAACATGGCTGCTGAAATCCTATGCGCCCACATCATGGGGTATATCAAGCGTGCAGACAATTGGCGATTTGTATGATTTGCCTCATGGTATCCCTTCTCCGCATGTACCTGCTCTGGAATTAGCGGAAGGCGAGACGTTCTTCACGCTGGTTCAGAAACTGTTCCCTTCTGCATTCACCATAGCGATGTTAGGCGCTATCGAGTCTTTGCTGTCAGCTATGGTTGCTGACGGTGTTATCGGCGACAAGCATAACTCGAATACAGAGCTGATTGCCCAAGGCGTAGCAAACGTAGTGGTTCCTTTCTTCGGCGGCATTCCCGCAACAGGAGCGATTGCCCGTACGATGACTAATATCAATAATGGCGGACGTACGCCGGTTGCAGGTATCATCCATGCGGCGGTGTTACTACTGGTGCTCTTGTTCCTCGGCCAACTCGTAGGCATGATTCCTATGGCCTGTCTGGCGGCAGTATTGATCATGGTAGCCTACTCGATGAGCGGCTGGAAAACGATCGTAGGTCTCTTCAAGCATCGTAACCGCGATTTCTGGGTATTGGTAATCACGTTCTTCCTGACGGTCATCTTCGATCTGACCGTAGCAATCGAAGTGGGCTTGCTGTTGGCGATGGTACTCTTCCTAATGCGAACCAACGAACAGACACGAATCCGCACTCTCCATGATGAGATAGACCCGAATGAAGATACAGAAAGCAATCTGAACCTTGAGCACCTCACCATTCCTGAAGGCGTAGAGGTATATGAGATTGACGGTCCGTATTTCTTCGGTATCGCCAACCGCTTCGACGATATCATGAGTCATGTATCCGGCGAGAAATATCCGGTACGAATCATCCGTATGCGTAAAGTTCCGTTCGTTGATTCGACGGCGATGCATAATTTAGCTATGCTCATCCAGCGTTCGCATAAGGAAGGTATCACCATCATCCTCTCCGGTGTGAACGACCATGTACATAAACAACTGCTTCAGGGCGGCATTGAGCAGCAAATGGATCCGCATAACATATGCGCCAATATCCATTTTGCCCTCCGCCGTGCAGAGGACCTAATTAAATTAAGAATTAAAAATTAAAAATGATGAAACAGAAACGAATCTACTTCATTGCAATGGTATGTCTGCTGAGTAGCAGCATGTGGGCATTGACGATCCCGCAGGGCACATTGTATTTTGACAACACTAAAACCGGTTATAACACCGTAAAATTTGTGTACGGGCGGGATGACCAGTCGAAAACTCAGGTGTTAGATATGAGTTATGACGGACAAAAATGGTCCGTTACCATCCCTCAGACGGTCAATAATATCTATCGCTTCATCTTCGTCGGAGGGGACATCCAAGCGGGAGAATACAATCAAACTTTCAGTAATTTCAAGGAATACATAAGTTACACGCTGAATTACAACCGTACTGCAACCTCTGAGGCGCAGATGAAGGCCGGAGACATCTTCATGCCGGAGACAGGCGATAACTGGGCGCAAGGTTCCTGGCTATCATTGGCTTATTGGGAAACGCTGCAAGGAAGCAATACCGGTACTGCCGCTATCTCCGGCACACTGCCTGTCGTATATCTGAATACTACCAATAATGTAGCCATCACCAGCAAAGAGGAATACGTCACCGGCAGTCTGTATATTGACCCGCTTAGTACAGGTTACAAGGCTTTAGGCTCAGCGGAATCCGCCATTACCGGACAATTCAAAGGACGCGGTAACTGGACATGGAACGGTTTTGACAAGAAGCCTTACCGTATAAAGTTTGACAAGAAACAAGCGGTATTAGGTATGCCGAGCAATAAACACTGGTGCCTGATGGCGCACGCAGACGATTGCTTGGGTTTCCTTAAAAACTATGCAGGATACAAACTGAGCGAAGCCCTTGGACTGAAGTGGACGCCGAAGGCCGTACCGGTAGAACTGGTGATGAACGGAGAGTACTACGGTTTGTATTTCCTCACCGAACAAGTGCGCGTGGGTTCCAATCGTGTGAACATCACCGAGCAGGAGGACAATGCGACCGACTCCGTTAGCGGAGGATGGCTCGTGGAGATAGACAATTACTACGAAGAGGGCAATGTGACGCTCTACGAGGATAACAACCAACAAGTTTGGATTACGATGAAGAGTCCGGAGATTCTTTCTGCGCAGCAACGCACCTATATAGAAGACCAACTCAACGGACTAAATAACGCCATCTGGGGCAACAAAGAAGCGGATGTATGGGAAAGGCTGGATTTGGAGGAAGCTGTCAAATACTATCTGGTGCAAGAGTTACTGGAGGACTGCGAGAGTTATCATGGCAGTTGCTATCTCTATAAAGACCGTGACCGTAACGGCCAGACCGAGAAATGGTATTTCGGTCCGGTATGGGACTTCGGTAACGCTTATAACCGAGGTTGGGATACCTGGATATACGACTCCCCGCAATTCGCCCAGTATTGGATAGGCCAATTGGCCACATGGCCGCAGTTCCAAGCCAAACTGAAGGAGGTATGGTATGTATTCCGGCATGACAAACAAAGCGATTTCCTGACCGCAATTAATGACTTAGCCGCTTTGATTGAGCAAGGCGCGAAGAACGATGCGGCCCGCTGGAACGGGAGTATGAACTACTGCAACAACAGCGACATGACCGCCAAACGCCAGGAGTTCATCAACAAATTTAACTGGCGCACGAACTGGCTCTATCAGCAATGGGGAGAAGGGACTAAGCCCGTCCTGCTAGATATAGAGCAAACGGGAAACGAAGCTACCCGTATAGATACCCAAAAAGTACTGCGTAACGGACAAATCCGTATTTATCGCGGCGACAAGACATATGATCTGATTGGAAGAGCAATCGATGATTCAATGAGATAGAGAAATAACTTTTTATTAACCCATTAAAACTCAACACAATGGAAAAAAAATTCATTTGCCCGATCTGTGGTTATGTACACGAGGGTACCGAGGCACCTGAGCGTTGCCCGCAATGCAAACAAATTGTAGAATGGAAAGTGGCTGAATCCGGTAAACTCAACTTCGCTTGCGAACATGTAGTAGGCGTAGCAAAAGACGTTACGGATCCTATTATCCACGATGGTCTCCGCGCACACTTCATGGGAGAGTGCACCGAAGTAGGTCAGTATCTTGCGATGGCTCGCCAAGCAGACCGCGAGGGTTATCCTGAGATCGCAGCTGCGTTCCGCAAATATGCATACGAGGAGGCAGACCATGCTTCTCTCTTTGCAGAGCTTCTCGGTGAGGTGGTTTGGGACACCAAAACCAACTTGGAGAAACGTATGATGGCTGAAGCCGGCGCTTGCGAGGACAAACTGAATATCGCAAAACAAGCTAAAGCTCTGAACCTCGACCCGATTCACGATGCCGTACATGAAATGGCACGCGACGAAGCTCGTCATGGTAAAGGTTTTGAAGGCCTCTACAAACGCTACTTCGGAAAATAAAGAGATTGACGATTTGACGATTGACGAGGTACGATTTATTGACGATTGAAAATAATTGACGATTTGACGGCAACGTAAATCGTAAATAGATAAAACTCGTAAATCAATCGTTCAATCGTAAATCGTAAATTAGTCAATTACAAGATGATTCCTCCTCCTACCACGAGGTCGTTATGATAGATAACGACGGACTGACCGGGAGTGATACCCCAGACGGGGGACGCAAAAACCAAGCGTCCCTCGTCTATTTTTTGTACAGGAACAGCTTGGGAACGATACCGCACTTTGGCTCGTAATTCGGATGCCGGAATATCGTCATACCGGGATACCGAGGGTTGAAAGGTCAATTCTGAGGCATACATATCCTCGTTTGTGCCAAGAGTGATGCGATTCGTATCGGCATCAATATGCGTAATATAGGCGGGATGCCCTAAAGCGATGCCGAGTCCTTTGCGCTGACCTATCGTATAATTGACATAGCCCTCATGGTGCCCCAACACCTTTCCTGCCGCATCCACATACTCGCCCGGACGCACATGCTCCTCATAATCCGGCACATTCGCGCGCAGGAAAGTACGATAATCGTCATCGGGAATAAAGCATATTTCCTGGCTCTCCCGTTTCACGGCGAGTTTCTCATAACCGTGACTGCGCGCTATCTCCCGAACTTGGTCTTTCGTATAATCGCCTAAGGGAAAAATAGTACGCCTCAATTGTTCGTCGGTCAGCATCCATAGGAAATAAGTCTGATCCTTCTTGGTATCGGCTGCGGTACGCAGATAAAAATGTCCATCACGCTCCGCAATACGAGCATAATGACCCGTAGCGATATAATCGCAGCCCATCTCGTCCGCCAGTTTCAGCATCTCTCCCCATTTAATCGTACTATTGCATAGCACGCAGGGATTCGGTGTGCGGCCTGACATATATTCGTCAATGAAATTCTGAATGACACACCGACGGAAAGGTTCGCGGAAATCCACTATATGATGTTCAAACCCCATCCGCTCCGCATTCTGCTTCGCTTCCATGATCGAGTCAATCGTGCAGCATCCTTTCTCTTTGGCGATACAACTGTCTTTCATGCTGTCGTACGTACGGAACGTGACACCCACGACCTCATATCCTTGCTCTATCAAAAGCAAAGCGCTCACCGTGGAATCTATTCCACCCGACATCCCCAAAAGCACTTTCTTTTTCGTCATTTTCTATTTCGATTGCATATCCACTAATTTGGTATAAAAGCCGCCGAGTGCGTATAACTCGTCGTGCGTACCGCGTTCAACGATCCGTCCTTCATGCAGCACGCAGATGAGGTCGGCATGCCTGATGGTGGATAAACGATGCGCCACTACGAGCGTTGTACGATCGGTCATGAGGTGCTCTAACGCCTCTTGTACCAGATGCTCCGATTCAGAGTCCAGCGCAGAGGTGGCTTCGTCCAAAATCAAGATAGATGGATTCTTCAAGATAGCCCGTGCTATACTCAAACGCTGTCTCTGCCCACCGGACAAACGGTTACCCCGGTCCCCAATAACCGTATCATATCCCTGCTCCATCTCGCTGATGAACGAATGGGCATTGGCGATACGCGCCGCCTGCTCTACCGCTTGCTGCCAACTCATGCCGTTAGGAGCCGCTTGAGTGGTATCAACTCCAAAAGTGATATTATTGAATACTGTATCATTGAACAGGATCGGTTCTTGGCAAACGATTCCCATCTCGGCACGCAGATCATGCGTAGTAAATTCCCTAATATCTATTCCGTCTATCGTAATACATCCCTGCTGAGGATCATAGAATCGCGGCAAAAGGTCTGTCATCGTCGTTTTTCCGCTACCCGATTGCCCCACCAAAGCGACCGTCTTACCCTTGGGCAGATCCAGACAAATATCACTCAGCACTTCTTTCTCCTGATAAGCAAAATAGACATGCTCGAACCGAATATCCCTCTCAAACCGCATTGGCTTGGGCGCTTCCGGTTCCAGGATATCGGATTGGGTATTCAATACGGCATCAATCCGCTCCAACGAAGCCATTCCTTTACGAATGCCATAGGATGCTCTGCTCAGATCTTTCGCGGGATTTATAATAGAATAGAAAATAACCAGATAATAGATGAACGTAGCCGCATCAATAGTAGCATGGTCACCGAGGATCAGCAATCCGCCGAACCATAAGATAAGCGCGATGAGCACCGTCCCTAAAAACTCAGACAGCGGATGTGCCAGATAATAACGGCGGTTAATCCGGTTAAAGGTAGCTCGGGTGGCATTGATGAGCATCTCAAAACGACTACGCAGTTTATGCTGCGCATTGAAACCTTTCACAACCCTCAACCCCAACAGTGTCTCGTCCACCGAAGAGAGAATCTCCGCGTTCTGCTCCTGCCCTTGTTTGGAGGCGCGCTTGAGCGAACGACCAATCCGCCCGATGAAGAAAACGGCTATCGGCATGAGCAGCAGCACAAAAAGCGTCAACTGCCATGAGATGACAAGCAATGTAATCAGATAAACCAGAATCATAATCGGGTCTTTGAACAAGATATCCAAAGCCGACATGATAGAGGCTTCCACTTCATTCACATCATTTGTCATACGCGAGATGATATCACCGCGACGAGCCTCCGTGAAATAACCCATCGGAAGAGACAGAATACGGTCGTATAACTGCCGGCGCAAATCGCGTAGCACACCGGTACGGATAGGCACCATGAAATAGTTCGCCAGCCATGCCGTGAGGCATTTGAACGCTGTCATGATAATCAGGAAAATCCCTAACCAAAGCAGCACCATGCTCGCCCCATGCAACGCAATCTGCTCATTAAGAAGCACATACATATCCGTCCGGATGGCATCTATCGTCTCCTGTAAACCGCTTACACTGCTGATCTCCACCCATTCCACATCCGCAACCGTCAAACCGAAAAGGATACGCAACACAGGGATAATCGCCGCAAAAGAGAAAAGCGAGAAAATAGTCGATAGCAGATTGAACAAAATATTCAATCCAATATACAACCGATACGGAGGTACGAAACGGCGAAGGGTTAGTATGAACTGCGATTTACGATTAACCATTATTTCTTCCTGTTCTCGCGAACATAATTGAGGATTTGTTTGTCAAATAACTCATGCGGTGTGCAGAATCGGACGCTTATCGGCAGGGCGATAAGCCGTTTGCCCTGCGCCTCCAGACGCGCCACCAAATCTGTTGTGCGAAGACGCTGGATATCCTTCTCCGTAGTCAGCACAAAATCAAAAGACTTAGCCCGTGACATAATCGCCTCTATATCCCGCGCCTTATACCGATGATGATCAGGGTACGCCATCAACTCCGCATGCGGATAGATACTACGCACATAATCAAACATATACTGCGGTTGAGCAATACCGCATAAAACGAGAGGCACACCTTCCTGCTCCATCGGCGCATAATCCAATCCCGTGAAATGGAGCTGCTGATAGGTAGGCAAATGCAAACGATTATCCACCACACGCATATCGATGGGTTGAATCGAGTCCGGACATTTCGTCACCACGATTGCATCCGCCTTGAGCGCACGATGCGGCAGATCCCGGAGGGTGCCCCACGGCAACATATGATCGTCTATATACAGGTTATCATAGGGGGTCAGCATGATAGTGAATCCGCATCGTAGGGCGCGATGCTGCATAGCGTCATCCAGAATGATAACATCCAGCTGCGGAACCTGCCTTTTCAACTGTTTCGCACCTCTCACCCTACTCTCACATACGGCAATCGGTACATCCGGAAACTTACGATGCATTTGCATCGCTTCATCGCCTATTCTCTGCGCCGTGGAAGAGCCATCCGCCATTACAAAACCCCGCGTAGCGCGCTTATAGCCCCGCGAAAGCACGGCAGGATGATAACCATTCGCTGTCAACAAACGTAACAGATATTCCACCATCGGCGTCTTGCCTGTACCACCCACCGCGATATTTCCCACACATATAGTAGGTACATCCACGGCGGACGAAGGCAACACATGCTGATCGTACAGCATATGACGAAGTACTACACCAAAGGTGTATAATCCACTAAGCGGTATATTAACGAATGACCACATCTTCCATTCTCGCCATGATACGCGGCTTGGAGCAGAACTCCTTCATCTTCATCAAAAGGCGTTCTTCATCGGTCGTGTTATCCAGCATCTTCAGCATTTCCTCAAACGGATCCTGCACTTCCGGATAATAAACCGTCTTGTAATTCTCCAATCCGGCTAACTCCACTGCCTTAGTGATAGCATCGTCTATATTACCCATCTCGTCCACCAGACCGATCTCTTTCGCCTTGGCGCCTAACCATACACGTCCTTCAGCAACCGACTTGATATAGTCCTGGGTCACATGACGGCCGGCAGCACAACGACCGGTGAACAAGTCATAGCCGCGCTCAATCATCGCTTGCATCAGCGCGCGCTCTTCGCTATCCATGCCTTTCATCACCATATTGCCCATCAACTCGGAATGTTTGTTCGTTCCGATGCCATCTATATCCAAACCTATCTTCGTGCGCAGTTTGCCGTAGTTAGGAATCGTACCGAAGATACCGATCGAACCGGTGAGCGTAGTCGGCTCGGCATAGATATAATCAGCGCCACAAGAGATATAGTATCCTCCCGAAGCCGCATAGTCACCCATCGAAACGACTACCGGAATACTATCCGCTTTGATTTTCTGAACGGCATGCCATATCTGCTCACTGGCATCTGCCGATCCACCCGGACTGTTCACGCGCAGCACAAGGGCTTTGACAGCATCGTCCTTTTGGATCTTCTTCAGCGTCTTGACCACTTTCTTTCCTACGATACCATCGCCGCTCTCATCCGTGATATCGCCTTCGAGGTACAGCACCGCCACTTTGTCGTTGGCTTTGGATTTCGGGCGAGCGACTTGCGCCATCTGGTTGGTAGTAAGCATATGATATTCCTTCGTACCGGTATAGATTCGGAGGAGCGAATCCATATCTTGAGTATAAACGATCGTATCCACCAATCCGGAAGCCACTTGCTCTTCTGCCGGCTGAAGTCCCATATACCGGTCTGCCAAGGCATCCAACTGCTCCACACTCAGATGACGGGCAGCGCCTACTGCCGCTTTGTATTCATCCCAAATACCGGTCATATACTGCTTGGTCTGCAGTTTGTCCGCCTCGGACATCGAGGTGCGGAAGAAGGGCTCTACCGCCGACTTGAAGGTACCCACTTTCAAAATCTGCATCTCCACGCCTACTTTCTCCATCAAACGGGTGAAGTACATCTTCTGCGCCGCCAGACCATTCCAGTCCACTGCACCCGTCGGGTCCAGACAGATACGATCGGCCACAGAGGCGATATAGTAATTGGTTTGCCCGTAGGTCTTGGCAGAAGCGATCACCCATTTGCCGCTCTGCTTGAAATCCAAGAGGGCGTCACGAATCGCCTTGGCATTTGCCGGCGCGGTGATGAGTTCTGCTCCGTCCAACCATATGCCGAGAATCTTATCGTCGTTCTTCGCCAAACGGATATTGGACAGGATATTATCCAAGCCTACCGTCTCCTTTCTGTCATTGTTCAGGAACGGAACAGAAGGCATCGATTCCATCAATGCGGCAAAGGGATTTTCCTCCTGCGCCTGCTCTACCAATTCGCCATTCATCTGCAAACGATAAACGGTCTTGTCTTCCAATTTCACTTCCGATGAAGAGAACATATCTCCCATAATCCATCCTAAAATCGCACTGCATGCAAAATAGACAAGGAAGAAAATCAGGCAGCTACGCAAGCAACCTCCTCTGCGGTGAGGGCGAACCTCCTGTCCGTCCTTCACTTCAACTTTACGAATAATCAAACACATAATTTGTATATTTACAATTTAACAATTATATTATATTTTCAAATTAAAAGACTTCCGGTGATAAGGTGTAATGCCATATTTCTTTAACGCTTCATAATGTTCCGCGGTAGGATAGCCTTTGTTATTCGCCCATCCGTATTGCGGATATTCCTCATGGAGCCGCAGCATATAATCATCCCTGTAGGTCTTTGCCAGCACACTCGCCGCCGCAATCGACATATAGGTTGCATCGCCATGCACCACGGTATCTGCCGGAATCTCTAACAACTCACCCTCCGGGACATAGGGTTTCCATTTATTGCCATCCACAAGGATATGTTGGGGTCGCACCGCCAGTTTATCCAACGCCCTTTGCATCCCAATAATGGAGCATTGTAATATATTCCGTTGGTCTATCTCCTGCGCCGTCACTTCAACCACCGCCCAAGAGACTGCTTCCCGTTCTATCACAGGGCGCAAAGCGTAGCGCTGTTTATCGGTCAGCTGTTTGGAGTCATTGAGCCATGCAAACTCCGGTACCTGCCCTACTCTCTCGGGGTCAAGGATCACCGCCGCGCAGAACACACTCCCGGCTAAAGGTCCTCTTCCTGCCTCGTCACATCCGGCCTCCAAAAGCCCCGATATCATGCAAGATTTCAGCATTCAGTATTCAGTTTAGAACGGGTGTCCGATTGCAAAATGCAGCGTCATATCATCCCACCATCCCAAGCCGTTTCCTTTCGTACGCCATTGTGTACCATCCGCCATGCGGCTCGGATCGTATAGTTTCACACCAAAATCAATACGGAAAATCAGCAACGACAGATCAAAGCGCAGACCCGTACCATAACTCCAAGCGATCTCCTTATAGAAATTCTTCCCCATCACACCGCCCGGTTGCGACTTATAATCGCGTATCGTCCATATGTTTCCTGCGTCCGTAAAGAATGCCAGTTCCAAGAAGCTCAGCACTTTAAACCGGTACTCCAGATTCATCTCCAAATGGATATCGCCTACCTGCAAATCATACGCCAAACTGTTTCCCTCGCTGCGGAAAGTACCCGGTCCCAAAGCACGAGCCTGCCATCCGCGCACACCGTTGGCTCCTCCGGCGAAATAACGTTTCTGGAAAGGCAACACGCTTGAGTTCAGATAAGGAACCGCCACACCCATACCCAAGTGCGCCAACAAATGGTGTTTCGGATGGATGATGCCATGGAAGGTAAAATTGAAATCTCCCTTTGCGTACTGCGCAAACGGAACCCGCCAAAGCATATAGGCTCCATCCTCATCCCTTGAGAAACCAGACAACCGGCTTAAACCATAGAGCGCATTGCCTGCTGTTTCTACTCGCAGGGACAACTGCACGAATGAACGATTGGGGTTACGTTTGCTAAAAGTGGAATAGGTTGCCATATAGCTCCAATCCAGCACAAAATGGTCCTCATAGCTGGCCTTCAGCACCGAAGAACGATCCAAGAAATCACGCCGGAACTGTTCAGAAATCCACGGAAGATAGATATAGTTGATATCAATGAGGTTGAAGGTATGCAACCATCGGCTACCCGGTTGGCGAGGAATCGTATAGGATAAACCCGCGTTGGCAATGGTCCGCTTGTACTCATCCGGACGCTGCTGAAAATTATAAGCGATATTCACTTTCACATTCGAGGGGAACAACAAATCCGCCTCCGCTTTCGCCTCTATCGCCCTACCTCCGTTCGCGCGCCATTCATATGAAGCGCGAGCACCTACACTCAGCACCTCTGCGCCATGGAAGATATTCTTGTTACTATAAGTCAGTCCGGCGGCAACGCCCCAATCTCCGGCGCTATAGGTTCCTTCCGCTTCTACCGAGATTGAGTTCAACCGCCCACGCGACACTGTGATATTACAATCCAACAGCGAATCCCCTGCCGGCACAAAAGCGATATCCACATATTTGACAGGCGGCAAAGCATTCATGCGGGCATACGTACGCTCCAAACGCCACTCCGCATAGCGGTCGCCCTCATGGAAACGGCTTGCACGACGAAGCGCATTCTTTCGCAAGAACGGATAATCAAAACTATAGTTCACATTGCGAATATAATAGCGTTTTTGCAGACGAGCAATCTCCGCCGAATCCAAATGAAAGACGAACTCCGCCAGATGAATACGGATATCCACCTCATGCGTGTTAAGGGAACTATCCGCGGTGAACTCCAGTATGGATTTCTCGAAATAGAAATAGCCCATATTGCGGATAGCCGATGTGATACGTTCGCGCTCTTCATCAAGCACCGCAGTGGAGAACCGGTCGCCCTTTTGCACTTTGCATCGCTGTTTGTCTTCTGCTATCTGACGCACCGCATCGATAGGGATATCCACGTCGTAATTTCTAACTTTATAGGGCTCATGTGCTGTCACCAGATAGGTCAAACGGACTTTGCCTCCTTGCTTATGTTTCTTTCCCTTGTATGGTTTATACTTTTTAACGGTATCCACCTGCGCCTGAAAATAGCCCATATTATTCATCTGCTGCCGTAGTTGCTGCATACTGATTTGCGTCAACTCCTCATCATAGATCACCGGTGCTTCACCCATTTTGTGCGCATTGCGGGCGAGACGCTTGTTGGATTTCGAGGTTGTATCACGGGGCGCAGTATTGTAGATTTGCAACTGCAATTTCCAGAATCCCATGATCTCCGTATTCTGTTTCTGACGCAGATAATTGCGCAGCGAACCCGTCGGAACGGACTTGTCATCCGTACATTTGACATATGCTTTGTCCAGCAGATATTGATCCTGCGGCACAAACTTCGTTGTGCTGCAAGATGCCAAGATCAGGCATAAGAATCCATATATACACAATCTGCGTAGCATAAATAGCGTGCAAAATTACAAAAATATTTGCATATATGCAAAAAAAATCGTACTTTTGCAGCGTTTTTCGGAGAATTATGGAAAAAATAAGCAAAGCACAGGTTAAATTAGTACGCTCCTTGCAGCAAAAGAAATTCCGCGATGAGTTAGGTCTGTTCGTAGCAGAGGGGGAGAAATGTGTAGATGAACTGCGCAAAGCTTTTGAGTTGGTGTATTATATTCAGACCGCAGAGAAGCCCCTTCCAGACCATCCCCTAAAAGGGCAGGAGGAAACGATACTATTCGCTACACCGACTGAGATTGAGCAGATGTCCTCGCTCCGCACGCCGCAAGGAGTGATTGGAGTGTTTCGCAAACGCGAAGCGTCACACCTTCAAACTCTCAAACCCTCAAACGACCTCACCCTCGTCCTCGACGGGGTGCAGGATCCGGGAAATTTAGGTACTATCATCCGCACTTGTGATTGGTTTGGCGTTCATGACATCATCTGCTCCCTCAACACCGCGGATTGCTATAACCCTAAGGTGGTACAAGCCACGATGGGGGCGCTTGCCCGCGTACGCGTTCATTATGTAGATTTGCTGAAGTGGCTGGAAGAGCCTACCCCCATCCCCTCCCTAAAGGGAAGGGTGAATATTTACGGCACGCTGCTGGACGGTAAGGATATGTATGAGGTGTTAAGGCCGTCAGAAGTCAGCATTCAGCATTCAGCCGTCAGCAGTCAGCATTCAGACATCATAGTCATGGGCAATGAGGGGAACGGCATATCGCCGGAAGTGCGGCAACTCATCACCCATCCTATCCGCATACCGAGTTATCCTAAAAACGCCGAGACTTCGGAAAGTCTCAACGTTTCTATTGCTACAGCAATCGTCCTCGCGGAGTTCAGGAGGAACGAGTGAAGGAATTAATGAGTGAAGGAATGAAGGAATGAAGGAATGAAGGAATTAAGGAATTAAGGAATTAAGGAATTAAGGAATTAACAACAAATGAGTGCTTAGAAGGCACTCATTTGTTGTTTAACGGTATCGTTGATGAAGTCTGCGAAAGCTTGGATGGTCATAGCGCCGTTAGCTTCTCCGCCGCCTTGTTGGCGAACGGAAACCATGCCTTCCTCCGCTTCTTTCTCACCCACGATAAGCATGAACGGAATGCGTTTGAGCTCGTTATCGCGGATCTTACGACCGATTTTCTCATTACGGTCATCGACGATGACACGAATATCTTGTTGCTCAAGGATCTCTTTCACTTTCCATGCGTAGTCATTCGATTTCTCGGAGACAGGCAGCACAACCACCTGATCCGGCGTGAGCCATAACGGGAATTTACCGGCCGTGTGCTCAATGAGTACGGCTACGAAACGCTCCATCGAACCGAACGGTGCACGGTGAATCATTACCGGACGATGCTTGAGGTTATCCTCGCCCGTATATTCAAGTTCGAAACGCTCAGGCAGGTTGTAATCCACTTGGATAGTACCCAACTGCCAACGGCGACCAAGCGCATCTTTGACCATAAAGTCCAGTTTCGGACCATAGAAAGCCGCCTCTCCGGTCTCCTCGCGAGCGGGCAGATTCATCTCCTTGCACGCCTCGCGGATAGCGTTCTCTGCGTGCTCCCAGATCTCGTCTGAACCAACGTATTTCTCGTGATTATTGGGGTCACGAAGGGAGATCTGCGCCTCATAGTTCTCGAAGTTCAGCGCCTTGAAGATGATATTGATGATCTCCATGACGCGGATGAATTCCTGCTTCACTTGGTCCTGACGGCAGAAGATATGCGCGTCATCCTGGGTGAACGAACGCACACGGGTGAGACCGTGGAGCTCACCGGATTGCTCGTAGCGATAGACGGTACCGAACTCCGCGCAGCGGAAAGGCAGATCCTTGTATGAACGCGGGCTGTTCTTATAAATAGCACAGTGGTGCGGGCAGTTCATCGGCTTGAGCAGATACACCTCGCCTTCTTCCGGCGTAGTGATCGGTTGGAACGAATCCTTGCCATAATGATCCCAGTGACCGGAAGTCATATAGAGGTTCTTGGAACCGATATGCGGGGTGATGACTTGCTGATAGCCGTAACGCTTTTGGATTTTCTTGAGGAAATCCTCCAGACGGAGACGAAGGGCAGTACCCTTCGGCAGCCAGATCGGAAGCCCTTTTCCTACCATGTCGGAGAACATGAACAACTCCAGTTCTTTGCCGATCTTACGGTGGTCACGTTTCTTCGCCTCTTCCAACAGCGCCAGATACTCATCGAGCATCGAGCGTTTGGGGAAAGAGATGGCGTAGATACGCGTCATCATCGGTCTTGACTCATCGCCGCGCCAATAAGCCGCTGCGCAAGAGAGCACCTTCACCGCCTTGATATCTCCGGTAGAGAGCAAGTGCGGACCTTTGCAAAGATCGGTAAACGCACCTTGGGTGTATGTGGTGATAGAACCGTCCTCCAGTTCTGAAATCAACTCGCATTTATAACTCTGTCCCTTCTCGCCAAATGCTTTGAGGGCATCCGCCTTGGAAATCTCCGCGCGAACAACTGATTCTTTCTTCGCGCGCAGTTCCATCATCTTCGCCTCAATCGCGGGAAAAGCGGCATCGTTAATCGTCTGCCCCTCTGCGGGCATTACGTCGTAGTAAAATCCATTCTCGATAGCCGGACCTATGCCGAACTGAATACCCGGATAAAGCTCTTGCAGTGCCTCCGCCATCAAGTGCGACGAAGTATGCCAGAACGCATGTTTAGCCTCCGCATCTTCCCACTCAAAGGCCTGAATACTGCCGTCTTGATATTGTACTTTAATCATGAAATTTTTTGAAATTATAGGTGTATTAATTGTTACTGAATAATTTTTGCCAATTTCTCAGCAATCTCGTCCATGTATTTATTTCCGGTTTCGGGGTTGATAGGCAACGCGCCGAAATCGATGGTGATGAACGGATTCATACTATTGCTGGTCACTAACTTGAGGTCCTTACGTCCCGGACGCACCTCCATGATCTCCTTGAACGGAATCACCACACCCTGCGCAAAGAGTAATCCGTCTTCCATATTCGCAAGGACATGACGACCGACTAATATGTCATGGCGATACCAAAATTCGTAATTATCGCCCAAGTTCTCCTTGATATATGCTTCTGCTTTAGGGTTCAGTTCCGGGGCTTGGCGACGCCATTCCTCCCGAATACGCGCACGCTCAGCCAACGCCTCACGCACATGATCCTCATTCGCATTCACGCAATCATCCATCGAACGCATGGCATCGCGGTAACGCAAACGCAAACCAAGCAGCAGCAATATATTCGCCAGAATGACTACGCCCGGATACACCAAGGTGTTGTAATAATCGCCCAGATAAAACGGGATAGGAATATAGCATAGCGCCAATAAAAGGCTCGTATATAGCAAAATACGGCATTTATTATGACTGTGACGGATAGCACGGACCGTCTCGTCACGCGTGATCTCACGAACCACTTTCAACCGTTCACGGGCATCAAACCAATGCCATACCAGAAAGAACGACAATAACATCAATCCGATAAGGATGAACAGGAGCGAATAAAGTAAAAATTCAAGTTCCATAGTAACAATTATTTAAGGGTCAAACATATAGACTTTCCATAATTTGCCGCAAAGTTACAACATTTTTTGCATATATCAAAATTTTTTTGTAATTTTGCAGCAAAATTCCTCATTTTGTGTATAAATTTATCAAAATAATTTATGATTTCTGTTTTATTAGCGATTAGCACCTTGCTGACGACATGGCAGTTTCGGCAAGAGCCTTCCGAGCAGATGCCTCAGGCAGATACCGTTTGGCATGAAGTAACGATCCCTCACGATTGGGCGATTAGCGGAGTTTTTGACCGCGCCAATGACTTGCAAGAGGTCATAGTGGTGCAAAATGGAGAGAAAGAGCCGACGTGGAAGACCGGGCGCAGCGGAGGTCTCCCTTGGATGGGCAAAGGGCATTACAAAACCCGCGTAGCGGTGCGCAAAGATCGCTTCTACACGCTCGTCTTTGACGGAGCTATGAGCCATGCCGACGTCTTTGTGAACGGCGAGGAGATGGTCTATTGGCCATATGGGTACAATACCTTTGATTGTTATATCCTGCCCCAACTGATCACTTCCGACAGCGTGGATATCGACGTCTATCTGGAGAACAAACCCCAACAGAGCCGTTGGTACCCGGGTGCGGGTCTATACAGGAATGTGCATCTGGTGGAGAGCGATCCGATTCATATTCCCACCTTCGGTATTCTCATCCGGACACCAAAAGTGGGCAAAGAGTTTGCACAGGTGACCATTGATATCGATTTGCAGAACGGCGTAGATAGCACGAGTGCGGAAGAGGAAGGTGTGTTGGTGGGTACGGATTTGTTTTATGACGGCCAATATGTAGGATCTATCCAAGGCCAGCACGGTACGTACGAAATCCAACAACCCCACCTGTGGAGCCCGGAAGCCCCGAACCTATACACCGCACGCACACATCTGAGCCGGAAAATACACGATGAGGAAGGAGTAAATTATGGCTTTTTTGAAGAGAAAGAGACACGTTTCGGTATCCGCTCTCTGAGTTATACGCCGGAATACGGTTTTCAGTTAAACGGCGAGACGCGTAAGTTCAAGGGTGTTTGCAACCATCATGACTTGGGTCCGCTCGGGGCAGCGGTGCATAAAGATGCGCTGCGTCACCAACTCACGATGCTCAAAGCGATGGGCTGCGACGCCATCCGCACGAGTCATAACATGCCTGCACCGGAGTTGGTGGAGCTGTGCGACGAGATGGGCATGATGATGATGATTGAGCCTTTTGACGTATGGAACCACGGCAAGACGGAGAATGATTACAACAAAGAGTTCAACGATTGGTGGCAGAAAGATATCACGAATATGGTGAAGCAATACCGCAACAATGCCTGTGTGATGCTCTGGTCAAGCGGCAATGAGGTATGGAACCAAGTGTTGCCAGACGGCATTGAGATCGTAACGAAGTTGCAGGATCTTTTCCATCAACTCGACCCTACCCGTCCTGTGACGAACGGTATGGACCAAGCGATGCACGTTATTCATAACGGCTTCGGCGCGGCGGTGGAGTTACCGGGCTTCAATTATCGCACGGGCCGTTATATAGAGGGATATGAGAACCTGCCGCAGAAGATGATTTTAGGCTCCGAGACGGCAAGTACGGTGTCCAGCCGCGGCGTGTATAAGATCCCTGCCGTTATTCAGCCGGACGCGCTGTATGCCGATAAACAGTCTTCGGGTTATGACCTCGAGTACTGTGCATGGTCGGGACTGCCGGATCAGGATTTTCAGTTGCAGGACGATTATCCATGGACTTTGGGGCAATTCGTATGGACGGGTTTTGACTACCTCGGCGAACCTTCGCCGTACGATACGGACGCATGGCCGAGTCATAGTTCCTATTTCGGAATCATCGACTTGGCATCCCTGCCCAAAGACCGTTACTGGCTCTATCGCAGCCAATGGAACACGAAAGAGCCGACGCTCCATGTGTTGCCGCATTGGAATTGGCAGAAAGGCGAGAAAGTGCCTGTCTTCTGCTATACCACATATCCGGAGGCGGAGCTGTTCGTGAATGGAAAGAGTTATGGCAAACTGCGTTTTGCTACAGCTGAAGAGGCTGAACGGATGGCAAAGGGCGAGATTATTGAGGGCATAAGTGCAATGCCGAAAGTGGGAGAGTTTGAAGTGCCGGTATGGGGTTCTGCGCCGCGTCCGGAGCTGTTACCGCGATACAGACTGATGTGGTTCGATGTGCCCTATAAGAAAGGAAAGATAGAGGTTGTAGCCTACGATAAGGATGATAAGATTGCCGACAGACAAACCGTCCGCACGGCGGGTAAGCCGCATCATTTGGAGGTGATTTGGGCAAATGAGAGTGAGAATCCCGAGGAGTTATGCTATATGACGGTACGGGTGGTAGATAGAAAGGGCAACCTCTGTCCGTTTGCAGACAACCTGATCCGTTATGAGGGAGAAGGCTTTGTAGCGGCGGCAAACGGCGATGCTACTTGTTTAGACAGCTTCGTTAAGCCTGAGATGCATGCTTTCGCCGGACAATGCACGTTTATTATCCGGAAAGGAGCTAAGGGAGCTTTTCGAATGAACGAGTGAACGAATCATTTACCCGTCATTTACATTACCACATCGTGACCACACCGTGACCACTACGCAGCGTCCGAGGATTATAGGGGAGCATGAATTCTAATTAGCTATCGTCTCGGCGATAGTGTTTAGCGTGACACACTCAGCTCGGCTGATACGTCTCTGAGTCTGCCAATAAGGGTTTTGTTGAGCTCTCGGCATATATGCCGAGGGTTTAACTTTATCCGGAGAAGCAGAAAGAGAAAGCGGAGACAAAAGCAACAGACGACCTTCAGCACACAGGTCAAACAATTCACCCATGGGCTTATAGAAATCCGAAAAAGGCAGAGATGTTAACTGAATAATGGACAAGCCCTCTTGAAGAGCAACCGCCCGTACTTGCTTTTCATACTCGCTAATAAAAGCGCCCACCAGAATTTTCCCTCTGCGTGCCTCTAAAATACAATTATTCATATATTCTTTCCTCGCGTCGGGGCTAAAACGACTGCGGACATGCACCGCGTGCAGAGGTTTGTCTAATAAGTGTATGTTTCCTATTGCGTCAAACTCATACCCTGCTTTCATAACGGCATGCTTTATGGTAAAGAGATCGGTATTCTGATGTTTTAAGAATAAGCGGCGCGGGTTATCATGTACGTATTCCATCATCGATCGCAACTGGTTCTTTGCAGTCAGTTTTCTATCATGATAACCTCTCTCCCATAGGGGCTTTTTCCTTGTTGAACTCTCGGCATATATGCCGAGGGAAAAACACGCTTTCGTACAGGCAATCATGAAGCCACGCAACACTTCGCCAATGGAAATATCCATCTCTCTTTTCACAAATAAGATTACATGGAGATGATCCGGCATGAGTTGATATGCCAAAATATCTATCTCCCGCCTGATATCACATCCTTTGAGGTGATTGATCTCCTATGCTTTTTGCCGCTGGAATTTGGGAATGCCCAATAACAGACGAATGACTTCCTCTCCTAAAGAAGATGGCTGTACGAATGCATTTTCTGCCGAAGAGCCTTGCAAAGTTCCCAATAATGGTTTTCTGCCCTCTACACAAAAAGTAAAAAGATATATACCACGCTCCTTGTAATTACAGAAAGAACTTCGGCGGTGGGAATATGATAGAGGACGACTATTTCGAGGGGATGGGACGGAGTTTTCCATTTTAAGAGAGTATTAGCTCGGCATGTATGCCGAGAGTGTAACAAAATCAAGCGGCACGTATGCCGAGAGTAGGACGTGAAAAGCATTTCACGGCGGCAAAGGTACAAAGAATTTTGCAAATATGCAAGAAAAAAATGATTTTTAGAGGTCATTTTTGGTCATTTTAGACAAAAAGGAAAGAAAATAGCCCGGGCATTTGCCCGAGCTATTTTTTTATCAGCCAAGATTGGCTGATGATGGACGGTTCGGATTAGCGAACTTGTGCACCTTGGAGGTTAAACATCTTGTTGTCACGAACGATGTAGATAGCACCGTCAACAACAACTTTCTTAGCCTTCTCGGTCAGAACAACGTTCTCGATGCCTTCCGGAGCTTTCCAACGATACGAATCAGGATCGCTCAGATCCCACTCACCTCCTTCAATAGTCTTGCAAGGAACGCCATGATAGGTATCATCCTGCCAGAGTTTACCGAATATGAGCTCGTTGTCTTGGATTGTACGCCAACCGTCGTTCTCTGTATCGTAAACCTCGAGTTCTTGATCCCAAGCACCAGCGCTACGGAACTTGAAGAACTGCGAAGCTTTAGCCTCGAGCTCTACGAAATACCAACCGTTTTCCAGTTTCTCCATAGCGGTACCAGCCCAGTCGTCGAAAGTACCGATGATCTCAATACTCTCCGGAGCATTCTCTTTCGGGAAGTTTATCCAGAGAACGGTGTACTCAGCCGGCTCAGCAGGAGCGCAACGAGCCCAACGGAGATCCTCAGCGCGGAGATCCCATGTGATGGTAGCCTCCTCGTGGGTCAGCTGGTTGTCACCATCTTCACCCGGGATACGACCCCATACCTCGTCAACGAGTTTCTGCATGTAAGCGATGTCCTTCCAACCCGCAGCACTGTCGCCTTCTGCCGGAACGACACCTTGATTATCCATCAAACCGCTTACGATCTGATACGGAGTACCCTCAGCCATCTTCTTGCTGTAATAGTAAGTAGGAACACCATACTCCTGCGACTTAGCAACATCCAACTGCATTTGCTCAAAGGTCCAACTGTTCATAGCACCAATGATGAACGGAACTACATAACCACCGCAACCATCGCTAACAACGGTAATGGTGTAGTTGTGATAAACAGCGGTACAAGGATTGCTCTTCCATGCATCAACGGTGAATACGTTCGGAGCGTCAGCGCCGTAGTTGACGAGGTCGATCTCACCTGCGTAAGCACCTTGTACCACCTGTACACCACCGCGGATAGCAGTAGCAGCACCGATTTGATACTCCCAGTTGAAGTTACCATCTACGTCCAGCATTACCGGTTTAGCCTGAATACCCTTCGTAGCATCCGGCTCAGCCTCGGGCTCGAAAGAAGCTACATACCAACCGTCGTAACCCTCTACCGGCTTGAATTTAGGCAGGTCAGACACAGGGCTAGTAATCCAGCTTTTCTTTTCATCAGCATGGAAAGATCCGACTAAAACGATGTCATTACAACCCATTTCCCCAGGAACATAGATACATACGCAAACTTCACCCTGATTATAATAATCAGCGAGGATAGCGTCAGTCGGAACTACGTCCTTTGCAGCAAATACGCTAACACTCATCAGCGCAGCTGCGAAAAAAGCATAAAACTTTTTCATAATTTTAAATTGTTTTAAAATTCTGGAGTTTTGGCTTCGTCGAGTTGGGTAAGCGAGCTTACACTCGACAAGCACAAAACTTCAAAAATTTGGTTAATGAATTTAGTTAATTAAATGAATTTGTTTTTATTACGATAAATCGATTTTTCGACACGTCGATAGCTCGATATTTATCTTCAAGATTAATAAACATATCCGTCTCCACCTTGCGAAGCGAAGGTATTATTGGGATCCCCCTCTACATCCGTTTTGAAATTCGGGTTAGCTCGTTTATCAATAGAGGGAACGGGGAACCAATTCAAGTATTCGGGAGTACCAGAAACGAAGAACGGGCTCATGACTGCGGGCGGCATATCCATTTTATTCATACGTCCTTCCCAATGATAACGATACTGATCAGCTTCCCTACCAAAGAAACGTCCGAAGCGGATGAGGTCGATACGACGACGTCCCTCAAACCAGAATTCACGACACCACTCGTCGAGCAAAATCTCCTCATTGAGGTCTTGTAAAGGATCCGCATTGGCGCGTTTACGAATCGTATTATTGATAATATTCAAAGCTTCACCCACCTGACCTTTTCTGAAGTGCGCTTCCGCTTGAATCATATAAGCTTCTGCGAGACGGAAGAAAGGAATATCGGTATCAGGCCACGACGTACTTTGACGCGGCGATTCGCTCGGTCTATATTCTGAATAAACGCCGGTAAACTTCATACCACCCCACGATTCAAAGAAGTTTTTATTTTCTCCTAAACCCATCGGTCCACTCAACAAGAATTTATCGCCAGTATTCATACTATCAGAGCAGAAGATAGCCCGATCATCATGCAATCTTGCCGGCATTTTAAACTCATCGAGGACAATTTCCTCCGTCGCCGTTGTACGGGAGATATTCATAGGCGAAAGGAACTTATCAATCAGAGTAGGCGAAGTACGCAGCGCATGCCACTCGGATTCAATACCCCACGCATTCAACCCGGCGTTACGAGGACCTGCAATCAGATACAGCGTGCTGGCATAACTTTGCGAATAGATACCATCTTGATAGATTTGGAGGAGGGATTCTTTGATCACATCATCTCTATGGTTGTCGCCCATAAAGAGGCGTTGGTAAGCGGAGTAGGAGAAAGCTGAGTCAACCTGTATGCTCTCGGTTACCAAATCATGAATACCTTTATTGTCCTCAATCGTAGCAGTAGCAGTTGCCAAAGCGTCCTCCAAGGCTGAACCGGCAGCCCACTCCGGATTATATTTGTTATATACATCCGCATTGAGATAAATACGCGCGAGGAGTAATTGTGCAGCAGCCTTACCGACACGATATTTATTTACACGCTGCGCCGGAAGCTCTACAATAAGGTCTTTGAGTTCCTGTACCAACCAATCATAGATTTTATAACGCGGCACAAAATGGGGATACTCATTGGTCTCGGTCGTAATTAACGGCGCATAGAGGAACATATCCATAAGGTAATAATAATGCAAAGCACGGATGAAACGCACTTCAGCGTACCGATACTTATCTTCATCGGTTTCTTTCGAAGCATAAGTGAGGTAGTGGTTGCAATATTTCACATCCAAATTCAAGCGGGTATAGATACCGGGAATTGATTTCGTTTCTCCGTTCCACCCTGAAGTTTCGAGGATATCGGGTTGTTCTTTATCCTTCCAAATCCACCACGCCTCATCAGAGGTCAAATCATTACAATACCAAATCATACGATAGAAGCCAGACGTACCTGCATCCAAGTCTTCCACATCGGAGTCATCTCCGGGTACAGATTGACCAATTACCGCCAAACAAGAATAACATTTGGTGAACATACGATCCTGATTGAAGGACGTAGATGAGTTAGGGTCAATCGGTTTTGTATTAAGGTCTTGTACGCAAGCCGACAAACCTGCTACTGCCATTACAAGAACCGCTATTTTCAAAAAACTTTTCATAATAAAATGAGTTTTTCAGTTATCAGTATTCAATATTTTAGAATTGGAGGTTAATACCAAGCACCGTAGTCATGGAACGAGGATAGATGGAGCTATCTACACCACCGTTACCAACCTCAGGATCAAGTCCCGAGTATTTGGTGATAACAAACGGGTTCGAAACGGTGCAATATGCACGACCCGAAACTTTTCCCTTGTTGAAAGAATAACCAAGTGTGATGTTATCGCAACGCAAGAACGAAGCGTTCTCCAAGAAACGATCTGTGATACTATAATCTGCTTGAGAAGAAATATCTACGCCAGCAGCATTATAGATTTTGTCTATATATCCATCTTTGTAATACGTATTGAATACATCCACCGGAACGGTAGAGAAATATTTACTACGTGACAAAGAACCGATAGGCACATTTGCAAGACGTGTAGAAATCACGTTATTGAATACGTAGTTACCGATATTTGCGCGGAAGGACATACCGAGGTCAAATCCATAGAATTGGAACTTCATCTGGAATCCCATGGTAACCGGTGCGATAGGACTATGTTTCAACACCTTATCCTTCACATCAATTACGCCATATCCTTCTTCTCCTTCTTTTTGCTGATCCACGATGTACCAATAGGTAGAACCATCCTCTTTGACACCTTTTTTCGCCTCGTAGAGATAGAAGATGTCGGTAGCATAACCAACTGCGTATTGGGTAATAAAGCTACCACCGCCAAGGCCTATACCACCTTTACCACCACCATCTACCATAGGATCAACACCATTGAGTTTGGTAATCTTGTTTTCATTCCAAGTTACGTTATAGCCCAGATCCCATTTGAATCGTTTGCCATAATCCAAGATAACCGCATTGATAGAGAACTCAACACCTTGGTTCTGGAGTGAACCAATATTCGACATTACGCGTTTACGATAGTTGGTACCCATCGGGACGTCTCTGTTATTAAGCAGGTCGGTCGTTTTACGGAAATAATAGTCAATAGAACCGGTAATACGGTTATTGAGGAACGCATAATCGAGACCAACGTTGTAGGTAGTGGTTTTCTCCCATGTTACGTCAGGGTTGTATCCTTCGGGACGATCAGAGATATAGAGCAAATTACCTTCACTATCATATACTTTTTCCAAGATAGCGGTATTCAGGTCTTCGGTAGCATAGTTTTCTCCACCCACCGGATAATAGGAGGTATGTCCCTTCGTCTGGGTGTAAGTCGGCATATAACCATAGTCTCCGATACCCTCCTGCTGTCCGGTGATACCATAACTGAGACGGAGTTTGAGGTCATTGAGCCAGTTCACATCTTTCATGAAGGACTCTTTGATCTTCCAGCTAAGCGCAACAGATGGGAAAATACCCCAACGATGATTTTTAGCAAAACGGCTTGAACCATCTCCACGGAGGGTAGCAGTAACACCGATTTGGTTCCATCCCCACCAGTTCACACGACCGAAGAAGGAAACAAGGTAGTTTTCACCTTTACCCGAACCAACTTCCGGATAAGCTGCACCACCGGGTTCACCCGCCTTACCTTCATAGGTCATCGGGAAAATACCATTACCACGCTTTTTATAGTCGTTGTAGAAATGCTGCCACTCATAACCGACCATTGCATCGAAGTGTTGTCCTACATCTTCCCAATCATGTCCGTATTGTGCAAAGCAGTTGAACTGGAGATTGTATTTCATCTTCTGCTCACTACCATTCCACCCGGTATAATGGCTTTCCGTACCTAACATATTGTTAATATAGGTCTGCTTAGCAAAGGAATAGTCAGCACCGAAATTAGCATGAAGCACAAGGTCTTCGAATCCATGTACTTTATAGGTAGCCTCCAGATTTCCGACGAACTGACCGGCTTTGGAAGTATTGGACTGATGTTTGAGTTTTGCCAAGGGGTTGGCACTTCCTTGCAATTTATACATCCAGTTAGTATCATCATACGGACCCTTCTCAGCTTCAGAAGTATAGAGGGGCTGGAAGAAACCATCCCAGTGTTGATCGAGTTCGTCCTTGGTCAAATAATACTGGTAATGGTCTTTCGTCTCACCACAGTAAATGGGATCACCATAGATATTGGTCAAATCACCTGTAGAGTAAATCGGCTGCGTAGGATCTTTATCAAGGAACGCGCCCGCGATACCCGGTTCGTACTCATTATAGATGTACATTCCCTTTGCATTGAGATTGAAAGTCAAGTGGTTATCCAAGAAGGAAGGATTAAGGTTCAAAGAAGCGGTAACACGCTGCATTTGAGAGCCCTTCACAGCACCATTATTGAGGGTATAACCAACCGAAGCACGGTACGGCATATCTACGTTCTTATCCTTATAGCCACCCGTCAAAGAGAGGTTATGGTCGGTAGAGATAGAGGTGCGGTAAATCTGGTTAAACCAATCCACATTATCGTTCATGAGGTAAGCTGCCTCCTGCGCGGACTGACCGGAAGCCAAGGAATAAGCGCGGAGCTCATTACCATCGAGCACATGGAGATGTTTGAGGACAGTACCGAACGAAACGTTACCGTCATAGGTGACTTTCAGTTTCTGACCTGCTTTACCTTTCTTGGTGGTAATCAAGATGACACCGTTGGAAGCACGGGAACCGTAGATAGCGGTAGCCGAAGCATCCTTGAGGACGGTAAAGGTCTCAATATCAGCAGGGTTCACCAGTGACAAGGGGTTCGATACACCAAGAATACCATTATTATCCATTGCTAGTCCGTCGATGACAATCAACGGCGCATTGGAAGCGTTCAGAGATGATCCACCACGGATACGAATTTCAGCACCACCACCCGGGGCACCACCGCTGGTAGAGATATTCACACCAGCAATTTTACCGGACAACATATCCGTTGCGGTAGTAGTAAGCGATTTATTCATATCATCGGGTTTGATAGCCGTTACAGAACCGGTGGCATCGTTTTTCTTAACGACACCATAACCAACTACAACGACTTCGTCGAGCAACTCAGAGTCTTCGCCGAGCTTCACCGCCATCTTCGGCTGTGCAGCCAACTCTTGGGTTTTATAACCCATGTAAGAGATAGCGAGTTTCGCTCCGTTCGCTACTTTGATTTCGAAATTACCATCAAAATCGGTAATCGTACCGTTGGTCGTACCTATTTCAAGAATAGATGCACCGATAATCGGTTCACCGTTAGCCGCGTCAATAACCGTACCCTGTACGTTAGTCTGGGCATACGCCATCATACCTATCATGAGCATGAAGGCGATTGAGAAAGTACGCAAGATATTAAAATTATTGTGTTTCATTGTTGCAAATGATTTATGATAATAGATTTATCAGATTAAGGAAGATCAACCGCCTTATAGGTTATACCACCCAAGGTAAACACAAATGGCTTGCCGCTTTCGTCCAAATTATAAGCGGATATATTCAGAGTCATATCCTCTTTACCTTCCGTCTTGCTAATTGCAGAGATGGTGAATTTTTTATCCGTAGACACACTCGAGAAGAACCACTCAAACGAGCACTCCCACTCGGTCTCATCATCGATAATAGCCTGCTTCTTTTCGCGGTCATAATGGGAACGTATTCCGTTCTTGATAACATATCCGGTATTCTTCATCGTAACAAGATCACGATAGAACTCATAACGGATACGACATGTGGTATCCGCACTGATTGTATCCATATGATCGAATATTTGAATAGTATCCGTGATAAACGTCATAGGCGGAATAAACCTCGTTCTGATAGAATCTCTAAAGACACTATCTCTCACAAACTCAGCCTCATAGGTTCCTTCCCATGCTACATTAGGGAAGGTAGCGATGATACCCTCAAACTTCTCTACACGAGCTACATTGTTCGAGCTCTCACCTCCATATGTTTTCTGGTCTGAAGTAATGAGTGCATTTCCTTGGTAGGTAAGTTTGTAAGGTTCACCGTTAGAAGGAGTGACGAACAGATAATAGGCTGTACGATTCTCATTCCACCCAGCGTACTCATAGCGGAGGGTATCCACCTGTTTCTCCCGATAGGTTCCGTTACCGTAAGTGATGGTACGGTATGCTAACCGATCATCATTCACGTTGCCCAAGAACTCGAACTCTTCGATAGTGAGGTTCTGCCCCTCGACCTTCGCAAGACCGCGTGCAGACTTATGGATCGTGCTCTTAATGAGGTCATCCATGACGTCCATCGCGTCAGACTTGGATTCGCATGAAGTGAACGCCAAGGAGGCTATCACCACCGCGAATACAGATACAAGTAATTTGTTTTTCATAAATAGATATTTTAGTTTGTTAGTTATTTTTCTGAGGGATAGTCGACTGGTCTACTGGTCTACTAGTCTACTGGTCTACTAGTCTACTGGTCTACTAGTATACTGGTCAACTAGTGTAATAGTTACTCTTTCTCTTTGATCAGGAAGACAGACGCAGCGCCGAGGAGGAGAAGGACTCCCGCAACGACGAGCATACCGGCTTGTACGTGCGCGCATATATATTTAAGGAATAAACCACCGCAGAGAGCTGCAACGATTTGCGGAATACAGATCGTGCAGTTGAACAAACCGAGGTAGTATCCCATGTTTCCACCCTTGATAGCGTTGGTCACAATCGTGAAGGGCAACGCCAGCATAGCCGCCCAAGCAGCACCGATGAGGGCGTAGCTGAGCCAGAGGACGTATTGGTCGGTAACATAATAAACGGAGATAAAGCCGATAGCACCGACGATGAGGGAAATAGCATAAGCACCTTTATTACCGAACCAGTGTTCGAGTTTGGGCAGGAAAGCCGCCCAGACAAGCGAGCCAACCGCTTGTACGCAGAAGACTACGCCGACCCAGTTACCGGCGATCTGGAATGCCTCCTCCGATGCATTCGCTACCAACTCATCCCATCCGAAGCAGTTAGCTGCGATAGCTCCGTTCGAATAAGTCCACATATACATGAAAGCCGCCCAGCAGAAGAACTGCACGAGTCCGACCGTCCAGAAAGCGGAGGGAGCTTTACGGAGCAAGGTTATGAAACCTTCCTCCGATTGGTCATTTGACATTTGAGATTTGTTATTTTCTTTGATGCCATGGAACTCGGCGTACTCCTGAGGATTGAGTTCCTTGACGGTAGCGAAGGTATAGAGGGAACAAAGAATAAGGATTAACGCGCCCGCGTAGAAAGACCACTTAACGGAATCAGGGATGACACCGTCCGGCGCTGTGTTCGCAATACCGATCCATGTGAAGAAAATCGGGAAGAGATAGCCCACCACGGAGCCTGCGTTACAGAGAGCAGACTGGATGGCATAAGCTGTACCCTTCTGCTCCTCATTGACCATGTCGCCGACCATCATCTTGAAGGGCTGCATGGCGATGTTAATAGAGGTATCGAGGAACATGAGGCTGAACAAGCCAAACCACATGGCAGCGTTCAAACCCAAGAAGAGGCTCTGGGTAAAAGTGAAGTTACCGGCGTTGGGAAGAAGAAGCATCACCGCTACCGCGATGAGCGCGCCCACGAGCAAGTAGGGTTTGCGGCGACCGAGACTATTCCAAGTCTTGTCAGAGTACTTTCCTACCAACGGCTGCACAATCATACCCATCAGCGGCGGGAGGATCCAGAAGAAACTCAGGGTGTGAGGATCAGCGCCAAGGGTAGCAAAAATACGGGAGATGTTCGCGCTCTGAAGCGCATAAGCAATCTGTACTCCAAAGAACCCGAAGCTCAGATTGAAAAGCTGTCTAAATGTTAGATTTCGATTCAGCATAGTGTTTTTCTATTAAGCTTAAGCGTGATTTTATAAATCTTTAAACGATTATTTCTCCATAGCATAAAATGCTCATGACTAAAATCGGGCACAAAATTACAACATTTTTTTGGATTGTGCAAGAGTATAGTGCATTTTTTTGAATTTTTTTATAATTTTTGATGGATTTAAGGAACATAAACATAGATTTATATTTTGAAGGCTTCCAAAGCGATAAACATAGATAAAGCGCAGATAATCTAAGAAATAAAGTTAGTCCAAAGGTCCTAAAATGAGCCAAAAATTTATTGTCCACAGATTACGCAGATTTTTATTGGTCGGCGAATTAAACGAAAATGAAAGAAAAAATCATGTTTTGCATAAAAATGTCAAGAAAATTTGCATATATGGAAAAATTGTTGTACCTTTGCAGTCGATTTCTGAAAATCAATCCTCATTTATTAGAACAGACAAGCGAGATGAGGCTGAGTATATGATGAGCATATATTCAGCACCCATTGAGCATCCATTGAGCATCCATTGAGCATCCATTGCGACCACGCGGCAGACAGGCGGCAGACAGGGAGCAGAAAGGGAGTGGACGGGGGAGGAGAAAATTCATAAAAAAGCACTATTTTTCAAAAAAAATCACTCTACTCTTGCATATATAAAAAATTATTCGTACTTTTGTGCCCAAATTGGCAGTTGGTCGATGGTCGATGGTCGTTGGTCGATAGATGCCGGATGACATCCGGCGGAATAGAAATAGACAAGGCTCGGCATGTATGCCGAGAGTTTGACAAAGGGGAGAGCGATGGTGGATCGGCATGTATGCCGAGAGTTAGACAAAGGGAATTGAGAATTGAGATATACAATATATGAATGTAACACATGAAGAATTAGTGAAGGCGCTGCAGACCTATTTTGGTTTTGACACCTTCAAAGGGAATCAGGAAGCCATCATTAGAAACGTGATGGAAGGTAAAGACACTTTCGTTCTGATGCCTACGGGCGGCGGAAAGAGTCTTTGTTTCCAGTTACCATCGTTGATCATGGATGGTATGGCTATCGTGATCTCTCCGCTGATTGCGCTGATGAAGAACCAAGTAGATGCGATGCGTAACTACTCGGAGGAGGATGGTGTGGCACACTTCATCAACTCGAGTCTGAGCCGACCGGAGATAGCTGCGGTGAAAGAGGATGTGCTGTCAGGCAAGACGAAGTTGCTGTATCTGGCGCCGGAGAGTTTGCAGAAGACAGAGAACGTGGATTTCTTGCAGGGCGTGAAGATCAGTTTTTACGCCGTAGATGAGGCGCATTGTATCTCGGAGTGGGGTCATGATTTCCGTCCGGAGTACAGTCAGATCCGGAGTATGGTTCAGCGAATCGGCAAGGCGCCGATCATCGCGTTGACAGCCACCGCTACGCCGAAAGTGCAGAAGGATATACAGAAGAACCTCGGGATGCTGGATGCTACTGTTTTCAAGAGCAGTTTCAACCGTCCGAACCTGTATTACGAAGTACGTCCGAAGACAGAAGAGGTGGATAAGGATCTTGTTCGGTTCATCCGCGGAATGGAAGGAAAAAGCGGAATAGTATATTGTCTCGCGCGCAAGGAAGTGGAAGATCTGGCGGAAGTGCTGAAAGTGAACGGTATATCCGCTCGTCCGTACCATGCCGGCATGGACGCTGCGACGCGTAGTGCTAACCAAGATGCGTTCCTGATGGAGGAAGTGCAGGTGATCGTAGCGACCATCGCTTTCGGTATGGGAATCGACAAGCCGGACGTGCGGTTTGTGGTCCATTACGACATCCCGAAGAGCTTGGAGGGATATTATCAAGAGACAGGTCGTGCAGGCCGTGATGGCGGAGAAGGTATATGTCTGTGTTTCTACAGCCCGGACGACATCGAGCGTCTGAGACGATTCCAGAAAGACAAGACGCCGAAAGAGATAGGTATCGGCAACCAGTTGTTGTTTGAGACGCAGAGTTACGCGGAGAGCACGATTTGCCGGCGGAAACTGCTGCTGCACTATTTCGGCGAGGAATATACGGAGGAGAAATGCGGTAACTGCGATAACTGCCGGAAGACCTATAAACAGGTAGATGCGAGTGAGTTGCTGCAGATCGCGCTGGAGACCATCCAACAGGTGAACGAGCATCACAAAGCCGAGCATATCGTAGATATCCTGCACGGCAACCAGACAGCCGAAGTGATGAGTTATCACCACGACGAGTTGGAGAACTTCGGTGCTGCAAGCGATGAGGAGGAGAGCACGTTACACGCTATCCTGCGTCAGGCGCTGTTGGTAGGCATGATCACGAAGGATGTAGATTCGTACGGCGATTTGAAGTTGACCAAAGATGGTACGAAATTCATTCGCAAACCGGGTAAGTTCGAGGTGCCGATTGAGGTACACGACGAGGATGATGAGATGATGGAAGGTGCTGCTGCGACGTGCGCGGCAGCGGATGAGGTGCTGTACTCGATCTTGAAAGATATTCGCCGCAAAGTAGCGAAGAAAAACGATGTACCGCCGTTCGTCATTTTCCAAGACCCGAGTCTGGAAGCGATGGCGACGACTTATCCGATCACGATGGATGAGTTGCTGCTGATCCCGGGTGTGGGTGTAGCGAAAGCCAAACGGTACGGCGATGAGTTCCTTCGCGTTATTAAGGAGTACGTGGACGAGAACGAGATCATTCGTCCGGATGACATGCGTATCCGCACGGTAGCGAAGAAGAGTACGCGTAAGAAACAGATCATTCAAGCTATCGACCGGCGTGTGGATCTGGACGACCTCGCGGAGAGCAACGGTATGTCCATGGAAGAGATGATGGACGAACTGGAGGCAATCGTTTTCAGCGGCACGAAGATCAATATCAATTACTTTATTCAGGAGGTAGTGGACCCCGATGAGGAGGAGGAGATATACGATTATTTCAAGAACGCGGATGACGATAACATCAAGAAAGCGATGGAGGAGTTAGGCGAGGATTACTACGACGAGATGCATGTGCGGTTGGTACGGCTGAAGTTCCATTGCGATCTTGGGAATTGATTTTCGAGTGATTGAAGAACATAAACAGAGATTTATACTGCGAAAGGAATAGTTTGCTATTCCGGCCTACGCGGCCTTGAGCGTACTTGCCCTTTAGGGCGCGCTCGTAAGCGAGCTTCCAGCGCCCCCTAAATGCCAAATCCGCAGCAGCAGAGCTGCTTAAATAGCAAACTATACGCTTTCGCAGCGATAAACATAGATAAAATTCGTAGCTGACACCAAAATTTGGTATATATAGATAAAATTGTCGGCATAGATAATTTTGGTTTATATTGATAAAAATTTGAAGGGATATGCAATATACTTTGAAACGGGTAATCGATACGCATCCTGAGTGGATTGAAGGACTCAAAAAGAAATGCTATGCCGTGAATGGATGTTGCATGACCATACATAAAGATTTAGGACCGTTTTTGAATGAATATATGTACCAAGACGGACTGAAAATCTTATTTAACGAACAAGAAATCCCTTATCAAAAAGAATACTATTTTAGTATCAACTATCACGGGCAACGGATTGAACACAAGCATTTTGTGGATTTTTTGATAAATGATGAGATCATTTTGGAATGCAAAGCTGTAGAGCAATTAACGGCAGAACATCGGCAACAATTATGGAATTATATGCGGTTAAGCGGTAAGCCTGTTGGTATTTTATATAATTTTGGACCTGTCAATGCACAATCCGAGCATTATTATTTAGATAAAGAAGGTACAATGTACATGTTTTGAAATGCAAAAAGGCGTAGTTGATTTTATCACTTTGGGATGCTCGAAGAATCTGGTGGATGCAGAGCGGGTGATGCGGCAGTTAGAGGCGGCAGGATGGACGTGTGTGCATGACCCCGAAGAACCGAAAGGGGAAGTGTGCGTGATCAATACCTGCGGATTCATCGGAGACGCCAAAGAGGAGAGTATCAACATGATCCTACAGATGGCGGAACGGAAGAAGAAAGGGAAGCTCAGGAAGTTGATTGTCATGGGATGTTTGAGCGAACGGTATCGCGCGGAGCTGGAGGCGGAGTTGCCGGAGGTGGATGCGTACTATGGGAAGTTTGATTTTATGGGGATGGTAGATTTCTTAAGCGCTCTATCCTCGTCAAAAAACGTCCTGCCCCGGACTCGTGCTTTTGCGTTCCCCATCCGCAAAAGAACGTTTTTGCCCGAGGACACGCGCTTAGGCGGGTGTGGGGAGAGAGTACAGAGTTATGAAAGACATTTGACGACACCGAATCACTATGCTTATCTGAAGATAAGCGAGGGATGCAACCGGATGTGCTCGTATTGCGCTATACCGCTGATTACGGGAAGACATACCAGTCGGCCGATGGAGGAGATTTTGGACGAAGTGAAATGGCTCGTTAGTCAAGGGGTGAAGGAGTTTAACGTCATTGCACAGGATCTGAGTAGTTATGGGCTGGATTTAGTCGAAAGTCGAAAGTCAAAAGTCGAAAGAAAGCATTTGTTGCCGGAACTGGTGGATAGGATGGCACAGATAGAGGGTGTGGAATGGATCCGACTGCACTATGCGTACCCGACGGATTTTCCGGAAGGGTTGTTGGAGGTGATGGCAAAGCATAAGAACGTGTGCAAGTACCTTGACATCGCTTTGCAACATTGCACGGATCATATGTTGGGTCTGATGCGGCGACATATCACCCGAGCGGAACAAGATGCGTTGATTCGTACGATTCGGGAGAAAGTACCGGGTATTTGTATCCGGACGACGCTGTTAGTAGGTCATCCGGGTGAGACAGAGGAAGATTTTGAGGAGTTGAAAGCGTGGGTGAAAGAGATGCGATTTGACCGAATGGGATGCTTCGCCTATTCGGACGAAGAAGGGACATATGCCAACCGACATTATAAAGACGACGTGCCGCAGGAGGTGAAAGAAGCCCGGGCAGCGGAGCTGATGGCTATTCAGCAAGAGATAAGCGGAGAGTTGATGCAGCGGTTTGTAGGCAAGACAGAACGGGTGATCATCGACCGAGAGGAAGGCGAGTATCTCATCGGAAGGACACAATACGACAGTCCGGAGGTGGATTGCGAGGTTCTCGTTGAGAACATTGGTAATTTGTCATTGGTCATTGGTCATTTATATGATGTGAAGATCACGAAGGCAGAAGAATTTGATTTATACGGAGATATATGTTAACAAAAGATTTAATAGGTCTCATTGCGAACGCGTCAGGAATGAAGAAAAAAGACGTGGAGCATATGCTGAGTACCACTAACGCCATCATTCGCGAGAACCTGATGGCCGGTAAATCCATTCAAATGCAAGGCTTAGGTGCATTGGAAGTGAAAGCACGCAAAGAGCGTGTGATCGTTCATCCGCGGACGGGTGAGCGGAGCGTGGTTCCGAGTAAGAGCCAATTAGTGTTCCGGCCTGTAGCCAACATGAAAGACGAACTGAAAAAGATCTAAACGATGGGAGATAATAAACTTAGTTGGACCGAATTACGGCGTGCGTTGGCGTCGCGTGCAGGCATAAGCGAGAAAGAAGCGAACACGTTTCTGAACGCTTTCAACGAGCAGTTGGTAGTGGCTCTCAAAAGCGACAAGCAGGTCAGAGTGAACGGTTTGGGAACTTTCAAGTTACAAGCCGTGGCACCGCGTAAGAGCGTGAATGTGAGTACCGGTGAGGAGATCACCATCGAGGGGTACAACAAGATTGCTTTTGTGCCCGAAGTAGGTGTGAAAGAGCTGATTGAAGGTAGGCAGATGTCTGCTGTCAGCGAGGCGAATGAGCCGATTGACCCACTGAAGAAACTCGGAGCGCAGGCAGAAGAGATCGTAGATATCTTAGGCGAATTGGGGCAAAAACCTATTAAGGGACAAGGGGACAAGGTACAAAGTACAAATGACGATGGACAAAGGACAAAGGAGGAAGTAGTTGAGCCGGAACCTGTTGTTGAGCCAGAACCTGTTGTTGAGCCGGAGAAACCGGAGGTACCGGAGAAACCGATGGAGCCGGAAAAGCCGGAGGAGCCAGAGAAGCCTAAAAAACCGAAGAAAGAATTCCATTTTATGCGGGACACGTTGATATGCGTGGTGATTTTGCTGATGTTATTATTAGGAGGGTATTTCTTCCTACGTGAACAGTTGGGCGGATGGATCGATGAGTTGGTGAATCCGCAGACAGAGGTTAGAAGCGAGCAGGTAGAAGCCTCTCCCCTGCCCTCCCCTGAAGGGAAGGGAGAGGATAGGGTTCAGCCTTCAGAAGTCAGCTATCAGCCAGCAGAAGAAGAGTGGACGTTTGAGGATATATTGGTGGTAGAAGAGATTACGGAAGGAAGCCGTTTGGCATGGATAGCCAAGAAACATTACGGCAACAAAGCCTACTGGCCGTATATCTACGCTGCCAACAAAGAACAATTACCTAATCCCAGTATTATCCCTGTGGGAACACCGATTCGTGTGCCTAAACTGAGTGCGGCTATGCGCGACACGACGGATGAACGATTCTTGAGAATTCGGGAAGAAGCGAGGAGAAAAATTGAGAATTGAGAATTGAAGATTTTATACATATTGAAGGGGCGGAGACACACAATTTGAAGCATGTGACGGTAGATATACCTCGCAACAAATTGGTGGTGATCACCGGCGTGAGCGGCAGCGGAAAGAGTTCGCTGGCTTTCGACACGCTTTATGCGGAAGGTCAGCGACGGTACGTGGAGAGTCTGAGCGCTTACGCGCGGCAGTTCATGGGAAGGATGCAAAAACCGGAGGTGGAGAAGATAGAAGGTATTCCGCCTGCGATCGCTATCCAACAGAAAGTGACGAGCAGGAATCCCCGTTCGACCGTAGGTACGGTGACGGAGATTTACGACTATTTGAAATTATTGTACGCGCGCGTAGGTCACACCTACTCGCCCGTGAGCGGAGAAGAGGTAAAGCGAAACACGATCCGTGACGTAGTGCAATACATGGAGGAACAACCGGTCGGCACACGATTGTATCTGCTTAGTCCGATCATCGTACCGGAAGGAAGGACGATGCAAGATCAGTTGGCTTTTTGGCAGAGTCAGGGTTTCAGCCGTCTCTTCATTGACGGCGACGCCGTTCGGTTAGACGACAAAACATGGGAGAAAGCAGAAGGTCATGAAGCGTTTTTGTTAGTGGACCGTCTCATCGTGGATCATGAGCAGGCAACGAGTAACCGCTTTGCCGACAGCGTGCAGACGGCATTCTACGAGGGGCAAGGCGAATGTCAGATTCAAGTACAAATAGGCAATGTACCAAGAGTAAAAGTCTTTACCGAGCGGTTTGAAGCGGACGGCATCTCGTTCATGGAGCCAACGGAGCACCTTTTTGACTTCAATAACCCAATCGGCGCGTGTCCGGAGTGCAAGGGTGTAGGCGTTGTGATGGGTATTGACGAGGACTTGGTGGTGCCCGACAAATCGAAATCGGTGTATGAAGGAGCTATCGCTTGTTGGCAGAGCGAGAAAATGGTCAAATGGCAGAACGATTTAGTCTATAACGCCGCTAAGTTTGATTTTCCGATCCACACGCCTTTCTACGCTTTGTCGCAGGCTCAAAAACATTTGATTTGGACCGGAAACGAGTATTTCCAAGGACTGAACGCGTTCTTCCATGAGTTGGAGAGCCAGCAGTACAACCGGCTGCAATACAAAGTGATGTTAGCCCGATACAAAGGCAAGACGACCTGTCCCGTTTGTCACGGATTACATCTGCGCAAAGAGGCGGAGTACGTCTTTGTAAGCGGTAAGAACATCCAGACGTTATGCTCGATGCCGCTATCGGAGTTGCAGGATTGGTTCCGCCATATCGAGTTGAGCCACACGGAGCAGTTAGCGGCGGAGATGATTCTGAAGGAGATCAACAGCAGGTTGCAGTTCATGCAGGACGTAGGTCTCAGTTATCTGACGCTCAACCGTCAATGCACGACGCTTTCGGGCGGTGAGAGTCAGCGAATCAGCCTCGCTAAATCCTTAGGAAGCAGTCTGGTAGGATCGTTATATGTACTGGACGAGCCGTCTATCGGTCTTCATCCTCGCGACACGGAAAGGCTGATTCATGTGCTGCGCGAGTTACGGGATTTAGGCAACACGATCGTGGTGGTGGAGCATGACGAGGACATCATTGCTGCCGCGGATCATATTATTGAGATAGGTCCGGAGGCAGGTCGTCACGGCGGAGAGGTGGTGTATGAAGGTACGCCGCGACCGGAGATGTTCACTTTTGCGATCCCTTCGCAAAGGAGGCATTGGAATAATTATATCGAGGTGGAAGGGGCTTGTGAGAACAACCTGAAACATATCACGGTGCGTTTTCCGCTACATGTGATGACGGTCGTGACGGGCGTGAGCGGCAGCGGAAAGAGTTCGCTGGTAAGCAAGGTGCTCTACCCTGCCCTTAAGAAACATTACGGAGGTGTTTTTGCAGAACACACAGGTGATTTCGGTCACTTACGAGGCAGCCTGCATTTGATGCATGATATTGAGTTTGTGGACCAGAATCCGCTGAGTCGTTCGAGCCGCAGCAATCCTGTTACTTACCTCAAGGCGTACGACGAGATAAGGCGTCTCTATGCTGAACAGCCCCTTTCCAAACAGTTAGGTCTGACGCCGGCCCATTTCAGTTTCAACACCCCGGGCGGACGATGCGAGACCTGTCAGGGCGAAGGAACGATCACGATCGAGATGCAGTTCATGGCGGACTTGGTGCTGGAATGCGAACAATGTCACGGCAAGCGGTTCAAGCAAGATATCTTGGATGTCCATTACCGTGGCAAGTCGATCTACGACATCCTCTGCATGACCGTCAATCAGGCGGTGGAGTTCTTCAGCGAGGACCCTGAGTGCGCGAAGATCGTGAAGCGGCTCAAACCGCTGCAGGACGTAGGTATCGGTTACGTGCAGTTGGGGCAGAGCAGCAGTACACTCTCGGGCGGTGAGAGTCAGCGTGTGAAATTAGCTTCTTTCTTGGCGCAAGAGGAGAACAACCCGACCATTTTTGTCTTTGACGAGCCTACCACGGGTCTGCACCACCGCGATGTAGAAGTGCTGCTGAAGGCGCTGAACAGGCTGATTAGCAAAGGTCACACGGTCATCATCATTGAGCATAACCCTGCTGTCATTTTGGCAGCGGACCATGTGATTGATCTGGGTCCTGAGGGAGGTGAAGAAGGCGGAGAGGTCGTTTGCGCCGGCACGCCCGAAGAGATCGCACAATGTGAGAAGAGTTATACCGGCAAGTTCCTTGCCAAATTGATCCATAAACCATGAGATTATTTCATTTGAAAGCGCAATCCGACTACCTGCCCCGTTGGGGAGTATTGCTATTGGATATATTACTGTGTACGATCGCCTTTTGGCTCTGCACATGGATAGGAAGCGGCATTTTTGACTACAAGATGATCGCACAATTCGTCTGGCCGCTTTGGAAGCAGTACATGGTGATCATCTGCGTACAGATACTGGCTTTTGGTATCTTCCATACATACACCGGTATCCTGCGTTATTCCACGTTCATCGATACCATCAAGATTCTGCTGGCGAACGTGACAACATCGGTAGCCTTGTTGCTATTCAACAGCGCGATGCAGTACTATACGGGCCAACACCCGATTCTCAATACCCTGCTGCTGATCTACCTGCCTATTGCGTTTGTACTCCTGTTCACGCTGCGTGTCGGCGTGAAGACATTAAGCGAGATCCTATCGGACGAGAGAGGTACCCCGCGTGTGATGATCTACGGCACACAGACTGCAGGCATAGCCATCGCTAAGATGCTACGCGCGGCGGGAAACACTCCGTACCGTCCTGTCGGCTTCATCGCCGGACCCAAGGAGAGACATTCCTATGAACTGGCAGGTCTGAACGTCAGGACGTTAGACAAGAAACTATTTGAATGGATGGCGGCACGTAATATTCACCATGTGATTATCTCGCCTATCAAGATGCGCGAGATAGAGCCGTCCCGAGATCTGCAAGTCTTCATCGACCATAACATCCGCATCCTGACCACTCCCTATTTCACCCAGTTCGACAACACGAACGATATCGACGCCCAGCGGATCGGACGGATTGATGCTATCCGCATTGAGGATTTGTTGGAGCGTCCCCAGATCGACATCAACACGGAGAACGTGCGGCAGATTATCCAAAAGAAAGTGGTGCTGATCAGCGGAGCGGCGGGCAGTATCGGCAGCGAGTTAGTGCGACAGGTACAACGTTTCGAGCCACAGGTAACGATTCTTCTGGAGATAGCGGAGAGTCCGCTGCACGACCTGACGCTCGACCTCCAGAAACAATTCCCTGACAACCGGTTTATTCCCATCATCGCAGACATCCGTAACCGCGCACGTATCGAGCAGATTTTCAACGAGATGCGTCCAGACATAGTCTATCATGCCGCGGCGTATAAGCATGTACCGCTGATGGAGAGTTTCCCTAACGAAGCGATACAAACCAATGTCTTAGGCACAAAGAACATGGCAGACATGGCGGTCAAATACGGGGTGCAACGGTTCGTGATGATCTCCACCGACAAAGCGGTCAACCCTACCAACATCATGGGTGCCAGCAAAAGGATTGCGGAGATTTACGTGCAGTCACTCTTCCGCAAACTACACGCAGAGAACAAAGACTGCACCAAGTTCATCACCACCCGTTTCGGCAACGTGTTAGGTTCCAACGGTTCGGTCATTCCTTATTTCCGCAAACAGATAGCCGCCGGAGGACCGGTGACGGTGACCCATCCGGAGATCATCCGTTATTTCATGACCATCCCGGAGGCGTGCTGCCTTGTGATGGAAGCCGGCACTTTGGGCGAAGGAGGTGAGATCTTCATCTTCGACATGGGCAAACCGGTGAAGATCATCGATTTGGCGAGAAACATGATCCGGTTAGCCGGCTACACTCCGGAGAAAGATATCTCCATCGTCTTCACGGGTCTCCGTCCGGGCGAGAAACTATATGAAGAACTGCTGAACCAGAAAGAACTGACGATCCCTACCAGTCACAACAAGATCATGATTGCCCGAGTGCGTGAGTTCGACTATGAGCAAGTACAGAAACAGGTGAACAAACTCATTGAAACGAGTCAATTGGACAAACCCTTCACCACCGTAACCCTTATGAAGAACATCGTCCCTGAGTTCATCAGCAAGAACTCCATTTACGAACAATTAGATGCACAATGATAAAAGAATTCTTTTTACAACACAGTTACCTCATCGGATTGGTCAGTTTCCTGATCGGCCTCATTAGTATGCCGGTTGTGGTGCGTATCGCCAAGGCAAAAGGCTTTGTAGTCCGTCCTAACAAACGTATGAGCCACACCGGTGAGATACCCAATATCGGCGGACTGAATATATACTTCAGCGTGATGCTATCCTATGTGCTGTTTGATTTTGACCAAATAGCTAATAATCAGTTCTTTCTGATCGGCGTCGGAGCCATCATGGCGATCGGTTTCATAGACGATGTGCTTGTCCTGACACCCCTTGCCAAGCTCTTAGGCGAGACGCTTGCAGGTATTGCTCTGATCGGTTTCGGGGATCTTCGGATCACCCATCTCCACGGTATCTTCGGCATTCAAGGGATTGACGTCATTCCCAGTTATCTGCTGTCACTCTTTGTGTTAGTAGCGATCATCAATGCGGTGAACCTGATTGACGGTATTGACGGTCTTGCGAGTGGTTTAGGGATCCTGTACTGCCTCTTTTTTGCGATCTATTTTCACTTGGTGGGCTCCACGAGCTGGTCTATCCTTGCCATTTGCATGATCGGTGCCCTCGCTGTGTTCTTTATCTATAATGTGTTCGGTCATCGCGAGAAGATTTTCATGGGCGACTCGGGCAGTCTGCTGTTAGGTTACCTGCTGACGGCATTCATCTTCCGTTTCTGCGAGCAGAACGCACACCATCTGGTGCCGGAGGCATACCATATGGACGCTGCACCGGCAGTAGCTATCTGCGTCATGACCGTTCCTATTTTCGATACCATCCGTGTCAGCATCACGCGTATCAAGCAGCATCGTTCTCCCTTCGCAGCGGATAAGAATCATATTCACCATCTGATCCTCCGCACGGGGCGCAATCATATCCAGACGACCTGTATTCTGCTGACGGTGAGCCTTCTCTTTATCGGTCTGGCTATCCTTGGCAGAAACTGGAACTTCTGGGTGCTGCTGATCACCGATTTCGGGTTGGCGACCTTGCTGACCATGTGGTTATGGCATATTATTAACAAGAAAATGTCCTCGGAGCATGCTAACAATTGACCACCTGTCGATGGAGTTTGCGTCCCGCCCTGTGCTGGATGACATCACTTTCCTTATCAACCGTAAGGAACGGATTGCGCTGGTGGGTAAGAACGGAGCCGGCAAGACGACTCTGCTGCGTCTTATTGCCGGAGAATACCAGCCTACTGCCGGACGGATCTCCAAAGAGTCGGACATGACGATCGGTTATCTGCCGCAGGTAATGCTTTTTCAGGACGACCGCACGCTCCGCGAAGAAGTCATGTCTGTATTCCGTCAGCAAAGCGGTCAATATTCTATCAGTGAAGCGGTCTTTGTTGCGGAGATGGACAGGACGGTCATCGGTCTCGGTTTTGAGCGGCGGGATTTTGAGCGGCCCTGTTCTGAGTTCTCCGGCGGATGGCGAATGCGAATCGAGTTAGCGAAGATCCTCTTGTCTCATCCGGATCTGCTGCTACTTGACGAGCCTACCAACCACCTCGATATCGAGTCCATCCAATGGCTCGAAGAGTTCCTCAAGACCAGCCCTTCCGCCGTGCTGATGGTCAGCCATGACCGTGCGTTCATTGATAACGTGTGCACGCGAACGATAGAGATCACCCTCGGGCGGATCTATGATTATAACGTCAATTACAGCCGGTTCGTAGAGCTGCGCAAAGAGCGCCATGAACAACAGGTCCGCGCCTACCAGAACCAGCAGAAGATGATCCAAGATACCGAAGATTTCATTGAACGGTTCCGGTACAAAGCAACCAAAGCGGTACAGGTACAGAGCCGCATCAAACAGCTTGAGAAACTCGAGCGCCTCGAGGTGGACTTGGAGGACACGAGCCGTCTCAACCTGCGTTTTCCACCTGCTCCGCGAAGCGGTGATTTTCCGCTGATCGTAGAGGATCTGCGTAAGGATTTCGGTGCGCATAACGTCTTCCATGACGTCACTTTCACCATCCGCAGAGGAGAGAAAGTAGCGTTCGTGGGCAAGAACGGCGAAGGTAAATCCACGCTCGTCAAATGTATCATGGGGCAACTCGATTACATGGGGACACTCAAGATCGGGCATAACGTCAAGATTGGTTATTTCGCTCAGAACCAAGCGGCACTGCTGGACGAGAACCTCACTGTTTTTGAGACGATTGATTACGTAGCGGTAGGGGACATCCGCACGAAGATCCGTGACATCCTCGGTGCGTTTATGTTCGGCGGCGAGGCGAGCGAGAAGAGAGTGAAAGTGCTCTCCGGCGGCGAGCGAAGCCGACTGGCGATGATCCGGCTCCTCCTTGAGCCCTGTAACCTCCTCATCCTTGATGAGCCGACCAACCACCTCGACATGCAATCCAAAGATGTGCTCAAGGCCGCCCTGCAGGATTTTAACGGCACGGTTATCTGCGTCTCGCACGACCGCGATTTTCTCAACGGGCTCGTGGAGAAAGTGTATGAGTTCGGTGGAGGAAGAGTCAAAGAGCACCTCGGCGGTATCTATGATTTCCTGCGCGCCAAGAAGATTGACAGCCTGCAGGAATTGGAAATAACTAGTTCTCCTAGGAATCCCAGGAATCCTATTTCTCCTAGTGGAGCGACCGACTACGCTGCCCAGAAAGCCGCCGCGGCGGAGAGACGGAAGAAAGAGAAACAGATTGCCGAGACCGAGCAGCAGATAGCGCAGCTCGAAGAGGAACAGGCGAAGATGGAAACAATCCTCTCCGAACCGGCTAACCAGACACCGGAGAATTTTCAAAAATATGAATCAATTAAACACCAGATAGAGCAGAAGATGTATGAGTGGGAGATCCTGAGTGAGAGTTGAGAAATTGACTTAAACACCCGAATTTAATATGAAAACGGACAAACTACAAACCATCATCGATTACATCCTCACATGGCTCTGTTACGGAGACAGTGAGGCAGCCAAGCGTGTAGCGTACTCAGCAGATTTGACGAAGTTGGAGGACCATGATGTCCTGATTGTGCCGAACGGACGATTGGGAAACAGCATCGTTTTGCCGGACATGAACAAAGTGCAAGTGGAGCAGCCGGCGAAGGGCAAAACCATCATCCGTACGGACATGGTCTATAACACGTTCTTCTTCATCTCGCGCGCCGAGGAGACGTTCAACACCGAGCGGGATAGGCACGACCGTTTTATCGCGAGCTATTCCGTCCTTGCGCATAATAACCGTATGCAGATACCTCTGCTGGACGAGCATGCACGGGTGCTGATGAAGGCGCTGAACCTGCCACTACCTACTCCCGGGTTCGGACATATCTACCTCACCCATGACATCGATGCTATCTCCAAATATCGTTCCTTCCGGTCCGCTTTTGGGGGGCTTATACGGGGAGAGAAGAAAGAGGTGCTGGACGCGATTAGGGACATTCACAAGGACCCCTATTACACCTTCCCGTGGTTCATAGAACAAGATTCCCAAGTGCCAGACGCCGAGTGCATCTATTTCGTCAAACAGACCCGCGGCAAAGGATTGGATGCCCCTCAATACTGCCTGAAAGGTCGCGATTTCAAGCATCTCAAAGAGCAGTTACTCAAGAGCGGCGCTCGACTCGGCGTACACGGCAGTTATTACCAAGAACTGCCTGCCAAACCCATCAGCACCCTCTATCGGACCCATTTCCTGCGCTCCTCTATCCGGCATATGAAAGACTTGGTCAAAGCCGGTTATACGGATGATTTCACGATGGGTTTTGCGGACCAAGCAGGGTTCCGGCTCCAGACCACCCGTGCCGTCCGATGGATCAACCCCTCCACCTATAAACTGACCTCCCTCGTACTACATCCGCTCATCATCATGGACACCACCCTGAGCAATGAGAACTATATGAACCTCAGCGAAGACGAAGCTTATTTCCTCTGCGAGCGACTGATAGAGAAAGTGAAAATGCACCATGGTGACTTGTGCCTCTTATGGCATAACAGCAACCTCACTCCCAACACCTATCACAAGTCCCTTTATACCAAGATCTTGGCGCTGCTTCGATGACGAACAAGAAAAACATATTGGTCCTTTCTGATCCTCCGGCAGCCCCGGGTTACTTGCCTCGTGTGCGTTATCTATGCGATTACCTCGTTCGGCAGGGACATCAGGTGACGTTACTCACAGAGCAGTACGGCACCATGGATTTTGTGCACTCCTACCCCATCGTGACGATCCCGATGTATAGCGGCGGCACGATCGATTGGTTGATGAAGACCGTCTGGACGCTCCTCACCGATTGGCATAATCGCGCCTTTGCAAAAAAATATCTATCAGGCGCAGCGGTCTATCAGGCGAAGCCGGTCGATCTGGTCCTCTGTTCGGCGTTCAGCGATTTTCCTTTAGGCGCGGGCCTGCGGATTGCCCAAGCCCTGAATGTTCCGCTCATCTGCGACATCCGAGATCTGGACGAACAGGTGGACGACTCCCGATACCAATACCATCATCAGTCGGCTTGGATCATGCCTTTCCGACGTCTCTATCGCGCGATACATATTCGCCGGCGGAATAAGGTCCTCCGTGCAGCGAACGCCATCACCACCGTCTCTACATGGCACGCCGACTTCATAAAGAATCTAACGTCTGACAGCGTACCGGTCTTTACCATCTATAACGGCTATGATGCCGCGCAGTTCTACCCGGAGAACATCCCTACCGACCGGTTTACCATCACCTATATAGGTTCCCTGTTCGATTGGCAGAAACCTGCCCTTGCCCTCGTGCAACAAGCCATCGAGGAACTAAATCAAATCTTCAAATCTTCAAATCCTCCAATCCTCATTGACCTCCATACACCCCAAGACCGTCCCGTTCCGCACGATCGGTTAGGGGACACTATCCGGCGCAGCGGAATCATGTTAGTGCTCACCAACACCCATACGCATGGCATGCTAACAACCAAGTTCTACGAGGCATTAGGATGTGAGAAACCGGTTCTGTGCGTGCCGTCCGATCAAGGGGCGCTCTCGGAACTCATCCAATACACCAATGCCGGTATAGCTACCGATGACAAAGAAGCTATCAAGGCGTTTATCATGGATCAATACGAGCAGTGGAAGAAACAATCTTTCACCCGTCAACATACCCGATATAGAGAAAATTTTTCACGCGAGAACCAATATGATCAGTTTTATCGTGCCTATTTACAACGCTGAGCCGTACCTGAGTGCCTGCATCGAGAGCCTGCTGCATCAGACCGAGAAAGAGCTGCAAATCATTCTCGTCGATGACGGCAGTACGGATCATTGTCCGGTGATCGCGCAGCGCTATGCGGAGCAGGATCAACGGGTGGAGGTCTATCGGCAGACGCATGCCGGACAGTCCGCTGCCCGAAACACAGGCTTGACCCATGCCAAAGGGGAGTACATCGCTTTCTTGGATGCAGACGATACCCTTGAACCGGATTGGTGCACCCGACATCTCTCTTCTTTTGCGGACGTGGACTATATACAGAGCGGATACAGGCGTGTCCAAGCAGGGAAAGGGCTTTATGCCAAACTCCCGACACATCCTTTTCAGTTCACCTCACCTTGTATGCGGCTCTATCGACGCGATGCCATAGAGGGTATGCGTTTTGAGGAAGGGATGATCTACGAGGATGTGATCTGGTCGGTCGATCTATGGCTAAGAGGCCTGCGGTGCCGCATGATCCCTTATACGGGCTATCGGTACACGCTCAATCCCGACAGCACCACGTCACGCCCTAACAAACAGGCGCAACAACTCCTTATGCGCACGCTCCGGGCCAAAACCCGACAGGCTTCCTTCAAAGGAAAAATAATCATTTTATATACCCTTATGCGACTACACGCACATTTTTTGAAATCATGAAAAAGATAATCACCACTTTGGTACTTTGTACGCTGTCCCTTTGTCACTTCGCGGCAACCTATTACGCCTCGCCGGACGGAACAGGTGACGGAAGTTTCAATAACCCTTGTGCTTTCAAAGCGGGAATCAATAAACTGAAGGCCCCGGGAGACACACTCTACCTCTTCAGCGGGCAGTACGACCTGATGACTACCGATGTGAACAACCTCGTCGGCTCGGCTTCCAAGCGCATCGTCATCTCCGGTTACGAAGGGATCACACGGGGCGGTAAGTACCCTGCTATCCTCGATTTCCGCAACACAGCGTACGGTTCGAGAGGACTGCAGATCAAGAACACTTGCATGTATATCCATCTCAAGAACATGACGCTCCGTTATTCGGGGAAGAACAACCTCATCAACTACGGTAGTGACAACCTCTTTGAGAACCTCGATATCTATGGTTCGGCGGACACGGGATGTCAGATGAAAGAGGGCGGAAACAACATCATCCTCAATGTGGATAGTCATGATAACTTCGACTATAAGACAACGGGTGACGGAGGTGTCGCTAACTTCGGTGGTAACGCGGACGGCTTTGCGGACAAGCAGTTTACCGGAGCGGGAAACCATTATATCTCTTGCCGCGCATGGAACAACTCCGACGACGGCTGGGATTTCTTCCAGCGCGTGAGTACGACCAACACCATCATTGAGAACTGTGTTTGCTACCAGAACGGACCTGCTTTATACGACATGTCCCAGAACCCGCGTGCGACGGGTGTCGATAAGGCGTGGTTTGATTCTAAAGTCGGAACACAAATGATCGACCGCTATAAAAAAACCATCACGATCACCTTGGAAAAGTACCCCTGTCAGGGAAACGGAAACGGCTTTAAGATGGGAGGTGGTTACACTGACCATAAACTTCTGATCCACCATTGTATCGCGGTAGCAAACAATGCCCGCGGTTTTGACCAGAACAATAACGGAGGCACTATGTGGATCTATAACAACACCTCGTACGCCAACGACGTCAACTATGGTTTCACGACCGCTTACGGCACGAACACCATTCAGAACTGTATCTCTTTCAAAGGAAAGAACAGTGACAGTTATAAATCCAAGACGGTAGTAACGATAGATCATAACAGCTGGAATGGCTTGACGGTCACGGAGGGAGATTTTCAGTCCTTGGACACAACGATGCTCCTTCTCTATCGCACCTCGGACGGTTCGCTTAGCGAGACGCCGCTCTTCCGCTTGGCGGAAGGCTCGTCGCTGATAGATGCCGGCATCGATGTGAACCTCGCTTATAACGGTCTGGCGCCGGACTTGGGCTGCTTCGAAGCCCCCGGGGAGGAACACCAACCCGACCCCGAAGACACCGTGCCGGAGGTGCAACCCGAAGGCACACATGCCGTCGCCTTCGTCACTATTCCGGGTTCCGCCGAGGACAAAGCGCTGCTCCGTCATCTGCGCGCGAACGACTCCCTCTGGGTCGTGGAAACCGACGCCATGGATGCCGGAATAGATTATAGCCCGTACGAGGTGATCGTCTTGGGATGCAAGCCCAAAAGCGATGCTGCAGGTTTTGCACCGCTCAAGGGGTATAACAAACCGATGGTGCTCCTCAAACCCTTTCTCCTCAAATCAGGCGTTTGGGGATGGGGAACGGCAACGAACACCCAAGACCTCGCTATTTCAGTTACCCAACCCGAACACCCTCTTTTCAGAGGACTGACCGTCACAGACGGACAACTGACCCTCTTCTCTGCCCTCAATACCAATGCCGTCACTGCTATCTCGGCTTGGACGAATACCGAGGGCGTCCTTTCGTTGGCATCTCCCATCTCGCAACTCACCTATACGACGGTAGCGGAGATACCCGCCGGCACAGACTGTAATGGTACTATTCTGCCGCAACGCATGGTCATGATCGGTGTCAGCGAGTACTCCACTGCCAATCTCACGCAGGACGGCAAACAGCTCATCGAGAATGCGATCCTCTATCTCCTTGGGGTTAATATGCCCACCGGCATAGACACCATCGAAAATCATCAATCATCAATCATCAATCATAAATTTATACACAATGGAATGCTCTTTATTCAAGCGGGCGACCTGCTCTTTGATGTTACTGGTCGCCGTATTAGTCGCTAACGCACAAGATGCACTGTATCAGGATGTTCATTACACCATCAATGAGAACCGTCTCACGGCGGAAGTAACGCTTAATCCCAAGGCATCCGGCGAGTTATTTATCCCCGAAACGATTGTCGCGGGGCAGAATCGTTATACCGTCACCGCTGTCGGAGAAAATGCCTTCAAGGGCTGTAAGAACCTGACGGCTGTTGTCCTCCCCAAGACGATCGAACGCGTCTATCGTTCGGCTTTCGAGGGCACAGGAATCTATCTCAATAAGTTGAACTGGGTGGACGGTTGTCTATGGATCGACTCTATCCTGATTGCTACCGACAAGACCATCAAACCGCGGTTCGTGGTGCCGGAGAGTGCCAGACTCATCGCAGCCGGGGCTTTCAAGGGAAACAAGACCTTACAACGTGTCGAACTGCCGCAGACCATCACCCGAATCGACCATGAGACCTTCCGTGATTGCAAGAACCTGCAGAAAATCATTATTCCTCTCTCCGTCACCTCTATCGGAGAGGAGGCTTTCACGGGTTCCGGAATCTATCTCAACGAGAAGAAATGGAAGAAAGGCGCATTGATCATCGATGATTGCCTTATCGCTACCAATAATGACCTGCCGGCGAAATATATCTTCAAGAACAAGATCCCCATCCGCTTGATTGCCGAGCGAGCATTTGCGAACCGTAAGATGCTCAAATCCGTAACGATCCCCGAGACCGTCACCGCGATTCCTACCGCTGCTTTCTACCAATGTGAGGGACTCGTGGAGGTGGTTATTCCTCAGACGGTGGTGGAGGTCGGTAATTTCGCGTTCTATAACTGCGGATTACTCAAATCGGCTACTTTGCCCAAGGGCTTGAAGCGGCTTGGAGCAGGGGCTTTCTATGGCTGTATCAACCTCAAGGAGCAGGTCCTGAGCGATCAGATAGAGGTGTTGGAGCGTGCCTGTTTCCTGATGTGCCGCGCCCTCAAGACGATCATCTTACCGGCTCGTCTGCGCCGAATAGACGATGGTGTCTTTGCCGGCTGTTCGGCGCTCGAAGCGGTCGATCTGCCGCCTACCCTCACCTACATCGGCGAACAGGCTTTTGCCGGTTGTGCGGCGATCCGCAAAATGGCTATCCCTGCCGGCATCAATTCGCTGGCGAAGCAGACTTTCCAAGGCTGCACCCATCTCTACCGGCTGGACTTGCCGGACGGATTATATGCGATTGGTGACGAGGCGCTGGACGGTTGTCTCGCGCTGGAGAAAATCAATATCCCTCTCAGTACATTCCGGATCGGCGTGCGTGCTTTTCATAACTGCCAGCAACTCCGTTCCATCGCCCTCGTGGACCATATTCATATGATTGAAGAAGGGGCGTTTTTCGAGTGCAAGATGCTGGAGGACATCACCCTGCCGGCATCCCTCCAATCGCTGGATAAGAACGCTTTTGCGCAATGCGTGAGTGTGCGCACACTCCGTCTTAACAAAGCCCTCAAGACGATCGAAGACGGGGCGTTCAGTCAATGCCGCAGTCTCAAAGAGGTGCAGTGGAACGACTCCCTGCAAACGATTGGTGCTGAGGCATTTATGGATTGTAAGAACCTCCGCACACCCCTCTTCCCCGAATCCGTACAGATAGGCAAAAATGCCTTTAAAGGATGTAGATAAGATAAAGGACACATGAACCCTATTTTTATTGTACTTCCGATTCTTACCCTGCTGATGTTTGATTTGGGATTAACGCTCCAACCGCAGGATTTTGCTTTGATTGCCAAACGCCCCAAACCGGTTCTGGTCGGTTTGGTGGGGCAGATCATCCTCCTACCCCTCATCGCTTGGGGGCTAATCCAAGTCCTTTCAATTTTCAATTTTCAATTTTCAATTTTCTTCGTCATCGGCATCATGTTAGTGGCGTGCAGCCCGGGCGGTAGTTCGAGTAATGTCTTCTCAATGCTGGCGAAGGGCGACGTAGCGCTGTCGGTCACTCTGACGGCGTTTAGCAGTATTATCACGCTCTTCACCCTGCCCCTGATCATGTCATGGGTGATGGAGAGTGTGCAGTTTGACGGGCTCAGTATTCATATGCCGGTGGGTAACTTACTGATACAAAATCTGGTGCTGATGGTAGTGCCTATTGCCGTGGGATTCATAGTGAACCTCTTCCGATCCGAGGCGGCGCAGAAGATCCATAATGTCCTCAAACGTATTGCTATGCCGGGCTTGGTGCTCTTAGTGACCGTCTTTTTCTTCCAGCATAAACAGACGATCATCACCGAGTTCGCCTCTTTGGGGCTGACCATGACGGTGCTCATTCTTGCTACCACAGGCTGCGGAGCACTCTTGGCATGGACACTTCGTCTCACCACCAAGGAACGCCGCACGCTCGTCATCGAGATTGGTATGCAGAATGCCGCGCAGGCAATCACTATCGCTTGTAGTCCGCTCATTTTCAATAATGAGCTCATCGCCATCCCTGCTATCATCTATGCGCTGATGATGAACCTCATCCTCCTCGCCTACGTCGGTATTACCAAGGTTTGAGCCTGCGTCCTTGTTCTTGTAAGCGTATAGATTTTACAACAAATTTTGCATGTATGCAAATATCGGTTCATTTTTTTTCCTTTTTTTTCTTGCATATCTCGCAAAAAAACCGTACCTTTGCACCCGCAAAGGTTTTTAACCCCCTGGCTCAAATTAAACGACCCTTTTTGCAGAGCCACT
>CAMJJT010000007.1 GCA_946406195.1 uncultured Bacteroidales bacterium
TCTTCGCGAGGTCGGAATAGAGCGAACCCGGCATAGAGTCCTTGGAAGGAATCTGGTCCATACGGTTGGAGACGATAGCAAGTGCGTCGGCATAGAGCGTCATGTCGGTCAAGAGGACGAGCACTTTCTCGTGTTTCTCAACTGCGAAATACTCGGCTGCCGTCAATGCCATATCCGGAATAAGGAGTCGTTCTACCGGCGGGTTCTCGGTCGTGTTGACGAACGAGATGATGTGATCGAGCACGCCGGCGTTGGTAAAGACGTTCTTGAAATAGAGGTAGTCATCGTTGGTCAGACCCATACCGCCGAGGATGATCTTGTCTGCCTCTGCGCGGAGTGCTACGTTTGCCATCACTTGGTTGTACGGCTGATCCGGATCTGCGAAGAACGGGATCTTCTGTCCGGAAACGAGGGTGTTGTTCAGGTCAATACCTGCAATACCGGTAGCGATGAGCTCTGACGGTTGTTTACGACGAACGGGGTTCACTGAAGGACCACCGATCTCAACCTCTTTGCCTTCGATAGCCGGTCCGCCATCAATCGGGTCGCCGTACGCATTGAAGAAACGTCCTGCGAGTTGGTCGGACACTTTGAGGCTCGGTGCTTTGCCAAGGAACACTACTTCTGCGTTAGTCGGAATACCTTCGGTACCCTGGAACACCTGCAGCGTCACCTCGTCACCGATGATTTTTACTACCTGTGCGAGTTTGCCGTTGACGGTAGCGAGTTCATCGTTACCCACTCCTTCGGCTTTCAGCGAACAGGTCGCTTTTGTAATTGCAGTAATCTGCGTATATATCTTTTGAAATGCTTTAGCCATAATAATTTACGATTTAACGATGTACGATGTACGATTTATTTACGATTGTACAAATTTACGATTTACGCAGCGATCTGTTTCTCTGCCAAGAGGGCGTCGAGTTTCTTGCGGTAGTCCTCGAACTCTGCAGAATGGAACTCACAATAGTTCATCTGCTTGCAGAGGTTGATGACGCGCTTGAAGTAATCGATGACATCGAGGAAGTTATCGAAATCGTAGTCGTGTTTGCAGATGTCCATGACGAGGTGAAGCATGTACTGCTGGCGCTCGAGCGGACAAACGGCGTCGATCTTATCGAAGGCATCCTGCTGGAGGATGACGAAGTCAATCACTTCGGATTTCCAGAACGCCTCGTGGTAATCTACCGGCACACCGTCGTCACCAAGGATGTTAATCTGCTCCTGTATCTCTTTACCGCGCTGCAGGTACGTCTTCATGTCGTTCACCATCGGCAACCAGTTTTTGTCAATCAAGCCGGAGATATACTCCTCAAACTCAGGGTATTCCACATATTTGGAGTACGAGTCAATGGGGTTCACAGCCGGGTAACGCTTGCGGTCGGCACGAGCCTGCTCCAAGGCATAGAAGCAACGTGCCACTTTCTTCGTACCTTCGGTAACCGGCTCTTTGAGGTTACCACCGGCAGGCGAAACGGTTCCGAGGAAAGTAACGGAACCTGTAGCTCCATTATTAAGGTACACGTAACCTGCGCGTGCATAGAAGGCTCCGATGATTGCAGAGAGGTCCATCGGGAAAGCATCCTGTCCCGGAAGCTCCTCCAGACGGTTAGACATCTCACGGAGTGCTTGTGCCCAACGGGAAGTGGAGTCCGCCATGAGGAGGACACGCAGACCCATCGAACGATAGTACTCAGCGATCGTCATGGACGTATAAACGGACGCCTCGCGGGATGCGACAGGCATGTTCGAGGTGTTGGCGATGATGATGGTACGCTCCATAAGCTTACGGCCCGTGTGCGGGTCATCGAGTTCGGGGAACTCAGTGAAGGTCTCTACTACCTCGTTGGCACGCTCACCGCAGGCAGCGATGATTACGATATCCGCTTCGGCTTGTTTGGAGATTGCGTGCTGGAGAACGGTCTTACCCGTTCCGAACGGACCCGGAATAAAACCAGTACCACCCTCGCAAAGCGGGTTCGCGGTGTCGATAGTACGCACACCTGTTTCGAGCAGTTTGAAGGGACGCGGTTTCTCGCGGTACGCAAGAATCGCTTTCTTCACCGGCCATTTCTGAACCATGGTCACTTCGTGATCAATACCATCCGCATCGGTCAGAACCGCCATCACTTCGTTGATGGTGTATTCGCCTGCTTTGGCGATAGACTTCACGGTGTAAGTGCCTTCGAAAACGAAAGGTACCATGATCTTGTGCGGCTGGTGGTTCTCATCCACTTCTCCGAGCCAAGCAGCGGCTTCTACTTTATCGCCAACTTTGGCGATAGGGGTGAAGGACCATTTCTTCTGCTCATCGAGCGGGAAGTTGTACTCACCACGTTTGAGGAACACGCCGGTGAGCTTGTCAAGGTCGTTCTGCAGACCGTCGTAGTTACGGCTGAGCAGACCGGGACCGAGCGTCACCTCCAACATGTGTCCAGTAAACTCCACTTTGTTGCCCACTTTGAGGCCACGAGTGGATTCGAACACCTGCGCATATACGTTAGCGCCAATGACCTTGATGACCTCCGCCATCAGTTTGGTCTCGCCGACGTAGATGTAGCAAATTTCGTTTTGCGCAACCGGACCGTCAACTGCGACGGTTACCAAGTTGGCAATAATTCCTTTAACTTTTCCAGTAGTCATAAAGTTATTTACGATTTTATCATTTACAATTTAGTCATTTATTTGGTCATTTAATCATTTGACCAAATTACGCGTCAAGATTTACCCCTTTCTTCATGTCAGCGACCATGTCACGGAAGATTTTCTCGCCTTCTTCGATGGTGAGGATAGACCAGCGATGGAGCATGAGGGCTTCGAGGTAATAGGCGAAGACCATTTCGGGGGAGAAGAAATCAAACTCCGTGCGGTCTTGGAGCCACTCAAAACGGATAGCATCTTGGGCTTTCTCACGTTGCATGAGGTCCTCAATCTGCGCGAGAGCAAGGATCGGCTGGTAGTCACCCGGCAGCTCGTTCAGACCGAAGTCCTTTTGAGAGGTGTGCATGCGGAGCTGCTCCGCCACTTCACCTTCTCCGACGATCTGGGTCTTGACATCGAAGCCGTGCTTGCGGCATATTTGCGCCACGAGCACATTGTTCATATCCTGATTAAAACCGAACCAGTCGCGAATAAAGCGGTTCTTGGCCTTGAGACCTTGCTCCAGCGTCTCTTCGTTCATCGGCGCACGCAGCAAGTCCAATAGTTGCTTATCTTTCTGCGAGAGCTGTTCATCCAGCAACTCGTCCAGTTTCTCCAAACTTATCGGAGAATCTGAACCTGCCTTCAGTTCCGGCAATCCCGCTAATAAATACTCATAAGTCATGAGATGTACGATTTACAAATGTACGATGTACGATTTTAGAAGAGTTCCTCTACAAGTTGCGGACGAAGCATTTCCTTGAAGTATGCGATGAACTCAGCGTCCCCAAAGGCGAGTTTGTAACCGCCCTTCGCCGGCTGAATGGTGAAGTCCGTTTTGATGCCTTTTACTTCTGCAATCTTCACACCTTTCTCGAGGAGTGCTTTCGCGTTAGCGGAGAAGTATTTCTTCAGCGCTTCAGCATCTTTTGCCTCGATGAGCACTTCACCTTCTTTCGCCATCTGCTCAGCCAGTTTAGCGATCACTCCCTGCATGAATTTTGCGTCAGCAGTAGCTGCTTTGACGCTGTCGGCAGCGATTTGGTCGGAGAGGAGGTTGGTGATTTCAGTTTTTACCGCATTAACGGATTGCTCGGCATAGAGCTTGAGTTCGGCACGTGTTTTCTTGTCGAGGTCAGCAGCTTTGCTCTCAGCATCAGCAAGGATAGCAGCTGCTTTTTTCTCAGCCTCTGCAACAATGTCGGCCGCCTTCGCGTTCGCTTTCTCCACAATCTGTTGCGCTTCGGCGTTGCCTTTTTCTACGCCTTCTGCGTAGATTTTGTCGGTTAATTCAGAAAGATTCATAGTATATTAATTATTTATATAGTTCCTATTTCCAGACATTTATTGAGCGATTTTGATATTTATTTCATCTCTCGCGCCAAATTTGGCGCAAAGTTACAAAAAATAAATGACATAAACAAATGTTTATGCCACTTTTTTGATTTTTTCTTCGAATATAAGGCAAAATGAAGGAACGATGGAAGAACGGTATTATTGCACCAAAGGATGGAGGGAAAAGTGCATTAATTGCTGCGTGACCGGGTGCGGGAAAGAGATTTCCGCCGCAAGCAGCATCAAGTCCGTTCCCTCGCCATACAAGCGGTCTCCGACGATTGGCGCATTAAGTCCGTCCGGATGGGCGGCATGTACGCGAAGTTGGTGAGTCCGTCCGGTGAGCGGATAGAAATGGACGAAAAGCGTTCCATCGGGTCGTTGCGAACGAATGAGATAGCGTGTGATGGCGGGTTTGCCATGCTCTCGGTCCACCATCTGGCGCGGCCTGTCGTAAGGATTCGGAAGCAGAGGAAGAGAGATCGTTCCTTCCGGATGGTTGAGGAGATGAGTCATCGTTTCGGGGCATGCCGGTTTGACAACCGCTTCGTATCGTTTGAGGACGTCTCTGCGCTGGAAATAAGACTGGAGTTCGGAATAAACATCGGGCGTTTTGGCAAGCACGAGCAGTCCGGCTGTGTCTTGATCCAGCCTATGCACCGGTTTGGCACGGAGCAAGGTCTGGGCGGAGGGTTCATTTCCTTTTCCCGGGACGGAAAGGAGTCCGGCAGGTTTATTGACAACCATAAGCCATTCATCTTCATAGAGCCTTTCTATATCCTCCTCGCGCAGATTATTCTTCGTCCTTTCGGGCTCAAAAATCTCACATTGTACCCCTTCCAGCATATGCTTGAGGATGGGCATACAACGTCCGGAACATGGAGGATAGAAAACGCCTTCCCTACGGATTTCATTCTTCGGCGGCGCGCCAATCCAGAACTCAGCCAGCATAACCGGTCGGAGACCGTGTGTAAGGGCGTATTGGAGAAGCTTTGGGGCACAACAATCGCCTGCACCGGAAGGAGGAAGGGAGATGAATGACGGATTGAGGGAAGGCCGGTTTGACGGATTGCCAAAATATTCTTCTGGCGGAAGAATGGGTTTATGATTAGCGAAAATATCCAAGAGGTTTTTCGTTTCCCCTTTTCCGTTGACGAAGTTATAGTTGGCGAAAAGGAGTTTTTGCAAGCGTCTCGATTCGTCTTTGCCGACACCAACGGGCGGTTGCTGAGGTTCATAGACCGGCGGAACGAAACCCGGATGATGCCATGAGCCATCGAGTTTGGCGGAGAACGCCGCAAGATAGCCATCCTCCACGATAAGCACACCAAACATTTTTCCGCACCGGTGGAGTTCGGATTGAGGGTTCTCGCGCATGTACGCATGAACCATATTCAATATTTCCGCCGCGGCGGTTTGAACGGAGGGTTGCATAATACGAGTGCAAAGGTACAAATAATTTTTGAGATATGCAAATAAATTTTTACAAAAAATTTTGCAGATATGGAAAATTCTTTGTAATTTTGCAGCCGATTATAAAAAGAAAATATGAAAAATCATTTTGCCTTAGTGACGGGAGCATCGTCAGGAATAGGTTTGGAGTTTGCCAAACAGTTAGCGAAAAGAGGTTATAACTTACTCATCGTCAGCAATGTAAAGGAGATCAACGAAGCCGCAGAAGAGATAAAGGGATTAGAGGATAAAGGGGTGAGTGGATTAGAGGTGATTCCCTTGCAGATGGACCTCGGGAAACAGGACTCCGCGCGCGAACTATATGAATACACACGTGCGGAAGGGATAGAAGTGGAGGTGCTGGTGAACAACGCCGGAGTCTATCACGACAAAGATATCCTTGACGACAGCGAGGCGTTCACGGGTCTTATCATGAATCTGCATATGTACACGCCGGCGATGCTTTGTTACCTCTTCGGACAAGAGATGAAAGCGCGTAGGAAGGGCTATATCCTCAATGTGTGCTCCGTGACAAGCAAAATGGCGGCGCAGCGATTAGGGACCTACGGCAGTACGAAGGCATTCCTTTCCCATTTCACGCGGGCGTTGCATATCGAGTTGTGTACCTACGGCGTTCATGTGACCGATGTGAGCCCCGGTGCGGTGGATACCGGGCTGTTCTCCATTCCCAATTGGGTGACCAAAACCGGCAAGTGTTTAGGGATCATCGCTTCTCCTAAGATGCTGGTTCGCCGTGCGTTACGGGCGCTGTTTTGGGGATGCAGTAAAGCAACAATACCCACCATCTTCTGGCGGGTACTGTGTTTCATCATACTGCTGATTCCAACCTGCGTTCTCAGGCTGATCAGAAGACTCGGTTTATTCTGATTAATCGAGGAAATAATCGACCGTCGTAACAACGCGAACTCGTTTGATCCAAGGTTGGTATTCATCGGACTCGATGGAGAACTGACCTTGGCTTGCTTTACGGATAGAACCCAAGGAGCACTGTGCATCATCGGCGAATTTCTGCGCCACAGCGCGTGCATTCTGCGTTGCCTCTTCGATCATGGAAGGTTTGAGTTCGGGCAGACCGTTGAATTGGTAATCAAGGTTCCATTTCTCAGATTTGACGATAATACCCTCTTTGAGCAGTTCCGCCTCTTTGCCTTGGCTGGCTACCACTAATTGCACCTTGTCCGTCGATACGATCAGCGAAGTGGAAAGGGTGTACTTGTATTCCGGACGATGATTGCCGTAATAATCCGACCAATTATCGGAGACAGAGATGGAGCCCTGACGGATATCACTCTCCTCAAATCCGAGCGCTATCAGATGTTTCTTAACACGCGCTGTGACACGCTCCAATTGGTCATAGAGCGCGGGCAGATCATTGCCGTTCCAACCATATGAAAGCGGCCAAACGGCGTAGTCAGCTTCCACTTCACGCGTACTGAGTCCTTTGACAGAGACAGCGCGGTCTTTAGAAGCAAACTTGCTGATTCCGCAGTAAATAAAGAGTCCTCCAAAAAAGAGGCCCAAGGCGATCAAAGCGCCTGCAAAAATGTTATTTTTCATAAGCGATTATAGATGTTGTGTATAATTTTCATCTCTTTGCGAGTGCAAAGGTAGTGCTTTTTTTGCATATATGCAAGAAAAAAAGAGAAAAAGCGCAGTTTGAGCGCTTTTTCCTTTTTAGTCAGTTATTGGGCTATTATTTCGTTGCACCGAAATCATCCATTGCGAAATAAGCCGGAGTAGTCAAGCCGTAATCATTCTTTTTGGATCCGGACAGACTGAACTTGATAGCATCTACTTTACCCAACGAACGAAGATCCACGTAAGTCCAATCCTTAATATACGATGTACCTTTTGCCAACTCTACTGTCACCTCATTATTCACAGTCTTCCCATTCAAAGACCCATGTACTGTGAGTGTGAAAAAGTCGTTCTCGCCAAACGGTTTTCCTCCGTCATCCGACATACCGTCCCCATTCTTAATACCAGCTACAACCCACGGTGTGTTGTTTACATAGAATCCCGGAACCACTGCCGCCTCTTTGAGGAAAATAGAGTCTAAACCGGAATACGAAATAGTCCAAACGACGAATTTATCACCTGTATGCGCACCACCGCATGCCGACATATCGTTCTGATAATCGCCTTTGTACTCATTGGAGGTTTTAGAGGAAACAATGTTTCCCATATAATAAATAGCACCTCCTCCATAATCCTGTACTTCTTGCTGGAAAAGGAAATCACCGCTCTCGAATGTACCACTCTCCGTCATGTGGTAAACTCTCTCAGAGGCAAGGTTGATGTTCTCAAAATCAGCTACAGCGAGTGTTTTTTCCGGCTCGTTCTTGTTACAAGCAGCAAAGGTCATCGCCAAGACTGCTACAAATAAAAAACTTTTTTTCATTTTTTCTTGTTTTTAATTGTTAATAAAAGAGTTAATATAAGTGTTGTTCGCACTATTGTTCTATATGCAAATCGATTGCGCCGTTGATCTCGGTGCTGAGTTCGCCTGTTTGGGGCAAGATTTCATCGGCAGCGTTATAGACGCGGATGAAGTCCACGGAAGGCAGGTGAACCGGTTCTCCGGCTGCATCTACCGCCCAAGAGAGGTCAAAAGACGTACCCTCTTTATCTTTATTGGGTTTATTATCCACATAGCCGAAATCAAGGATTCGCTGTACATTTTGACCTGCTATCTGCTCCGACAAGGGCGCCAATCGAGTGCCGGTAAAGGTCATTTCGTCCGCCTCTATCCACTGCGGGTAATAGGGTTGTTTATGGAACGGATTTTGCAGTGTGTCTCCCTCGCGGGTATAGGTTTTGGTATAGGAATGAACGGTGGTCGGGTTATCATACTCCGAGCCCTTCAATTCATACCATACATCATCGGGCACACCATTTCCGTTCTCATCGCGGCTGACGAGCACAATGCCCGGCTCCGAACTGCCGTACTCCGTGCTGCCCGTCATATAAAAAGCATTTCCGAGGATCTGTATATCCTTTCCGGGCAGGTTCTCCACGGGATGGTCAAAACCAAAAGTGATATAACCGCCCCACCCTCCTAACGAAACCAATCCACCGGCATTATCAGCGATAGCCTCCTCGCATTTGAGACACATATCCATAGCATCATCACCCTCTTCATACTTCGGCAAAATGTTCACAAACTGGCCCATCGCCGGCAGGTATTCATAGACGCGGGCGATATAAGGAGAATAGGTTGAAGGTGTAGGCGAAATGGTATCCTCATGGGCGTCATATTCGCCGGTGACTAAGCATAAATGCCCGGGAATATCGCCTGTATAAGCCCTCCATCGTTCATGTCCGGAATAATCAAAACAATAGAGAATACCGGAGGAGACATAGTTCTTAGCATCGGCTATATAGAGCGCATCTTCTGTTGCCAAGAGACCGTAAGGGTGCTCGAAGGGAGTTGATAATTGATAGTTGATAATTGATAATTGAGAATTGATAGATTGGATGGTGTTGGTCTCGTTATTGATGATATAGACCGTCGAGCCTAAGATAGACATATTTGCGCAGGGAGTGGGAATACGACGAATAACCTCTTCGTTATCGAGCACAACCAATTGCGGTTTGACCGCTCCGTAATTACCCTGACAAGCCACCCAGAGACGTTGATGTTCATCCTTACGAATACGTGTAGGATTAAGCCCTACGTTGATTTTCCGAACCTCCGTAAAGGATTGCAGGTCAATGACCGAGATCGTTGAGTCATAGCGGTTGGTGAGATAACCGCCGGAGTTGACGACATATAGTTTGTCACCGAGGACACATAGTTCGTCCGGTTGATGACCTACCTTCACTTCGCGTTCTATAGCCAACGAAGCGGTATCAACCTCAAAGACCGAACCTAATAGTTCAGGATTCGCCACCGAACCGACATAGGCAGAGACGTACATCTTCCCTCCGCTAAATGCGAGGTAGCGGCAGTTAGGGATGTCTATCTTCGCTATATGTCGCGCCTGAAGGTCCATCACCTCCACCTTGTGCGAACAATTGATAACGGCATAGAGTTTTCCGCCATACTGCTGTATATCATTGCCTACATCGCCCAATTCCTTCATCTGAGTAGGGTTCTGCGAGCCGTACCAATTGGCGTAATAGGTCCCTGTAGCAAGGTTCATGTAGTCCAGCCGAGCTTTGTTGGAACCCATATTCCCTTCGCAGAGGACATACACTCCACCCTCGCGCACCTCATCCGTGACTTTCGTCCCGATGGTGGGATAGATCACCTCGTCTCCGCGACAGGAATAAAGAGTAAGGAATAAGGAACAAAGACAGAAATGCATCGCATAATACATACTTGTCTTTACTCTTTGAGCGAAGCGGTCGATATTCTTTATTCTCAATATTTTACTGCTAACGTGCATCGTACGTTTTGTTTAGGCATCGGGTAGTTCTGGATTACCTCGTAATCCTGCCCGAGCATGTTGTTCAATTCAAAATTCGCTTTCAACCATACCGGTTTGATTGCCCATTCTCCATAGATAGAGAGATCATGGGTGTACCAAGGCTGCACATAGTTATAGATCGTGTTCTCCTGCTGGCTATACCGCTCTCCGGTATAGATGAAGGAGTAGTTCAGCCCATAGTGATCGCCTCGCCGCGACTTCCAATCCAGCCCTACCACCACACTGCCGCTATGCCAAGGAATATAAGGTATCTGATGCCCATAATAGGAATCGTTGGGATTGGTGACATCTATGGCTTTTTGATAGGTATAATTGAGTCGTGTACGGAGTGTAAAATCCAGCGGCAGGTAGAAGGACAAATCGGTTTTTGCATCCACGCCGTGTATCTTCACTTCGCCCAGATTGAGCATCGTCCATCGGAACTGCTGACCCTTGGGATAAGCGATGATCTTATCCGTCACGCGGTTGTAATAATAAGAGAGGTTTGCCGCGATTTCATAACCGAAGTCGCTGGTCCTTAATCCTTTGCGATTAGACAAACGATAGGCAATCTCCACCGAATGTTGGCGTGCCAACTCCGGACGAAGAGACGCATTGCCCAAATCCGTATAATAGAGGTCATTGAAGGTCGGGTAACGGTAACTCTGCTTATAGAAAGCATTGACACTCAAATCAATCGCCGGATAAGGTCTAAAAGACAAAAATGCACCCGGAGTGAATTTATATTTGTCATTGGACAATTGAGAATTGCCAATTGAAGTCATCAGGACGGAGGCTTGTATCCGGAGGTATTCCTTGATATTCAGCGCTGTAGCAGCCGATAGCCAATGGCTATGACGGCTAAAATTCTCCGGCGCCGCCTCTACCAACAAATTGGCTCTATTGAGAGCATTATATTGGTAATCATACGCCAGCGATGCATCCCACCAATTGAAGATTCTTACCTTATTGGCAAGGGAGACATACACCTCTTGTTGCACATATTCGTTATTGGAAGGCAGCAGACGCTTGTCATAGTTCTGATAATGGGTGTAATCATTGGCATACTTCGCCAAAAGCCGCGTACTCCAACGGTTAAACCACTCGTCCTGCCATTCGGCTTGCACAAAAGTATTCCTATCCCAAAGCCGCTCGCCGTTTCGCCACACATTATTGACAATCGCTCCGGGAACCCCTCGTTCACTCCAATAATTATATGCGTGTACGCGCCAAAAGCCCGTCGTACGATAATAATGATGCAATCCTACCTCCGCTCGCACGGCATTGACGTCTCCGTTCTGACGCACCGCCGTAGTGTCATACGCTGTCTCGCCGGAAGGCAACACTCGACGATAGCGGAAAGGATACTTGCCATCCGAATAGACATACTCCGCATCCACCGTCAGCGAGAGCGATTCTTTCAACTTCACATCCACACCAATCGTAGGATTAGCCAAGGCAAAAGACCCAAACCGCATTTGAGCACGCACATGTACGCGCTCGTTCTCTTTGAAATACGGCTTACGAGTCGTGAGATAGATATTTCCAGCCGAACCAAACTCACGTGCGGATTGGAAGATATCGGATTTCTGACCATTAAAAAGCTGGATCTGCTCCATGTTATCGAGCGAGAAACGTCCTAAGTCCACCTGCCCGTTCTGGGCGTTGCCTAACTGCACGCCGTTATAATAAACCGCCGTGTGCTGGCTTCCCATAGAGCGGATGTTAATCGTCTTGATACCCCCCACTCCGCCATAATCCTTCAGTTGCACGCCGGAGAAATAGCGCAAAGCGTCGGCCACCGAAAGGGCGTTCAATCGTTGCAACTCGGCGCCTTTCAAGGTCTGCGGCACAATCACATCTTTCGTCAGCGAACGTGCTGTCACCTCCACCTCCTCTATCCGGAAGCGGCTATCCAAGGAATCCATCTCCGCATCGCTCATCGCGAAAACGGAGGGCGCACAAAGTGCCAAAAACAGTATGAGTAATATTCTTTTTATCATGGGTTCGTCCTATTCCTGGAGGACGCTCCATTCGCAAAGCAGAAGCGATCTGACTTAGGTCCTTCGACCATCACAGTTGCCGGTCAGTCCGGGATTTCCACCCGAGTTCTCTTCTATTTATTTCTTAGCCCCTACGAGGCACAATCATTTCTTTGCGGGATCGGTTGTTAAATCTATACCTAATTTCTTAAATGTTCGCCAATCAACTTCCTTGAGCATGACGGTCGAGTGCGCTTGACATCCCTTCAGTTGAGGAAGGGTCTCCAATGCTTTTTTACAATTCTCGTCATGCAAAGAGAGCACCGAGAGCGCCACCAACACCTCATCGGTATGCAAACGGGGATTTTGACCATGCAGATAATTGATCTTGGTCTGTTGGATCGGTTCGATGATATTCTCCGGTATGAGCCGCACAGCATGATCAATGCCTGCCAACTCTTTCATCGCATTCAGCAATAAGGCGGCAGAAGACCCTAATAAATCACCTGCCTCCGCCGTAATAATCTTCCCGTTCGGTAATTCGATTGCCGCCGCGTGAGAGAAAGCGCCATCATGCAACGCACCGGTCAATGCCCTGCGTTCACGCGCCGCAACGGTCGTCCGCCGATAAGCGGTAGTAATACCTACCTGTTGCTGCAACAGTGCTAATTTCTTTATCTCTGCATCATTACATGCTCCGTTAGCCAGATGACATAGCGCTTGGAAATACCGACGGATGATCTCCTGCTTGCTTGCCTCTCGCACCGCCTCATCGTCGCTGATACAGAACCCTACCATATTCACGCCCATGTCTGTCGGCGATTGATAAGGACTCTTGCCGTAGATAGACGTAAAGAGCGCCTCTAACACCGGATAGATCTCTACATCACGGTTATAGTTCACCGCCGTCTTCCCATAAGCCTCCAGATGGAAGGGGTCAATCATATTCACGTCCTGCAAATCCGCAGTCGCAGCCTCGTAGGCTACGTTCAGAGGATGCTTCAACGGCAGGTTCCATACAGGGAATGTCTCGAACTTGGCATACCCGGCATCTTTCCCGCGCGCGTGTTCATTATATAATTGACTCAGACACACAGCCATCTTACCGCTCCCGGGTCCTGGCGCCGTAACGATGACCAAAGGACGAGAGGTCTCCACATATTCATTGCGCCCAAAACCCTCTTCCGAGGCAATCAACTCCACATTATGCGGATAGCCGTCGATGATATAATGGTAATATACCCTTATCCCTTTGCGCTCCAAACGCTGGCGATACGTATCTGCCGAACGCTGACCGGCATAGTGCGTAATCACCACCGAAGACACCACAAACCCGCGGTTCATGAACTCTTCGCGCAACCTCAACACATCTTCGTCATAGGTAATTCCTAAATCTTGACGCACCTTGTTACGCTCTATGTCTTCTGCGGAAATAACGATAATAATCTCCAATGAATCCTGTAACTGCGTGAGCATATGCAGTTTGCTGTCGGGCAAAAAGCCCGGCAGCACACGACTGGCATGCATATCATCGAAGAGTTTTCCTCCCAGCTCAAGGTATAGTTTGTTGCCAAACTGCGCTATGCGCTCGCGAATATGCTCCGACTGAATGCGGATATATTTATCGTTATCAAAAGCTTGCGGCATACACGGAATTATTGATCATTAGTCGATTGATTGTTAGTGGACGGATTCTCATTCTGTGCCTCCTCGTCATCCTCGTCATGATGGTAATAATAGTACGAGCGGTATGCTTTATCGTCTTTCGCGAACTTACCATACAACTTGCCGTAAAGCTTACCATAACGCTTTGCGTTACTGTTGCTGCGACCGTAACCATAGCCGTAACCGCCATAACCGCCATAACCAAGGTGACCGTAACCGTAACCGCCGTAACCACCATAACCGTAGCCATAACCGGAACCATAGGAGTGACGACCTTCAGTAGGAATATCGGAGAGCACAATCTGCACTTTCTCCATATTATCAACCACTTCAATCATTTGCTCCAAGGTCTGCTTACAGAACGATTTATTCGTTTGCAGACAGCGGATAACGAACAGACACAGGTCGCTACGTTCTATCACGGCATATGCATCGGGCACCAGACCGATAGGCGATGTATCGATGACAATAAAATCATATTGTTTACGCAAGTCTTCCAATGTATTGGACAACTTATCGGAGTGAATCAACTCACCCGGGTTGGGCGGAATCGTACCGGCACGGAAGAAATCAAAGCCGAATGGTGTGTTCTCCACCTTTGCATCCTTCAACTCGCAATCGCCCACCAAGAAGTTGGACATACCGTCACCGCCCTCCAATCCTAACTTCGTGTGAATGTTAGGTTTACGCAAGTCAAGGTCGATTAACAAAGTTCTCTTTCCGGTCATACCGTACAGCGAAGCCAAGTTCGTAGAAAGGAAGGTCTTACCATCACCGGACTCCGTAGAGGTCACACAGATCACCATGCCGTATTTGCGTTTGAGCACGAACTCCATACGCGTACGGATAGCACGGAGCATCTCCGCGTAACTCGATCGGGGCGAAGCACGCACTAAAGTCGGGTTCTGATTGCGGGCGTGTCGCAAGGTTCCAATCAGACGGAAAGCCTTGAGGTTGACAACATCCCTCGGTGAACGGATCTTATTATTGAGCAACTCACTCAAAACGATCAACAACAGCGGAATCAGGAAACCAATCACCAGATAAGTCGTTGTGGTCTTCGACTTCGCCTTGGCGTTCATAATAGCCGTAGTACGCGCCTTATCCATAATACTGTTATCCGGCGTGTTCGATGCCTTCTGGATCTCAGCCTCCGCACGTTTTTGCAAGAAGAAAGTGTAGTAGTTATCATCAATGCGGTAATTACGCTCGATGGCTACCATCTGCAACTCTTTCTCAGGCAGCGTCTTCAACATCGATTCAGCCTCGCTGATACGTTTGTGCAAGTCTTCTTTCTCAATCTCCATCGCCGCGCGCATAGAGTTCACCAACTCCTCAATCGAAGTCTTGATATTCTCCATGTCCTTGGTGTACTTGGCATAATAGATGTTCTTTTCCGTCAACTCTCCGCGCTGAATACGAAGATCATTCAGTTGTTGTACCAGCGATACCAGCGAAGCGTCCGTCACACCCATCGTAGAAGGCATAATAACTGCATCGCTCTCCATGCTGGTATGGATATAATTGATCAGATAATCAAAGTACGTCTCGCGCAGACGCATCTCCATCTTTTGCTGGTCGTATGTGGCCAAATAGCTCATGATCTGACCGGCATAAGTGTTGACATCGACGATCTTGTTCTCCTGACGGAAATCGGTCATCGCGCCTTCGCTCACCTGCAACGAGGACTGCAAATTATCCAACTGCTCATTGATAAACTTGATAGAGCTCTCTGCTACCTCATTCTTCTGCTCCAAGTTCTGCAACAAATAGATCTGAGCCAGTTTATCGATGAACTCACAATCACGTTGCGGCGTCTCACTTACCAAGGAAAGTGCCAAAACGGTCGATCCTTCAGACACGAAGGACAACTGCAAACGGCTCATGAACTCGTCCACCAAACTCTCATGACTGCGGAATCGGAAATAGATTTTTCCGGAGTTCACCATCAACTCGGTCGGCCAAATAATGATATCGAACAGGTTGCAACTGATTGGCTCACCATAGTGCGCATCGATATCCAGACTGACCGATTCATCGGCTGAGGACAGATGGAGCGTACCATCCTTCTCAAAATTCACCTGATACTGAACACCATACGCACGAGGATCCAGACGCTTGTACTCTACCAAAATAGGCGTTTGACGGTATAACTGACGTGTCTTGAATCGACCCTGCGTGATATACTCCACATTCAGGAACGGGAGCGAATCAACCACACGACTTGTCAGGTCATACGAACCCAACATAATCATCTGGTTATTGACGTTCTTGTAACCTGCGTCCACACCAAAACCCTGCATCAACGCAAAATTAGAACCGCCATACCCCAAGTTCTCCTTGATCACGATCGTTCCTTGCGAGTAATAAGTCGGAATCCAACGACGATTCTTGAGCATCGCCAAACCCAACGCAATCGCTATTCCGATCACGAACAGATACCAGTAATGTAGGAAGGTAAAGAACCACTCTAATGGGTTAAAGTTCATTGAGCTATCTTCCTCATCGTCCCTCTGTTGTTGCGGATCCTGCATGTAATAATGCTGGTTGCCGCCGGGCTGATAGTACGCGTTTCCATAAGCGCTACCACCGGAATGATAATACGCATTGTTGCCGCCGGGAGCATAGGCATTATTGCCGCTGGGGATGTACGCGGAGTTGTTTCCTCCGTGGGAGTAGTAATAGTTATTATCTGCCATATTTATTTATACATATATGCTACATAGTTCAACACTGTCGTCAGCAAGGCTACTGAACTTGTTATCAAGCCGATAAAGCCTGCATAGTTCGGCACTTTATAGAAGCTGTCCTTCGTTCGCGCCACATAAATCACATCGTTCGGATAGATATAATAGTATTTCGAATCAATGATCGTATTACTACGCATATCGAATTCCAACACTTCCGGTTCCTGACCGCCATCGCGCGGACGTACAATCCGAATATGTCTGCGGTCACCCGTGTTCATCACATCGCCGGTCATCGCCAAGGCTTGGAAGATATTTAACTTCTCCTTGTAGATATGATATTGACCTGCATGAGCGTCTCCGATCACCGAGAAATACTTGTTATACAGCGCTAATTTGACATCCGCATCGGGGATAATCTCACGGAAAGCAGCCTTCAATGTATCCTGCGCCTCTATCTCCGTCAGACCTTGTATCTTAAGCGGTTTGAGGAACGGAATATCGATCGTTCCATCCGAATGAACACGATACGAATTGGCATACTGACCGTAAGTCGATATATTATTTGCGCCTAACATCTTACTGTACGTCTCATCCATCGTCACCAAACGGTAGATGATCTCATCATTCACGCGGATTCGATAAGGCTCATAGGCCGCGGAGTCATACACTGGTATCTTGTTCGCTTTCGTCGGTTCTTGCAGATAACCGATATTCCGATGACTGTAACAACTCGTCATCAACAGGGTAATGCAACCCAACAGCAGCATAGTTATCTTTTTCATTGGTTACCTCCTTCCCCTGAATTAGTTGATGAATTGGATCCTCCGCCGTAGTGTTTACGCACGTGGTTGATACCCGTCTGAACAATCGAATAGATGAACACGCCAAACGAGATCGTCGCTGCCGTCACACCAATGACCGTCGTCACATGGTTGATACCGAAACTATATCCCGGAATCTGACGGATATAAATGATATCATTCGGCTCGATGTAGTAATACTCCGAGTTGACGATGTCTTTCGAACGCACATCAAACGTCTTAATCGTCGTCACGCCGTTCTTCTCGCGTACCAACTTGATTTCCTTACGGCTGTTGAACTCTCTCAGGTCTCCAGCCATCGCCAATGCTTCAAAGATCGTCATCTTCTCTTTGTTGATCATGTACCTGCCGCTCTGCGCACCGATGATAGAGAACGAACGATTGACAATATTCACCTCGACGGACACACTGCTGTAACCCGGCATCTCTTTGACCAACGTACTCAACTCGGCCTCCAACTTGTGCTTCACTTCACGCAATGTATTACCCTTCACGTGCACCTTGCCGATACTCGGAAAATCGATATTTCCCTCATCGTCAATCAAATAGGTGTACAGGTCGTACGAACCGTACGCTCCGCCGGACGAACCCATCTGTTGACGCATTTGCGCCGAACTACCACCACCTGCGTTATACATTTTCATCACCTCTTCGTTGGTCGAATAGATATACACATACAAACGGTCGCCTATTCGCAGCTCGTACTCCTCGAAACTTAAAGTATCTGCGTAACTCGGAATCTGTCTGTCAGGTTCCTGCATATAGTTCACTTTCCGCGCTGTCACACAAGACGCTAACGCAAAGCCAACTATCGCCAAAAATAATATGTTTTTTAGTTTAAACATTAAACATTAAACATTAAACATTAAACACTTATCTCTTCTCATCCCATCCGAAAGGATGCGGACTTAATGGCAATTTAGCTAACGGATGGTAGTCACCCACCAGACCGATCGGTTCTGAATGACGAATCTGAGCTACCGTCTCGATGCAAGGACGAGCCTCTGAGATACGGAAACCGTTACCTGCCAAAATCTGCTTGTAACTCTCGGTATGCAACTCCGTAAATCCTGCGCTGAACTCAAACTCCTCGCCATCGATACTCAACGTACGATAAGTCCTCTTCTCGCCTTGCACAGCGTTCGCCGGCAAACAGTCTGCATTTATACTAAGGAAATAGCGCACGCGCGCACGCTCGAGCTCAAGATAACCCGCCACACGGTCAAAACTCATCACATGGACGATATTCTGCTTCACCGGACCGAAGATCCACTGCAGCATATCGTAGAAATGCACGCCGATGTTAGTAGCTATACCGCCGGACTTATGCACATCGCCTTTCCATGAACTGTAATACCATTTGCCGCGACTCGTGATATAAGTCAAATCCACGTCATAAATCTTATCCTTCGGACCGCTCGCCACTTTCTCCTTCAGCGCACGAATCTTGTCGTGTAGACGAAGTTGCAGAATAGTATAAGCTTGATGTCCGGTCTCCTTCTCCAACTCCACGAGGTTGTCGATATTATACGGATTCAACACCAACGGCTTCTCGCAAATCACATTACAGCCCAGACGCAGACCGTAACGAATGAACGCATCGTGCGTGTAGTTCGGCGTACAGATGGACAGCCAATGAAGGGGATTGTCTGTACGCATTTGTTTGGAGCAAAAACGGTCAAACTGCTCATTCTCAGTAAAGAACGAACAATCAGGAAACGAACTATCCAATCGTCCCACGCTGTCAAACTTGTCATAAGCGACCAACAGGTTATTACCTGTATCCGCAATCGCTTTAATGTGTCTCGGAGCGATATATCCTGCTGCTCCGATCAACCCAAAATTTAATTTTTTATCCATCTTATTAATTTTTATCGACCAATATTGGGCGATTTAGTCCATAATATTATACGTTTTATTATATTCTTTGCATTCTGCATGACCAACTCTTTCCACCATGCCGCCTTGTTGTTGGTCCATCGCTGCGGGTGAGTAGTAATCATCACATGGCTCGGCAGTTTCCCCTGCTCTACCGCATTGATTAGATCCTGCGTCGTGTGCCAAACCAAACCTCTTGCGCTCCATTCATCCTGATAGCCTTCTATCTTATCGCGCACACTCACTTTGTAACCATCCCAGCAACGCCCCGTATCCGTAAGGTAGAACACATCGCTAAAATCGGTATCCATATACGGCTCGCCGATAATACCGAGCGTCTTGTAGTCATATTTCTGCCAAACATCCTTGCTGTCATACTTACTCGTCGGCGCACCGTGCATACAAATTGTCTCCACCGCATAATACTGCCGAAAATACGCCAACCATGTCTGGAAATGACTCCATGCCTTATCAAACTCTCCGCCGCACAGACTCATGTCCTCGTAATGATACCCGATCTCATGCCCCAGTTTCGCAATCGCACGCACACTCTCCGGCAAAGACATCGCACTTCCCTTATAACATCCGCTTTCGCCTGTCCGAAAATAATAACTTGCTTTCGCTCCCAACGAATGTTCTATCTGCGCCGTCTTCAAACTATTCTCCGGCTTTGCATCCACATCGTGCCGCAAGATTACAAACCGCTTTTCGTTATTCCGAGATTCTGAACTTTCGTTATTCCGAGATTCCGTAATTACGTAATTACGACAATAATCCGCATAGCAAATCAACTCATAGCCTTGTTTTTGCAATCCCTCCAACATTGCCCGATATATGTCCAGCGTAAAATCTTTCAATTCTTAATTCTTAATTTTTAATTCTTAATTTCGAATATCATCGTTCGGCACGAACGGGATTTTCGAGGAAGTCCTTATAAGCCATCCGGATTCCATCTTCCAATTCGGTCTTATACGTCCACCCTAACTTCGTTGCTTTGCTCACATCCAACAGTTTGCGCGGCGTACCATCCGGTCGTGTACTATCCCACTCGATCTCTCCTTCATAACCGATCACTTTCGCCACCAGTTCCGTTAATTCTTTGATGGTCAACTCCTTGCCTGTTCCGGCATTGACGGTCTCGTTGCCGCTGTAGTTATTCATAAGGAACACACACAGGTTCGCCAAATCATCTACATACAAGAACTCACGCAGCGGACTTCCTGTTCCCCAACAAGTCACACTCTTTGCGCCGCTCACTTTCGCCTCATGGAAACGTCTGATCAACGCCGGTAACACATGGCTGTGCTCCGGATGGTAGTTATCGTTCGGGCCATAGAGGTTCGTCGGCATAACAGAGATGTAATCCGTTCCGTACTGACGGTTCAAAAACTCGCAGTATTTGAGTCCGCTGATCTTCGCGAGCGCATAAGCCTCGTTGGTCTTCTCCAACTCGCCGGTTAACAAACAACTCTCCGTCATCGGTTGTGGCGCCATACGCGGATAAATGCAACTGCTGCCCAAGAACTCCAATTTCTTAACGCCGTTCTTCCATGCGGCATGAATAACATTCATCTCCAGAATCATGTTATCGTACATGAAATCCGCTAACGCATTCTGGTTCGCCACAATACCGCCCACTTTAGCAGCTGCAAGGAACACATACTCAGGCTTCTCTTCTGCAAAGAACTTCTCCACAGCCTCTTGACGACACAGATCCAATTCTTTGTGTGTCCGTGTCACGATATTCGTGTATCCCTGCCGTTGCAGTTCCCGTACAATCGCAGATCCCACCATTCCCCGGTGTCCTGCTACATATATTTTACTATTCTTTTCCATTCTCAATTCTCAATTCTCAATTATCAATTGTCAATTCTCAATTATCAATTGTCAATTCTCAATTATCAATTGTCAATTCTCAATTATCAACTACATTCCCACCTTCCTTCCACCTTCCTCCAATGGATGCTCAATGGATGCTCAATGGGTGCTCATCGTATGCTCACTATGATCTCAACGGCACGTTACCATGACGATAAGCCGATATTTACTTGTCTATTCCCTTCTCTAAAAACTCCGCCAAGTTCACCTTGCGTATCTCCGCAGCGGCATCATCGGCAGCCACTTTCTTCATATCGTGCGCCACCATGAGTTCTACAAGTTGCTCAAAACTGGTGGTCTGCGGGTTCCAACCCAACTCTCTCTTAGCTTTACTTGGATCGCCCAACAAATTCACAACATCCGTCGGACGATAGAAATCCGGACTTACCGCCACAACCACATCGCCGGTTTTAACGTTAACTCCCTTCTCCTCTATTCCTTCACCTTCCCAACGGAGCTCGATACCTGCGTGCTTGAACGCCAAGGTAGCGAACTCACGCACGCTGTGCTGCACACCGGTCGCAATCACGAAATCCTCCGGCGTCTTATGCTGCAAGATCAACCACATGCACTCGACATAATCTTTGGCATATCCCCAGTCGCGCAAACTGTCCAGATTACCCAAATACAGACATTTCTGTTTGCCCTGCGCGATACGTGCTGCTGCGAGTGTGATCTTCCTTGTCACAAACGTCTCGCCGCGGCGCTCGCTCTCATGATTAAAGAGAATTCCCGAGCAGCAAAACATATCGTACGCCTCGCGGTACTCCTTGATAATCCAATATCCATACAGTTTCGCCACCGCGTACGGGCTATACGGATGGAACGGCGTCGTCTCGCTCTGTGGCACTTCCTCTACTTTGCCGTACAACTCACTTGTCGAAGCCTGATAGATCTTACAACTCTTCTCCAAATGGTTCGTACGCACAGCCTCCAAGATACGCAGCACGCCTACGGCATCTACATCTGCCGTGAACTCCGGTGCATCAAAACTCACCTGCACATGGCTCTGCGCAGCTAAGTTATAGATCTCATCCGGCTGCACTTTGCCGACCAACTTCACTAGCGACATCGAGTCGCTCATATCGGCATAGTGCAAGTGAAAATGAGGCGTGCCCTCCAAGTGAGCAATACGCTCTCGATAATCAACTGAACTACGACGGATAATACCGTGCACCTCATATCCTTTACCCAATAAAAACTCCGACAGATAACTTCCGTCCTGTCCTGTTACACCTGTTATTAAAGCAATTTTAGCCATATTTACTCAAATTAGCGTGCAAAGGTAATACTTTTTTTTGATATACGCAAGCACGCGCGTGTTTTTTTTCAAAAAATAAAACTTTATATAGAAAATAGCCCTCTCCATTTGCAAATATAAAATATTTGTTGTACCTTTGCATGAAATTTGCAAATTAACAAAAATCATGAATATTTCGTATAATTGGTTAAAACGCTACATTGCGTTGAAAGATGATGCAGAGACAGTAGCAAAAATCTTAACTTCCATCGGTCTGGAGGTAGGAACCGTGGAAGAGAAAGAAACAATCCGTGGTGGGCTGAAAGGACTTGTTGTAGGCGAAGTGCTGACCTGTGAACCCCACCCTAATTCCGACCACTTGCACATTACCAAAGTGAATATCGGTGAGGCAGAACCGCTGCCGATTGTCTGCGGCGCACCGAACGTAGCTGCCGGACAGAAAGTCATCGTCGCTACTATCGGAACCGTGCTCTATGACGGCGATCAGTCCTTTACCATCAAGAAAGGCAAACTGCGCGGCGAGGACTCCTTCGGTATGATCTGTGCCGAAGATGAGATCGGTGTGGGCACCGACCATGCAGGTATCATCGTCCTGCCTGCTGACACACCGGTCGGCATGAAAGCGGCGGACTACTACCACATTGAGAATGACACAATCATCGAGGTGGATATAACGCCGAACCGTTCAGACGCAGCTTCTCATTTCGGTGTAGCGCGCGACCTCTACGCTTACTACAAAGCGCACGGACAAGACATCGCCCTCACGAAACCTTCTGTGGACGAGTTCAAATCGGATGTCAACGAATCGCCTGTCTCCGTCATTGTTGAAGCGCCGGACGCAGCCCCGCGTTATTCCGGCGTGTACATCAAAGGTGTGGAAGTAAAAGAATCGCCGGAATGGTTGAAAAACAGCCTGCTCTCCATCGGTCTTCGTCCGATTAACAACGTCGTGGACGTCACAAACTTCGTGCTGCATGAGATGGGTCAAGCGCTCCATGCCTTCGATGCCGACAAGATCAAAGGCAACGAGATCCATGTCCGCTACGCACGCCAAGGTGAGAAATTCGTTACCCTCGATGGTGTAGAACGTGAAATGGACGCACGCGACCTCATGATCGCCAACAAAGAAGAGGCCATGTGTATTGCCGGTGTCTTCGGAGGACTCGAAAGCGGTGTGACCGAAAACACCAAGAACATCTTCTTGGAATCCGCTTACTTCGACCCAGTCACCATCCGCAAAACGAGTCGTCGCCACCAGCTCCAAACCGATGCTTCATTCCGCTACGAGCGTGGTTGTGACCCCTGCAACACGATTTATGTTTTGAAACGTGCTGCAATGCTTATCCAAGAGTTAGCCGGAGGAGAGTTTGTCGGAACTATACATGACAATATTGCAAGTCAGGAGTTACTTAAACCCTGGTCTGTTACTATTGATATCAATCGCGTCAACTCGCTCATCGGTAAAGCCATCGGTGAGGACACCATCGAAACGATCCTCCGCGCATTGGAGATCAATATCGTCGCCAAGCTTGGCGACTCTTGGCAGTTGGAAGTTCCCCGCTACCGTGTGGACGTACAGCGCGAGTGCGACGTGGTGGAAGACATCCTTCGTATCTACGGCTACGACAACATTGAGTTCCCGGAGAAACTGAACACCAGCCTCGCGTATGGCGTCAAACCCGACCCCGAGAAACTGCGTCGCCGCATTGCGGAGCAACTCACCGCACAGGGTTTCAACGAGATCCTCAATAACTCGCTGACCAAAGTGTCGTACTACGAACCTTTGACCCAACTGACACTCGACACCTGCGTAAAGATCATGAACCCCTTGAGCCAAGATCTGGGCGTCATGCGTCAGACCTTGCTCTTCGGCGGACTCGAGTCCATCGCTCGTAACGCGAACCGCAAGAACAGCGACCTCAAGTTCTACGAATTCGGTAACTGCTATCACTATAAAGCAAATCCTGCTGCCCGTGAGCACAACCCCGAGAACTCGCTCGTCGAGTATTCCGAGGAACCGCATATCGGTCTTTGGCTCACCGGTAATAAAACCGCACAGACTTGGGTGCGCAAAGAAGAGAAAACCACGTTCTACCAGCTCCGCGCATATGTGAACAATATCCTCGTGCGTCTCGGAGTCGATCTCTTCAAAACGACCGTAGAGCGTCTGGAGAACGAACTCTTCTCCGATGGTCTCGTCCTCAAAGCCGCTAACGGCAAGGCGCTTGGCTACATCGGCATCGTCAACCGCAAGCAACTCAAAGCCTTTGACATCGACCAGGAAGTCTATTATGCAGACCTCGACTGGAACCAACTCTTGAAACAAAACAAGCAATACAAAGCAGTTATCAACGACCTTCCCAAATATCCTGAGGTGAAACGTGACTTTGCGCTGCTCGTGGACAAATCCGTTGAGTTCGCAGACCTCGCACGTGCTGCTTTTGGCACCGAGAAGAAACTGCTCAAGAACGTCTATCTCTTTGATGTCTATGAGGGCAAGAACCTCGAAGCAGGCAAGAAATCTTATGCCCTTTCCTTCATCCTTCAGGATGCAGAGAACACCCTCAAAGATACCCAAATTGAGAATATTATGAACCGGCTGAAGGCCACATTCGAAGAGAAATTCAATGCTACCCTCCGCTGATCAAAACGAAATATTAAAACGTCGCACTTTTGCGATCATCTCGCACCCGGATGCCGGTAAGACGACTTTGACCGAGAAACTCCTGCTCTACGGAGGTGCTATTCACGTCGCCGGAGCAGTCAAGTCCAATAAGATCCGCAAAACCGCCACTTCGGATTGGATGGAGATTGAGAAACAACGTGGTATTTCCGTAGCAACGTCCGTCATGGGCTTTGACTACGCAGATCATCACATCAACATCCTCGACACACCGGGTCACCAGGACTTTGCGGAAGACACCTTCCGTACGCTTTCTGCCGTGGACTCAGCCATCGTCGTCATCGACTCCGCCAAAGGTGTCGAAGCACAGACACGCCGACTCATGGAAGTGTGCCGAATGCGCAAAACACCCGTCATGGTTTTCATGAACAAGATGGACCGCGAGGGTAAAGATCCGTTCGATCTCATGGACGAAGCGGAGAAAGAACTCGGTATTCATTGCACGCCCGTAACATGGGCGAACGGACAAGGGCTGAAATTCGAGTCCGTCTTCGCACTCAATAATCGTCCGTCAGGACTTACTCCGAAACTGGAAGAAGACCTCGAAATGATTGATGGCGTCTATCCCGAGTTTGACAAAGAGGCATACCTGCGCGGCGACCTCGCACCGGTCTTCTTTGGCTCGGCATACAAGACCATCGGCGTGCAAGAACTCCTTGATTTTCTCGTAGAAAACGCACCCTCGCCTCTTCCTGTTACCGCCGAAGAGCGCACCGTTGAACCGATGGAAGATAAGTTCACAGCGTTCTGCTTTAAGATCCATGCGAACATGGATCCGAACCACCGCTCGTGTATCGCGTTCTTCAAGATCTGCTCCGGTAAGTTCCTGCGCAACACCTATTATTATCACGTGCGCAAGGACCAGCAGATGCGTTTTGCCGCTCCGACCTGCTTCATGGCGCAAAAGAAAGAGACCGTCGATGAAGCGTTTGCAGGAGATGTGGTGGGTCTGCCCGATACCGGTAACTTCAAGATCGGAGACACGCTCACCGCAGGTGAACACTTGCATTTCAAGGGTCTGCCGTCCTTCTCGCCGGAGATGTTCAAATACATTGACAACGCCGATCCGATGAAGCAAAAACAACTTGACAAGGGTATCAACCAACTCATGGACGAAGGTGTGGCGCAGCTCTTTGTGAGCCAGCTCAACGGTCGTAAGATCATCGGAACGGTGGGACAACTTCAGTTCGAGGTCATCCAATACCGCCTTGAGCACGAGTACCAAGCCAAGTGCAAATGGCAACCGCTCCAGATGTACAAAGCCTGCTGGATCGAGTCCGACGATGATGCCGAACTCGATATGTTCAAGAAACGCAAAGCGCAGTATATGGCTACGGACAAAGAAGGCCGCGACGTCTTCATGGCGGACTCCGCGTACGTCCTCTCCATGGCGCAACAGGACTACAAACACATCACCTTCCATTTCACCTCGGAATTCTAGAATACTAGAGAGACTAGAGAGACTAGAGAGACTAGTAAATAACAAAAACAAATCAATATGAAAAACAGATCACTTCAAATCCGCCTCATCGTCATGAACTTCTTGGAGTTCGCTGTGTGGGGCGCGTACTTAACCTCAATGGGAACCTACCTCTTCAAACAAGGAATGGGTCAGCACATCGGATGGTTCTACTCCATCCAAGGTATCGTCAGCCTTTTCATGCCTGCGTTAATGGGTATTGTGGCGGATCGTTGGATTCAGGCGCAAAAGACACTTAGTCTTTGCCACGCCTTAGCGGGTATCTTCATGTGCGCCGCAGGTCTCTACGCTTATACAGCAGCAGATGTGCAGTTTGCTACCCTCTTCTCGCTTTATACCATTTCCGTAGCGTTCTTTATGCCGACCATCGCGCTTACTAACTCCGTAGCTTTCAATGCCTTGGTCAAAGCTAAGATGGACACCGTTAAGGACTTCCCGCCGATTCGTGTGTTCGGAACAGTGGGTTTCATTGTGACCATGTGGTGTATTGACTTGCTCGGCTTCCAAGCTACTCCTTGGCAGTTTGTCGTTTCCGGTGGTTTGAGTATCCTCTTAGCTGCCTATTCGCTCACCCTTCCGGCTTGTGAAATCAATAAGACAGAAGGATCTGTGGATCTCGTGGAAGCCCTTGGCCTCAAAGCCTTTGCGCTTTTCAAACAAAAGAAGATGGCACTCTTCTTCATCTTCTCAATGATGCTCGGTATGTGTCTGCAAGTCACTAACTCATACGCAAACCCCTTTATCACTTCGTTTGGAGCTATCGAAGAGTTCGCAAACACCTTTGGTGTTCAGCACGCTAACATCCTCATCTCTATCTCGCAGATCTGCGAAGCACTATGTATCTTGGCAATCCCGTTCTTCCTCAAGAAGTTCGGTATCAAGAATGTGATGCTCATGGCGATGTTCGCGTGGGTCTTCCGCTTTGCGTTCTTTGGAGCAGGTGATCCGGGAATGCCGGGTGTTATTCTCTTCGTGCTGAGTTGTATTGTTTATGGCTTTGCCTTTGATTTCTTCAATATCTCCGGCGCACTGTACGTAGATCAGGAGACCGAAGAAGCACAGCGTTCGTCTGCACAAGGTCTGTTTATGATGATGACCAACGGTTTTGGAGCTACTATCGGTACGCTTTCCGCACAAGCTATCGTGAACGACTTGGTAATCAGCCAAACTGAACCGATGGCTATCTGGGCGGGTTGGAAAGAAGCATGGTATATCTTTGCTGGTTTCGCCCTCGTCGTTGCCATCGCCTTCTGGATCTTCTTCCCCAAAACGCCGGTTAAAGAAATTAAAAATTAGTATTTCCGTAGATAAATACATTCGTAATTGGTAATTTTTAATTCGTAATTCTTAATTTTTAATTATGTTCCGTAAGGAACTCTCATATTATTTCTCCACGCCGATAGCCTATATAGTAATAGGTCTGTACCAATTGGCGATCAGTCTCTTCCTTTGGGTGATCCCGGGTCAATGGAACATCATTGATTCCGGGTATGCCCAAGTGGACGGATTATTCCAATTAAGCCCTTGGCTATTCATGCTGCTCTGTCCAACTTTGACGATGCGATTACTATCCGAAGAACGCCAATCGGGTATTTGGGACTTAATTCGCACAAAACCCGTCTCCCTTACGCGTATTATGCTGGGCAAATACTTTGCTGCATGGACCTTAGTCCTCATCGGTTTGTTACCCTGTTTTGTTCACTATTTCGTAGTGGCTTATATGGCAGAACCGATGGGTAATTTGGACAGCGGCGCGTTCTTGGGTTCATTCATCGGCTTGATTCTTTTATCAGGAACATTCATGGCAATCGGTCTTCTCTGTGCCACGTTCAGCAAAAGCCAGATCGTCTGTTTCATCTCCGGCACGCTGACTTGCTTTGTCCTCTATTGGGTGCTTCTCCAAGACCACTACTCTTCCCTTTCCCGCGGAGTGATAGATCTTCGCGATGTAGTCTTCTTTATCTCCATCTCCACTCTCGCCATCCTTGCGTCCATCGTCACGATAGATCACATGACAAGAAAATAAATGGTACATGGTAAATGACTAAATTGTAAATGGTATGACTCGCATTGGCCTTCTATCTGACACCCACGGTTTACTGGACAAACGCGTCTTTGAGCATTTCAAGGACGTAGATGAGATTTGGCATGCCGGAGATATTGGTTCCGAAGATGTCTTACGCCGTCTTCGCGAGTTCAAACCCACGCGGGCTGTCTATGGAAACATGGATTCCGGCGATGTGCGGTATTCGCTACCTGAGTTCTACCGTTTCCGCGTAGAAGAGGTTAATGTCCTTATGACCCATATTGGCGGCTATCCCGGGCACTACAACCCTTGGCTCATTCCTTGGTTCCGTAAAAGTTTGGAAGCCAAAAATGCTCAAACGAATGACAAAATGGTAAATGACCAAATGGTAAATGTCATTGATCTCTTCGTTTGCGGTCATAGCCATATTCTCAAAGTCCAATACGATCCGCTCTATAAATTTCTCACCATGAATCCCGGGGCTGCAGGAAAGCAAGGATGGCAACCTAGCCAAACGCTGTTACGCTTCACCATCGATGGAGCGAAAATTGACAACTTGGAAGTGATAGAATTAGACAGAATTTGACTTTTTAGGGCGCAGAAATGCGTTTTTTCGCAAAATTTGATATTTTTTGCAGAAATATGCTATAAAACATAAAAAAAGATTTGGTCATATAAAAAAAAAGCAGTACCTTTGCACCGGATTTAAAAAATGACAAGTCTACTTTGCAAAATAGGGGTAGTCATTCAAAGTCCAACGAAATTAGACCAATCTTTTTTGTACCTTAAATAAACAGACTAATACCTTAGAAAAACAGACGTCGGGATGACGGCTGTTTTCGCTTTTAAAAAGGACCTCTTAACTATATAAATCCCGCCTTCTCTTTCGAGAGGCGGGATTTAGTTTCACGCTATAACGCTTATATCACTTAATCTCCTGCGCTTTGATACCATCGCGCTCGAGGAGGGCGTTGATAGTGGGTTCGCCTTGGCGGAAACGGACATACAAGTCCATCGCGCGCTCGGTACCACCCTTCTCTAACACATTCTCGCGGAAACGTTTCGCAGCTTTCTTATCGAAGATAGAGCCGTTCTTCTTCTGTGCCTCTTTGAATACAGAGAACGCGTCAGCGTCGAGGAGTTCGGACCACTTATAGCTATAATAGCCTGCTGCATAACCACCGGAGAAGATATGGGTGAACGCAGTAGCCATCTGGGTTCCCGGAACGGTCGGAACAACTTGTACCTGCGCCATCGCTTCGTCGCTAAAACGGCAAACAGACTCCAGGGTACCGATGGTCTCGTTCACTTCGAAAGGTTTATCCAAGGTGTGCCAAGCCATATCGAGATATCCGAAGCTGAGCTGACGTACGCAGGAATAAGCAGCATGATAAGTCTGCGAAGCGTGCATCTTATCAAGCAGTTCTTGTGGCAGGGACTCGCCGGTCTTGTAATGTTTAGCAAAAGTATCGAGGAACTCTTTCTCGTCGATGAAGTTCTCGTTGAACTGGCTCGGCAGCTCCACAAAGTCACGCGGCACGTTGGTTCCGCTCTGTGCGGAATACTGGCAGCGGGTGAGCATACCATGCAGACCATGACCGAACTCATGGAGGAATGTGCGCACTTCGTCATACGTAAAGAGCGCCGGCTTCTCAGCGGTCGGACGGGTGAAGTTCATCACATTGACAATATGCGGGCGATGATCTTTCTTACCCACCATGTACTGCGGTTGGAAATCATTCATCCAAGCGCCTCCACGCTTACCATCCCGCGGATGGAAGTCTGCGTAATAAACGGCAAGGAATTTGCCCTTCTCGTCGAATACCTCATATGCCGTTACTTCGGGGTTATAGACCTGTATCTTCTTATTCTCTTTGAATTTCAGGCCATAGAGGCGCTCAGCGAGACCGAAGACACCTTTTTTCACATTCTCCAGTTCGAAATACGGACGAAGATCATCATCGGAGATGGCATATTTCTCTTGTTTGAGTTTCTTGGAGTAATAACTGAAATCCCAGGGTTGGAGATGCGCCGCATAGAGACCATGCGCATGTGCGTAGTCTTCGAGTTCTTTCACTTCCTCGCGTGCAGCAGGCATATATGCGTCACGGAGCTGATCCAGCAGTTTATAGACGTTCTCGGGCGTCTCTGCCATGGTCTTATAGAGCGATTTCTCCGCGAATGTCTTCTTTCCGAAGAGGTTAGCGAGTGCCAGACGGGTATTCACAATCTCCACAATGAGTCCGGTGTTATCGAACTCGCCTCCAACACACTTCCCGGCGTTTGCCATGTACAACTCGCGACGGATGTCACGGTTATCAAGGTCCTGCATCACAGGAATGGTAGTGGTCGGCTTGAGGTTCAGAAGCCATCCTTCCAGTCCCTTCTTCTCAGCGTTAGCACGCAGCATCGCCTTGGTGTCCTCATTGAGACCTGCCAAGAGCGTCTCATCGTTGATGAGCATCGACCAAGCGTTCGTCGCCTTGAGCACGTTCTGACCGAATTGGAGGGTCAGTTGGCTAAGTTTAGCGGAAAGCTCGCGGTACGTCTGTTTGTCCTCGGGAGATAAGTTTGCTCCGTTATTGGCGAAAGACTCATAGATATCTTCCAACAGTTTGCGCTGCGCTTTATTGAGTTTGAGTTTATCACGTTGTTCATACACCGCTTTGATTCGCTGGAAGAGACCTTCGTTCAAACGGATATTAGCGGAATACTCCGACATTTTCGGACTCAGTTCCATTGAGATCTGCTGAAGCGTATCGTTGGTCTCAGCAGAGGTGAGGTTATAAAAACAGCCGGCAACAATAGAAAGCATCTCTCCCGACGCCTCGTACGCCTCGATGGTGTTAGCAAAAGTAGGAGCGGCTGGGTTATTAACGATTTTATCAATGTCCTGCAGACCTTGTTTGAACGCCTCTTCGAAGGCCGGCATATAGTGCTCCGCATGAATCTCATTAAAAGGATAGGTGCCATGCGGCGTCTTCCAGTTCTTATATTCAAAGAACGGGTTGGTAGCAGCTGTTGCTGCCATGACAGTTGTGGCTAAAGCCATAGATAAAAATAATTTGTGATTTGTCATTTGCTATTTGTTATTTGATATTATTTTTTGCCTCGTAATAAGTTAATATCGCCGGAGAGGTTATAAATACCGAGTTTAGCACCGTCTGTGCTGAGTCCAGCATCTGTTCCGAGCGCCCGAATTACGTAGTAATACGCTCCTTCTGCGGCAGCTCTTCCGTTAATCGTACCATCCCACCCCTTGGCAGGGTCATCCCATTGGAACACTTTCTTGCCCCAGCGGTTATACACCTCGCAGTGGAACGATTTGATTGAACGATAGGACACGCGGAATTCATCATTCTGACCATTTCCGTCCGGCGTAAACACATTCGGCACGCGCAGATAGGATTCGGAGATATTGACCTTTATATCATCGGGTTCAGTGGAGCAGGTAGCGTTATTGACGCTACACTCTACGCGGTAAGCCCCGGGTTCTGAGAAGGTAAAATTAATATCTCTGTCCCTACGGGTAAAAAGTACCTCTGAGGCTTTATAAACCGTCCATTGATAGAACTGTACACCCGGTGTGGGGTTTGAACGGAAAGTGAACTCCAAAGGTCCGCTGTATGTATTTCCCTCAATCTGCTTGGTGTACTTTGTTTCCGTCAGTTTCTCCAATTCATTCTTGGCGTCATGCGGCGTAGCGGACGCTATGAGTTGCTGCTTTACTGCCTTAATGTCCTCCAAAAGCAGTTCGGTCATATAACAAATCGAGTCGGTTCTTCCCAACTGCGCGCGCAAATCGCTCTCCACGCATAGACGTACAACCGTCGGACCATACAATGCCGGCAAATTATAATATGGTTGAAGTCCCTCTTTCGGTTCAAGAACGACAGCCGAGTCTTCCCATTGTTCACCCTTCCATACCAACTCATTATAATATATTGCACACGCGCGCGAAAAGGTGGCAGTAGTGCCGTTTCGGCGATTATAGATATAGGGTTTGGTGTCTCCCTGCACGGTCAACGGCGTCGCTCCGCAATCGGGTGCCAGACTAAGGGTCAGCACATCCGGTTCGGTATAGCGAAAGACATAGAACGGCGAGGACTCCACCCCGTTCTTCACCACGTAGTAACCGCCGTCATCCAAACGGTATTGCTCTTCCGAAGGCTGCGTCTCCAATGGTTCACCAGTTTCGATAGAATACCAAAGTACCTCGCCTATTTTCGAACGCAAATCAATGTCGCCATCAAAAATCAGCAAGGTATCCTTGCCGTTATGCAACTCGTACGATGCAGCAGAACTTATGCTCTCGATGGGGAGAGCATAAGCGACTGCTACAAGAAAAGTCAGCAGAACTGTTAAAAAGTATTTTCTCATTTATTTACTTGGAAACGTGTGTTGCCGTTTTGGATGAAGTCCACGATCTGTTTAGCGGCCGCAATACCGGCATTGATATTTGCCTCAGCGGTCTGCGCGCCCATCTTCTTCGGCGTTGCGAAGTAACGTCCCTCAAAGAGTGTACGGAACTTCGCATCAGCAACCGGCATAATATCGGTCATGTACTTCAGGTCGGCACGTTCCTGCATAAGGGCGATCAGACCTTCTTCGTCAATGACTTCTTTGCGGGCTGTGTTAACCAGTACACCACCTTTCGGCATGAGGTTAACGAGGTCATGGTTGATGCTGTTCTTGGTCTCTGCGGTAGCAGGGATATGGAGGCTGACGATGTCGCAGGTCTTATAGAGTTCTTCGGCGCTATGAAGCGGCGTTACGTTCGCTGCGGTCATCGCCTCGTCCGGACAATACGCATCATAAGCGAATACGTCCATGCCGAAGCCTTGTGCGATACGGGCTACGTTACGACCTACATTACCGAAAGCATGGATACCGAGTTTCTTGCCTTTGAGCTCCGTACCCGACGTGCCGTTGTATAAGTTACGCGCAGCGTACACCATCATACCGAGCGCCAACTCAGCGACCGCGTTACTGTTCTGACCCGGCGTATTCATCGCTACTACTTTGTGTGAAGTTGCGGCATCGAGGTCGATGTTGTCATAACCGGCTCCGGCACGAACAACGATCTTCAGTGCCTTGGCAGCGTCCAGGACTGTCGCGTCCACAATATCCGAACGGATGATGAGTGCGTCTGCGTCTGCCACAGCATCCAACAAAGCTTGTTTGTCTGTATATTTCTCCAAGAGCGCGAGCTCATATCCTGCACTCTCTACCACTTCGCGAATACCGTCCACGGCTACTTTCGCAAAAGGTTTCTCTGTTGCTACTAATACTTTCATAATTTTAGTAAAAAGTAGAAAGTAGAAAGACCGTAGCCAAAGGCTACTTAAAGCCTTCTACTCTCCTTGGTTTGTATTATATTTATTAATTAGACCATATAGCATTTTTTGTATTTCAACCAGACAATTTTTCATGTCTTCAAAATTTTCAGCACATATATATCCAAATTCATAAGCTAATGTCAATTCCGTTTCTAACTCATAGGCAGAACCTAAAGAAATCTTCAAAAAATGACATAACTCTTTATCCGTTTCTCGTCCCGAACCTTCTGCTATATTAGTTGGGATAGAAACTACTGCTCTTTGAATTTGAGAAGTTAATGCATATAACTCATGCTGAGGAAATGATTTAGTTTGTGCATAAACCAATTTGCATAACCCCATTGATTTTTTCCAAACAAGCAATTCCCTAAAATTATGAATCATACTATGCTTTCTACTTTGAGCGGCTTTGCCGCGGTCTTTCTACTTTGAGCGAAGCGGTCTATTAAGCGTGCATCGCTTCATATTCTTTGATGCAATCGACGAGTGCCTGAACGCCTTCGAGGTCCATCGCGTTGTAGCAGGAAGCGCGGAAACCGCCTACCAGACGGTGTCCCTTGATACCCACCATGCCTTTTGCGGTAGCGAACTTGAAGAAATCGTCTTGGAGATCCTCATAGCCCGGCTTGAAGACGAAGCAAATATTCATGCAACTGCGATCCTCTTTCTTGGAGATGGTCGGCATGAACAGTTTCGACTCATCAAGACACTTGTAAAGCAAGTCTGCTTTTGCTTTGTTGCGCGCCTGAATCCATTTCACACCACCATTTGCCTTAAGCCAACGAAGGGTCAGCACAGCCGTATAAACCGGCAGCACAGGAGGCGTGTTGAACATCGAGCCGCCCTCGATATGGGTCTGGTAGTTCAGCATCGTCGGGATGTAACGGCTTACCTTGCCAAGACACGATTCCTTGATGATGACGAAAGTCACACCGGCAGGAGCGAGGTTTTTCTGCGCGCCACCATAGATGATGTCGTATTGGCTGACATCAATAGGACGGCTGAGGATGTCGGAAGACATGTCGGCTACCAAGCCTACTTTGCCTTTCTTCTTGTAGATCTCAGCGAGTTTCTCATCGTTGATCTCGGTTCCAAAGATGGTGTTGTTGGTGGTGATATGGAAATAATCTGCGTCCTGCGGGATCTCATAGTCCGTCGGGATCGAATCAGTGCTGGCTGCTACTTCGACAGCCTCACCGAAACCTTTTGCCTCTTTGAGTGCTTTCTTCGACCAAACACCGGTGTTCAGATAAGCCGCTTTCTTCTCCAGCAGGTTAAACGGAACCATGCAGAACTGCAGGCTCGCACCGCCACCCAAGAAGAGCACACGATAGCCCTCCGGAATATTGAGAAGCTCTTTCATCAGGGCTTCTGCTTCATCCATAACAGGTTGGAAATACTTAGCGCGGTGCGAAATCTCCAGAATGGAAAGTCCTTCACCCTGAAAATCCATAACGGCTTCTGCCGTTTGTTTGATTACTTCTTGCGGCAGGATACTCGGTCCTGCATTAAAATTGTACTTTTTCATGATTATTTTAATGTATAATATTTATGATTCCAAGCAGTTGGTCTGATTTGCGGCAGTTCGATGATACCCTCTTTATGCTGCTTGCCTTGCGCGAGGTGCAATGCCATAGCTACGGCTGCCATCTCGTCAGCAGCATTTGTCATTTGTGGTTTGTCATTTGTTATTTGAGCCTGCGGCAAGTATTGACGCAAGTTCTCCGGTACTTCTTTGCCTGCTTTCTGCATTCGCTCAGCGAGGTCTTTGTTGAACTGCTCTTTGGCGATACCGGACTTGTACTCGCGGTATTGCTTGTCATGCATAGCGAACTCAAAGAGTTCCTCATCATCCTGTCCGCGATCCCAGCCCAGTTCTTCCATCTCTTTGATGTACTGCGGAAGCACATTCGGATAGAGTTTCTGCGGATCGTCGGTATAGAACTCGAATCCTTTCTCTTTGGCAAGTTCGATGATCTCCGGAGCCAACTCACCCGGCAGTTTACCGGACTTGCCGAGGATCATACCCCACATAGCCGGATCCATGCGTGTGAAGTCTTTCTCACCCATCGAGCGGCTGAAGAGGTTCATCAGCGCAGCGTTCTTGACGTATTGACTGAACGGCGTCACGAGGCACGGCGTACCTAACATCGGCCAGATACGTTGTACTTCGTCGAAGAGCTGTACGAGTAATTCGTCCTCGCTCAGTTCGGGTTCGCCTTTCTTCTTGAGGTTCGCGTTGATAGCCGCGTGCATACCTTTGAGATCCGCCATCAGCGAACCCATCATGCCGCCCGGCAGACCGCAACCCACAAGCAGCGAAGTCATCAGCGCATTCTTCGGGTCAATCCAATAACCGAGGAAATCATCTATGAACGATTGTGTCAGGCTGCGTGCCTCCATATAAGCTTTCATATTGATGTCTTTTACAAGGAAGCCTGCATCTTTGAGCATCGCCTGAATAGTGATCACATCCGGGTGTACTTTACCCCAAGAAAGCGGCTCCATTGCTACGTCCAGCACATCGCCACCGGCTTTCGCTACCTCCAGCATCGAAGCGACACTAAAGCCCGGTCCCGTATGTCCGTGGTATTGGATGATGATATCGGGGTGTTTCTCCTTGATAGCCGCTACGATCGTTCCGAGCATAGCCGGACGACCGATACCCGCCATATCCTTCAAGCAGATCTCCTGTGCGCCGCCTTCGATCAGTTGCTCCGCCAGGTTGATGTAATACTCCGCCGTATGCACTTTCGAATAGGTGATACACATCGTCGCCTGTGCGGTCATACCGGCCTCTTTCGCCCATTTGATGGACGGGATGATGTTTCGCGGGTCATTCAGACCGCAGAAGATACGGGTGATGTCCGTTCCCTGCGCATGCTTCACTTTGTACATCAGCTGCCGCACATCTGCCGGCACGGGGTTCATACGCAATGCGTTCAGACCACGGTCCAACATGTGCGTCTTGATTCCTGCCTCGTTGAACGGTTTGCAGAACGTACGAACCGCCAAGTTCGGGTTCTCGCCGTACAACAGGTTCACTTGCTCACTCGCACCGCCGTTGGTCTCCACACGGTCGAAACAGCCCATGTCGATGATGACCGGCGCGATACGCGCTAACTGGTCTTTACGCGGCACGTACTTACCGCTACTCTGCCACATGTCGCGATAGACAAGGGAGAATTGAATTTCTTTTTTACTCATATATTATTTAGTTAATTCGTCAAATTTAGCTTTCATGGTCGGATTGCCGTAAGTGAGGCGTTTGACCGTTACCTCTTGCAGTTTCTTATCCGCCGCATTGAGGTTATCGCCGGACTTTATGAGGTTCTCGCGCACTTTGGTCAGATGAGCGATGGTCTTGTCTATCTCATCGATGGCATCCTGAAAGCGCTCATTGGCAAGGCGCACATTGCGTCCGAAACCCTCTTTGAACGCCACGAGTTTATCCTCGAAATTCGTCACGTCTATCTGTTGGGCTTTTACCAACGCCAATTCGCGCTTCGCCTCCAGGCTCTTCCGGCTGGTCTGGCACAACAGCGTGATAAGCGGCACAAAAAACTGCGGACGGATGACGTACATCTTCTCGAACCGATGACTCATATCCACTATTCCGCCGTTGTATAATTCGCTTTCCGGCTCCAACATAGAAACCAGCACCGCGTACTCGCAGTTTTTCTTCTTGCGGTCCGCGTCCAGTTTAGCGATAAAATCTTCGTTCTTATGCTTGGTCGCGGTCTCGTCATTCTCGTTTTTCATTTCGAACATGATAGAGATATACTCCACTCCATCCTCCGAACTGTCCCGAAAGACGAAATCGCCTTTTGTACCTTCCACCACATCATTGTCCTTCTCAAAATAGGCATTCGGGAACAAAGGTCGGATCCGGGCAAACTCCGTAGCGCAATGTTGCTCCAAAGTCTCCCCTACCATTTTCGTGGATAGACGAAGCTTCATGTCCTTGTAGTAAGCCACCTGATCTTGCAGCGCTTTCATCTGCTCAGCAGCCTGGGCACGCAGAGTAGCCAGTTCCTGATCCTTTTTCATATATTCCTCCGTAGCGCGTTGGCGCACCTGGGCTACAGCTAATTGCTTTTGTTGCTCAGCCTGTTGGAGTTGAGCCTGCGCGGATTGGAGAGCCTGATCTTTGAGCAACAACTGCTCTTTGAACGCCTGATCGCGCTGCAACTGCTCCGTCTGAAGACGAGCCTGCTCCGCCTGTTTCTCCGCAGCCAAACGTGCCTGCTGAGTCTGCTCCAACTCATGGATACGACGCGCCAACTCGGTCTCAAACTCACTGTTTTTGACCTGATTAAGCAGCATTGCGTAGTCTGCCTCATCCACGGCAAACGTACTTCCGCACTTAGGACATTTTAATTCTTTCATCATGGTTCACAACCTTTGCGGGTGCAAAGGTACACATTTTTTTGCATATATGCAAGCACGCGCGCGTTTTTTTTTATTTTTAGGAATTTTTTACCATTTATTTGCATATATCAAAAAAAAGTAGTAATTTTGCAGGCAAAATTGGCGAAAGAGCCAAATAACCCAATAGTAAATATTTAAATCGTAAATAATTTTATGGCACAACAAACACAAGAAGAAACATTTAAGAAGATCGTAGCGCATTGCAAGGAATACGGATTTGTTTTTCCGTCCAGCGAGATCTACGATGGTCTGGGCGCCGTATATGACTACGGTCAGAACGGCGTGGAGTTGAAGAACAATATCAAGCGTTATTGGTGGGATTCCATGACGCTGTTGCACGAGAACATCGTCGGTATCGACGCGGCTATTTTTATGCACCCGACAACTTGGAAAGCTTCGGGACACGTGGACGCCTTCAATGATCCGCTGATTGATAACCGCGATTCGAAAAAACGTTACCGCGCCGATGTACTGATCGAAGATCAGATTGCCAAATACGATGACAAAATCGCCAAAGAGGTAGAAAAAGCCCGCAAACGTTTCGGGGAGAGCTTTGACGAAGAGATGTTCAAGGCTACCAACGAACGCGTGAAAGAGCACATTGCCAAACGCGAAGCCTTGCATGAGCGTTTTGCCAAAGCGATGAACGACAATAACCTCGATGAACTCAAACAGATCATTCTCGACGAGGAGATCGTTTGCCCGATTAGCGGTACACGCAACTGGACCGACGTACGTCAGTTCAACCTTATGTTCCAAACAGAAATGGGCTCGACCGCCGATGGCGCAATGAAGATCTACCTTCGTCCGGAGACCGCGCAAGGTATCTTCGTGAACTTCCTTAACGTTCAGAAAACAGGCCGCATGAAAGTGCCTTTTGGTATTGCGCAGATCGGTAAAGCCTTCCGTAACGAGATCGTAGCTCGTCAGTTCGTGTTCCGTATGAGGGAGTTCGAGCAGATGGAGATGCAGTTCTTCGTTCGCCCGGGATCGGAGCTCAAATGGTTCGAGCATTGGAAACAATTCCGTCTCAAATGGCATAAAGCGCTCGGTCTCGGTGACGAGAAATACCGTTTCCACGACCACGACAAGTTGGCTCACTATGCCAACGCAGCTACGGATATCGAGTTCCTCATGCCGTTCGGATTCAAGGAGGTTGAGGGTATTCACAGCCGTACGAATTTTGACCTCTCGCAGCACGCTAAGTACAGCGGAAAGAAGATCGAGTACTTCGATCCGGAACTCAATCAGAGCTACACACCGTATGTCATTGAGACTTCCATCGGCGTCGATCGTATGTTCCTGAGCGTTATGTGTTCGAGCTACGAGGAGCAGGCATTGGAAGGCGGAGACACCCGTGTGGTACTCCACTTGCCGGCTGTCCTCGCACCCGTGAAAGCGTGCATCATGCCGCTTGTGAAGAAAGACGGTCTGCCTGAGAAAGCACGCGAGATCATGAACGAACTGAAGTTCGATTTCAAGGTAGCGTACGATGAGAAAGACTCGATCGGTAAACGTTACCGCCGCCAGGATGCAGTGGGTACACCATTCTGTATCACCGTTGATCATGACACGCTCAATGATGGTTGTGTAACCGTACGTTACCGCGACACCATGACCCAGGACCGTGTGAAGATCGAGGATCTGCACGAGATCATCCGCAAGGCAACCGACGCCAAGGAATTATACAAAAAAATAGTCGGCGAATCGCTCGAAGATAATGAAGAGTAAAAAGTAAAGCCCGCGTTTGCGGGCTTTCTTTATGCATTGTAAGCTTCCAGTGCTTTACGAAGGACGATCATCGCTTTGCCCAGATCTTCTTTATTGAGGACATAGGCCATACGGACTTGGTGACGACCGTCTTCGGGGTTGGTGTAGAAACCCGTAGCAGGGGCCATCATGACTGTTGCACCTTCATATACAAAGTCTGTGAGACACCATTTGCAGAATTTCTCCACATCGTCCACCGGCAGTTCAACCATGACGTAGAACGCACCTGTCGGAGCGGGAGCAAAGACACCCGGGATCTGGTTGAGTTGATCCACCAGGAAATTACGGCGTCCAAGGTACTCGTCATAGACTTCCTGCATATATTCCTCGGGGGTAGAGAGCGAAGCTTCGGCAACGACCTGACCGAATAAAGGAGGACTGAGACGTGCCTGACAGAACTTCATGACCGCCTCGCGCACCGCTTTGTTTTTCGTAATGAGCGCGCCTATTCGGATACCACATTCGCTGTACCGTTTGGAAACACTGTCCACCAGCACGACGTTCTCCTCGATGCCTTCGAGGTGACAAGCGGAGATATAAGGCGATTTGGTGTAGATAAACTCCCGGTAGACCTCATCTGAGATGAGGTAGAGGTTATATTTCTTGACCAGATCGCGTATCTGCCGCATTTCTTGTTTGGTATACAAATAGCCCGTGGGATTGTTCGGATTGCAGATGAGGATAGCGCGCGTCTTAGGCGTGATCTGCTTCTCAAACTCCTCTACCGGCGGTAACTTGAAACCGTTCTTGATGTCCGTTTTGACCGATTTGACCACCGCACCGCAAGAGATCGCGAACGCCATGTAGTTGGCATACGATGGGTCGGTGACGATGATCTCATCGCCCGGGTTGAGACAACTCATATAGGCGAACATGATTGCCTCTGAGCCACCAGAAGTAATGATGATCTCGTCGGGAGAGAGGTCAATGCCGTACTCGGCGTAATAGCTGACCATCTTCGTGCGCAGGGATTTGAGACCCTGTGAAGGAGAATAAGCCAGAATATCCTGATGAAAATTCTTCACCGCCTCGAGTGCTTGCGGCGGGGTCTGGATATCCGGCTGACCGATGTTGAGGTGATAGACATGCACCCCTGCTAACTTAGCCTCATCGGCATATTTGGCCAATTTACGAATAGGACTTTCAGGCATTGACTGCGCCCGTAAACTTATTTCCATAAAGATATTTACAATTTAGTCATTTACACATTTATTCATTTGTGTCTTTCAGAGCTTTTTCCAATTCAGCGCGAAAAGCCTGTATATCCCCTATATCCTTTATATCGCGCAGGTTACGCACGCGTTGACGCACGGAGGAGACGGCATGTTTCTCCAGTTTGGCGGCAGAAGGAGTGATCGCTTTTTCGAGCGCATCGATATTCACGTCGTAAAGCATCGAGGCATGCACGACCGTGCCGGTAGGCGTGGTATAACAAGCAGTACCGGACACTTTTCGATCGCCTACCATCACATCGTTATGCGAGGTCGTCACCGCTTCGTACCCTAATTGATTCAATGCGCCGGAGAGGAACTGCATGAAGTCCTCAAAGACCTCTTGGCTATGGGTGGAAGGCGAGACAAAGGAAACCATCAGGTTGCCGGAATCCGCATAGACACATCCTCCTCCACTCTGACGCTGTACCACCGCTATCCCATGCGCTTGACAATAAGGCTCGTTGACCTCCTGCTCCTTGATCTGATGACGGCCGTAGATGACGGTAGGCGGCACGATCCATGTAAAGAACGTCGGTTCGCCGATGGACTTTACCATCTCCACCTCCATCGCCAGATACTCTTCGAGGGAGAGACCTTCTGTGACTTTAAGGATTCTCATTTTTCTGAATTACGGGATTACGGAATTACGTCATTTCGGGGTTTCGAATGGCTCACATCACCGGCTCTGTCAGCTCCACTCCGCGGCAGAAACGACGTTTGATGTCACGGTCATCGCCCAGATAGATATACCTCTCCAAACGCTGCGGAAGGGTGTAGTTATCGAAATTCAGATATCTATCATCAATCAGCAGGGCGTCAAACTCATACCCGGGTTCAAAGGATCCCACTTTGCCGAAGAACGAACCTCCTGCTTTGGTAGCCAGATAGAAGACTTCGGACAGGCTGAGGAAAGGCATCTCGCCTTTGGTCTGCGCATAATTGAGTTTGGAAACCTGAATAGCATACTGCATAACACGAAGCATGGAGAGATGATGTCCGGCAGAGACGTCTGTTCCTAATGCCACGTTTATTCCTGCATCGAGGAACTTACGAATAGGCGCCATGCCGGACGAAAGATTACTGTTAGAAGTGGGGCAATGCACGACATAGACGCCGTTCTTCCGCATCAACTCCATCTCTTCTCCGTCGGTGTAGCAGCAATGAGCCATGAGCGTAGGCGTCTGACCGAAGAGACCGTATTTATCATACGCTCCACCATAACAGGTGGTGTCCGGTTCCAGTTCTTTGACCCACATGATCTCCGATCGGTTCTCCGAGAGATGGGATTGAACAGGCATGCCTGTTTCTGCGGCGTACTGACCTAAAGCGGTTAACATCTTATCCGAACAAGAAGGTACGAAACGCGGTGTGATGATCGGTTTGACCATGCCGTCCGCGCTATGTTCATCCAGATGGGCTTTGAGCATTCTCATGCCTTCCATCAGTTCGGAGGTCGTGTTTTGCAGCGTGTCAGGGCTGTTACGGTTCATACCCACGAGTCCGACGTATGCTCCCATTCCCGCCTGAATGAACAGGTCTGCCAAGATACGCGTAGCCTCGGGATGGATTGTACCGAAGACGGCAGAACGCATTGTGCCCTGCATCCACAACTCGTGTACAAAACGGCGGTATAAACGCCTTGCGTACTCCGGATCGGCGTACTTGGTCTCCTCCGGGAAGGTATAGGTATTGAGCCAGGGGAGTAACTCCAGATCGAGCGCGAGACCCATATTCCTGTACTGCGGCGCATGGACATGCAGATCGTTGAATGCCGGAATCAGCAACTTATCGCCGAAATCCATCACCTGACGCCTCCAGTCCATATTCTCCGGCAACTCGCGATAGATACCTTCCACGAGACCGTTGGACTTGACTACGATATAGCCGTGAGGGATTATTTCAAACTTCTCCGGCGTGGGAGTATAAACGATGTTAGCCTTGTATATTTTCATCTTTGGGTTTATTAAAGAACAACAGACATATCAGATAATTGATACAGCCACCTATGAATATAACGAATATACTGATCAGATCATCTCTCCATGAGGGGAAAGAAGCCAACGCCACAGGCAGCAACACAAACTGAATAATCAGATTGATTGCGCGCGCGAAAAGGAAACCTCCGGCGTTCTTCTTGGTAGGACGCGTATTGAAAGTGTACCAATTAGAGAAGAAATAGTTCGGTATCATCTCCAATACATACCCAATACCGAACGCCACATAATAGAGGGCAGTCCCTTTCTCGGGGTGCTCCATGAGAAGCAGAGCCGCCATGAAGAACCATGTCTGCAGAATAGCACCCGTTGTGCCGACGAAGAAAAATCGCACGGCACTACGGATGTTGTCAGGTAAATATCGGGTTGGAAGTTTCATTGTTTTTCTTTTTTTCGAAATTACGTTATTACGTCATTACGTCATTATGCCAAGCTCTTTAACAGCTCCTCCATAGCGGCATTAAGTCCGTTGACGTCACGCCCTCCGGCTGTAGCCATCCAAGGTTGACCACCACCACCGCCTTGGATATTCTTAGCGGCAGCTTTGATCATCAAACCGGCGTTTTTACCTTCCTCCACCAGCGGTTGTGAGAGGAAGACAGCGATGGTAGGTTTGCCGGCAAAGGAAGTAGCGGCAACGACTGCGAACTTAACATCGGTGAACTTACCGCGCAAGAGAGGCATCACACCACGAATCAATTCCGGGTCATGTTCTCCCGTAAGACGTACTAATTTGATGTCACCGAGTTCTTCAGCCTGCGCGATGATCTGATCACGGAAATGCTCTATCTTCTCCGCCATGAACTGCTCTATTTGCTTCTTCAAGCCTGCGTTCTCATCAATCGACTTATGGATAGCGCCGACAAGATCCGGTGCATTATTGAAGAGTGCTTTGAGTCCGTTGAGCGTGTCTTGCGCCATGTAATAGAGTTCATCCGCTTTAACAGCAGTAACGGCTTCAATACGACGTACACCCGCAGCAATACTGGTCTCCATAAGGATACGCACACTACCGATTCGACCTGTGCTTGAAACGTGACAACCACCGCATAACTCCACCGAAGGACCATACTTGATCACACGTACATCATCACCGTATTTCTCGCCGAAGAGCGCCATCGCTCCCATTGCTTTTGCCTCAGCTATCGGGGTGTGTCGGCTCTCTTCGAGGTGAATATCCTGACGAATAAGAGCGTTCGCGAGTTTCTCCACTTGGCGTAACTCTTCCGGCGTCACTTTCTGGAAATGGGAGAAGTCAAAACGCAAGCTGTCCGGCGTAACCAAACTACCCTTCTGCTCCACATGTTTACCGAGCACTTCGCGCAAAGCATAGTGCAAGATATGCGTAGCGGAGTGGTTGCAAGCGATCGCCTGACGACGCTCTTGATCCACTGTAGCAGTCAACGTGCCATCAATGTCCGCGGGCAGTTCCGCCAAGATATGCACAGGCAGGTTATTCTCCTTTTTTGTGTCCAGCACGCGCACGTTACCAAGCGTACCGGTGTCTCCTACCTCTCCACCCATCTCGGCATAGAACGGTGTCTTGGAGAGCACTACCTGATAGAACGTCTTACCTTTCTGGCTAACCTGACGGTAACGTAGGATTCGGGTCTCACAGGTGAGCTCATCATAGCCGATAAACTCTGTATCGCCTTCAGCGAGTACGGTCCAATCGCCCAAGTCTTGTTTGTTTGCCTCACGTCCCATCGATTTCTGATGCTCGAGGGCTTTGTTGTATTCCTCCTCGTTGGTAGTGAAACCATTTTCGCGGAGGATGAGTTCGGTGAGGTCCAAGGGGAAACCGTATGTATCTTTGAGGGTAAAGACATCCACACCGGAGATCTCAGTCTTTCCAGCTTTGCGTGCTTCGTCCATGAGTTTGTCGAGCAAACCGATACCTTTATCGAGCGTACGGAGGAAAGCTTCTTCCTCGGATTTGATAACCGGTGTGATCTGCGCTTCCTGGGCTTTGAGTTCGGGGTATGCTTCGCCCATATCGGCAATGAGTTGCGGAACCAACTGATAGAGGAACGCGCTACGCATGTTGAGGAAAGTATAACCATAGCGGACAGCTCGACGAAGAATACGGCGGATGACGTAACCCGCTTTTTCATTCGAAGGTAACTGTCCGTCGGTAATTGCAAAAGCGATGGTACGGATATGATCCGCGATGACACGCATCGCTATGTCTGTCTTCTCGTCCTTTCCGTACTCACAAGCACAGATAGCACCTATACGGCGTAACATCGGCTGGAAGACATCGGTGTCGTAGTTCGAGGTCTTGCCTTGGATTGTACGCACGAGACGTTCGAAGCCCATTCCGGTGTCAATCACTTTCTTTGCAAGCGGTTCGAGCGAACCATCCGCTTTGCGGTTGAACTGCATGAAGACGATGTTCCAGATTTCGATGACCTGCGGGTGATCTTTATTCACGAGTTCGCGTCCCGGCACTTTCGCACGCTCCTCGGCAGAACGGCTGTCCACGTGGATCTCCGAGCAAGGACCGCAAGGACCTGTATCGCCCATCTCCCAGAAGTTATCATGCTTGTTGCCGTTGAGGATATGATCCGCCGGCAGATGTTTCGCCCAGATAGAGGCTGCTTCGTCGTCGCGGGAAAGTCCTTCTTCCGGCGAACCCTCAAAAACCGTAGCATAGAGATTAGCGGGGTCTATCTTCAGCACATCCACGATATACTCCCATGCAAAGTCGATGGCGTCTTGTTTGAAATAATCGCCGAACGACCAGTTACCCAGCATCTCAAACATGGTGTGGTGGTAGGTGTCGTGTCCCACCTCTTCGAGGTCGTTGTGCTTACCGCTCACACGCAGACATTTCTGGCTGTCTGCCACGCGCGGATATTTGATAGGGTCATTGCCGAGGATGATACCCTTCCACGGGTTCATTCCGGCGTTGGTAAACATCAGTGTCGGGTCATCTTTGATGACCATCGGAGCCGAAGGAACGACTTGGTGTCCCTTCGACGCCATAAAATCCAAAAAGGATTGACGAATTTCTTTAGCTGTCAACATATTTCGTTATTTTCTCATTTTCTCATTTATTCATTTTCTTTCGGTTCAGCGGGACGCTCAAACCGGTTACCTCCGGTTGTGGTCTTGAAGTCGATGAACTCGCGACGCGGCTTGCCTTCTCCGTCTGCACGCTCGATGAAAGGCAGCGGATTGGCGGTCAGGGTATCGTACTGCTCGCGTTGACGCAGCACATCAATCGCCATGAAGAGCGCATTGCGCATGGAGGACTCATCGGCTTGGTTCTTTCCGGCGATGTCGTATCCTGTTCCATGATCCGGCGAGGTACGTATGATCTCGAGTCCGGCTGTGAAGTTCACGCCGCTCATGTCAAGGGTCTTGAAAGGAATGAGCCCTTGGTCATGATACATAGCGAGAACCGCATCGAAATGACGATAGTGCTCGGAGCCGAAGAAACCATCTGCGGCATACGGACCGAACGCCCATATACCCTGCTCTTTCGCTTTATTGATTGCCGGCAGGATGATCTCCTGCTCCTCTTTGCCCAATAATCCCGAATCGCCGGCATGCGGATTGAGCGCCAAGACCGCAATACGGGGTTTGTCCAATCCGAAATCACGTTTGAGCGAGTTATTGAGCAGCGTCATCTTGGTCAGTATTCGCTCTTCGGTGATTTGCGCAGGGATGTCCGCTAACGCCACATGATTGCATACGAGCGCTACGCGCAGGTTTCCGCTGCAAAGCATCATCAGGCTCCCACCATTTGCATCATTTGCATCATTTGCATCATTTGCACCATTAAAACATTTCTCAAGATACTCCGTATGTCCACCGTTGAGTGCCTCTTTGTTAATCGGGGCGGTCACGATAGCTTGTACCTTGCCGGCCTTGAGGTCCGCGCAGGCACGATCGAGCGAAGCCTTGGCGGCTTTGTTGGAGTCAGCCGTGTTCTTGCCGAACTCCACCGGCAGGTTATCGGTATAGCAGGTGATGAGGTTCAGACGGCTGTCTTTCGCCTGTTCGGGCGAGTCGATCATGTTCCATGTTACGTTACGATGGTCCTCATCCAAGGTCTGAAGGTGATGTTTGACCACCGCTGCGTTACCATAGACCACCGGGCGCATGATCTCAAACATGTACCCGCTCAGAAGTGCCTTGATGATCACTTCATATCCCACGCCGTTCGTATCACCGGCAGTTATTGCTATAATAGGTTTCACGATAGATAAATTAAAAATTCAAAATTAAAAATTCAAAATCAAAAGTGCTCCTTATGGACTTTTTCGTATTTGAGGCGTGCAAGGTCATACTCGTTCTTCTCCTCATCGGGATAGCCGAGTGCGATAGCACAGAGGACTACCAGATGGTCAGGAATACCAAACAAACGATGCGTGAGTTCGGGCGCTCCTTCGCGCTCATACACGTGACACCAGCACGCTCCGACTCCCTGCTCCGCAGCAGCAAGGAGTATATGCTCCGCAGCAATGGCTCCATCTGCCATCCATGTGTTATCGCATAGCGTCGGGTCGAGCGCAATGATGATGGCTGCCTTGGCGGTAGAGAACATCTGGCTGCCATACGTGCGGCATGCGGTGAGAGGACGCAACTTAGCTTCGTCATGCGTAACGATAAACTCCCATGGACAGGTTCGTTTGGCACTCGGACTCATCAGCGCGCAGCGCAACATATAGTCTATTTTCTCCTGCTCGACCGGTTGGTTGGTAAACTTCCTAATCGAACGTCTTTTCTGACATAATTGTTCAAAAGAATCCATAATCATCCAAATTAGCGTGCAAAGGTACAACAAATTTTGCATATATGCAAGCGTTCGGAGATTTTTTTTGCCGAATAGAATAAAATTCTATCTATTTTGCACGGATGGATAGCGGCTATGCTTGCATAAGACGATATGTATGCGTGCAAAATAGGAAGCCTTCAGGCTCGGCAAAAAAATCTCCGCCCGTGCCCATATTGGACTCTAATGTGGTACTTCAGTTTTCCGAACAACCACCCCTCACAACGGAGATTTATGATCCTCAAATCACTGAACGAATTTTCCACAAATTACTGAATTTTTTGCAATGACACTTTTGACACTTTTGGCACTTTCTTACTAAATGTCAAAAACAGCGTGTGTTTTGGGACAAATAGTGACATTTTGATACTTGTTCATCGATGCGTAGCTATCAAAAAGATAGAAAGTGTCAAAAGTGTCAAAAGTGCCATGTCATTTTTTTATATTACTTCGATCTTTTCTGCCCTTAGATCGTTGGTTGTTCTTATAAATTCTTTAGTTATTCGTTATACATTTGTTATACATTCGTTATACATTAAGCTTACTATGTGCGAAGCGTAAGCTAAGCGCCACCATAGCATAAGGGTGGCTCTATGGTCTAGGATTACCACGTAATTACCGTGCAAAATAGATAGAATTTTATTCTATTCGGCAAAAAAAATCCCCGTACGCTTGCATATATGCAAAATTTGTTGTACCTTTGCAGCCGATTTTATTTTGGCTTATTGTGCGCGTACGCGAAAAACATATAATAAGATCCGTTCTGATGACCATCCTCCTGCTCTGCTTCTCAGCGGCGCAGGCAGAGGAAAATATACAGAATACAGACAGAGCGGATAGCGTACAGACAGATAGCGTGCAAGTGGCGCGGGAGAAGATACGCACGGCGATGGATAGCTTGGCGATAGATAGCACTGGAACGGGCAATACAGCCTTAGAGCCGAAGAAGAGCGAGTTGACTGCGCCGGTTTATTACCAATCGAACGACTCGATGATCATGCATCATAACGGCAACGCCTACCTGCACGGAAAAGGGGAACTGCGATACGACAACATGGAGCTCACGAGTGAGTTCATCCGCATGAACCTCGACAGCAGTACCATTTATGCGGAAGGCGTCTATGACAGCACGCAGTATGAATGGGTCGGCAAACCGGTCTTCAAGGACGACAAAGACCAGTACGAGACAAATCAGATAACCTATAATATCAAGACGAAGAAGGGTTATATCCGGCATGTGGTGACCCAACAGGGCGAGGGTTACGTGATAGCCGACCGGACGAAGAAGACCGAAGGCGACGAGATGATGATGGCGGGCGGTCAGTACACAACCTGCAACGACCATGACCATCCGCATTTCTACCTGAAGATGACCAAAGCGAAAGTCAAACCCGGCGATTACATTGCTACCGGACCGGCATATATGGTGGTGGGCGAAGTACCGCTGCCGTTGGCTATTCCGTTCGGATTCTTCCCCATCACGAAGCAGTACTCAAGCGGTTTGATCATGCCCTCTTACGGCGATGATTACAGCAGAGGACTGTATTTGCAGAACTTAGGTTATTACTTTGCGATCAACGATTACATGGACCTCGAGGTGACGGGCGATATCTACACCAAAGGTACATGGGCAATCCGGGCGCAAAGCAAATATATATGGCGGTATCATTTTTCGGGAAGTCTGAATATCAGTTACCGTAACGATGTGACGAGCGAAAAAGGTATGCCGGATTATTCGGCGATGCGTAACTTCCAGCTCCAATGGACCCATTCGCAGGATTCGAAGTTCAACCCCTATTGTACGTTCTCAGCGAGCGTCAATTTCTCGACGAGCGGATATAGCCGCAGTAACATCAATAACTACTACAACCCCGCCGCTTATTCAGAGAACACCAAAAGCAGTACGATCAACTATACCCAACGTTTCCCCGACAGTCCGTGGAGCATGAGTCTCACGGCGGGTATCACGCAGCGTACGCGAGACTCGACGCTGACCCTTACCGCACCGCAGATTTCAATCAACATGAGTAGCGTCTATCCGTTTAAGGAAGCGCGTGCCCTCACCCTCAAACGGAAAGGGAAGATTGCCGTGGGCAAGGAGAAATGGTACGAGAAAATCAAGATGAGTTACTCCATGAGCGGCACCGTGCAGACCCGAAGCAACATGAAAGAGAAAGAGTATGCCCGTACGCAATTCGCCCGTGACTGGCGGGTAGGAATGCAACATTCGATCCCCATCAGTGCCAGTTTCATGTTGTTCAAATACCTGAGTATCACGCCCAGTATCAGCCTCAAGGACCGAATGTATTTCCAGCGTGTGGACCGTAACTGGAACAGCATCGAGAACCAGCTACAGATGGACACAACGAGCGGTTTTTACAACGTATTCGATTTTAATGCGGATCTTAGTCTGAGTACCACTATTTACGGATTCTTCACGCCCCTCAAGCGGTTGTTTCCGAAAAGTCGTGTGGAGAAATTCCGTCACGTGATCAAACCGCACATGAGTATCAGTTATCACCCGGATTTCGAGAAACCGATGTGGGGCTATTACGGGCGATACACCGACGGCAACGGACAAGAGGTGATCTATAACCGCTACCCTACCGGTATGTACGGCAACGCACCGCGAGGGATGTCCGCCACGATGAGTTTCGGCGTGTCGAACAACTTGGAGATGAAGATCGTCAACCGCAATGACACAACCGGCAAAGTGCCGTTCAAGGTGGTCAGTCTGATTGATAACTTCAGCGTGGACGGAGGTTATAACTTCGCTGTCGATTCGATGAACTGGAGTCTTTTCCAAGTGAACCTGAAGTTGAAATTCCCGTACCTGAACAACTACAGCGTCAACCTCTCCACGAGCCTTGACCCCTACATGTACGAGATCATTAACGGCACTCCGCGGCGTACGAACAAACAGTACTGGCATCACGGACGTTTTCCGCATTGGAGCGGTCTGAGATGGAGTTTCAATTACACGCTGGATAACAATACACTCAAGCGATGGAAAGACAAACTGACCGCAATCGATGACCGCAGACGTGCGCGGCAAGCCGAAGAAGAAGAGGAGGAAGAGGTGAATCTGGAGCCTATCGAACGAAGCGAAGACGGACGATACAAGAACGCGAAGTTAGGAGGCAGCAAGAAAGAGCACGTGGATGACGGGTACGTGCGAACCGAGTTCCCATGGAGCGTGTCGGTGTACTACCAACTCGCCTATTCCTCGGGATCGGAGTTCGATTATTCGAAGATGTACTACAAGATGGTCTTCACCCATAGTCTGAGCCTGAGCGGTTCATTAGGTCTCGGAAAAGGTTGGAAAGTGAGTGCCAGCATGATTTATGACTTCGATTACAAACAGGTGACGAGTTGTATTTTCAACGTCAGCCGTGACCTCCATTGCTGGAGTATGAGCGCAAGCATCAACCCGATCGGTCCGTTTAGGAGTTATAGCTTCCATATAGGCGTTAATGCGTCTATCTTAGCGGACCTCAAATACGATAAATACGGAACCAACGACACAAGGATCAATTGGTGGTGATGTGTAATGTGTAATGTGTAATGTGTAATGTGTATAAGATATGAAAATTGAAAATCAAACAGTAGTGAAAGCTACGTACTCCCTGTACATCAACGGGGAGGGCGGCAAAGAAGAATTGATGGAGCAAGCCACAGAAGAAGCTCCCTTAGTATGGTGTCAAGGCGAAGGGATGATGCTTCCCGCGTTTGAGGCACAAATGGCAGGCAAAGAAGCCGGCGAGACCTTCGATTTCGTGCTGGCTGCCAAAGACGCTTACGGCGAGTATATCCAAGAAGGGCTCATGGATCTGCCGAAGAAGATGTTCTTCAACGGCGATGGTGAGTTCGACGACGAGCGTGTGTATGTAGGTGCAATCGTGCCGATGAACACCGTGGACGGTCAGATCGTCAAGGCGCAGGTGTGCGAGATAACCGATGACCAGGTGACCATCGATCTCAACCATCCGTACGCCGGAGAGGATCTGCATTTCACCGGAAAAATCTTAGAGCTCCGCGAAGCTACTCCCGCTGAGTTAGACGCTATCCGTCATCCCAAACATGGTTGCTGCGGAGGTGGTTGCCATAAGAAAAAAGGCAATTCCTGCGGTGACTGCGGTGACTGCGGAGGATGCGAGTAAATTAAAAATTACGAATTAAAAATTAAAAATTACTATGGCAAATATTGTAGCGATAGTGGGTCGTCCCAATGTCGGGAAATCGACCCTGTTTAACCGCCTGACGGGTACACGGAGGGCGATAGTGATGAATACCGCCGGCACGACGCGTGACCGTCAGTACGGCAAAGCCGAGTGGTGCGGCAGGGAGTTCTCGGTGATCGACACCGGAGGATGGGTCGTGAACAGCGACGACACCTTTGAGTCCGAGATCAACCGCCAAGTGGATTTAGCGATCCGCGAGGCGGATGTAGTGCTCTTGGTGGTGGATGTAAACCAAGGTGTGACCGAGTTCGACACCGAAGTGGCACACCTGCTCCGACAAGCCAAGAAACCAACCATTCTGGCGGTCAACAAAGTAGATACCTTCGAGAACCAATACGGCGCAGCGGAGTTCTACAAACTCGGCTTGGGTGAACCCTTCATCGTGTCTGCCGAGAACGGTTTGGGAACGGGCGATCTGTTAGACGAAGTGGTGAGCCGTTTCCGCAAAGAGGATAACAGCGATGAGGAGTTGGACGAGTTGCCGCGTTTTGCGATAGTGGGTCGTCCGAACGCCGGTAAGTCAAGTATCTTGAACGCTTTCATCGGCGAGGAACGCACGATCGTGACGGATATACCGGGTACGACACGCGACTCCATCTACACGCGATACAATAAGTTCGGCAAGGACTTTTACTTGGTGGACACCGCCGGTATCCGCAAGAAAGCGAAAGTGACCGAGGACCAAGAGTACTACTCGGTCGTTCGTTCGATCCGTGCGATTGAGAACAGCGACGTATGTATCCTCATGATCGATGCGACGCGCGGCATTGAGGCGCAGGACCTCAACATCTACTCCCTTATCCAAAAGAACAAGAAGGGTCTCGTCGTTTGTATCAACAAGTGGGATTTGATAGAAAACAAGACGAATCAGGATATTAAGGCGTACGAAAGTGCTATTCGCGAACGAATTGCACCGTTTACGGACTTCCCGATCATCTTCACTTCGGCACTGACCAAACAGCGTATCTTCAAAGTAGTGGAGACCGCTATTCAGGTGTACGAGAACAAAAACAAGAAAGTGCCTACCGCACAACTGAACGAGAAATTCCTGCCGCTCATCGAGAACTATCCCCCACCCGCTTGGAAAGGCAAATACATCAAAATCAAATACTGCACCCAGTTACCGAACACGCAGATCCCGACCTTTGTGTTCTTTGCCAACCTGCCGCAATACGTCAAGGAGCCGTACCGCCGCTTCCTCGAGAACAAGTTACGCGAGTGGTGGGACTTCACCGGCACACCGGTACAGTTGTTCATTCGTGCGAAATAGTCGTTAATCGTTGGTCGTTAGATTTTTTAAGAAAAAGTTAACTTTTTCGTAAAATATTTGCATATATGCAAAAAAAGTAGTAACTTTGTGCGCTTTTTGTAGGGTTTGTGAAAATAATCGGCTTTATATATCATAACAGCAGTGCGGAGATGGTGCTGAAAGGCGACAGTTGTTTGCTCAACGGGCGCAAACCGTTCTTTATGCCGGAAGGGGCAAGCGAGATAGGAATGACGCCTTGTTTGATCCTTCGTGTGAGCCGTTTGGGCAAAGAGATAGCGCCTAAGTTTGCGAACCGTTACTACGATGCCTTTGCCCCGGGGGCAGACTTCATTGCGATGGACAAAGCCCGTGAAGCCCAACAACAAGGCAAGCCGTGGACCCAAGCCCTCACTTTTGACTACTCGCTGGCACTTGGAGAATGGACGGAGGTAAAGAGTGAAGGAATGAAAGAGTTAATGAGTGAACTCATCCTCTCACCCGAAGAGGCGATCGTGGAAGCAAGCCGCGTGATGACCATCCGGCAGGGAGACCTCATCTACATCCAAGCCAAGCAAGCACCACGAATGGTACAAAAAGAAGAAATCATACGCGTCACTATTGACGGAGAAGATAAATTATACTGCAAAATCAAATGAGAAAAATTCTATCCATAGTATTGGTACTGATGTTGAGCGTCTCGATGAGCGCAGGCATCCATAGTTACGTAGAACAATCCGTACTGAGTGAAGGACACTGGGTGAAGATTCGTGTCAGTGAGTCCGGTGTATGCCGCATGAGCTTTGCAGAACTGCGCAATGCGGGTATTGACCCCGCGCAAGTTCGCGTTTACGGATTCGGAGGAGGTATGTTGGCGCAGGACTTTCGCAAAGCGAAGATTGACGACCTGCCGCAAGTACCGGTATTCGTAGGGAATGACTACATTCTCTTTTGGGTGCAGGGTCCGATCAGTTGGACTTACAACACAGCCGTTTCTCCGGCGCGCTTTACGCATACACGAAATACCTATTCCAATTACGGGTACTATTTCCTGACGGATAACGTAGGTGAACCTTTGGCTCCGACTGAGCAAGCCGCTATCAGCGGTACGCCGACCGAGGTGACGAGTTATCTCCATTACCAAGTGCATGAGAAAGACTCGGTGAACCTCATCGATCGTTCGGGTGTATCGGGAGGCGGACGTGAGTTCTACGGCGAGCAGTTCAATGCGGGTCAGAAACGTACGTTCTCCTTCTCCACCCCCAACGCAATCGAGGGTCAGAACAGCCGTGCGTACATTGACGTAGCCGGATTTGCTCCCGTGGTTTCCACCTTCCGCAGCTCTTATAACGGCAAAAACGGAACCGCTAACATTGCTAAAAAGAAAGACTACTCTTTCGGAGAAGTAGGCTATATCAACACCACCGCTCCTTCGACCGTCAGCAAACAGGATATTCAGTTGACCTACTCATGCAGCACCTCGGGTGCTTTGGGATGGTTGAACTATATTGAGTTGACTACGCCCAGTACGCTCACGATGACCGGCAGTTGGATGCCTATCCGTACGGACGTGAACTTCAAGACCTCCACACCGGTACGTTTTCACCTGAGCGGAGCAGACGAAGCGACGCAAGTATGGGATATCACGAACTTAGGAGCTATCACTCGCATGCCGACGACGTTCATCAACGATGAGCTGCTATGGACCGGTACGCAGGAAGACGGCGTGCATGAGTACGTGGCGGTGAATACCAAAGGCAGCAAATGGGTGACAGCAACCATCATAGGCGCGGTGAAGAACCAAAACCTGCATAGCCTCAAGAACATCGACTATGTGATCATCTGCCCGGAGGGTTACGAGGAGGTGAGTGCAGACCTGGCAAAAGCACACGAGCAGAAACAGGGAATCACATGGGCAGTAGTGACCGACCAACAGGTATATAACGAGTTCTCCTCCGGCACGCCGGATGCTACCGCCTACCGATGGTTGATGAAAATGCTGTACGACCGTGCTAACGGAAACAGCATTGCTGCTCCTCGTTGGCTTCTTCTGATGGGACACGGTACGTTTGATAACCGCAAACTGCTTGTGAACTCCGGAACGAACCTGCTCTTATGCTATGAGGCAAAGAACTCAACCAACGAGGTGAACGCGTATGCCTCGGATGATTATTTTGCTTTCCTCGATGACAATGAGGGCGAGTCCGATGCAATGGGTACGATGGATATCGGCGTGGGTCGTTTGCCGGTAAATAACTTGGAGGAAGCACGTACTACGGTAGATAAGATCATCCAATACATGACGAACCCCAATCCGGGCAAATGGAAGAACCAACTCGTATATTTAGCCGATGACGGCGAAGCCGGTACGCATACCGAGACCTCGGAGATAAGCGCGGAGATGATCCGGTTGGCGAACCCTGATTTTGTGGTACATAAGATTTTCCTTGATGCCTATCCGCAGGAGACGAACGCCAGCGGAGAGAGTTATCCGCAGGCTAAGAACCGCTTGGATAATCTCCTCAAGAACGGCTGCTTGTTCTTCGATTATTCGGGTCATGGAGGATATAACAACATCACCAGCGAAGCGATACTGACCCTGCGTGACGTAGAGACGATGCACAACACCAATCTGGGTTTCTGGCTCTTCGCTACCTGTAACTACGCGGAGTTCGACACCGGTAAGCGCTGTGCAGCCGAGTCGGCGGTGCTCAACCCCAACGGCGGTGCAATCAGTATTTTAGCTGCTACGCGTACGGTGTATGCCTCGCAGAACAACAACCTCAACCGCAGTGTATGTGAGCAGCTCTTTAAACATGAGACCACTTTCCATTACGACGCGACTTTAGGCGAAGCTATCCGCAAAGGAAAGAACAAACTGGGCAACGATTCCAATAAACTGCCTTACGTACTGCTCGGCGACCCTGCTTTAAGACTGAACTACCCTACCGATTATTTCGTACAGACCACCACGAAGATCGACACACTCAATGCTCTGAGCGTGCAGCACGTAGAGGGACAAATCATTGATGAGGACAGCGTGGTGGTCAGCAATTTTGAGGGAACTGTGAATATCACGATCTATGATAAGATACAAGTGATCCCGACCCGCGATAACGATGATTACGGAGACGAACCGCGCGTGGTGAACTATCTGGATTACCCGAACACGCTCTTCTCCGGCTCCACAGCCGTCAAAGAAGGACGATTCGAATATACTTTCATGGTTCCCCGAGATATCCGCTATAACTTTGGCAACGGACGTATAGTCTATTATGCCAAGACCGTAGACAGTCTGGAGACCGCAGAGGGCGTAGGTCACTTCGAGGACTTCATTATCGGCGGAACGGGTTCTATTCTCACAACCGACACGACCGGACCGGAGATGAAGATTTATCTCAACACTCCTGCATTCGTGGACGGAGGAAAGACGTATGCTACCCCGCGGTTCTACGCCGACTTAGCTGACTCCAGCGGAATCAATACAGCGGGATCGGGTATAGGACACGACCTCCTTCTCATCGTGGATGATGACGCCAAACAGACCTATATTCTCAATGATTACTTCACGGCAGCCGATAACAGCTATACGGAGGGTCAGGTGAGTTACATGATGGAGAAAATGGCGAACGGACCTCACAGTCTGGTCTTCCGCTCATGGGATTTGCTCAATAACAGCAGTTCGCAGAGTCTGAACTTTATTGTCGAAGCCGGAATCGATCCCTCTATCTACTCTGTGACAACCTACCCCAACCCGGCTCGCGCACAGAGCGTAGTGAACTTCATTGTTCAATACGACCAGCCGGATGAGTTAATCAGTACCGAGGTATATCTGTACAACACCGCGGGACAACTGATCTGGCGGCAAACACAAGGAAACCCCGACCAAGTGACAATCAACTTAGCACAAATGAACCTCGGAGCAGGTATCTATATTTATAATGTCAAAATAAAATCCCCCACCAGTGGTAGCAGTACCGCTGCGGGCAAAATCATTGTAACCAAATAAGCCTATGAAGCATATCGCTGAATGAAATTAACTCAAAGAAACTAGAACATCTAGACTTTCTAGAACAACTAGACTATCTAGGACAATTAGAAAAAATAAAACAAAAATAAACAATAATAAATCGAATGAAAAAAATTCTTATTTCTCTCGCAGCCGTTTTATGCGTATCGTTAAGCGTCAAGGCTGCCGATGACACGATGAACCCGCTGATCACAGCTATGCCTTCTATGTCCATTGCACCGGATGGTCGCGCTGCCGGTATGGGTGACCTCGGTGTAGCTACGGAAGCGGATTTTAACTCTCAGTATTGGAACCCCGCCAAGTACGCTTACATGTACTCGAAAGGCGGTATTACCGCTAACTACACACCTTGGCTTCGTTCGTTGGTAGGCGATATCGACCTCGCTTACCTCGCCGGATTCTACAACTTCGGTGACCTCGGAGGAGGTATCGGTGCTTCGTTCACCTATTTCTCAATGGGTGATGTCCAACTGATGGACGCAGACAATGTGGACAGAGGTACGGTTCGTCCGAATGAATGGGCATTGGACCTAAGTTATTTCCGTAAGTTGCATGAGTACGTATCTATGTCGGTAGCTTTGCGTTTCCTCTATTCGGATCTTAACAACGGTCGTGCGCAAACACAGGAAAACATTCATGCCGGATGGACGATGGCTGCTGACCTTGGTATCTACTATCGTCAACCGATTGAGTTACCGATGGGAACCAGTCATTTCAGTTTAGGTTTCACCCTCAAGAACCTTGGTGGTAAGATCTCCTATTCGGATGACATCAGCAATTTTATTCCTACCAGCATGAATATCGGTGTAGGTTACGAGTTGCCTTGCGACAAGTATAACTTCCTTACCTTCAATATCGAGGCTAATAAACTGTTAGTACCCAGCCGTAAGTCAACCTATACAAACCGTGAGACAGCTGCTCATCCGGAATTGTGGAATGATGATGGTACGCCTACTGATCCTTCCAACCTTGATACATGGCAAATGAGCACACAGGCTTATTCGGCTATCAACTCGGCAAAGGGTTGGTTCCAGTCGTTCAACGATGCTCCGGGCGGTGCTGCCGAGGAGTTCAAAGAGGTACGCTGGGGTGCAGGTATTGAGTATAGTTACAACAAGCAGTTCTTTGCACGTATCGGTTATAGCTACGAGAACTTCTACAAAGGAAACCGTAACTACGTTACTCTCGGTGCCGGATTCCACCTCTCTATCGTAACGCTGGATATCTCTTATTGCGCAGCGTTGGCATCGTCTAACCCGCTCAATAACACCATGCGTTTCACGCTTGGTTTCGACCTCTACGGAATCAAGGACCTTGTTAACAACAGAAAGAAATAACGAGTTAACGAGTTAACGAATGAAGGAATTAATGAGAATCGGCTTTGGATATGATGTACATCAATTCGCCCCTAACCGCAAGTTGTGGTTAGGGGGAATTGAGGTGCCGTACGATCGCGGTTTGCTCGGTCATTCGGACGCGGATGTAGTGATTCACGCGCTCTGCGATGCCCTGTTAGGAGCAGCAGCTATGCGTGACATCGGTTATCATTTCCCGGACACCAAAGGCAACGAATACGAGGGTATAGACTCCAAAATTCTCCTTCGTCGAACAATAGAACTGATTCGGAATGCCGGATACGGGTTAGGAAACTGCGACATCACTATCTGCGCGCAAGCTCCTAAACTGAATCCGCATATCGAAGCGATGCAGGCTTGTCTGGCTGAAGTGATGGGGGTAGAATTAAATCAAGTCAGTATCAAAGCTACTACAACAGAACATCTCGGCTTCGTAGGCCGTGAAGAAGGAATTGCTGCTTATGCGGTTGCTCTTATTCATTCCATTTCTATATAGCGTACTACAGATGATTGGTCATCCGTACGTAGCAGAGACCGATGGTCCCTACACCCGCTATGTTCTAACCGACAGCACGACGATGGAGGTATATGAGACGACGGACTCCGTGCTCATCGTGCTGACTGCTTGCGCACCGCAGTGTTCTTCGTGCGCGCGTATATATAATAAGGAGGGTAAGTTACTGAGCGCTCCTCAGTCCCCTACTCCTTCGATTTTCCCTCTTGCACATATTGAGAACGGTCGGATTATCTGGACCGACAATGACACATGGAACTACCAATCTACCTTGTAGGCTACATGGGAGCGGGCAAAACGACCGCAGGAAGACTGCTGGCAGAGAAACTCGGCTGGCATTTTGTGGATTTGGACGATGCTTTCGCGCAGATTCATGGATATACTACCGCAGAGTATATCCGTACGTTTGGCATCGAGGAATTTCGCAAGAAAGAGAAATATGTGGTGGAGGATTTGGCAGACCAAGTGCCTTATGAACATGTTATCTATGCAACCGGAGGTGGCTATCCTTGCTGGGAGGATAATATGGATTGTCTGCGGGAACTAGGTACCAGTATTTATATTCGGTGGAAGCCCGAGCATTTAGCTAAACGACTCAGCCTGACAGATTTGAGTGAACGACCGGTACTTCAAGGACGTACAGAAAAGGAGCTACTCTCTTTTATAGCTCCCCAACTCGAAGCGCGTGAGCCGTTTTACAGCCAAGCGCATCATATTCTCGATGTAGAAATCTGCGATGAGCAGTCCGATGAACGGATAGCCGACGCTTTATTTCGATTTATACGCGAGCGCATATAGTTTTATTTGCTTCAACATAGCGGCAACGCCGTTACTGCGTGTAGGACTGAGGTGCTCACGCAATCCGATGCGGTCAATGAAATACAAATCAGCATCAACTATTTCATTCGGTGTATGTCCGCTCAATACGGTTAAGAGCAATGCCACGATGCCTTTCACTAACAATGCATCGGAGTCACCTTTTAGCCAAAGCTTGCCGTCCTCAAAAGAGCAGGTGAACCAAACCGTGGACTGGCAGCCGTCAATCTTGTTACGGTCGATTTTCTCCTCCTCCGGCATCGGGTTCTTCTTCAGCTCATTGGCATAATCAATGATGAGTTGATAGCGATCCAACCAATCATCGAACGCCTCGAACTCCTCAATGATCTCATCTTGTATCTCGTTGATCTCTTTCACTTCTTCAGTCCTTTCTGCTTATACTCCTTCTTTAATCTCTCCGTCCGCAAACACCCATTTCTTACCCGGGTACAATTCCGGCCAAAAGCGATTATGGGTTGACATCAGGATGGTGATACCAGCCTGCGAGATCGAGTACAGCAGATCCATGATCTCCTGCCCTGTCTCGCTATCCAAGTTACCGGTTGGCTCATCCGCCAGAATCAACTCCGGATAATTGAGAAGCGCACGCGCGATCACCACACGTTGCTGCTCTCCTCCGGATAATTCATAGGGTTTCTTATAAGCCTTCGTATCCATGCCTACCTGACCGAGCACTTCTTTCACATGCGCTTCCATCAGCCGTTTGTCCTTCCATCCGGTGGCACGCAGCACAAAGAGCAAATTCTCCGCCACAGTACGGTCGGTAAGCAATTTATAATCCTGAAAAATAATTCCCAAACGGCGACGCAGATAAGGCAACTTACGACGAGGTATCTTCGTTAAATCATAATCCAGCACTTTTGCTTGGCCTGCCGTAATAGGAAGCGCACCGTAGATCGTCTTCATCAGACTGGATTTACCGCTACCTACCTTGCCGAGCAGATAGATCATCTCGCCGTTCTCCACATGCAGATTTACGTCATGCAGCACAATCTGGTCTGCCTGACGTATCTCTACATTCGTATAATCAATTAAAACTGCCATTATTCTTCGGCATCTAATTTCTGTTGAATATCCTCCAACTGCTTCTTGAGTTCGTCGATCTTCTTCTGCATGCTATCAACGAGCTTGTTAGCGGTTTTGGATTTAGCGGTGAAGAAGAGGATGTTATTCTCCGCTGTTTTGATCTCCTGTTGGAGGCGATCACGCATACGACGCAATCCTTCTTCCCCTTGGATGGAAGCCGCTTTTACCGCCTTTGCTACGCGCTCACCTTTCGCCTTGATACGCTCCTCTTTAACCGCTTCGCGCTTGGTATTAAAGAAAGCATCGCAGGTTTCAGAGAACTGATTCCACACCTCGTTCGAATATTTGCGTGCGACAGTTCCAACCGTCTTCCATTCAGCCTGCAATGCCTGCATGGCAGCTGTCATCTCCGCCCACTTATCGCGTGTCAGCTCTCCACTCTCGGTCTTTGCTTTAGCCTCCTCAACGATAGCTTTTGCTTGCTCAATGAGCGAACGTTTGCGCTTGAGGTTTCCATTGAATGCATCTCTTATCTCCTTGAAATAAGCCGTCTTCTCATGGAAGAAACGATCGCATTCAGCGCGATACTCGTCATAGACGGACTGATTGAATTTCTTAGGTGCAAAGCCAATCGTACGCCATTCGTTCTGCAAAGCCTGGATCTTCTCCGTTCTCTCCTCCCATTCTTTAGCATTGATGGGTTGTCCGTTCACCAGCGGTTCGTTGATCGCCTTCAGTTGATCTATGATAGCACGTTTGCGCTCCAAGTTCTCCTGCTCCTTAGCATGGAGTTCATCAAAATATGCTTGATGCTTCTTATTGATGATGGTCGATGCCTCTTTGAATCGGTTCCAAAGGTCCTCGCGCAACTCACGTGCCACAGGACCGATCTCCGCCCACTCATCATGCAGCTGTTGGAGCGCACGGCTTGCTTCAACAATATTCTCATTATTCTGCAGACGTTCAGCGGCTTCGCACAGCAACGTCTTCATTTCCAGATTCTTCTTGAAATCGAGGTCACGAAGCTCGATATTGATTTTCACCAAGTCGTAGAACTGCTCTTGATAGCGCTGATAAGCCTTGCGCAACTCCTGTACATTCGGAGCCGGTACATCACCGATGGTCTTCCATTCTGCCTGCAAATCGCGCATACTCTGCAAGTTAGCCATCACTCCATCGGTTTCACCCTCCGCGAGCGTCTTCATCTTCTCGAGGATAGCTTGCTTGCGCGCCAAGTTATCAGCCTGCTCTTTCGCTACAACAGCTGCTACCTCCGCACGTTTCGCTTTATACTGCGCCAATAATTGTTTGAACTGCTCTTCCAGCGAGTCCTTCACAGGCATCTCCTCCGCTGTTTCAGCGGTTTCTTCCTCCGCATTCTCAGCCACAGTATAGAACTGCGTCTTGATGTGATCTACTTGCTCCTTAACAGCCATTACATCCTGCTCAAGCAGGCCTTTGAGTTCTTCTATGAGCTCTTGTCTTGTCGTTGCCATATAATTAATTAACCTTTGCGGGTGCAAAGGTACAACAAAAAAATGACATATGCAAGCATATGCCATTATTTTTTATCGTTTTTAGAAAATTTTCTAATGTACAAGGATCTTCCGGGTGTACCATTGACCGTTGATATAGGCCTTGATGAAATAGATGCCAATCGGTAATTGATGATTGGTTATCGGTAATTGGTAGCTATCAAACGAACCTTCCACAATCCGTATTAACTTACCGGATATATCAACTATATAGAGTATTCCTTCACCATAAGGAACTGTCACCTCTCCGCTCTCCAAGTCGCTCGTTTCGAATGGATTAGGAATAAAGTCATTTACCATTTGGTCATTTGCCATTTGGTCATTTATAGGGTCATTGAGACAACTCGGCATCGTGCTAAACTCCACTATGGTACGTACCATCATATCGTTGAGGTGCTCGACGGTGAGAGTGTCGGTGGTCGGTTTGAGATGCGTATGACCGATACCAGAATCGTCCGTGAGGAAGAAGGAGGTGCCGTTGGTAGCCAAAGCGATAGATCGCATCAGATATTCCCCACTCTCTCCTATACCGCTACATACGACAGGCACTATCCGTACGCCCAACGCAGCGGCATTGAGTACCTGCTCATGCAACAAAGCAATCGTAGCGGAATCCTGATGAGCGGGAGCATCTAAAATAAGGAACGCGATGCGCGCACGTGCGAACTCATTCCATCCGGCGCTATTCATCGCCGCCATGAGCGCTTCCGGAACCGCCTCGGGATAATCTCCACCGCCTTGCGCCTCCTGTTTGTCAATAAAAGTCTGCGTAGTGGTAATATCATCCGTCAGACGTGAGATACGCGTTACGTAATCATCCCCATGATCCCGATAAACCACAGCTCCGGTACGAATGGAAAGTCCGCCAGTCGCCTCTTTCGATCGTGCAATGACATCCTTCATCTCCGCACACAGGTAACGCAGTTCGTCGCCCATCGAGCCGGTGGCATCGAAGACAAACATCACATCTACGTCATTGGAATTGAGAGATGAGAGAGTGGACATTTGAGATTCGCCGCATTCTTCATCCATAACAAAGGTATTTCCGCCTTCCACCCATTGTTTCGCTACCTGCGTCTGATCATCTACACGGATTTGGAAATCCACATGCTTGCCACAAAGATGATTGCCGAGTAACTGATACCACAGTTCCGCTTTTCCGGTGTTATCCGTAACCGCCTGAAAGAGCGTATTACCACTATTATCCAAAAGGCTCACGGCACGAGAAGCTAAGGGATAACCGTTCCGGTTCATAACCTGTACCGTATAACGGTGACGAGGCGAAATCTTCCATGTATCAACGAAACGTTGATGGCTGCCGTCTATTATGCTTGGCCAGAAATACCACTTGGCAAAATCATTGACCTCACCCGCTGTCAGTTTACCGGCAACTACCTGCTCGCTATGTCCGGGCATCGGACGGGGCATTACCTCTTTGGCAGCCTCAGGCAGAGCAGCACAATTCATAACGGCATAATCTGCCTTTACATCCATCGCCGAGGTTCTATACATCACCTCATCTATTCCACGACGAGACCGAACACCACCTAAGAGAACCGCATGATCATTGGGCTTTTTCTGCTTTTTGGGCACCAACCGAACCTCTGATACAGGAGAAATTGCATCAGAGAGGACAAGCTTTTTCGAGTCATGATTATCGCAAGAAATCAATAATTTAGAGACTCCTTTCAACTGATCCGGTTCCAAGCGTACACGTCCGTCCCATGAGGTACGATAGACTGTTTTGCCCACACGAATTTCAGCATTGGCCAACAAAGCCTGCGTGGTGTCCATCACAATGATCGTGAGAGGCGAGGTCAAAGAAGGAACCTTTTTGATGCACGCTTGACCGGGCACTACACTCAGCAAAACCACCAGACAAAATGATAAAAGATGTTTCATAATACGTCAAATTTAATTTACCTCAAATCCTACAAATAACGTGCCAAACCGAATTAACGCATTTCCATTTATATAGATTAACAAAAAACCAATAAAAATTTGCATATATGAATTTTTTTTTGTATCTTTGCAATCGATTTCTCAAGGCGAGTATTATGAGTTCCCATAAATGCCTTTTTTCATAGTGTAGTAGGCTCGACGTAAGCCGATCAACCCACTAATCACCCACTAATCACCCACTCAAATCTCGTATTACCCCTGTTATTTTCTTGTTTTTTCTCGATAGGTCTTCCTTTTAAGAGCAAGCTCTCATTGACAGACCTATCGCCCAATAATAAACGGAAGCCCAAAGACTTCCGTTTTATCGTTTCAGCCAATCACTCGGTTTCCCGAGCTCTGCGCTTTGCGGAGAGTGAGGGATTTCTGCGTAATCCCAACAAGTTGCCGCTGGCACCTTGTTCAAAGAAAAAAAGAGCGATTTGCTTGCTTGAGTAAACTCAGACAGACAAATCGTCCTTTTTCTTTGCGGAGAGTGAGGGATTCGAACCCCCGATACGACGTAATGCGTATACCGCATTTCGAGTGCGGCTCTTTCGACCACTCAGACAACTCTCCTCAATTACTATTTGGTCATTTACCATGTACCATTTAGCAAAAAAGCGTGCAAAATTACTGCTTTTTTTTGATATATGCAAGTAAAATCGCAAAAAAATGCTATTTTCCCTTAATTTTATCAAAGCCGGAGCCAAAGACACCCCCTACATCCGCTATAGAGACAAGTGCATTGGGGTCAATATCATGTATGAGACTGAAGACCAACGAGCTCTCGGGTTTGCGAACCAACACAGAGATGACCTTGACCGGTTTTTTTGAATACCATCCGGTTCCATCGAGTACCGTTACCCCTCGGTTAACCGTGGTATTGATAGCCGTAGCTATCTCTTCGTATTTGGACGAATATATAAGGAAATGGACGGAACGGTGGAGCCGTGCCATGAGCCAATCCACCGCAACGGTATAGGAGATCGTCATTGCAACACCATACAACACACGCTTAATCTGAAGATAAGTGGGGTTGGCTCCCTCTGTCTTCATGGACTCAGGCAGCGGCAGGAAGAACGCCGAAGCAATAATCATCACATCGCACACCAGCATGATATTTCCTAAGGATATATTTCGATAGTGATTGACAATCATCGCCACAATATCCGTTCCTCCGGAAGATCCGTTAGCCGCAAGCACGCATCCTAACGAGAGCCCGAAGACAAAACCTCCGATGATAGCTCCTACCCATGGATCGGAGATAATCGGTTGCGGCAGGATTGGTATTACTCTATACCAAAAAGTGATTGCCAGAACACCGACCATCGTCCTGATACAGAACCTCCATCCGACCGTAAACCCAGCGATGAGGAGAAGAATTATATTGAAGACCAAGGTCGTCAGCCAAACCGGTATAGCCCCTCCGTATTCAGGGAAGAGCGCGGGGAAGAGCCCCCCCGTGGCATAATAGATAATTGAGCAGATACCCGTCACTCCTCCCCCTACAAAAGCGTGCGGGAGGAGTACCCAGTTGACCATCAACGCCATCGGAGCGATGCCGATGATGATAACCAAATATTCAAAAATGGTCCTCACTTTCGACATACTCGACGCGTTATGTGGATTTACCAATTGGCTGTAACGCATTTGGCGATTAGTGTTTAGCGATTAGCGATTAGTTTTTTAGAATTTAGCAACGAGGTTCCGATCACCGAAGCCATTATCAACTCGTCCAACAGGGCACCAGAATTTTGTTTGAGCCACCCAATCGGTCGGATAAGCAGCCTGTCGACGCGAATAGGGATGGTTCCATTCGTCAGCAACTACTTCGTATTCTGGGTGCGGGGCATTAAGCAGCACATTATCAGTTTTATCCGCTTTTCCGGACTCGATATCCGCAATCTCCTGTCTGATTTGGAGCAGTACATCGCAGAAACGATCAATCTCCTCCAGTGATTCGCTCTCGGTAGGCTCAACCATCAGCGTACCGTGAACGGGGAAGGACAAAGTAGGCGCATGGTATCCGTAGTCCATCAAGCGTTTGGCAATATCCGTCTCGGTGATTCCGATAGCGTGGAACTGCCGGCAGTCCAGAATCAGTTCATGACCTACCCTTCCGGTTTCACCCGTATAAACAATACCATAGGCGTCTTTCAATCGTTTAGCCATATAGTTGGCGCTCAAGATAGCCGCTGCTGTAGCATGACGGAGTCCCTCAGCTCCCATCATAGCGATATAGCCCCACGAGATAAGCGCCATATTGGCATTTCCATACAAGGCTGCGGACACGCGGTTCATCTCCTCCGTCGGCAAACAATCCGCCATGGAGGCAACGCAGCAAACAGCACCGGCTCCCGGACCACCACCACCGTGAGGCGAAGCGAACGACTTATGCAAGTTGAGGTGGCATACATCAGCACCGATAAAGGCAGGATTAGTCCATCCAATCTGAGCGTTCATGTTTGCGCCATCCATATAGACATAACCACCATTCTCATGTACCGCAGCAATCATCGCGCGTATAGCCTGCTCGAAAATACCATGCGTGGAAGGATAAGTAATCATACAACCCGCCAGCACCTCTTTATTCTCCTCCGCTTTCTGTTTCCAATCCGCAAGGTCGGTATTACCCTTTTCATCGCATTTCACCACACAGGGCACGAATCCGGCTTGTACACAAGAGGCGGGATTCGTGCCATGAGCCGAGGCAGGAATGAGCAACACGTTACGATGGGCTTGGCCCTGACGACGCAGATACTCGCGGATTACCACCAAACCGGTATATTCTCCTGCGGCTCCAGAGGTAGGTTGAAGCGTACAAGCATCGAAGCCCGTGATAGCGCATAACTGGTCTTTCAACTCCTCCATGATAGTTGCATAGCCGGCAACTTGCTCAGCCGGAGCCAAAGGATGCACATTCATTGCGCCACTCATCGTGACAGGTATCATCGCTGCCGCAGGATTGAGCTTCATCGTACAACTGCCCAACGGAATCATTGAGGTTGCCAAAGAGATATCTTTTCTATCCAGACGCTTCAGATAGCGCATCAATTCCGTCTCCGTATGGTATTTCTGGAAAACCTCCTGGTGCATATAATCCACTTCGCGCACCTTATTCTCATCTATTGCCCAAAGACCGTCAAACGCTTCTTCGCTCTCCTCATATTGCGGCATGTTTCCGCTGAACTCCGCAAACAACTCAATCAAGTCGTTCATATCGTCTATATCCACGGTTTCGTCCACAGACAGACCTACCCATCCATCCGCATCATAATAGAGGTTAATCCCCATCTCCTCCGCCTTTTCCTTCAGTTCGCTCATCGCTAATCCCTCATCGCCAATCCGGATCTTCAAGGTATCGAAGAACTCTGCATTCTCTTGCTCATAGCCATATGCTTGCAGCATCTCGCTCAGATAAACAGCCTTGCCGTGAATACCTTCCGCTATTTCGCGGATACCTTCCGCGCCGTGATAGACGCCATACATTCCTGCCATCATCGCAGACAGAGCCTCTGCCGTACAGATATTCGAAGTCGCTTTTTCACGCTTGATATGTTGCTCACGTGTCTGCAACGCTAAACGGAAAGCCGGATGCTCGTATTTATCTTTACTCAAACCGATAATACGTCCCGGCATCTCACGTTTGTACTCATCGCGCGTAGCCATATAGCCGGCTGTAGGACCACCAAATCCCATCGGCAAACCGAACCGCTGCGCAGTACCACAGACGATATCTGCATCCAATGGTTTGAGCAACGCCAAAGCCATCAGATCTGCCACCACCGTCACTTTCAATCCGGCAGCATGACAATCCTCAATGAACGCCTCATAGTCCTCTATAGCTCCATCGCTGTTCGGCCATTGAACCAAAGCTCCGAAAAACGTTGCATCCGGTTCAAAATCCGCATAACTGCCGGTAACAATCTCTATATTCTGTCCTTGCGCGCGTGTACGTAATACAGATAAGGTGTTCGGCCATATTTTCTCATCTATAAACACTTTGCGCACGTTTGCCTTCACCTGTTCACGGCTCCGCAGATTGCGCATCATCGTTACTGCCTCCGCAGCCGAAGTAGCCTCATCCAACAGTGAACAGTTAGCCAAGGGCAAACCCGTCAAGTCGCTAATCATCGTTTGGAAAACGAACAATGCTTCCAACCTTCCTTGGCTCACCTCTGCCTGATACGGCGTATAACTCGTGTACCAAACGGGGTTCTCCAATATGTTGCGGCGAATCACAGCCGGAGTAATCGTACCGTACCATCCGCGGCCAATATACGAACGAGCCGGCACATTCTGTGCAAGCAACGTATCGGCAGCTTCCAAATGACGTTGCTCCGAATACGGTTCCTCCAACTCAATGGATTCCGGCAACAAAATATCCGCAGGCATCGTCTCACGAACAAGCGCCTCCATAGAGGCAGCACCTACTGCTTCCAACATCTGTTTTTCATCTTCCGATGTGAGCCCAATATGACGCGACTCAAGGTAATTTACATGCATATTTTTGAGATAATTACTAATTTACTCTAAAATTGTCTGCAAAATTACGAAATTATTTTGATATATGCAAATTTTTTTGTAATTTTGCAGCATGAAACAAAAAGAAGAGAATTTTATGTCCCCTTGGGAGTTCAGTTCCATATGGGCATCGCTGACGGAAGAGGAGCGCGTTTTTGTATCTCAGAAAGCAGAAATAGTGCATTATGCGAAGAACGAAATCATCCATCATGCAGGGGACGATTCTTCTTATGCATGGATGCTGCTTCGTGGCAAAGTGCGCATTTATAAAGAAGGTGTAGGACAACGTCAGCAGATTATCCGTCTTCTTAAGCCCTACGATATATTCGGCTATCGTGCCTGTATAGCAAGCGAACCCTATAATTCGAGCGCCAACGCATTTGAGGATTGTGTGGTGTACCGTTTGCCGCGTGAGAGTTTCCAGCAGCTGGTTCGTTCGAATGGCACTTTCTGCTATGAGATTATGCTCACGATGGCGAAAGACCTTGCTATCTCCGAGATTCAGACGGTCAACCTCACGCAGAAACATATACGCGGACGACTGGCAGAGAGTTTGTTACTGCTACTCAAGAATTACGGATACGAACAGGACGGACAGACGCTAGCCATGTTACTGCCGCGCGAGGACTTGGCTAACATGAGCAACATGACTACCAGCAATGCTATCCGTACACTCAGCCAATTTGCCCAAGAAGGACTCGTCGTCATCAACGGACGACATATTCAGATTCTGAATGAGAAGGAGTTAGAACATATATCGCGCCTCGGATGAGACGCGATATTTTTTTAATCCATCATATTTCCCATGTTGCCGGACAACTGCACCATGATGTCATATTCTTCCGGACTTAGATCATAGAAATAGTAATTACGCGGATCAACCGGTTTACCATTATAGTGCACCTCATAATGTACGTGCGGTCCGGTGGACTTACCGGTGTTTCCCACCAGAGCTATCACATCCCCTCTCTTCACTTTCTTTCCCGGACGAGCAAAGAGCTTATGGCAGTGTGCATACAAGGTTGCATACCCAAAACCATGATCAATCTCCACCGTTTGCCCATACCCTTGACGCCAACCGGCAAAAGTGACCGTACCGTTTCCTGTAGCATAAATATCGGTTCCTACCGGCGCTGAAAAATCCATACCTTCGTGGAAACGGCGGATGTGATATACCGGATCCACGCGCCATCCGTAACCGGACGCCATCCGCTTGAGGTCCTTATTAAGCACCGGTTGGATGGCAGGGATATTCTCCATCTTCGTTTCCTGATTCTTAGCCAGCTCTAATATCTCATCATACGAACATGCCTGCACATATAATTCTTTCTCTAAAATATCTACTTTGCGCTGTATATCTGCCGCCAACTGCGTATTCGTCATACGTGCAATCGAGTCGTAATACGAAATCTGCTGGGTTGCGCCGCGGCGCGCACTGAGCGGAATGGGCTCGGCTCCTAAAATAGCCCGATATAGATTATCGTCACGCTGCGAAAGATCGGAGAGCACAATCTGCATCTGATCCACCTGCGCCTCAATCACATTCATTTGCGCCGTGAGGTTTCGATTCTGCTGCATCAACGATGCCTCCCGGGGAGACGGGAAGAAATATAGGAATACATAAAAGAAAATCATTCCTAAACACACACCTCCGATGATATAACCTCCGGAACGGCGAAGCCAATATCGGAAGCCATGTTCAATATGCTCCAACTGCAGCGTTTCCGGATTAATGCGATAACGTCTTTTGCCGATTGTAGATTTCATACCTCTATACTCTTAACGTTTTTTTCTACTCTATTTCTTGTACCAAAAGAAATACTGGTTTTGTTGTTTTTTCTCTTCTGCCGTGCGGGCTACATATACCGGCTCGCCTGTATAGGGATTGATGCCGGTATAGAACATCGTTGTGGACAGCGTCATGGGTGTTGGCGTGAAGTCCTGTACCTGTTCCGGTCGATAATGCATCCGTTTCGTCTCGTCTGCCAACTGCTGCATATCCCGTTTCGTACACCCCGGATGAGAAGATATAAAATACGGAATGAGTTGTTGGTTCAGCCCCGCCTCTTTATTGATACGCATAAAGAGTTCTCTAAAGCGCATATAGTTTGCCCAACTCGGTTTCCGCATCAATTTAAGCACACTATCCGAACAATGCTCCGGAGCTACTTTGAGTCGTCCGGACACATGACGTGTGATGAGTTGGCGCGCATATTCATCGCTCATCAAATCATATCGGATTCCCGAACCCACAAAAGCATGTTTCACATAGGGCAGTTTATCCACCGAACGATATATATCCAGCAACGGAGCAAAGTCCTGATTGAGGTTCTTGCAGATAGCCGGTTGGAGACAACTGGCACGCGCGCATTGCTCGCAAAGGGACATGTCTTTGCCGTGCATCATGTACATATTCGCTGACGGTCCGCCTAAATCGGAAATCACACCATGCCAATCGGACAATTGGCTGAGTTTCTCTATCTGGCGCATTATTGAGGCTTTGGATCGCGACACTATCTGCTTGCCCTGATGAGCCGAGATGGTGCAGAACGAACAACCTCCGAAACACCCTCTATGCATGCACACCGACCATTTGATCATCTCGTACGCAGGGATGCGCTTGTCCTTATATTTGGGATGCGGAGCATATTGGTAAGGCAGGTCATAAATAGCGTCCAGTTGTTCCGTGGTGATCGGCTCATAAGAGGGATTGACCACGACATATTTTGTCCCTACTCTTTGTACAAGGGTCGTCTGATGAATCTTGTTCGATTCAATCTCCATCAGCCGGAAGTTCTCCGCATGCGCTCTTTTATTCCGCATAGCCTCCTCATGGCTCACCAACATAATAGCATCCTCCGGGATCTCCGACTTATCAGATGTCAGGAATGCCGTTTGCGGAACGGTGTGCAGATTTGCATCTTTGATTTTTAGTTTCTCATTTTTGATTCTATCCGCAATCTCCGTCATTGCCTGCTCGCCCATACCATAGACCAGCAAATCCGCCCCGCTGTCCACTAAGATAGAGGGCATCAACTTATCCTGCCAGTAATCATAATGAGTCAGACGCCGCATGGATGCCTCAATACCACCAATCACGATTGGCACATCCGGATAGAGTTGCTTGAGAATCTTACAATAAGTAATGGTGCAATAGTCGGGACGTGCCCCTGCTTTTCCCTCCGGTGTATAGGCGTCATCCGAACGCTTGCGACGGGCTGCGGTATAATGGTTCACCATCGAATCCATCGAACCTGCCGAAACAGCGAAATAAATCCTCGGACGACCGAACTTCTTGAAATCCCGATAGTCCCCATGCCAATCCGGTTGAGGCACAATAGCCACTCGATATCCTGCTGCCTCTAATACCCTGCCTAACACCGCTGCGCCAAAAGAGGGATGGTCGATATAGGCATCGCCTGTGAAAAAGACAATGTCCACTTCATCCCATCCGCGTAAGTCCGTTTCTTTGCGCGTGGTAGGCAGATATTTCAAAAGGTCAGCCATTTATAATGTACGATGTTAATGTACGATGTACGATTTTCGAGATCACGATTTAATCGATTTGTAAGTCCAAACGTTCCTTGAGTTGTGTCAGCGCCGGATTCTGTTCGCTCATCACTTTGAATTTCTCCTCTGCGGTAAATGCCAATTGTTCCTGCGTATATTCTGCTTGTACCAATTGGATTTGCAGCAGGTCGTTATGCAAGGCCGCACGCAGTTGTTGTGCCAATTCCGGCATTGCCTTTCGCATCTGGGCCAACTGCCATGGATTAGGCATTTGTATCTCTGCTGTATATGCGTCTATCAGACGCGGGGCATAACTCTCTATCAACTCTTTCAGACGCGGTTCATCCTGATGATTGGCTGCCAGACCAACCCACGCGTCTTGGAGTTGGTCAGCTGTAAAAGGGCGATTAGACTCCTCATTGGAAGGAGTTTGGGTAACGGATAATTGGTTAGGAGAAAGTGCATCTTCTTTCTTCTTTCCCAGCCCAAGACTGATGCTTGGCATCTTCGGAGTACTCGGAGCACTAGGTTGACTAGGCTGACTAGGAACACTAGAAGAACTAGGCTGACTAGGAACACTAAGCTGACTTGGAGCACTGGGTTTCGGAGCCGGTTGAGGCGTGGGTGCAGGAGTTGGAGCAGCCTGAACAGGCACAATCTGCGGCGCTCCAATCTGGCATAACTTAACCAGTGCCAACTCCACCGTCAGACGTTTATTACGCGCCGTACGATAATTGATATCGCAGGTATTGAGAATCTCCAATGCTTGGAAAATCCATACCGGCATGCAACGCTTTGCCTGCTCGGCATAACGCTGTTTGATGGCATCACTCGTCTCCAACAGCGGCACTGTCTGCGGATCTTTGCTCACCAGCACATCGCGCAAATGTTGCGCAAAACCCGTCACAAAATGACCGGCATCGAAACCATGATTCAGCACATCATTGAAAAGCAATAACGCCTGTGCTACATTATGCGACAAAGCATAATCGACCAAATTGAAATAATAATCCGCATTCAGCACATTCAGCACCGCGATGGTCTGCTCATAGGATATATTCGTACCGCAGAAAGCTACCAGTTGATCAAAGATCGACAAGGCATCGCGCATACCGCCATCCGCTTTCTGCGCCACAACATTGAGCGCCTCTTCACTCACTGTGATGCCCTCGTTTGCCGCCACTTTCTGCAAGTACGCAATTGTGTCCGGTACGGTGATTCGGTTGAAGTCGTACACCTGACAACGACTCAGAATCGTCGGAAGCACTTTATGCTTCTCGGTAGTCGCCAAGATAAAGATCGCATACGATGGTGGTTCCTCCAATGTCTTGAGCAAGGCATTGAATGCACCGGCTGACAGCATATGCACCTCATCGATAATATACACGGAGTACTTACCTATCTGCGGCGGAATACGCACTTGGTCAATAAGCGAACGGATATCTTCCACCGAGTTATTCGATGCCGCATCCAGTTCGTGAATATTAAATGAACGCTGCTCGTTAAAGGCCTTGCATGACTCACATTTGTTACAAGCGTCAAATCCGTTTTGAGGATTCAGGCAGTTGATGGTCTTAGCGAAGATACGTGCGCAGGTTGTTTTACCTACCCCTCGCGGACCGCAAAACAGATATGCATGTGCCAAATGATTCTGGCGAATTGCATTCTGAAGGGTCTGCGTCAGGGCCTGCTGACCTACCACCGACTCAAATGTCTGCGGCCTGTACTTACGCGCTGATACTACATAATTTTCCATATGTTTGTTTATTTATATGCTATGCTATAGATATATTTCTCGTTCTCAATAGTCTGAATGCGGAAGGTTGTATTCTGGGACCTCACGTCCTGTAACTGCTCAAAAGACTGTATCCCTACTCCTTCGGCTTTCACTATTGCCTCTTTCTGCGTCCATAGGCGCGTGAACATGCGATCATTCATTTCTACTCGTTCTTCCTCGTTCATCACCCTCCCTATCAACTCTTCATCTGCTCTTCGTATCCCTTCTATATCAATCCCTATCGGCTTTTCGTCTATCGCCACCGCTATCCCTTCCTTGCAATGACTAATGCTGAAATACGGTCCATTCGGCAGATAAGGTTTGCCGTGTTCATTATATTTCCATTCGCCCGTCATTCTCTCACCGCTCATCTCTTGAAGCATCAACCAGCTCTTCAGGCAACAGAACCGACCGAACAAATGCTTATACTTCATCGCTTGCTCGCGACGTTGTGTACTAACTATTGGTAGCATCCGTGCTACTTCCGTTTCCGTACACGCTTCCATTTGGTCAAAAATCAGTACTTCCATTGTTTGGTCAAATAAACCACCCTCGCTATCAGGTGAGCAAAATACGCCATATATAATGCTTGCACACCGGCCCAACCGTACGATACCGCATACACTCCTACAAAAGCCACCGCAGCCCAAATCATTGCGTCGCGTATCTGTTTGCCAGCCGTTGCTCCTACATACACGCCGTCCCACATGAATGCCAATGCACTCACTATCGGCATCGCAATCAGCCATCCCATATATTGTCTCGACGCTTCCAATACAATCCCATCACTCGTCATCATCTTGATGAACTCATCGCCCCATATGGCATAGACTGCCGTAAAAACCACCCCTACTCCGATACTCCATTGGAAGAGAGATTTCACGATAGCATTGATCTCTTTTGTACTTTGTCCTTTGTCCCTTTGTACTTCTCCAATCGTTTTTCCTACCAGCGCTTCACCGGCATAAGCAAAGCCGTCCACGAAGAAGGAGAAGAACATGAAGAATTTCATCAATATACTGCTTACCGCCAACTCCGTATCGCCATACCGACTTGCCAGCGATGTGAATCCCACATACACGACCATGAAGCACAACGAGCGGATGAATAGATCTCGGTTCAGCGTCATCATTTGTTTTCGTTCACTGCCGCGCATCGCTTCTTTCCATCGCTCAAGATGCCTGAATACCGAAATATCAATGTATCGGATAAAAAGGATTGCCAACGCTAACACCAATCCGCTGTATTGCGCCAAAAGCGTACCCCATGCCACACCGGAGATGCCTAAGGGCGTATAAACCGCCAAAACGTAACTCGCCACCATATTCACCACGTTTACAAGGATATCCACCGCCATCGGACTTTTCGTATCCTGCATACCGATAAACCAACCTTTTAACGTGAATAGACTCAGCGTAGCCGGTGCTGCCCATATTCGGATAAAGAAATACTCCCGTGCTACTAATGACGCTTCTGGCGAGCAGGGCACTACCGCCAGCACAGCTGTCACAAAGAACCATTGGATGACCCATACGAACAGAGTAGCCATCAGCGCCAAGGTCATACTCTGCGTCAGTATTTTCCGGCATTCAGCAGGCACCCTTGTCCTTTGTCCATTGTCCTTTGTCCTTTGTCCTTTCCCGTAGGCTTGTGCTGTTAAGCCGCTCGTTCCGACACGCAGGAAGCCGAAATTCCAGTACAACAGGTCAAAGAGCATTGTTCCGATAGCAATACCGCCTATCACTGCGGCATCGCCAAGATGCCCCACAATAGCCGTATCAACAAGCCCTACCAGCGGGATTGTTATATTCGCCAATATACTTGGTATCGCGAGTCGTAATATGTCTTTATTGACGCTTGTCACAGGAACAGCAGAATCATTAGTTGTCCAGTTAGAACACGTAAAAACATCGTCAACGGATAAACCGTAGAGTATGCCACTGCAGCGCGATCATTCTGACTACTCTGAGAAGTAGCATAAGCCAAAGCAGGAGGATCTGTCGTTGAGCCCGCTATCAGACCCATCAGCGTGAAATAATCTAACTTCAACCATTGACGACCGATAATTCCGATAATCAATAGTGGCAGTAATGTAATCAGCACACCATAACCGATCCAAACATATCCTCCGTCCAACAAGGTAGGAATAAAACTCTTACCTGCTCCGAATCCTACGGACGCAAGGAAGAAAGCTATGCCTATCTCGCGAATCATTAGATTGGCAGACGAGGTGGTATAGGTCACCAGATGCCATTTCGTTCCGAAAGCACCCATCAGAATTGCTACGATGAGCAAACCACCGGCTATACCTAACTTGAACGGCTGACTCAATCCCGGCAAAGCAAAAGGAATAGATCCCAAGGTAACGCCTAAGATGATTCCGAAGAACAGAGACGCCAAGTTCGGTGCATCCAGTTTCTTAGTGGAGTTACCAAACACCTTGGCTACTTTATCTACCGCCTCCTGTTCGCCTACTACGGTCAGACGGTCGCCTAACTGGAGAATCAAATCCGGAGTAGCCAACAGTTCGATACCGGCACGACGAATACGCGTGATCGTGATCTGGTAAGCCGCACGAACCTTCAAATCACCTATTCGGCGACCATTCATCTTCGATTTCGTAACGATGATATGGCGGTTCACTAGATGAACGTCTTTCTCTTTTTCCTCCCACGCTACTTCAGTCCTCTCGCCTAATAGCATAATCGTACGTTCGTTCTTGGCATCGCCTACAAAACGCACTCTGTCGCCAACATGCAGAATCGTATCGGCCTCAGGCATATACTCATTGCCGTTAACGTCCAATAGCCTACTCACTACGATGTTCACATGCGTCAGTAATTTCAAATCACGCACGCGAATGCCTTCTATCTGCGGGTTGGTCAGTTTCATATCAAACGAGGCTATCTGCTGTTCCTCGCCTTTCTCTGCTTTCACCTGCTCTTCCTCTTGCTCCAACTTAACACGGAAGATCCATCGGATGAGCAACAGTGAAAAGATAATACCCACTACGCCTAACGGATATGCCATCGCATATCCGGAAGCTATATCGGGATTTGAAACGCCCGTCAGGTCTTGGAATGCCTGCTGGGCAGCACCCAAACCCGGAGTGTTGGTCACAGCACCAAAGAGCACACCCGTCATCGTAGCAATATCCACTCCGCTCACAACATGAATAATGTACGTCGTCAAACATCCCAAAACCACAATGCTTGCCGCTAACATATTCAGACTCAATCCGCCTTTTCCAAAGGAAGAGAAGAAACCCGGACCGACCTGCAAACCTATCGAATAGACGAAAAGGATAAGGCCAAGATCCTTAGCAAACGACTCTACTAACGGATCCAGCGTCATTCCGAAATGACTGCAAGCAATCGCGCAGAACAAAATCCACGTGATACCAAGCGTGATTCCTTTAATCTTCAATTTGGTACCTAAAAAGATACCTGCTGCAATAGCCAAGGATAGCACAAATATCGAATGTGCTATCCCTGTTCCAAAAAATAAATTACTAAACCAATCCATTTATACCTTTTTTCTTCTTCTAATGTTCAATACTGCTTCGCATTATTTAATCTCTGCGCCCATCACATTGAAACTCTTACCGTCGCGTACAATATATACCTGTCCGTCACGGATGATCTTCATTACTTTCGGCATCTCATGGCTAACCGTTTCCTCGATGCCTTGCGGAGCTTCACCGGCTTTCAGTCCGAAACCGCCGCGAGCGTTCGCCTTACGGATAGTATATACTTTTCCGTCATAGAGCGCGAACTTATCCATGAACTCGCTACCCTTGATAATAGCTTGGAACTCGCCCTCTGACTCAATGAGGTATATTCCGTCCGGATCCAACTGCGAAGCCTCCGTCTCTGCCTCTGCTTGCGCTGCCTCAGCCTTTGCCGTTGCAGCCCATCCACCCAGTGTGTACTCAATCGTAAACTTAGCTGCCTCCTCTTCCGTCAGAACGGTTTGTATATCTTGTGTTCCTGTCAACGGTGCTTTCTGCCGGAAGGTTACAATATTGCTTTCCGGTGTCAGTAACTCACCTTCTGTCGTACGCGTGTTGTACTCACCAAAGATAGGCCATCCGGTCTCTGTACTCATTAACTCTTTTGTCCAGCGCTGGATTTCATCATTCTGGAATACGAACGAACCTGCGCTGTAATCAATCTTCGTATTCAGGAATGTACATTGCGGTGTATGGTTCCACGCACGGCCGAAGCTCACTACCGGACACTCACTCTTCACCGTACAACACTCAAATACATAACCTTTATCCGTTGCAGGACCATTGTTTGCGGTTAAAGCATCGCTGCCGCCACCATTTTTTTTACGTTTCTCCGCGTAAAGGAGGTTGTTCTTGAAATAAACGCTACCATCGCCGCAAATGAAGTCCACTGTTCCGTGAATCTCGCAATCCTCGAAATACTTCACTGCTCCGCTCAGGTTGCTGTAATAGGTATCTTGATAACTCAGCAGACGTACGTTCTTGCATACTGTCTTCGTTCCCTGATCCCACAAGCAAACCGCACGACCATTATCAAACTTATAGTAATCAAGCGCATTTTGGATGGTCAGATCCTGCAGGTACGTTCCCGATACATTCTTATTGATCTTGATCGTCGCTGTCTTGTCTATACTCTCTAACGATGCATCCGGCGCGTTCTTGATAATCGTTCCCTCCATCGACTGACCGATAATAGATACATTATTCTTATTGATAGTTGTCAAACAAGTCTCCCCTAAATCATATATTCCGTTCGGCAAGAAAATCTTATCGCCTTCTTGGAGAGCAGAAATCAGATATATCAATGCAGCGCCGTCATTTGCCGCCGGAATGTAATAGCCCGTCTCTTGGTCTTTTTTTACCTCATCGGACACATAATAAACACGGATTGTTTTAAGAACTGCTCCTTCCGAAAATGAGAGCGTCAATGTGTCATAATCGCTATAGGGTTCTGCCTCCGCATCGTTAAAGCTAACGTAGGCTATATTCGAGCCAAGAGGAATATTCACGATAGCATTGGCTTCACATAACCATCCTTTGGATGCCTCATTATAGGCAGCTCCGGTGATTGAAACACACTCATGATCCTCCTGATAAAACGGTTTGGTCAAATCATAAATATAGAACTTACCTGTTTCAGCCACCTCTATATCCGTAGCTTGGGCATAGATACGCAAATCATTCTCTACCTTGGAGCCGAGTTCGAACTTGGTAGCACCGATAGCTGCTGAAGTAAACCATCCGCGGAAAGCCTTTCCTTCCGGCACGGTAACATCTGCCTCTCCATACTTGAATGCGTCTAATGTACCACCTACCGCTACTGTTTCTGTTCCAAGAACCTCTCCGGTGGTATTCACATACGAAACGGTATATTCCGTTACAGCCTCACCGCCTCCTTCAAATTCAACAGTAAAACCGCCAAGATAGAAGTCTTTTCCATAAGAAGTCAGATAATACGTTCCTGCCGCAGGAAGAGTAGTTGTCCATACCGGCGTGGATACCGGTTGTTTAGCCAACGCTTTGGTCTCATCTTCGTTATTGTCCACAGTGCTTACCAGCAGGCCTCTCTCTTTGTGGTTCTCCGTATAGAACGTAATCGTACATGCATTGTAAACGGCAAAAGCCAAACGATCCTGCTTATTTTTAATCCGTAGACTATTATAACACTTATTCCCATTAATCGTATTTTGCCCTTTGGAAGCAGAGACCGAGTTCGCTGTAGGAATGAAGATAAAATCACCTTCATACAGTGTTTCAGCTGTCGGCTGAGTAGTTCCCGAATTGGTGATATTATCCGCAATAAAACTCCAATTACGATTAATTGGTTTCAAATCAGCCGCCGAAGAGGCCATCATAGCTACACTCATCAAAGCGCCAGCTATAAAAAGAATAATCTTTTTCATTGTTAAATTATTTAAAAGTTAAATGATTGTGGCTATTTTTTTACTTTCGGCTGCAAAATTACAAAAAAAAAATGACATATACAAATGTATATGACATTATTTTAATTTTTTAATTATATTTTCGTTTTTATCCCTTCTTCTTTTTGCTTCAACTCCTCCACAATTTCTCCCACATTGACTCTTCGCACCTCTTTTTTTCGCTTTTCTTTTAGATAATACAGCATGGCTATCTCATGCTCACAGAACTCACTCCAATCGAACGGACACGAGCAATGATGGGACAAAATCGTTCCTTCTTGATCTATTTCCATCCGTACCCAATGGATCTCATTCCCTGCACATAAGCCGTTATTTCTCCGTTCTCTTCTGTGCATTCTCTCACTGCCCCCAAGCGGAAACATTTCCTTCCCCGCTGCACTATCACCGGCTCCACCGCCTTCTCAAAATGATCTATTTGTAATGCCATATCTCTAATTCTCTAACTCTTTAACTCTTTAATTCTCTAACTCTTTAATTCTCTAACTCTTTAACTCTTTAACTCTTTAATTCATTATCACACTCCCTTCATCATCTTCACTCCCAATAGCCCTATCTTATACAATAGAGGCTTGCATACGCATATGAACCGACCATGCTCGACCAGTTCTCCTCCGAACTCAGCCTTAAAATCCCGCACACCATACGGCACATCCGGCACTCCGGCACCCATTACATCAAATCGCGCTATTCCATGCGTATTCGCATACTCCATCGCCGCCCAAGTAGCCATCACTGAGGGATGGCTCTCTTTATATTCTGCATCCATGCCACATATATACCATTCGTAGATGCATCTGTTTTCGAAGATCGGGCACATGATACCGCCTATAACTTTACCATTGTGTTTCTGGAGTAGATATACCCCTCTTTTTTGCCGATAAAACTCCAAAAAGAACTCTACCGGCCAAAGCGGTGTCTTCACTTTTGTCCTGTACAACTCCGCCAATATCTCATACCACTCCCGCACATCCTGCTCAGTTACGGATAAATTATCAAATCTTAAATTTAAAATCATAAATTTGAAATCGCCATTCACATGGCGCACCTGCCGTTTCCGATTCTCACTCAGCCGCTCCCACATCTTTTCCTTATCCGTGCAATCCACATGGAAGTTCAAATGCCTCTTATATTCAAATCCCGCTTTCTCAAAAGCTTCTTTCCATCGGCTATAATCATTAAAATTCCGCGTTTCTATATAAATCGGAGAGCCTACCCCATCCCTCCCTGAAAGGAGGGTGCTTTTCAACGCACAAAGCAACGCATTTACTTCCTCATCCGTACAATCATCAGCAAAACATGGTCCTCCAATAATAATCGCTCTCCGCGTAAAGTACTGCTTAATCGGATTCCGTTCCACTGTCACGTACCCAACGCACACCCCGCGTAAAAGAAGCCTATCCCAGCCCCTTCCCTTTAGGGAAGGGAGATTGGAGGCTACTCCTACGACGAAAGGCCGGAATAGATTCGGCATGCTTTCGAAGAACTCAAAAGCCTCCGGCGTCTGAAACCACGTTCCGGTAGCACTTGTCTGCACAAGCCTACTCCACTCCCCTCGCTCAATCTCCTTATATGTCAGAATTCTAATCACTCTTTCGCCTTAACATATTGCTTGCCAAATATATTGGAAAAAACGAACTACCCATCACAAATTTGCCAGAATGCTGATAATCCGTTCGGCAGCGTGTCCGTCCCACAACTCCGGTATTGCACCTTTTTTCCACTCTCCGGCAAAGAGTTTGTCCAATGCTGGCTTGATAGCTTCGGGCTTCGTACCGATCAACTCATTCGTTCCCACCGTACAGGTCTCCGGCCGTTCTGTGTTATCCCTCAACGTGATACACGGTACACCCATCACCGTCGTCTCTTCGGTAATACCACCGCTGTCAGTCACCACTGCTTTCGCGCGCTCCACCAAATAATTGAACTCCAAATACCCCATCGGCTCTACGATATGCAGGTTCGGGAAACGCTTTGCTAACTCTGCCTCATCGCCCCAAAGTCCGTAGAATAGTTTCGCAGTTCTCGGATGAATCGGGAAGATCACCGGCAGATCATGCACATTATCAATGATTTGCTCCATCATGGCACGCAGATGGTTCTCCTCGTCCACATTAGCCGGACGATGCATCGTCATCACGATAAACTCCTGAGGCTTTAGACCCAACTCATCCCACACTTCGGGTTTCCTAAACCGTGCTCTGTTCGCCAACAGCGTATCTATCATCACATTGCCCACGAACCATACCTTGGGGCCTACCCCTTCCCCTCCCTGAAGGGAAGGGTGTATTTTGTTATCGCATTTTCCGTCCTCTCCATTAATGGGCGAAGGGTTCTGCGCTATAACTCTCCTCCCTTCAGGGGGGAGTTGGAGAGAGGCTCCCATCCGTACAAGGTTTCTGTTTGCCACCTCGCTCGTCGTGAACATATAATCCGCCAAACTATCCGTCACCATGCGGTTGATCTCCTCAGGCATGGTCAGATCCCAAGACCTGATTCCTGCCTCCACATGGCACACTTTGGTATTCAGTTTCTTCGCCACGATCGAACAAGCCATAGTGCTCGTCACATCGCCCACAACCAGCACTACATCCGTCGGATGCTCCAACAGTTCTTTCTCAAATGCCACCATGATATGTGCAGTCTGTTCAGCCTGTGTACCGCCACCGCAACCGAGGTTCACATCCGGAGCCGGAATGCCCAACTCCTCAAAGAACGTATCACTCATGTTCTTGTCATAGTGCTGCCCCGTATGCACCAGCCTGAACTGGACATTCTTTCCTTGCTGCTGTGCCGCTTGAATGGCATGTATCAGCGCCGCGATCTTCATAAAATTGGGCCTCGCCCCTGCAATCAATGTTATCTTCATATGCTATTTAATTATCTTCTTATTCTCGTTAAACTATTAGAAAAATTCAAATGGTTGCCTACCTCCATTTGAACTCTCCGGATATTCCGGATGGTTACTCCCTCTCCGTCACAATCAACCGCGCATTCTCCGGCTCCTCATACGCATTGCACGCCAATAGATACCGATTTATCGCCTCATAATCAAAGCCGTAAAGGTTTTGACTGAAAGCATGCAGTTTCTGCATTACCTGGATATACGCCTCGGGATTCTTCTGCCTACTCAACTTACGCAGCGTCAGCAGATAATCCAGCCGGAACACTGTCGGCACGATGATTCGGCACTGGTCAGCATGCACCAGCTCCGCATTCATCATCACTCGCGCCATTCGTCCATTTCCATCGTTGAACGGATGCACTTCGCTGATCATAAACATCATGAATATCGCTCTGGCCACCGGATCCTGCAGTGCCTCATACCGCTGAAAACCCTTTGCCAATGTCCCTTGCACCAACCGCGCATCCACAAACACCGTGTCTCCGGCTCGGTTATTCTGCTGCTTGAACATCCCCGGCTGCATACTCGGGCGACCCTGCAACAACACCGCATGACGATGACGCAACAGATCAAACAGTTCCTGCTTGCTGTGCGGTACACGACTCATCTCCTCACGGTTGCTCACCACCCGATACGTACCTAATATATCATGCGAATCCTCATCGCGTCGCGGCTTCGGCAGTCCCGAATCGATGATCTCTTTCGCCTCATCCACAATAAACTCCGTCCCCTCGATGTAGTTCGAGAAATAACTCTCAAAGAACGCAAACATCCGAAAACTCTCCTCGTCCGGATAACGTACCGGTAGACTCGTGAAGAACCGATTGTTCAGTTGCTCAAACAGCACGTCAAACAGCTCCAATCGTGACGCGTCATACGGTTCTCCGGCTGCCGTAGCCACTGCCGATGCCGACTGCAGCACGTCCGCTTGATGCGTCGACAGCAAGGCCGATATGATCTTGTTCAACTTCTCAAACTCCTTCGTCAACCCCAACTCTTGCGCCACTTCACGCGTCTGATCACGGAATGCATTCAGCTTCGCTTCACCTTGCTGCAGCAGCATCTTCTCCAGCCGTTCCTCCACAAATGTCTGCGGCAGACTCTTACTCTCGTCCCCACTCTTACGCGACGACTCCAGCACCTCCAGTATCCATCGGCTCTCCGACGAGATATAAATACCCATGTACGGAATATCGCTCTTCAGTGCCGCATGCCCTTTGATCAGGTTCACGCCCAATCCCGGCAAGTCGGTTATGCGTCTGTTCTGCGTCGTTGTCAGGAATAACTCACCGGCACCGGTAGGACGCATCTCGTACGCACTGCGGTGACTGATTATCGCATTCGGGAAACGCCATACCAATATCTCTATCAGGTTACGTCGCACAATCGCCTCCGGACTATCTTTCATGTTGGTAGTGTACAGACGTGGAGCAATCTTCCGCAATTTACCTTGCTTCTCCAGGTCTGATATCCGTTGAGCCGTTGTCGAGTCTGCCGATCCGAACACGATCTCCTTATATAAATCTATCCCTGCCATATGCTTTTTTACAAAATCCGCTGCAAAGATACGGAAATTTTTGCGAATAAACAAATAAAATCGCTACTTTTACTAAAATTTTCGCGAATATTTATCGTTTTTACTAAATTTTCTGCGATTATCTCTTCTTTTATTGTCCTACGTGGCCATTTTTGCCCCCACACCCTCCGCTTGCCCCCTCTACCACCTAACCGTTCGTGAAGTACTTCGCATTATCCGGAGCATAATGGTCAAACAGCAGGAACACCGTATCTTCCCACTTATCGTACTGGAATTCTCCCGTCCTTATCCATGCCGCATGCTTCTCCTCATCCAAGTAGAAGTTCGTCACAAACCCTTGCCGTAAGCTTCGCACATAAGCGATAAGCTCTTTTAGCTGCTCTATGCTTTCGACTTTATCCATATCTCTTTAGTTTTCAGTATTCAGTTTTGCTTCAGTTTTCAGTCTCTGCCTCCATCGTCGCCAACAGTTCTAAACCTTTCTGCGTCAGCTTGTAGGCTTGTTCGGGTTTGGTGGGCGAGTTGGGGTATGCAAAAGTAATCAATCCCATGCCACATGCCGGTTTCAGGTAATGATCAATAAACGTTCGCCTACTCTTCTGCCGCAGTTGCAAGTCAGCCACCAGTTGTCGTCGCGGCAGCACAGCCTTCCCGATCACACGCACCAACATCTTCACTCTCTCATCCACAGCACCATCCCCTCGTAACCGTTTATTCCTCAGCTCCTCAACAATCACATTGGGATTCTCCACAGGTTTGTCAATAGCCTCGATGTAAAAACTGAACGGCCGGAAACCATCGTTGCAACTGATCATCGCGCTCATCGGATTGCGCATCCACCCGTCATAGAAGTTGCCCTTGCCATGCGCCAAAGCCACCACGAACTCCCGCATCGATGCCCATGCAGCGGCACATAAGCCTTCCGGACATTGTGCGTCGATCGACACCCACTCTTGCCCTTCGTGAATGGTACACGCATGTTCAATGGGGTTCTCGTATTGAGCCATCAGGTCCGGATATACCGTCTGTCGCACGGCTGTGATCCGCACTTTCTTCAATGGTTGATAAACACGTTTGCCTCTTGCCATAGTTCAAAATTCCTTTGCGACTGCAAAGGTACAAAATTTTTTCGACTTGTGCAAGTTTTAGGTCATAAAAAGGTACAAGCTTTTGCATTTTGTTGCCTTAAGGGTACAAGCAAGGGGGGTATTTCAGCTTGTTCCTTTAAGAAAATAATGAATTTAATAAAACCGTTAAAGGAACAAGCCAAGTATGCTCACTGCTATTCATCGGCAAATTGCCGATAATTTTAGGCTACTTTTTGAGCCACTTTTTAGACCACTTATGAAACTCCAAAATATTTACACTTTTAGAAATCCAGTCTATCTTACTCAAAATCAGCAACATACAAAATAGCACTGCACCAAAACGCGATTTTTGTAAGCCACTTTCTGCACCAAATCAAGATTTTTAGTGCCATTTTACTTTTTATTTTTGGGGTACTTTTTTGTGGTTATCCACACATTTTCTACCGTAACAATCCTAAACTTAGGTAGCGCGCTACCATTTTTTCGACAGAACAATACAACTATCTACTTCAAATTTTGTCGCAATTGCGACCATTTTCGTAGTAGGACTCCTTCGGCATGTGCCCCAAAGTACGAATAGACGATCAAGATATATGCAAAAGGTACAAGCCAGAACTATGCCTAGTTAGCTTGTACCCCGAGAGATAATATAAAAAATTAATTAAAAGAAACAAGCCAGTTAAGTAACAGCTTGTACCCTTAATGGAAATATGAAAATCGAATAAATGCTTAAAGGTACAAGCTAAAACCACAACACAGGTACCAAGCTTGTACCTTTAATGGAAATTAATTTTTCAAATAAAACTAAAAGGTACAAGCTGGACTTGTACCCTTTGTGAATATCTTTGCACTTGTGCAAAGGTACAAAAAAATCTCACATATCCAAATTTACGTGAGACTTTTTCTTTTATTTCCGCATTTTGCAATGAATAAGCAAACTTATGGGATCATTGTTGGCCATTTTGACGTACCCAAAGATCAGAATCTCTTTTTTGACTTTTTTATCGGTTTTACACCGCCATATTACTCTTTTATCACCGCCATTGCTCGTTTACACCGCCATTCCCTACTCTTTCTCCTACATTTTCCGTGCCATCAGCATGTACCTTTTAATTATTATTTATTATTTTAATAATCCTTAAAGGAACAAGCCAATGATGACTATGTTAGCTTGTACCTTTTAGCGATTTAAATTTTTAATTAATTCCTTAAGGGTACAAGCTAAAAGGGAACTAGTCTCCAAAAAAGGACCAGGCCGAAACACACAACTCATTCAAAAAAGGACCAGGCAATGTATTAACTCCACTCGAATATATATCCCCAAAAAAAGGGCCAAGCCACACACACTACTCTTGCAAAAAAGGACCAGGCTGGGTGGTGGTGTTGGGTGGTAACAAGTCTTAATGTTAGCAACTCAAAAATTAGTCCAATACCTACTCTACTTAAATTTCTCCCAAAAACTCTTATCAGCCATGCGGACAGAATCTACAGATTGTGGGTAGTTTTCTATAAAATAGGTCAAAAACTTAGCACAATCGATCTTTTCTGACAACATCTTTTGACGACGGGATTGGAAAAGAGCACGGCGCTCATTAGCCGGTATGGCGAGCCACAGCTCATTTTCAACATCACTTCACTCTTCTTTCAATCTTCTCCTCTATTGCCAACAGTCCCATTTCTGTCTGTTCTGCTTCTGCAACTGTCAATGCTTTCCGTCATTTTATTCCTTCCAATAACTTATAAAAATTCTCTTTTACCTGTTCCTCACTCATGTCCACTTGTCTTAACGTGGCAGATAAGTCCTTCTTCTCGTTATATGGAGCATCAGTCTCTGTCAAAATCCGACTTCTGGACATCTTTTTTATAATAGTACACCCGTTCTGCGAACATGTCATTGCCTCATTTATTGAGAAATAATATCCAGCGGACTCTATTTCACTTATCAATCCTAATGGTCCGCTATACCAATGAAAAATCACATTTTTTATATCATACTCGCGCAACAAGCCATACAACTCTTTCTCAGCACGTCTCGAATGAACACTCACAATCTTTCGCTCTCCTGATATATTCTCCAATATTTTTCGTAACATCTCCACTTGCATTTCCTTACTACCTACCCCTTCTCGCGAGAAATCCAATCCAATCTCACCGATATATGATGTGTACGACAAGTACTTTTTAAAGAACCTCAATTCATTCGGATTCTCGGCAACTATCAATGGATGATACCCCAATGCCAATCGACTATGCTTCAAATTCCTAAAATAAGGATACCCCATCTCAAAATGACTTGGTAAATTCGTCATCCCGATGGTAATATTCCCATCACGTTCCTGTTTCTGCAAGTACGCCTCTGGATTCTCTAACATGTCAATATGGCAATGAGCATCTATCAGCATAAACCAAATTCTTTTTTAAGTTCAATCGATGCCTCATCGCGAATCCATTTTTTTATCTCATCTCTTGTACGATAGACCACATTGGCGTATTCTCTAAGATGCTCTATTGGCAAAGACCCATTTACTAAAAGCCCCTTCTCTATATCATTCAAAGAAAGATTTGTTCTGATAAAACTGATAAGTGCCGGCATATCTGGAATTTCATATATTTTACGTTTCTTTGGACGAAATATGTCCGTCCCCACCTGCTCTGAAATACCAATTTTATGTAAAGCCGCTCTCCTATATACACAAGGCATGCATACTCCACAATGAGGTACATGCCAATTATCACGTATATCTTTTCGTGTTCCTCGTTTACCGCAAGAACAAGAAAGCCCATAGGTGTTCAGTAACAACTCTCTATCTCCACAGCGTTCAACCATCTCGCCCTTAGTACAATATTGATACTTATTTTCAATTTGATGACTAAGTGATATAACTCCCAGAAATTTTTGCATCAGGTTCAAAAAATATGGATGTGTAGTTCTTGTGCTACATGAACTTCGCCTTGATGGAGTTAATGGATAGTTTAAAGATATTGTACCATTTTCTGGTATGTATACCGGCATGTGGGTATCTATTGAATCTGCCACTAAAATTGCCATACTCAAAAAAAGGAAGGATCTTGATCTTAATGTTGTTTCTTTCGCATACTTATTCCCATGGAGATCTCGTTTCTCCATATTTACTCGCGTTTGTATGTGATGAAAATGGTTGTATTTTTGTCCAATTAACTTAAGTATCTCTAATTGATCATTTTTTGCCCCCTTAAACATCGAATCTGTATGAGAAACCAAACATATTCGATCAGTTGAATTTGACAGATGATCTATGGCACCGATTAAAGAATCCATACCACCGGAAAAGAGGTTAACTACCTTATAACTATTTCTAATGGAAGCTGCGCACACCTTGCTCCGTTTACCGGCAATGTATAAAGGCGTTGTCTCCCTTTGTTCAAAAGATATTGTCCACACATCCCCTGTAAGGAAATTCAACATTTGTTCCAAATCTAATTTCCCATTCGTAAAGACGCCAACATTCTCCACGGGATATGAAATTTCAATCTCTCTACTCCAACCGTCATAACCAACTCCCAATCGAGGAAGCAAAATATCCACTCCATATGATATGCATGCTATCACAAAAAGATCAAATGCTATACCGGTCTGTAACCCCGTAAAAGCATACATCTGACCATAATCTACATCTAAGGCTACCTCTGTTACATTTTGCTCACCATAGCTTAAAATAAAACGAGCATACTCTCTTGATTTTTGAGGATATGATATGGAAACGTTAACCTTCATAATTTTCAAATTCATTTAATGTACTTTGAAATATCTCTTGCATTATCGCTTTACCATTCGCAGATTGCCAATCGACAGCCTTTAAATCTCGTTGTCTAGACATTGTCTTTGTCTTCTCAACAATATAGTCTTTTAGTTCACTATAAAAACTGTCGGTTTCTCTTTGCCCTTTTGTTTTAATGAGCTTTTCATAAAAATCTGTACAAAGATGTTCAAAGATATAGAAGCCTATATACATAATTAAAAGTTCTTCCATTCCATAACCATCCAAAGCCTCATCAAATTTCTCTCCCAATTCTTCTATAGTATTCGCGTCTGCTCCTATCTCTTCAAGCAAACGACGCATTGCAGCTTTTGCAGCAACTTCGTCCAATACCCCTGCATTTGCTGCACATTTTTCTATAATAACATTTATCGCTTGGTTTGCATCGTTGATTTCTATGCCACCATTGATATTATTTAACGATGCGCCAAATCCTACTCGCTGTATACCAATCAAAAATGAACCTAATTGTTGAGCAGTTCGAATCCCAGCATGCATTCTTCGAGCAGAATTTCCGGATGATTCCATATTCAAACCACCCATAAATTCTGCAGCGCGAGACATTACTTTTGCTAATGATTGCTGCGTAGGACTACCATTATTTACGGCCAAACTTACCGTTCTACTCATAGAACTCCATCGAGGATTTCCCCTTAAGCCTCCATATGATTTTGATGTTCCCATATACACTTTTTACATTAAGTCGTTATATTCTTGATGCGCTGCTGCAATTCTTCTTACTATTTCTTTTAGTGATGGCTTCTTTTTAAACCCAACCTGTTTACACATGCTTCGAAATTCTTTCCCACATGCACATCCATCATTTATCAGATATTCAAACAGATTGAAGATTTGCTTCCTTTCATCCTCGTTCGCCAATGCGCGCTTCTCTAATTGAGAATATAATTCATGTTGTAAGTTCTCCGGCATGCCTAACACATCATCCTTTATCTTATTATGAATCAGTCTCTCTGCTTGGCCTTTCGTCATCAACGATGATAATACCTGCTTTACAATCGGAGGAGTCATTACATTTGACATAGACTCTAAACTATCTCGTGAAAGCCAGAAATAGTCCCTCAAATCAACATCGGATAAGAAAGGTTCGGACTGAAGCCATGCTACCGCACTTTTCCATTTCGCGAATTGTTCTCCGAGAGTCACCTTTCCATCCTTATCTATAACTTCCATCGCTTTTAGCGGTAAAGCATAGCCTTTATTGCCCACTTGCCATGAGTATAACTCAGAAAAGAGATTCGGCTCAGCATATTCAAGTATCATCAGTTTTGCTAAAACATCATCCTTGAAATCTGATAACTTGGCTGCATCTGCTAACTTCTTGCGAAGGACAAATGTGTTCAAAAACCTTTTTATTTGCCTCGGGTTTCCATTCAAGTTACGCGATATTAAAGGCGAAAGTTTTGAAATTAAACTTACCTTCTCTTCCAATCGATCTTGAATGTTTGAATCACTGATATACTCCTTCACTTTGTCCACGCCAAAAACACTATACCTATCTGTTTGCCGAAATTCCCTAAAACCACTTATCACGCTATCCATGCAATCATTATCCAACAATTCCTCGCAAAATAAGAGTGTTATATATGTCTCCACCTCCGTGTCAGACAATTTAGGCAATGTATATGGGACTTGAATCAGTTTTTCCAGATAATCCACAATCACCCTTTTGTTCTCTTCCTCGATATCCCTTTCTATTAATCCCTTGTAACGATGTCTTATAGCGTCCCGTACGATACGCGGATCTGCACCAATAATAAACGCTGTGTTTTCAACATTCAAGAATAATTTAATCGCCTCCAAATTATCTATTATTCTATCTGGCAAGCATCTGTCCAAATCGTCTATAAGAACTATTAACTTTTTCACATTCGACTCCTCTAATAGTTCTTTGAAATCATCTCTAAACTCACGAACCGCTTGATATTTTGCTTTCACGTCCGCATCTTCACCTTCTTTTAAAAATTTCTTCTTAAATTCTTCATAATCAAGCCCCTTTATGGTATCAGAGATTTTTTGAGGCTCATTAGAAAGATCTTTTATCCATTCATATATCTGAGGCACCAAACTAACTCCACCTGTTAATGATGCGGTTACTAACGGAGCAGCTATGTTTTTTACTCCGAAGCCGATAGCTCGCATCCAATTGATGGACTTTAATAGCTTCGCAACTTTCTCTTTGGCTTTTTGGGGTAAAGATTTATTATCTTCAAACGCTTTTAAAATGGCTCCGATTAAAGCAACTTTTGCATCATCATATCCTTCAAATACCCAACCGTTAAACTGCAAACATAATATTGTTTTATCCTTTTCGTCATCGTATGCTTTTTTTAGAGCCTCCATTATACTGGACTTTCCACTACCCCAATCTCCAAATACGCCTATCGTAATTGGAAGCATCTCGGGTTCATCAATCAAGCCTTTTATTAGTCTTGTATGAACCTCGAATCCTAAATAATCTCGCTTTGCTATATTATCTGCCCACATATTATTATAATATTATCCTATCCTTACACCTCTACTGATTCCACAAACTTCAAATTGTTTATTGCTGTTTGAGTATGGAAAGAGACCTGATTGAATAAAACATGCGTTTTTAGTTGCACAATGGCTGCCTCTGCACTCAGTTCTCCATTCTCATACAGGCTAATCGTCGCATATAAGTTATCATTGGCTACCGGTCCAAGCACAATGTCATAGTCATGCAAAGGAGCATAACGCCTATTCGCCACCACAAAATCCAACCATTTTATTGTCGCCCCTTGATAGTTCATGATACGCAAATCTTGACGTTCTAGAAGAGCATCATCAATCTCAAAAACAGAAACAATCGCATTGCCACCTCCGGCACGTTCACGTCTGATACGCGCCCACCGAGCTGCTTGCTCGTAATCGATGGTTGTATAAAATCCTTTTCCGAAATCAGTATTTACACGTCCCGGACGCAAGGATGGATTTTTTACCGTTACTGTAGATCCGTGATATAGTTTCATAATTTATTGTTTTTTTCGATTGTTAATATACAACTCAATATCATGCAAAATCGTTTCTTCTCCTTGGGTATGCAATATATCAAAACCATTGATCAGGTATTTATCCACTCCGTATTTCCGGAACAATGCATATGTCTCAAGAGAAGTCTTCTTTTTTAACAACGCATATCGCTCCACGCAGAATGTAAGAAAGACTATCACATTATTAGGTAATAATTTTGTTCCCTCCAGCCTACTTTGCTCAAGTTGCTTATACAAGGATTCAGTATCGAGATACCACCATTTTGCATCCTCGTTGTATAACTTCTCGTAGAATGGAGAGTCATAAATGTAACTCAACGCAGCCTCCACCGAAATATGCTTTCGTTGAGATACCAATAATGCTAACTGCGATAATTTTAAAGGAATAATTGATGCACTCATATATCGTAATATTTTATTTCCCTTAAAGGAACAAGCCTGGAATACAATAACGGGGTTAAGCTTGTACCTTTTAGTATTTTAAATTATTTTATTAATTTCTTAAAGGAACAAGCTATTTAAATCTATCCCAGAAGTCTGGGCCACCTTTTTTTGTGTCTTCTACCGATGCGGGATAATTTTCAATGAACCAAGTCAAGAACTTAGCACAATCGATCTTTTCGGACAACATCTTTTGACGACGGGATTGGAAAGTGGCTCGGCGTTCTTCGGACGGCATAGCGACCAATTGCTCAACACGCTTATATAATTCTTCTACTCCACTCGGTTGCACAGAACCGTCATTGCGACGGATGGGACTATCGGTAGTCAATGGCGTAGCATGGATTCCGTAGCCGAGTTCATAGACATCTTCCAATTCGCGGAGGTAACCGATGCGCCCAACGAAGTCGTTAAACCGCACAAACGGCACACCCAGTACACCAGCTTCAGCAGCCATGGTCTGCGAGTCACCGATATAGAGCGAAGCGAAAGCCATCACATGATGCATATCCAATGGGTTAATTTTTATCCGATACTTCTCAAACTGCGGTTCCAAGGGACGTTCACTCCTTCCCTCTCTTCACTTCTGCCTCCAGTTCCAAGAAATGGTCAAAATCCGACTCTATCGGCTGCGTCCGGT
>CAMJJT010000008.1 GCA_946406195.1 uncultured Bacteroidales bacterium
TGCCCATTACCATCGACGGATTCGATATCCACCATAAGAACTTCGACCATATCGAGTTCCAATACAAGCTCTCCACGGAGAACAACGATGCCTGGGTAACCCAGTGTTCCTTCTTCGCCGACGACAGCCTCTACAACAAGGCAACGGGTAACAAAGCCATGATCGAGAACGGACGTATCACCCCCTTCCGCTTCTACGGAGAGCGTGATCCGAAAGAACTGAACTACGACCTGCGCGCCGTATCTTTCTGCCGCTACGGATCGGGCTTCGTCACCAAAGAATCGCCCGTCATCAGCGGTATCAAAGATACCCGTCCGCCTGTCCTGTTCGGCAAACCGCTGCCCGCTAACGGTATCCTCAAACTGGACGGAGATATCAAGTTGCGGTTCAGTGAACCGATTGCCGGCAACTGGCTCGACGAGGATAATAACTTCCAGATACTCGGTGTGACCAATGCTACCGGTATCACGCAGACCACCTCGCTCTATTTCGATGGCAATGAGAACCACTATGCCGCCAGCCTCGCTTCGCGTGAGTTGGCCATCACCGATCTTACCATCGACATGCTCATCAAACCCGCGGAAAAGAACCGCGAGATGATTCTCTTTGCCCATGGTAATGAGGAATACTCCTTCACCTTCAGCCTTACGGCGGACAACCGTCTCAAACTCTCTACCGAGTCCGACGGAAGCCATAAGGAGTACCTCTCCAAGCCAATGGACGAACTGTCCTCCACCGACTTCACGCGTGTCATCATGTCCTATGAACTGTTCGAGAACACCATCCGTTTCTATGCCGGAACGAAGGATATCACCGATAATGACTTCATTGGATGGGTGCTGCAAGACGAGGCGGCGCCGATGCGTTTCGGCGCCGGACTGAAGGGCGAGAACCCCTTCCATGGCAACATGATGGAAGTACGTGTGTGGACCAAGGCACTCAGCCCCGCAGAGATAGCTAACACCCACCTGCGCCGACTCACCGGCTTTGAGCACGGACTGCTGGCATACTATCCGCTCTCGGAGAGCAAGGGTAACACGATGGACGATCTCGCCTCCGGTGCTACACTTACAGCCAAGGGACTCTCGTGGACCAACCCGCAAGGTATATCCCTCGCTACCAACGGTAACAAGGTGCGCCTGCAGCCGACGCTTTTCTCGCGCACTGAAGCCGAGGACTACACCTTCATGTGCTGGTTCCGTAGCGATAATGCCAAGCAGGATAACATTTCGCTCTTCGGTACCGCAATGGGTGACTCTGTCACCATGCAGCTCGCGTTCAGCGACGGGGCTATCCGCTTTACGGCAGGCGATGTGGATCAGTTCGCTTCTGCGGATCTGACTGACGGCAACTGGCACCACTGCGTGCTCGTCATCAGTAAGACTTACAACAGCGGTACGCTCTATATCGACAACCGACTCATCCTTATGTTCCCCACCATCGGTATCGGTGCGCTCTCCGGCACGTCCGTATGGCTCGCGGATGGTCTGGAAGGAAACATCGACGATGTATGTCTCTTCGAGCAGGCCCTGCCCGCAGAACTCATCGCCGAGTACGGCAAGCAAACGCCTAACGGCGAGGAGATGGGTCTGATCAACCTCCTTACCTTCTCGCGCGTTAAGCGCAATTCGTCCGGCGTGATGGAGCAAGTCTTCAGTCCCGATAACCAGCGCGTCTTCCGAGATGCTAACGGCAATGTGGTGAACAAGGTACAGCCGCTGCTCGTGGGCGATCTCGCTTCGCAAGCCGACAAGAGTAACTTTGCGCCGGTGCGAGATAGAGGACTGCTCACTAACCTGCCGTTCAACTGGACCTATCAGGAATCCGAACTGCTCATCAATATAAAGGCGCAGCCGCGCGAGATCAACAAACGCACGATGTACCTCACCGTACGTGACGTCGAAGACCTCAATGGCAACCGTTTGCCGTCACCTGTCATGTGGACCGTCTATGCTAACCTCAACAGTATCGTATGGTCGGAGCCCGCAGTGAGGATCATGACTGCTTATGAAGGCCTCGCTTCGTTCAATTTCCAGGTCTTCATCATCAACCAGACCGGTATGACGCGTCAATATACCATTGACCACCTGCCCAAATGGCTCTCTGCTTCGACGACACAAGGCACACTCGAGGCGGAAGGCAATAAGATGGTTACTTTCACGGCATCCTTGGACCTCAAACCCGGTCTGCACAACCATGTGGTCTATCTGACCGATGACCAGGGCTTGTCCGAACCGCTGCTGATCGAGGTGGAGGTCATTGCGGAGTGCCCGTACGACGAACCCGAGACCGGCAAGTTCCCGTATAACATGTCGCTCTGCGGACAGGTCAAGATCGGAGATGTCTTCGATACTGACCCCGAAGACAAAGTGATCGCGCTTTATAATAATGAGTGCGTAGGCATGGCGAATGTGGACTTCGACAGGATCACCAATAAATCCAGCGTTCACCTCACCGTCTTCGGCAATGATAAGATGAACCGCAAGCAGATTCATTTCCGCCTCTGGAAAGCCTCCACCGGTAAGATGTACAACCTCTCTGCCGACAGGAATATACTCTTTGCACACGGCTTTGTCTATGGTTGCGACGGTAATCGCGTCGTCTTCACTGCCGGAGATAGCGAGACCCAGAATATATCCCTCCATTCCGGTTGGAACTGGATCTCTACCAACCTCGACCTCACGGCTACCAAGGGAGCTCTCAATACCTGCGTCACCGCCTCCAAACCCTGGAGCGATGCGGACCTCATCAAGAACCCCAACTCGCGGCAGTTCAGCTCCTACGACGCCGCCTCCGATGCCTTCGTCGGCTCGCTCGCAGGATTCCATTTCTCGCAGATGTACATGATGTACGCTGCGCAGGAGAACACGCTCCAGATCGCCGGAGAAAAACTCTCCGCCGACTCTCTCTCTGTCCGCGTACGAGGCGACGGACAATGGAGCCCTCTGCCCTGTCTGTTCGACGAACCGGTCTCGGTCACCAAGGCCCTTACGGCCTACTATGACTATGCGTCACAAGGCGATATGATCAAAGCCCATAACCGCTTCGCGTACTTCTCCGAAGACAAGAAATGGGAAGGAGACCTTACCTCCCTCCGACCGGGCGAAGGGTATCTCTTCCGCCGCCTCGCACCCGGCACCAAGGAGATCAAGTTCTACCGACAGTCCAGCAGCGCAAGCGGTCCGGGGCACACCTGGAAGCGGTCTGTCAGTGCTAACGGTCTGCCAGGCGAAGCAGGGCTGTTTACCAACCCCCACGCTGCGACCAACATGACCATGATTGCCGTGATTAATGATGGAAATGGTGAGAATGGTGAAAATGGTGTATTGAAAGTTTATCTCGGAGACGACCTCGTCGGCAAAGCCGAACCCTTCATCAATCCATCATTAAGCAGCGGAGCTGCGTCACCATTAAGCGAAGCGTCACCATTATATTTCCTCACCATCCAGAGCGACAAGTCCGGCACCCTCCGCTTCGAGACTGAGGACGGCATCGTGCTTACACCATTAAGCACCGAAGGTGCGTCACCATTAATCAATTCACCATTGATGTACGCCCCCAACGCCCATGCCGGTAGCCTCAAAGCTCCTGTTATACTGGTTCCCGAAACCGGTAACCCGTCAACCGTAACCGCTCCTTATAAACTCATCGAAAACAACCATGTAGTAATAATCCGAAACAATGAGAAATATGATATCACAGGTAAGAAACTTTAACAAGTCTAACAGCTCGAAGAGCGGTCTAACAGTGAAACGGTCTGTCAGGCTACTAGCGGTAGCCGGTCTAACAGTGCTTTGCACGGTCTTGTTTGGCTGCAAAGACAAGAACAACGACCCCGAAGATCCTACCGTTCCCGGTACAACCGAGAACCCCAATTGGGCCGTAACAGTTGATAATGATATGACGTCGTCCATGACGGCCATCGTCAAAGTGTCTTTCGCAAAATCAGAAGGTTCCCTCGCTGCTTTTATCGGCAACGACTGCTGCGGGATCGCTACATACGATGCGGACTTAAAACTCTATTGGCTCTACATCTCGCCTGCTTCGGAGCAAGGCGGCAACGTCCAATTACGTTTCTATTCTCCGGACCAGAAGCGCATCTTCGACGCTACATCCACCTTTCCCTACCGAAACGACACCCAACTCGGTACCGTTGCCAGTCCTCACACGCCCTCTTGGACCGTAGCAAAATAGCTTCCTGCTATTTGACGAAATATCAGTGAGTTACGGGCATAAAAAAAGAGACAGAAATCGGGCGGCTCAGTGAGTCGCCCGTGTGTTTGTTACGCTCTTCGCTGAGGGTCTGCCAAGAAACGTTTCAGTAAGAAAGCAAGGAAATACGGGAACGTGTAAAAACTACCATTCCAGCCTATGTTTTTATAGCCAAACTTAATGCCGTAGTGAACATCGGGGTACGAATCCCACTTGATCAGGTTATTGAGCGAAGCTGTGGCTCCATCTTTGGCTTTCACCTCCACCGGTATCAACGAATCAGCGTCTCGCACAAAGAAATCCATCTCCAAAGAAGGATTGTCACGGCGGTAGAAATACAACTGTTCATAGCCGGACTTGCGCAACATCTCTCCCACGACATTCTCATAAATAGCCCCTTTGTATGTGCCGAAATTCTTGTTCGCGCGCAGATCCTCCTGTGCCTCCTCGTCCAGCGAAGCAATCAGCAGACCCGTGTCGTGATAATAGAGTTTATAGTTCTCCGGGATATAATTGCCTTTCAGCGGCAGTTCCACATTATTCAGACAATAACACACATTGACCACCCCTGCCTCCTTGAGCCAATCCACGGCGCCGATATACTCCCTGTTCCGCGCACCTTTAGCTACCTTGGAGATTTGGTATTTCTTGTTTTCCTTAGCAAGGAAGGTGGAAATATGGTTATAGACAGCCAGGATTTTTGCCTTGTCCATTTCTTTGGCATACTTGGTAATGTCTTCTTCGTAGTCCTTTAGCAACTGACGTTGCAGATGAAGCGTGCCCTCGAAATGCCCATTGTCAATGTACATCTTCACCACTTCCGGCATGCCTCCAAGCATCATGTAGTCGCGGAATTGCGCCATCATCGTGTCCATCTCCAACTGAGAGAAGGCTTGCAGCGAAATCATGTGCTGATAGAGTTCTTCCACTTGTTCGCGGCTATACCCTTTCGCCCAGAGAAACTCCTCAAAATCCATGGAGTGCATCTCGTAATCCTCTTTATATCCCACGGCGTTGGACTCAATCTCCTCATAATAGATTCCCATCAGCGAACCCGAACAGATGACATCATAGCGTCCATCGAGACAAAAAGACTTGAGCGATGTCGCACAATCAGGACATTTCTGCAACTCGTCAAAGAAGATGATGGTCTTATAAGGGACAAACTTCCACGAAGGCTCCAAAAGGGAGATGTTCTTGATAATCGTATCTACTTCGTAGCCATCCTCAAAAATTGCTCTGAACTTCTTTTGCAGCACAAAGTTAATCTCAATCACCGACTCATAATTAGCCTTTCCGAACGCCCTGATGGACTCCGTTTTCCCGATTTGCCGCGCACCTTTGACGATGAGAGGTTTACGCTTTTGGCTGTTTTTCCATTCCGATAGATATGTATCTATCTTTCTTTCAAGTAGTTGCATAGTTCTTATCACATTTTCGACATGTAATTTTGCCTTAATATCACATTTTCGGCATTGTTTTTTGCCATAAAATCACAAAATCCGCCGCAAAGGTACTACTTTTTTTTGACATGTGCAAATATTTTAAAACTTTTTAATATCATTAGTGTCCAATACGATATTTTTTCTACCTCAAGTGTCTACTTTTTCGATAGCAACATTATGTGCAATGGTGCCTAAAGGTTCTCCCGCAAGAATCGTGTTGAGACACAATACACCTACCGGTTTAGGTAACATGTCGGAGCCCGTCCAATGTGCTAAAATCATGGAGAGAGGACAGCTAATCATTATTAAGAATGGTCTTCGTTATTCGGCACAAGGACAGCGGATTAAGTAATTGAAAATTATTGTCATATGAAAAAGATATATTCTATCCCGCAAACGGAAATAAATCACTTAGAAGCACAATTGATGCAAGATGTGCCATTAGTGATCCACCCAAGTGGCTCCATCAATCAGGAAGATGGCCGCGCACCCAAACGAGGGAGTGCTCCATTTTAAAAAATAGAGAAAAATCGCTCATTTGGGCGATTTTTCTTGCATATCTCGCAAAAATTTACTACCTTTGTCCCCGATTTAAGATATAACAAACAATGTTATCCCGTTTATATGGCATATTGTTGCCTTTCTTTGTGAGCTTTTTGTTGGCGTGGTTGCTGGACCCTCTGGTGACGTTCATACAGCATAAATGCCGTGTGAAATACCGTGCTCTGTCTGTAGCTATCACGCTGATTCTCCTTGTGCTGGTGGTCGGTCTGGGGATCTATCTGCTGATCCCGTCCCTCAAGCATGAGGTGCAGGTCTCCGCGGTCGCTGTGGAGCAGTATTTCGATACGTTCGATGCGGACCGGTACTTGACCAAGGAGCAGCAAGAGAAGATACGCGCTACGCTGGATGGGCTGAACATGGAGTCGCTGCTCTCCTATCCGGAGGTCAGGGACGGTATTAAGAACCTGCTGCCTACCATCGGCGGATGGATCACTGGTGGACTGAGTTGGTTGAGCGAGTTGCTGGTTCTCTTCGTAGGATTCCTGTATCTCATTTTCCTGCTCCTCTCTTTCCCCTCTATCCGTGCTAACTGGCGGAACTATATCCCGCGCAAATACCTGCCGGAGGTCTCTCCTATCGTGCATGAACTGAGCGTGAATATGAATGCTTATTTCCGCGGTCAGGCGCTGGTGGCACTATGCGTGGGTATCCTTTTTGCGATTGGGTTCTCCCTCATCGGTATGCCGATGGGATTTGTGATGGGTGTGATCATCGGTGTGCTCAATTTAGTGCCTTATATGCAGGCATTAGGCATCCCGCCGTGTATCCTCCTCTCTTTGGTGCAATCCGCCCAGACCGGTCAACCCGTCTGGCTGACCCTCTTGCTCATGGCGACGGTGTTCATCGTGGTGCAGACTTTTCAGGATCTGGTCCTGACCCCGAAGATCATGGGCAAAGTGACGGGTCTCGGTCCTGCCGCTATCTTGCTCTCTCTTAGTTTCTGGGGTGCTCTGATGGGGGTAGTGGGCATGATCATCGCTCTGCCCCTCACCTCGCTTGGTATCTCGTGTTATAAGCACTATGTGCTTGGGGAGAAGTTTGGAGATTAAAATTATGAAGACACTCCATCGCAATATTCTGATTATCGTAGCGGCGGTGATAGTCGTGATGGGGATCGTGTATGGCTGTGCCAGCACCGTCCTCTCCCGCGCGGCGACGAAGGAGGTGAATAAGATGCTTGCCTCCCTGCCCGAAGGCGAGGCATCCTGCGGCGCGATACAGATCCGCGTGCTCGGCGGTTTTACCCGTGTGAACGATCTGTGTTTCAGTTATCGGACGGACACGCTGCCAAACTCCGCCAAGACGCAGGGAATAGACCTCCATATCGGTTGTGTAGAGGTTGATTATCGTCCTTTCCAACTGCTCAAAGACAAGCGAGTGACGGTGAGTAAGATCAGTGTCCTTTCGCCCCGCGTCGAGTTATGGATGGACGAGGAGTATCCCGAGCGGTGTCTGCCGGCTTTCATGACCGATACGGCAATGACCGTTCCGTCGCTGCCGGTGGAGGAGATCATGCTGAACGCGCTCTCGGTAGAAGACGCCTCTTTGGCCCTTCATAGTACCCGTACGCATCTCGACGTAGCGGTGAACGGCTGTTCGGTTGAGTTGCAGGACTTAGGCTACGACTCCGCTTTCCATTTCAACGACTCCCTCTATCGTTTCTCGCTCGCTCAAGCGGCTGTCACGCTGCCGGACGCTTCGATGAAAATGCAGACCTCCGAGATATCGCATGCCAACCAAGGGGAAGTGCATATCGGCGCCTCGCGGATCGTCCATAACATGCCTAAGACCGCTTTGGGCGACCGCGTGCAGGAACCGGTCACATGGATTGACATGCACCTCAAGAGTGCCACTCTCTCGCCCCTCAACCCGATTCGCAAAGCGCTCTGCAAGGATCTCTCCGTGGATCATATAGAGGCGGAGGTCAGTTTCATGGATATCTTCCGCGACGAGCGTTATAAACTCCAACATGCTACCGTCATGCCCCAACGGGTACTGATGGAGCTGCCGGTCGTCTTCCAAGTGAAAGACATCAAGGCGAAGCTGGACCGTATCCATATCGGGTTTGATGTGAAGGACGATTTTGTGGGCCATCTGGACTTGGGACATATCCATACCCATGTGTCGCAGGTCACCAACCGCCGCGGAGCTACCATGCAGCTGAGCGGACATTGCCCCATGGGAACAGGCGAAGTGAAAGCACTCTTTGAGATGACCATGAACGATGCCTGCGATTTTCATATCCATCTCAAAGGCAAAGGAATCAACACCTCTTTCTTGGACGGTTTCATGCGTCCTTTCACCGGTATAACGACCGATTGTATGATCGATTCGCTTGCCGCTGACTACCGAGGTGACCATCTCCGCGCAGACGGCGCTTTTCGGATGGCATATCACGGGTTCAGCATCAAGGTGCATAAGGAAGATACCATCCCCTTCGAGATCATTACCAAGAATGCCGGCACGATCAATAGCATAGGCAACACCCTCATCCCGCATAGTAACCCGATGAACAAACATAGCCAACCTTTGGCTTATCAGGTGACATGGAAACGGGATGAGCATAAACCCGTCGAACTATACCTCTTCGGACCCATCATTGACGGCATTAAGAAGACTTTCCTGCCGGGATTATATGTCCATTTGAGGACGAAGGAGGTTAGAGGTTAGAGGTTAGAGGTTAGAGGTTAGGGGTTAGAGGTTAGGGGTTAGAGGTTAGAGGTTAGAGGTTAGAGGTTAGAGGTTAGAGGTTAGAGGTTAGGGGTTAGAGGTGTTTAGAGTAGAACGAAAAAGCGAAAGGAAATGATAAAAAAGATATTCTTTTTTCTGTGTGCAGCGGTGTTGGTGTCCTGCGCCAACCGTGGAATAGGTCCGCAGGGAGGTCCCAAAGATGAGAAACCTCCCGTCGAACTCAGCGCCCAGCCCGAGAACGGCTGTGTGGGCTTCACCGGTAAACGGATTGAGGTCACTTTCAATGAGTATCTCCAATTGGATAATATCAGCCAGAACCTGTTGATGTCCCCTCCTCAGCAGAACCCTCCCGAGGTCAAGGCACGAGGCAAGAAACTGGTCGTACAGTTTGCGGACTCGCTGCGCGAGAATACCACCTATACCCTCGATTTCGGCAATGCCGTATGCGATTATACGGAGCGCAATCCGATTCCTAACTACACCTATTCTTTCTCCACCGGCGAGGTCATTGACACGCTCGAGGTGCGTGGTAGGGTCTATGAGGCAGAGAGTCTCAATCCCGTCAAAGGGGTGATGGTAGGTATCTATGATGAACTCAACGACAGTGCGTTCGTGACCTCTCCTTTCCTGCGTATCGCTCGGACAGATTCCATGGGTGCCTTCCGGATTGCGAACATGCATGCCGGCGATTACCGGCTCTATGCCGTGGACGATATCAGCCGCGATTACCGGCTCACCCTTGGCGAACCCCTCGCTTTCGATGAAGGTTTATTGACGCCCGAAGTACACCCTCATTATCATACCGATTCGCTCGGCAGGGACAGTCTGGTGGGCTATGAATACGGTCCGGCGAATCTGGTGCTATGGATGTTCCGCGAGAAACAGCAGGCACTCTACCTCAAGCGTACCACGCGCGACCAACGGCAAGCCGTCAAGGTCTCTTTCTCCGCCTCGCCGGACAGTCTCCCTTCTTTTCGGGCACTCAATGACAGCGTGCGATTCTATGCACACTATGCGCCCAAAGCGGATTCCCTGACCTTATGGCTGACCGACTCTTTCTCGATCCATCAGGACTCGCTCCTCTTCGAGGTACGGTATCGGGCTACCGACAGCCTCTATCACCTCGAATGGCGAACCGACACCGTCCGTGCTATCTGGCGTGCTCCTAAGTTATCCGCGAAAGCCCTGAAAGCGCAAGCTCGACGCGAAAAACGCAGACGGTTGGACTTGAAATCGAATGCGAAAAGTGCCTTCGAACTCAGCGACACCCTGCATATCGATTGTACCACTCCGTTGGCGCGTATCATTACCGATTCCATCCATCTCTTCGAGAAAAAAGACTCCATCTACAAGAGTGTACCATTCTCTTTCGCGCCGCACGACACGCTCCCTATGCGATTGATGCTGATGGCGAAATTAGAAGCCGGTAAGCAATACGAGCTTCGCGTGGACAGCGCTGCTCTCCATGACCTCTACGGAGCGCCCAACAAAGCGGAGCACTACACTCTGACGATGAAGACGCCGGAGGATTATTCGACCATCAAAGTGACCATGACTCCCTTCGTACCGCAAGCTCGGATACAGGTCATCGACGCGCAGGACAAGGTGATCCGTGAGTTGCCTGCCAAGGAGAAAGGCGCGTTCTTCCGTTACCTCAAGCCCGACACTTATTACCTGCGGATGTATATCGACGACAATAAGGACGGCATATGGACTACGGGCAGTTGGACCGAGAAACGCCAACCCGAACGCGTCTATTATTACCCCAATAAGATCCAGACGAAGAGTAACTGGGATTTCGAGGAAGTATGGGATTATACCGCCGTGGAGCAAACCGCTTCCAAACCCGGTGAGTTGGTCAAATCCACGAATATGAATAAGAAGTAAGAATTCTCAATTCACAATTTGAACAAGTGAAACAGAAAGTCATTGATTATGCGTTCTTAGCGGTAGGTCTGCTTATTCAGGCGGTGACCTATCTGTTCATGCCCCTTGACTCATGGCTGTCCTTGCTGAGCGGATGTCTCGGTGTCTGCTCGGTCTGTCTGGCAGCGCAGGGAAAGATATGGACCTATCTCTTCGGTTTCGGGCAGGTTCTGACCTATACCTATCTCTGCTGGGAACAGCGTTTCTATGGCGAGGTAACTATCAATGCCTACTATTTCGGCACGATGATCTACGGTGTTTATGTGTGGAGAAGACGTTTGTCGCAGTCCGGTGAGGGAGTCGTAATGCCTCGCTCTTTATCGCTTCGCGCGATGAGTATGATTGCTGCCCTCACGCTCCTCGGCGCAGGGCTCACAGGGTGGGGATTGGCACTATGGACCGATGATACACAGCCTTACTTGGATGCCTTTACGACAGTACCTGCACTCGTGGCACAGGTACTGATGATTCTCGTCTATCGGGAACACTGGTTCATTTGGCTTGCGGTAGATATCCTGAGTGTGGTTCTTTGGCTCCGTGCCGGCGATTACTGCATGGCAGCACAATATGCTTTCTGGTGTGCCAACTGCCTCTATGGTATCCGGCGTTGGAAATCCCTAACCTCTAAACGCTAAACCCTCAACGCTAAACGTTCAACGTTCAACGTTCACCTTTCATCCGGCATCTTAAGCGTATAGAGGATAGCTTCGAGTTGGCGAAGGGCATTCCGTTTCTTCTGACCTGCAGCAAAGAGGAAGACCTCTGCCGTCACCACCCGTCCGTTCACCGGATCCAGACGCGTGAGGCTCACGAAAGGACCACCCATCGCTTCGCCGTTATAGATCTTCCATAACCCTCTGGTCTCCATCGCATAGAAACCGCCTACGGTGTCACGCAGTGCCGGTACTTGGCGCGTGAGAGGTGGGAAATGCTTGTATTCCGTGCCCATATAACTGCCTTCCACTTGTGCACTGACGATTTGTCCGAGAACAGCATTGCGCATTCCGATGATCGAATCGTTGGAGAACTGTTCCTGCGCCGTGTACGGATAACTATAGACCACGATATCCTTTCGCATCGGACCTTTGTTATTGCAGCACCAAAGGACATTTACCATTTCTTTATTCACTTCGTTCATACGATCTGCTTTGCCGTATGGGTCATTTACCATTTGGTCATTTTTAATCACCATAAAGTCTTCCGGGATGAGGAGGTCATACCCTTGTTTATTCAGGTACGTGCGCGCGTTCTTATTTGTATTCGCGCGATAGAAATGGATCTGGCGCGCTAATTCTTCCCGTACGAACCATTCGCGGATATTCTCTCCGTTGACCGCCCAATACTCCAATAACTGCTCATCGCTCGGGGCTTGGATGCGGATCATCGCTTGTGGCTTGGACCATACGTCGCGGGACTTGAGCACTTTGACGAAGGTGTATTTATTGGGGTTGATATCGACGAGTAAGATATTCCGTGTGGATTTGAGAAAATCGTCGAACTGACTATTCGTCACATGGGTGAGGGTGAACGTCGCTTCCATCTGCGGCAGACCGTACATATCGGCTTCCATGGTCTCGCATAAGGGGGCTTTCACCCCATTCGGACTGACAATCAGACACTCGTAGATAGAACCTGTCGCGGAGGTCAGTAAACGTTCGTTTTTTCCGCAACTAATCATGGTAAGCGCAAGAAGCGCCAAAAAGAGATATTTCCGCATAATTCTTCTGAATTTTTGTGCAAAGGTAGTCATTTTTAATGAAATATGCAAAAAAAATCGCAAAAAATTTGTATATTTGAAAAAAAATGCTTAACTTTGCAGCGAATTTGAAAACAAATAATCTTAAATCTTTATGACTTTATATACAGATTATCTTTTTCTAACTGATGAAATTGAGGGGTTTAAATTGTGTAGAGATACGCGATTTGAGAGTTCAGTAACCGTATTGCTGTGTACGAAAGGATTTATTGAGGTGGGTTATCGCGGAGAGATGATTCGGATTGCGAAAGACGATATCTTTATTCGTGTTCCGCGTGCTACTTCGAAGGGTCCGTTCGAATGCTCAGAGGATTTTGAGTTTAAGCAGATTACGATTCCAGCCCAGTTGTTTGAGGGGCTGATGTTCGATTTGATTCGTGTGGAGCCGCTCTGGTGGCAGAAATTAGAGTACTTGAAGGAGAATCCGATTTTCCATCTCCAGCCCAAATCCATTGAGGCCTGCTTTGTCTATTTCAAGCTGTTACGTATCCAATTGGCGGATCAGCAAACGGATTATCGTAAGCAGATTTTGAAACTCCTTGCACGCGGTGCGACCATGGAGCTGCTCAATTATATGGACATGAACTTAGTCTTGGGAGATGATGAAGTTCGCCGTTTGTCCTCGAATGCAAGCGATTATACCTTTGAGGCGTTTATGCAGTTATTGCGCGAACATCCGCATGAGCGTGAGGTACAGTGGTACGCAGAGCAGCTCAAGATCTCGCCGAAATATCTCTCGGAGATTTGCAAGGAGCGGAGTGGTAAGTCTGCCAGCCAATGGATTGCGGACGTGACGGTCTCGGAGATCAAGCACTTATTGCTCAATTCCACTATGCCGATTCATAAGATAGCGGAGGTGATGGAGTTCCCGAACGCTTCGTTCTTCTGCCAATACACAAAGAAACACACAGGTCTCACGCCGAACCATTTCCGCAGACAGAAACAGCAATAAGGGCACCTGATGACATAAAAAAAACAGCCGGTTGGCTGTTTTTTTGTGTTACCAAGCGAAGAGCGGATGGGTGTTCATCTCCCGATTGACCTCCTCGCGTACGGCACTGATCACGGCATCGCTGGTCGGGTCGGTGAGGACACGGTCGATGAGATCCACGATCCATGGCATCTTGTCTTCCTTGAGTCCACGGGTGGTGATTGCCGGTGTTCCGAAACGCAGACCTGAGGTCTGGAAAGCCGAACGGCTGTCGAAAGGCACCATGTTCTTATTCGTGGTGATATCCGCGCTGACTAGAGCCTGCTCTGCTACTTTACCCGTTAAATCCGGATATTTGGTACGCAGGTCGATGAGCATGGAGTGGTTGTCGGTACCGCCGGAGATCACTTTATAACCCTTGTCCATAAACGCTTGAGCCATCACTGCAGCGTTGGTCTTCACTTGTTTCTGATAGATCTTGAACTCCTCCGTCAGTGCTTCGCCGAAGGCTACTGCTTTAGCTGCAATCACATGCTCCAACGGACCTCCCTGTGTGCCCGGGAAAACAGCGGAGTCGAGGAGAGCGGACATTTTCTTGATCTCGCCTTTCGGAGTGGTCTTGCCCCACGGGTTATCGAAATCTTTGCCCATAAGGATAACACCACCACGCGGACCGCGAAGGGTCTTATGGGTCGTGCTGGTGACTATATGTGCGTATTGGAGCGGGTTGTCCAGCAAACTGGCTGCGATGAGTCCCGCAGGGTGCGCCATATCTACCATAAAGATCGCGCCTATCTCATCGGCTACACGGCGGATACGGGCATAATCCCATTCGCGGCTATAAGCCGAAGCCCCGGCGATGATCAGCTTGGGGCGATGCGTGCGCGCCTTGAGTTCGAGGTCATCATAATCCACACGACCCGTCTCTTCGTTCAGATCATATCCGATAGCATTGAACATGAGCCCCGAGAAATTAACGGCAGAACCATGACTGAGGTGACCGCCGTGACTGAGATTGAGCCCCATGAACGTGTCGCCTGCCTTCAGACAGGCCATGAATACCGCCATGTTTGCCTGTGCTCCGGAGTGAGGCTGTACGTTCACATACTCCGCCTGATAGAGCTGCTTCAAGCGGTCTCGCGCGATGTTCTCCGCGATATCCACTACCTCGCACCCTCCATAGTAACGATGACCCGGGTAGCCTTCGGCATATTTATTGGTCAGCACACTACCCATCGCTTCCATCACTTGGTCGGAGACAAAGTTCTCACTGGCGATTAACTCAATACCTTTCGTCTGACGTTCCCGCTCTCGGCGGATAATGTCAAAAATCTCTAAGTCTCGGTTCATAATTTCATTTACCTTTTGGATTATTTACCATTCACTGTTTAAAATTTGGCACAAAGGTACAAAAAAATTTGCATATGTGAAAATAATTTTGTAATTTTGCACGATTTTTTGAAAAATATAGCATTATTATGGCTTTGAAAGATACGATTCAGACTTTGATGACGCAGATGGAAGGGCTTAAAGCAGCGAACGCGGAAGAGCTGGAAGCATTGCGTATCAAGTATCTCAGTAAGAAAGGTGAGATCACTGCTCTTTTCAATGAGTTTCGCTCCGTTCCGGCGGAGGAGAAACGGGAATTGGGTCAGTTATTGAACCATTTACGTCAGACCGCCGAGACGCGTATCAATGATCTGCGTGAGAAAATAAATGACCAGATGGCTGGTGATCAATCGGTCAATGACCTCACCCGTACGCCCGATCCCATAGCGTTGGGTACACGTCATCCGCTCTCCCTCGTGCGCGAAGAGATAGAGGAGATTTTCTCCCGTATTGGTTTCACGATTGCTCAGGGTCCTGAGGTGGAGGACGATAAGCATGTCTATGGCATGCTCAATTTTGCGCCCGAGCACCCCGCGCGAGACATGCAGGATACCTTCTTTATTGAGAAAGAGATAGGGGTCCAGAAACCGACCGACGTACTCCTTCGCTCGCATACCTCATCGGTGCAGACACGCGTCATGACGAGCCAGAAACCGCCGATCCGTGTCCTTTGCCCGGGTAGGGTATATCGCAATGAGGCGATCTCTGCGCGCGCACACTGTTTCTTCCATCAGGTGGAGGGACTCTATATCGATAAGAATGTCAGCTTTGCTGACCTGCGTGAGGCCCTGCTCTATTTCTCGAAGGAGATGTTCGGTCCGGAGACGAAGATCCGTCTGCGTCCGAGTTATTTCCCGTTCACAGAGCCGAGTGCAGAGATGGATATCAGTTGTAACATATGTGGCGGTACGGGATGCTCGTTCTGCAAAGGTACAGGATGGGTGGAGATCCTGGGCTGCGGTATGGTGGATCCGAATGTGCTGGAGGCATGCGGTATAGACAGCAAGGTCTATAGCGGTTTTGCCTTCGGTATGGGAGTAGAACGAATTACGAACCTCAAATATCGCGTGAAGGACCTCCGTCTCTTCTCGGAGAACGACGTCCGATTCCTACGGCAGTTTGAGAGTTGTTAAGGAGATAGATGATGATTAGAAAAACAGTTTTCTTTTGGGTTTTCAGTATTGTATCGCTGGGCGTAAGTGCCGGCGATACATTGCGTTACACCCTGCAGAGTTGTCGCGAAATGGCATTGAAGAACAGCGTCTCTGCACAAGTTCAAGAAGAGTCCCAGCTGGCGGCAAAGTATAATCGGCAGGCAGCTTTGGCGATGATGTTTCCCCGTGTTAGTGCTAACGGAGGGTATATGTGGAATTCCCGCAATGCCCATCTGGCGTCCGACAATCACACCTTCCCTTTCGGAACGGCGACGGTTGGAGGTGACGGTACGACGTCCTTTCAATGGAGCGATCAGAGTATCGTTTCGGAGATCGGTGCGTACGTCCAAGGTACACCCTTGGAACAGCCGTTCAACCTGATCTCCAATGCAGCCGGACAGGGTATTTCCAATGCCTACGGCAAGCTCTACGACCTGCTGACCATCAATCTGCAGCACGTAGTGGTAGCGCAGGTAGGTGTGCTCCAACCGATCTACACCGGTGGTCGTTTGACCCAGATGTACCGTATCTCCAAATCCGTGGAGAACGTGGCATCTATCCGTGCGAAAGCGAACCATGACGATATCATCTATAAAGTAGATGAGGCGTATTGGCGCGTGGTAGCGGTGTCGCATAAGAAAGAGTTAGCGGAGCAGTATTATCAGCTCTTGGTGAAGTTAGAGAGCGATGTCTCCGAGGCGGTCAAGGAAGGCTTGGCTACCCAATCGGACCTGCTCAAAGTGATGACCAAGAAAGGCGAGGCGGAGGTAAAACGGCTCCAAGCGGATAATGGTCTGACTCTTTCGCGGATGGCGTTGTCCCAAGTGTGCGGTTTGCCTCTCTCGCAGGTCTTCGAATTGGACGATATGGGGCTCAGTGACACCCAGCTTCCCGTGGATCAACTGGTAGCCGAATCGGCTGTCTCCGGACGAAGCGAGATGCAGTTGGTTCAGGAGGTAGAGAAGATCGCCAAGAGTAGCGTTAAGTTAGCGTCCGCCGGGCTGCAACCCAATATCCTTGCTGCCGCGAATTATATCTATACGAATCCTAATGTGGAGAACGGAATCCGCAATGATTGGAGCGGTACCGGATTCTTCAATGCCGGCGTGGTGGTGAACGTACCTATCGCGCATGCGGACGCTATCCTCCGATACAAAGCCGCCAAGCATGCCGCTAAGGTAGCTACCCTCAAGACGGAAGAGACACGGGAGTTATTGACTCTGCAGACCACACAAGCGAACCAGAAACTGATGGAAGCGCAGCAGAAGATCGTCTGGGCGCGTATGACGGAGAAGAACGCGGCGGAGGTGCTCCGCATGGCGGAAGAGTCGTATGAGGCAGGGATGATCACCTCCTCAGACCTGATGATGGCGCAGACCGCGTGGTTAGCTGCCGCAGGAGACGTGATAGACGCAGAGGTGGAAGCAAAAACCACAGAGACAAAACTGCGTAAGTATCTAAGAACGCTTTAAACCGTTAAATCGTTAATTCGTTAAATCATTAATTCGTTAAATCATTACTACAAATATGAGAATGCGTAAGGAAAAAGAAGGAAGTCTGCTGCTGGGTATCATCGCCCTGCTGGTAGTCATTATTGTGGTAGCGTTGGTGGGTGTGCTGGCTTTGAGACCGGAACCAACACTTATTCAAGGCGAAGCGGAAGCTACGGAGTATCGCGTGTCGGGTAAAGTGCCGGGACGTATTGAGATGTACCTCTTCGAAGAAGGAGATCAGGTTCGTAAGGGCGATACGCTGGTTGTTATCTATTCGCCGGAAGTGGAGGCTAAGAAAGAGCAAGCTTTAGCGGCTCGCCAGATGGCTGAAGCTGTTAACCAGAAAGCGAAAAACGGCGCACAACCTCAGCAGATCGAGGGCGCCTATGAGTTATACCAGAAAGCGTTGGCAGGCGAGGAGATCTATCGTAAGAGTTACGAACGTGTACAACGTCTGTACGACAAAGGGGTCGTGAGCGCGCAGAAACGCGATGAAGTGGAGGCGCAGTACAAGGCTGCGTCTGCAACCGTTCGCGCCGCTAAGAGTCAATACGACATGGCTTTATCCGGTGCCCGCGAGGAAGACAAAGCGGCAGCTCAGGCGCAAGTAGCACGTGTGGACGGTATCCTCAAAGAGGTAGCTGCCGCGGAAGCAGAGCGCTATCTGCTCTCTCCCTGTGACGGCGAGGTCAGCGAGACCTTCCCCAAAGTAGGTGAGTTAGTAGGGCAGGGGAGCCCCGTGATGGCGATTGTGGACTTGACCGATGTGTGGTTCACTTTCTCCGTACGCGAAGACCTGTTGTCCCATTTCCGGCAAGGCTCGCAGGTGACCATTAAGATCCCTGCTTTGGGAGATGACAAACGTTTCCAGGTCTTGGTGACCCATATCAAAGCGATGGGAACATACGCTACATGGCGTACCACCAAGCAGAACGGCGGTTATGACGTACGTACGTTCGATGTGAAATGCCGTCCCGTCAGCCCCATTGACGGAGTACGTCCGGGCATGACAGCGATCGTGGTGAAGAGTGAGGAGTGAGAAGCTGAGAGCTGAGAGTGAAAGAGATTTTCATTAATATTTGGTATGTAACGCTTCGTGAGGTGAAGTTCATCCTCTCCCGTCCGCTGTATCTGGTATCTTCGGTGGGAGCGGTGATGGTGTCGATGTTCTTCTTCATGACGCTGATGGAAGGCGGTGTGGCAGAGAATATGCCTGTAGCGGTAGTGGATCTGGACCAGAGTGCTATCTCCCGCCGTCTGATCCATGAGATGCAGGCTACCCCTTCCGTGGATATTCAGGTGATCACGAACTCCTATCCCGAGGCACGCGAGGCGATGCAGCAGGGGAAGATATACGGTATCTTCATTATTCCGCAGGGCTTCTATCGGGATATCGCTTCGTTTAAGCGTCCCCGTATGGATTTTTATATCACGAACGCATACACCTTAGGCGGTAACACGGCGTATAAGCAGATGTTGACCGTCTCGAACTTGGTGAGCGGTGCTTTCCAACGGGAGGTGCTTCGTAAGAAAGGCATGGCGGAGGATATCATCATGAAACGTATCCAGCCTATCGTCGTGGAGGGGCATATGCTCTCCAACCCGTGGGGCAACTACACCATCTATCTCGTGAGCACAATCATGCCCGGTATCATCGGTCTGATTGCTTTGATGCTGACTATTTTCTCGGTGGGCTCGGAGCTGAAGAACGGTACCTCCATCGAATGGCTGAACATCACAGGGGATAACTATACGGTGGCAATGATCGGAAAACTGATTCCCTATACGATTATCTATCAAACGCTGGGTATAGCCTGCCATATCATCTTGTATAACATAGCCGATTTTCCGGTGCAGGGCAGCCATGTGCGCTTATTGTTGGGTTTGCTGCTCTTCATCATGGCGATGGAGATCATGGGTATCGTCATCATCGGGTGTATTCCTGTCTTACGCGATGCGCTGTCCGTAGGCGCCTTGTACGCGATGTTAGGTTTCTCGCTCTCCGGCTTCACGTATCCGAACATGGCGATGTTGCCTTTCGTACGGGCGTTGAGTTATCTGGAACCCCTCCGTCATTATTACCTCATTTATGTCAACGAGGCGCTCTTGGGCGCGCCGTCTATCAACAGTATGCCGCATTCCTTGGCGCTGTCGGCGTTTATTGTAGCGGCGTTGTTGGTCGCTCCGCGTCTTCACCATGCGTTGATTCATCAGAATTACAGGCTTAAATAAAATTCGTCTATGTGGCGTTATCTATATCTACATTGGTTGCAATTGAAGGAGTCCGGTTCGATCTTCGCGAACGAGCTGTACCGGATTTTCCATGACGGAGGAGTGATGATCATCTTCTTCTTGGCAACCTTGGCATATCCCTTCCTCTACAAAGCGATGTACTGGAATGAGCAGATTTCCGATATCCCCTTAGCAGTGGTGGATCTGAGTAATTCGCAGGAGAGCCGCGAGTTCTTACATCAGTTGAATGCAACGCCGGATGTGCTGTTGGCTTATACCTGCTCCTCGATGGATGAAGCCGAGAAATTGCTGCGAGACCAGAAAGTACACGGAATCATTTATCTCCCGCGTGATTATGCGCGCCAATTGGCGGATCCGCTGGGTCAGGCACATATATCGCTCTATTGCGACATGTCCTCCTTCCTCTATATGAAGGGTATTTACCTCAGTTGTAACATGGTGATGTTGGAATCGATGCGGAATGTGCAGATCGACCGCTATGAGGATATGGGATACAGCGCTGAGTTCTCTTGGGAGTTGGTGCAGGCTTCGCCTTATACATCCACCACGCTCTTTTCGCCTACCGGTGGCTATGGTTCGTTCTTGGTGCCGGCGGTGTTGGTCATGGTGTTGCATCAGACCCTGTTTTTCGGTATCTGTATGTTAGCCGGTACGATGCGTGAGGAGAAGAAAGAACTCTATCGTCTGCCGGGTCGTAAACGTGGTTATTCGGCTTTCCGAACGATCTTCGGACGCGGCGCGGCGTATTTCATTATCTATTATGCTTTAGCGGCTATCCTCTTGGGCTTCCTGCCGCGATTGTTTGACCTGCCGCATGTAGGCGATATCGTGGATATTCTGGTGTTCAATGTGCCGTTCATCCTGTCGGTCATCTTTATGTCGATGTGTGTCGGTTTCTTTATCCGTAATCGCGAAGCAGGCTTCGTCTTGCTGATCTCCACATCGCTTATCTTCCTCTTTATCGCCGGTATCTCTTGGCCTAAGGAAATGATTCCTACGGGTTGGCGGATCGTGTCCTATTTCATCCCTTATACGTGGGCTGCAAACGGCTTTATACATATCAACTCCATGGGGGCTACCTTATGGCAGTCCCGCACGGAGTATATGGCTTTGTGGATTTTGACGGTCTCTTATTTCGTGCTGGCTGTGACGATGTTCCTTATCGCCGGTTACCGTCAGGACCATAAAGAGAGCCATCGGGACGAAGTATTAGAAGCTGACCTTCTTTCAGAATCTTTCGGGACGGTTTATCAGACGGAAGGCTGATGGACTCCACGCCTGTTCCCTCGTTATAGAAATTCTTCATGTAATACGGCGCGCAGACATCTGCCGCCGTTTTTGTTGCGCTTACACTGCCGGTTTTGTTGATGGTATGTCCGGAAGAGCTTATATTCTCACTCCAGAAACCGCGGTTCTGCCATGTACTGATCACAGTACCTTTGGAGGTGCTCCAATTGGTGTCATCGCCGTTTCCTGCTTCCTCAGGGAACCAATAATTGATACCCGTTACGTTCTCCAAGGGCTTGAGGTTGTCCACCAGATCTTTGACGAACTGATATTGACCCTGAATAGAGCACGGCCATACATCTTGCGTGTCATAAATAACACCCTTTGAAGGCCACCATTGGAAATTATAGGCGCACTCTACTATCTGAACCTTTTTGTCGGGGAAGAGGGTCTTGAGGTTTTTAATGGCGTTGACGAGATTGTTCTTGTCCGTCTTGCCTTTTACCTGCTCCGTGTTCAGATAGCCGTGCCAGAAGGGATAGTAACTGAGCCCTATCACGTCGAAATCGACATTAGCATTCTTCAGCTTGTTGTAGTAATAGGAGTTATATCCGGTGTTGGTTGGACGGTCGGTATGAATGATGATCTGTGCATTGGGGCACTCTTCGCGCACGGCGTTACAGCCGGCATGGAGCAGCCCGAGGTATCCTGCCCAGTTATCTCCGGACTTGTCATACGGATGTACCTGAATACCGCATAGACCGTACATGATCTCATTGCCTACTTGAACGAGATCCGGCGTAGCGTCATTGGCTTTGAGCGTTTGGAGAACATGATGCGTATAGGCGCTGACGCTATCCGCCATATCGGTGTCCGAGGCACCTTTCCAGATAGAGGGAGCCTGAATATGCGTGGCATCGACCCATGTGTCGGAATAGTGAAAATCAAGCATGAAGTATGCGCCCGAAGCTTTGATGCGCTTACCAAGAGCAGTCACGTACGCTAAGTCCTGACAAACGGTAGGGTTGGAGGACCCGTCGTGATCTTTCTTCGTCGGGTTGACGAAGATACGAACCCTAAAAGTATTCCAACCGCATCCCTCGGTCAGTAATGCGATGAGATTCGATACGTTTCGACCGTTGACATCCTTGTAGGGCGAGTTGTGCTTCTCATAGAGCGGTAAAGCGGATATATCTCCGCCTACGTAACGGGTCTGTGCTTGCGCGTATAAGCATACAAGCACGGTAAAGAATAAGGTAAAGAATCGTTTCATATAGCGTTTTAATAATTTAACAGTTTAACGTGTTAACCAAATCGATTGCAAAGGTACTGCTTTTTTTTGACATATGCAAATATTCACATGTATTTTTTGTAAACTTAAGTTATCAAAAATTAAAATTATTGACGTTTTGTAATGGAAAGTTTGCGCATTTTAATATTTTGTTGTACTTTTGCGGCGTTTTATTGCTTTTTGAAACAAAATACTAAAAAATACTAACATTATTATTAACTAAAACTCACGTAAGGTATGAAGAATTTTTACACAATGAATCGTGCCATTTTGGCTACGAAAAGATTTTTCTTCTTTTTTTGCGCAGCGATGATGGTGTTGAGTACCACAGCTGCTCCTCAGTTCAAGTCCTTTAAACCGACTGCTCAGCCGGATAAGTTAGCGGCGGTTAAGGTAGAAAAACCCTCTGGAGTCAAAACAATTGCTCCGGTTAAGATCACAGACAGAAAGCAGTTTTTTAAGCAGTTTTCCGTCAGTAAACCAGCAGCCAAGGCGCCTAAAGCCAAGCAAACTACAACCGATGTAGTAGTCAGCAAGGTGTCATCAACGTTTTATTCCGCGGACAATGACATCTATTATGTTCTCTACAACGAGAACAAGACTATCGCCTATTGTTTTGATATTATTTGTGCTGAAGGTCAGGAGGATGTAGAGTCCGGTAAGACGTACACCTTGAGCAATATGATTGCCGATTACAGCGAGTGGGTCTATCTCAGCGATCCGGAGAACGGAACACCTTTTACTGCAGCCTCGTTTACCAAGACCGTAGCTTTGGACGGCTCTTACACGATCGTAGCTTCTGCTACAGACAAGAACGGTGACGTCTTTAATTTTTCGTATTCAGGTGAGGCTTTTGTACCGCAGACATACAACCTGACAATGACTAAGGCAAGTTTTGAATACTACGCTTCGTATGGTGATATGTATATCAGCATGAACGATGCTAATGAGGATTATATATTCTATTTTGATATTCTCCTTCCTTCCGGTCAATCGAGTCTGGTGTCCGGCAAGACTTATACTTTGGCGGATATGGATCCACAGTACACAAAAGGAATGGATTTTGTGAATCAAGAGTATGTGAACTATGCTTCTGCATCTTTCACCCGTACAGATGCTACTGACGGTTCTTTCGTCGTATCGGCTGTAGTGGTGGATACGAAAGGCAATACATGGAATATCTCCTATTCGCAAGCCGCACCGCAGATCACGTATCAGACCCTCACCCTCAAAGGTATAGCAGTGGAGGGTTCTTCTTATTCGCAGATTGAGGCTGCCAGTGCAGATAGTACTTCTTTGGTTAGTCTGCTTTTCTATAGCAGTTCGCTGGAAGGTAGTTTTACAATAGATGATTTGATTACTTCCTATAGTTTGAGTTATGTGCTCTTTGGCGGTGTAGAGTATGACATCAAAGATGCTAATTTCTCTGTAGCTTATAGTGAACTGGCGGGCGCATACCTCGTTAGCGGTACGCTCAACTGTGCTGACCCGAATAATCCGGCAAATCAGGTGATCTTCACCCTCGAATTGTCGTGCCAGGGAAATGCACCGGTTGTTCCTTCTACAATGACTTTAGCTATCCAGGTAACCGATTCTTCGATTATTGTCACCCCGTCTGAGAACGGCAAATGGGATTGGTATATCATCTCTCCGGAGGATCTGGATTCACATTACTACGGAGACATCAAGGAATTGGCGCAAGCAGCATATGATTACTTTGGAGATGAGAATGCTAAGTCCGGCAGGTATGAGTTCCTCTTTGAGAATCTTTCCTATCCCGCAGGTGAGATGATCTTCATCGCTTATGGTTGCAATAATGGCAAGGCGGATCCGGTTGATTCCGTATCGTTTGTTATGCCGAAAAGGGAGGTTGTGCCGTCAGATATGACTTTCACCTTTGACCCTGTTTCCGGCGGTATCACGGTTGTACCGTCCAATAATACGGATCCGTGGGATCTGGCTATTCTCTCAGCGGATCAGTATGCGCAGTATTTTAATAATGATGCGGATTCAGTAGCTGCCTATTTCTATGAGAAGAAAGGCGATGCAGATGCCTCTCCGGGTGAGTACACGATTGATCTTGTAGAAGCCGGCTTGACCGAAGATGGCAGTTATGTACTCATTGTTTGGGGCGCAAACGGTGGTGTGACCACCACGGCTGCAATCTACGCATTCTCAATCGGAGAAGAGACCGCTATCGATCATGTTGATGCGGCGGTGAAAGCCAATAAAGTGCTCCTGAATGGTCAGCTCTTCATCGAAAAGGGTAACGTGCGCTTCAATGTGAACGGTATTCAGGTGAAATAACCCCAATAAACTATCGAAAAATGGCATGCACTCTTGTGTATGTCATTTTTTTTTCGTACCTTTGTACCCGCAAATGACTAAAAATGTTGAATCTATGAGAAAAATTTTATCACTTTTGATGAGTCTGGTTGTTTCGATGACTCTTTGGGCGGAAACGACGAACGTAACGGTGTCGATGTACAAGAAGGTGACGCAAAGTACCGGCGTTACCTATCAGTTGCTGAACGAAAACATGTCCCGTATGTATGTCTTTCCCATCGAGAACCTGCCTGTCGGAGCAGAGGATGTGGAGTACGGCAAGACCTATACGCTCACCGATATGAACCAGTATTCCTACTGGATTGAGCAGGCTACCTATACCTATTCGATGTTCACCGCCGCTTCTTTCAAGGTGACGGCAAATGAGGCGGGCAAGGTCCGTATTGACGCGCAAGTGACGGATGATAAAGGCGATACCTATATCCTTCTTTATGACGAGGCAGCTGTTCCTGAGATGCCAAAAGGCGGTACGTTTACCGCGGACACAGTGGTGGTTACCCGATATATAGGAGAGATTGAGTATGCATTCGAAACGAATGATCCCCGTTTGGCTTTTGTCTTTGATTTTCCGTTGGCGGAAGGCGAAGAGGATATAGAAGCGGGAGTGACGTACACGACCTTGGATATGAACCTCACTTATTCGGTAGGGTACTATCAGTTCCAACCCTGTATTCAGTATAAGACCGTCTCTTTTGTGAAGACCTTGGCGGAGGATGGATCCGCAACGATCACAGCTACCATAGAGGATGAGGACGGCAATACATGGCATTGGACGGGAACGATTCCCGCTCCGCTTGATCCGACCAAGCAGCACCTTGAGTTCGATACTCCCGATGAGGATTTCGATTTTAATTTCACTTCGTATGATCTTAATCTGGATAACCTCGTTAACGGCTATGCTGTCTTGACGGCATATGATACAGAGAATATGAAGATGGTGTATCTTCAGTTCTGGACAAAACCGGGAGTGGATAAGTTTGTTGCAGCCGTCTATCCTATTGATTATTCCCAAGCCAATTATACGGTTAACGCCAGCACAGGAGCGCAAGGGGAGGGTATGACACCTTCTTTCGTCGCTACCTTGACCAATGTGAGTGATACGTATTATCCGAATCAGCTCTGGATGCTCGTCACCGGAACAGTCACTGTACGGGAAGATGGTCTGATTATCATCGAGGGTCAGAACTCCTATGGTAGGACGGTTAAGGCGGTTTTGTACCCCGACGGATACCAAGCGTTAGAAGACGCCCTAACAGAGACTTTGAAGCCCCGAAAAGTGCTCCAAAATGGGCAAATCCTTATTATTCAGCAAGATAGAAAGTTTACCATAACGGGAAGTAGAGTTTATTAACAAATTTTCGTTTTGGAAAACTTTTTGTGTTGATAAAAAATGCAAATGGCTGTAAATAAGTCATTTGCATTTTTGTTTTGGAAAACTTTTGAATTTTTTCTTTAAAATAATTGTCAAAAAATTTGCTCATTTCAAAAAATTGTAGTACCTTTGTCGCCGATTTCGCCGATTAATGACTTCTTAGTCTAAAGACACGATTATTACCTTGCTCCACAGCTCGTGTAATTATCGGGAAATCGGTTTACTTTACAGCGAAATTAAGAAAAATTTACTATATATATTATGGAAACATACATTATCAAACGAGACGGTAAGAAAGAACTTTTTACCATTGACAAAATCAAAAATGCCATATCGAAGGCATTCTTAGCAGTAGGTGCGTTTGCTACGGAAGAGACATTGGGAGCTATCTTGTCGCACTTACGAGTACATAACGATGTGACGGTTGAGGAGATCCAAAACCAAGTAGAGGTAGCGTTGATGGCGGAAGGATACTATCAGGTAGCCAAAGCCTTCATCCTCTATCGACAAGGTCATACCGAGGATCGTGACACCCAGCGTCGTCTGGATTTCATGATGAACTATGTACAGGCATCCAATGCAGCGGAGGGTTCTAAGTTTGATGCTAACGCTAACGTAGAGCACAAGAACATCGCTACCCTCATCGGCGAGCTGCCTAAGCAGGGCTTCATCCGTCTGAACCGCCGTTTGCTGACCGAGCGTATCAAAGAGATGTACGGCAAGGAGTTGAGCGATCGTTACATGAACCTCTTGAACCAGCATTTTATTTACAAGAACGACGAGACCAACCTCGCTAACTACTGTGCATCAATCACGATGTACCCTTGGCTCATCGGCGGAACGAAGTCTATCGGCGGTAACGCTACACCTCCTCATAACCTCAAATCGTTCTGCGGCGGATTCATCAACATGGTCTTCATGGTGTCCTCTATGCTCTCCGGAGCTTGCGCTACGCCTGAGTTCCTTATGTACATGAACTATTTCATCGAGCAGGAGTTCGGCGAGGATTACTATAAACGTGCCGATGAGGTGGTTGACCTCAGTAAGAAACGCCGCACGATCGACAAAGTGATCACGGATTGCTTTCAGCAGGTTGTTTATTCGCTCAACCAGCCCTCCGGCGCACGTAACTTCCAATCCGTATTCTGGAATATCAGTTACTACGACCGTTATTATTTCAAATCCCTCTTTGATAACTTCCGTTTCCCGAACGGCGAGGCGCCGCATTGGGAGAGCTTGGATTGGTTGCAACGCCGATTCATGAACTGGTTCAATGAGGAGCGTACCCGTTGTGTCCTCACTTTCCCGGTAGAGACGATGGCATTGCTCGCAGAGAACGGAGACATCAAGGACAAAGAGTACGGCGATTTCACGGCAGAGATGTACGCGAAAGGTCACTCGTTCTTCACCTACGTTTCGGACAATGCCGACTCCCTCTCTTCCTGCTGCCGTCTGCGCAATGCCATCACCGACAATAGTTTCAGCTACACCTTAGGTGCCGGCGGTATCTCAACGGGTTCGAAATCCGTGCTCACCATCAACCTCAACCGTGCTATCCAGTATGCCGTACGCAATAATATCCCGTATCAGTCGTATATCGAGGATGTAGTCGATTTGATGCACAAAGTGCAGCTGGCTTACAACGAGAACCTCAAGAGTCTGCAGGAGAAAGGTATGTTGCCGCTCTTCGACGCCGGATACATCAATATCGGTCGTCAGTACCTCACTATCGGTGTGAACGGACTCGTCGAGGCAGCTGAGTTTCTCGGCTTGGAGATCAAGGACACACCGGAGTATGCGCATTTCGTACAAGAGTTGCTGGGTATCATCGAGAAGAAGAACAAAGAGTACCGCACGAAAGATGTGATGTTCAACTGTGAGATGATTCCGGCGGAGAACGTAGGTGTTAAACATGCTAAATGGGATCGCGAGGACGGCTATGTAGTGCCGCGTGATTGCTACAACAGCTATTTCTATATCGTCGAGGACAAGAGCCTGAACGTACTCGATCGTTTCCGTCTGCACGGACGTCAGTACATCGAGCACCTCACCGGTGGTTCGGCGCTGCATTGTAACTTGGAGGAGCACCTGAGCCAAGAGCAATACCGCCAACTTCTCCGCGTAGCAGCTATCGAGGGATGTAACTATTTCACCTTCAATATCCCGAACACGGTATGTAACGACTGCGGTCATATCGACAAACGTTATCTGAAAGAGTGTCCGCATTGCCACTCGAAGAACGTAGATTATCTGACCCGTGTCATCGGATACATGAAACGTGTTTCCAACTTCTCCGAGGCTCGTCAGAAAGAGGCGGCTCAGCGATACTACGCAGAGAAAGAGAAAGCACCGAAGTGCTCTTGCTGAGAATTAAAAATTCAAAATTAAGAATTAAAAATTGAAAGTAGCATCTTTTGATATTGTCTTTCAGGAGATTCCGGGCGAGGTAACACTCGCCCTTAATCTCTCTAACTGTCCGTGTCATTGTCCCGGATGTCATAGTCCGCATTTGGCGGAGGATATAGGCGAGGAACTGGACGAGGCATTAATGGACGGTCTGATTGCGCGGTACGGGCAGATGATCACCTGCATGGTTTTCATGGGTGGTGACGCCGAACCGGAGAAAGTGGAGCAATGGGCGGAATACGTGAAGAGAGGTACGAAAGGTACCTTGAAGACGGCGTGGTATAGCGGAAGGTCGGCTGAACCGGAGTCGTACCCGATGCCCCTCACCTCATTCGATTACGTTAAGTTCGGACCCTACATCGAGCACCTCGGAGGACTCAAATCGCCCACCACCAACCAACACCTCTATCAACGGCAGAACGAAGGATGGAGGGATATTACGTCTGTCTTTTGGAAAAGATAGTCGTTGATCGATGGACCAACGACCAACCAATAAGCCCCGCGAGAGAATCGCGGGGCTTGTTGGTTAGTAGAGCAGCACTTTGTGCGTCTCGGTATCTTTGCCTTGCCGGGTGGTGCGGATGAAGTACATTCCGCAAACGCTCGGCAGGGTGACTTGGTTAGTACCTTCGGTCATCTTACCGGTGGAGATGAGCGAACCGGTGGACGAGTAGATGGCGTAATGTCCGTCCATCGGTGCCTCAATGGTGATCGCCGGCATATGGCGCGGTGCCTGAGTCGGATAAACGAGAATCGGGTCGTCGTATTTATTCCATGTGTACGAAACGATGGTGAGCGGGTGGGATGGGATAGCTACTTTCTCCCCCTTACGCGTAGCCCACATAACGACCTGATCACCCGGTTTCAGATTCGAGTTGTACAGATAGTCAGCGGCTTTGCTGGTATAAGGATAACCCTCCGCATCTTTCCATTCCACCTTCGAGAACTCATATCCGCAGTTACATTGCGCGTTCAGCGGTGCTACCACGTCTTGCCAGTTCTGCTGTATGATCCAGCTGGGGTACTTGACGAGGAACTCCTCTGTCTTCGATTCGCTTCTTCCGCAAGCCCCGTTATCGAGTTGTACCTGAACGGAGTAATAACCCGGTTTGATGTACTTATGGTGATTCTCATAACAGGTGTCGCTGTATTGCGGAACCGGAACGGAGACGATATATTGATCGCCTTGCTTGGTAGTGGGCGCATTATAGATATTGCTGAACGCCGAGCTTGGACCGTTCTTGAAGAGTACATTCACTTTCGTGGTGTAATACAAGCCGCTATTCGTAGTGAAGGCGATATCAAACTCATTAGCCTCCTCTGCGATCTCGCCTACGGAGATGTTCACCACCTCGGTCGGCAGCCCTTTGATGAGATGGAGCACAAAGACATCCGTGATGGTGTCGGTATGAGGCTTATAAATGGTGTCGTAATAATAACCTTCTTTGCTATACCATTTATCGTTTCTCCATTTGATAGAGTCGTCGCCACAAACGATCCGCTCTTCCGTCAGAGCTTGTACGACGGTCAGGTGCAGGGTAGATGAGTTGATACACTCCCCGGTTTGCCATGACTTGACGTAATCGCCGCTCTTGTAGCACTCCCGGTTATCTTCCTGCCAGATATAAGGCAGATACTGCTCGTAGATCCGGACGGAGGTCTCCTTGTGCGTAGTAGGCGTGACGGTCAGGTGCAGGGTGATAATGGAGTCACATCCATCGACGGACTTGAGTTTCTGGCTATAATCGCCCTCCACATCCAGTATGCGGTCGAAGAAATGAACGGTGTCCCCTTCGCAGATAGTGCGTTTGATAGGCGGCATTTCGTATTTCGGCGCTTCGTAGATCTCTACGCGGTAGAGACTATCCATACGCTTGGTGACGTCTGAGCGGCGAACGAACGTATAATATCCCGCCCGTGTGATGGTATCATTATCGATGATGAGCGTCTCGTTGGAGCAGAGGGGAATCTGATTCCAATCGGAGTAATGGGTAGTAACCACAAACTCGAGATAGACGGTGCTGTCACATCCGTATTGGTTGAGGTACATCGAGTTCTCAATCGTCGTCTTGACATCCTTATCCCATGACTGCGTAGCCGCATCCCAAACAGGCACCTCCGGCGTGTATAGTCGTCCGCCGTAGATATACGGCACTTCCTCATCCATGATGACGATCCGCTGCTTGATAGCGGAAATGGGGTTAATGGTCAAGTTAATATGGGCAATCGTATCGCCGTTCGGCGATATCTTGGTGTACTTACCGGTCTTGGTCAGTTTCTCTCCGTAGAGGTCATAGTACGTCCCATCGCATATCTTGACATCCCGTTCCACCTCTATCATACGCTTGGTATTGACGGCAATCTGATAGATACTGTCGCACCCGTAGAACGTCCGCAAGGTATCGCTATAGATACTATCCGGCTTGGTGATCTTGATACCATGGATAGTGGTCTGCTCGCCTTCCTTAATAAGGTGTTGCTCATAGATATAGAAGGACGGATGAACAATCAGTTTGAGTTCATAGATACTATCGAATCCATAGCGGGTCAGATACGGATCGCGGAAGGTATAAGTAGTATCTCTACCGTACCGGGTAGTGGTCTTGGAGATCTGATAAGCCGTATCCATTTGGATGACTTGTCCACGCCAATGAACAGAATCCGGCGCACAGATATTCCGATATTCCGTGTACAGATAGGAAGGATGAACCTCCAAGTGCAGGAAGATCGAACTGTCACAACCGTTTTCGGTAGAACCGGTGTACTCATAATCGCCCGGAATAGTCAACTGACGACCATTGAAATCGTAGTAGTCTTTATCCGATATATGCGCTGTATCCCAACGCTCGAACTTAGGATGAACCTGCAACGAATACTTAATGATCGAGTCGCAACCATAGAGCGTAGGAATCGTATCATAGAAGATCGCACTCGTGCGGAAGGTATCCCTACGGAAGATGAAGACATTTCCTTCGCATAGCCTGATATTCTTCTCCGTATAGAACGATTCGTGTACATGGAGATGGAGCGTCGTCACTACGCGCGAGGAATCATTCCACGTGGTCGGCAGCGAGTAGTCTCCGGCTTTGTTGTACTGAACACCATGCCATTCGAACGGCAGGTCGTTCTCACAGACATACGCGGTGGTATCTACATGGAACTCTTTGAGCACCGTCAGGATCAGTTGGTACGTGTCGGTACATTTGCCGTTAGGAACGGTGTGAGTATAAATACCCGAGGTGGTACATGTGTCTCCGTAGAAGATCACCGTATCGCCTTCGAAGATCGTCCGGTTGTCCACTTGGTGGGTCAGCGGTTGAACCTGCAAGGAGAGCATGACTACTGAGTCGCAACCATTAGCGGCAGTGAGCGTGTCATAATACGTACCTTGCTCGGTCAGCATATTGCCGCCGAACTTATAGACATCTCCCTCGCATATGCGCGCAATAATGGGTTCGGGCGCGTGCGCAATCGGCAATACGTTCACCTTGAGACCAACCACCGACTGCAGACCCTCGCTATTGAGAACCGTATCCCGATAGATACCGGACTCATAGATGGTCATGTATTGGGATGGGTTGCTCGGTAAGGTCCAGAGATACGGCAGATCGTTTGCGCAGACGGTGACGCTGTCATCGAAGAGGCGTATCACGCTCAGTCGCAACTCAATGATACTGTCGCACCCATAGGACGACGTGAACCGAATCGGATAGACGCCTGCCTCGGAGATAGTGTCGCCATGGAAGATGACGGTATCGCCTTGATAGATCGTGCGGTTGATGGTGTTGTAATATTTCTTGAGCACGTTCAGATGCAGGATCACGATGCTGTCACAACCGATGGTGTTCTTGAGCGTGTCGCGGTATTCGCCGGCTGTGCTCAGGAAGCGGTTGTTGAAATTATACAAATCACCTTCGCATATCTCGCGGTAGATAGTAGAGTCGTTCGGCTCAGTGACTACTAACTGCAAGCCGTAATACATCTTCTCGCCGTTGACGTAAGTGGTGTCGTTGCGGTAGAGACCGGCGGTGTAGAGCGGCGTGACGGAACCATTCCATTTGTTGACCCATTGATAAGGCAACTCACTCTTGCAGACCGTCACGATCGTATCTACCAGCGGATGAACGATGAGCTGGAGAACCGACGTGCTGTCACATCCTTCCGGCGTGCGGCCGTAATGCGTATAAGTGCCGGTCGTGTTGTAGGTCTCGCCGTAGAACTCCACGGACTGACCCTCAATCACATGCTCAACCTGATAGCGGTAATAGGGCTTGTTGACCGTCAGGATCAGGGTGATCACACTATCGCAACCATTGACCGCCTTCACGGTATCGCGATAGATACCGGAGGTCGTCAGCGCTTTGCCGTCGAACTGATAAGACGACCCATCGCAGATAGCCGTACGAATCGTGTCGAAGGCAGGCTCAGTGACTACTAACTGCAAGCCGTAATACATCTTCTCGCCGTTGACGTAAGTGGTGTCGTTGCGGTAGAGACCGGCGGTGTAGAGCGGCGTGACGGAACCATTCCATTTGTTGACCCATTGATAAGGCAACTCACTCTTGCAGACCGTCACGATCGTATCTACCAGCGGATGAACGATGAGCTGGAGAACCGACGTGCTGTCACATCCTTCCGGCGTGCGGCCGTAATGCGTATAAGTGCCGGTCGTGTTGTAGGTCTCGCCGTAGAACTCCACGGACTGACCCTCAATCACATGCTCAACCTGATAGCGGTAATAGGGTTTGTTGACCGTCAGGATCAGGGTGATCACACTATCGCAGCCATTGACCGCCTTCACGGTATCGCGATAGATACCGGAGGTCGTTAGCGCTTTGCCGTCGAACTGATAAGACGACCCATCGCAGATAGCCGTACGGATCGTGTCTTGGATCGGTTCGTTGACGATCAGTTGCAGGGTGTAGAAAGTACGTTGACCGTTGACGTATGTGGTGTCGTTGCGGTAGATTCCGGCTTGGTATAAGCTCTTCGCCTCTCCGCTCCATTTATTGATCCAGATGTATGGCAGTTCGGAGGAGCAAACGATGACCGTGGTGTCTATGAGCGGATGAACGGTCAGGAACAGCTCGGCTATCGAGTCGCAACCCTCCGGCGTCTGACCATAATGACGATACGTGCCGGAAGAGGTATAACGCTCGCCGTAGAACTCATAGCCCTCACCCTCGTATATATCCACCGGAATACGGACGTAGATAGGCTTGTTGACGGTCAGCAAGAGTGTTACGATACTGTCGCAACCATTGTACGAAGCCAAGGTGTCCACATACGTGCCGCCCTCAGTATAATGCACGCCGTTGAAGAAATAATCTCCTCCTTCGCACATCGCATGACGCACCGTATCGTGCGGAACAGGAAGAACGTGAATATAGCGTACATACGTGCTGTCGTATCCGTCGTGGGTCAGGAAACGCTTCGTGTATTCGCCGGACTCGTAGATATCCTGTTTGTCATACCATGTGTACGGCGTCTCGTTCCGGCATATCGTCACGGTGTCGCGGAAGAGATAGGTAGGATGAACGACTAAGGTCAGGCTGTCGATACTGTCACATCCATAGACGGACTTGTACAGATAGCCATATCGTCCGGCAGCGTATAGCTGCTCGCTGTCAAAGACATTGCCGCGAGCATCCGAGTGGCGCCATACATACGGCGTGTCCACGTCCGCGATATGAACGGTCGTGTCGTTGAAATAGCGCGGGTAGATATTCAGACTCAGCGTGATGATCGAGTCGCAACCATGTACCGTAGTCAGCGTATCGTTGTATAGACCGCTGTTGTAGATGAATCGAGGCTGGTTGGTCTTGCTCAAACCGAACCGCATCGAGTCGCCTTCACAGATATACGCGGTGATGGTGTCGTATCGGATAGGCAGCACTTTGACGAAGAGCACCCTTGTGCTGTCGTACCCGTCGTGGGTCTGTAAGCGCTTCGTGTATTCGCCGGTCTCGTAGATATCCGTGATACCTTCCCATGTGTATGGCGTCTCGCTCTGACAGATCTGAATACTGTCGCGATAGAGATAGGTGGCGTGTACACGCAGACTGAGAGAGTCGATACTGTCGCAACCATAGCTGTTGGTGAAATGGAAAGTATATTCACCGGCGGCGTAAAGGGTGTCGTTCTTATAAGTCGTACCGGCTGCATCTTGGTGGTGCCAGATATACGGTGCCTCGGAATCAGCAATATTCTCCACGTAGGTCTTGAGGTATCTTGGGAAGACGTTCAGACGCATGATGATGATCGAGTCACAACCGTTCGCTACGCGGGTCAGCGTGTCCTCATAAACGCCGGTCTTGGAGATGAACCGCGGGGTATGCGACTTGGTCAGACCGAACGGCATCGAGTCTCCATAGCATACATGTGCATCCAGATAGGTCTTGGTGACTTGGTGATAATTGACGTATAGATCATAGATGCTGTCGAGCAGGATACGGGTCGGCAAGGTGTCGTAGTAATGAATCGTGTCGTCGCTCTCAGGAACGGTATAACGCTGTTCCAATCCGGTGGACCAGAAATGCGTCAGGGTCGTTTTACCTTCTGCACAAACATCGATCGTGTCGCGGAAGACATGCGTCTGATGTACCGTGAAGTGCATCACCACCGTACTGTCACAACCATGTACGCTCGGCATCGTGAACCGGTAGATACCTGTTGCACGGAGCGTGTCGGTATGCGTCGTGTCCGCTCCGTTCTCTCTCCATTGATGCGTCCATAGATACGGGATCTCGCGGTCCGTGATCATTTGGCTCACATGCTTGGACGGAATACTGTCGCGGGTCTTGAGATACAACTCGATAATACTGTCACATCCGTTGAGCGCCGTGATCGTATCGTAATAGATACCGTCGGTGGTCAGGAACCGCTGCGTGATCGTGTTATCGCGGTGGTGCCAATCGAACCGCTTCGAGTTGCCTTCACAGATAGTATCTTTGATTTGTGTGAAGTATTTCTGATGAAAATCGACATACAGGTCGTAGATGCTGTCGAACCGATAGAGCAGGGTAGGCAGCGTGTGTATCACATGGAAGGTCGAATCCTTATCGGGCATCGTGTAGGTCCGTTCGAATCCGTCTGCCCATTGATAGAGCACCTCTTTGCCCGGGAACTCGCAGATAGACAGCGTGTCGCGGTAGTAATACGTCGAATCGACATACAGGTGCATCGTCATCACGAACTTACAGTACTGACCGAGCGAGTTCGTGTCCGTCGCATAACCGATCGAGTCATAAGTGCCGGCAGCGTAGAGGTATTGGTTGTTCCAATAGAGCGAATCGCCCATAGCTATATGGACGGTGGTGTCCTTATGCAGCGTGTCGGCAAAGAGGACGGTCCATTGCACGATACTGTCGCAGAGATAATCGCGGTCGTTATGCATGTATCCGTGTTGGTTGTCGTAGAAGGGCGAGTTGGTCGGTATCGTGTCGTAATAGACACCCGGTGTATCTACCCACAACTCGCTGTGGGGCCAGAAGAGCTGAACCGAATCGCCCTGACAGAGATAGAACGTATCTTTGACGGCTTGGTCCTGACGAGGACGCATGATGATATGGTGGAAATAGCTATGGTCGCAGTTCCAAACGATGGTATCGGAGGTGTATGCCACACCGTGCCATTTGCCTTCCCATGTGCCGTGGAAGAGTCCGCCGTTACGCGCATCGAACCACGGTGTGACCGTATCACCGAGGATGACCGGGTGCTCTTTGATCTTGTCCTCGCAGACAAAAGTAGAGTCGTTCTTGGTCAGTTTCGGGATGATACGGAGGGTGAGGTAGATCGACGAGTCGCAACCGCAGAGCGTCCGGTCGGGATGAAAGAACGTTCCTTCGGTCCACAGCGTATCGGGGTTCAGACGACCTAAGATATACGGTAAGTGTTCCTCGCAGATCGTGTCCGTAAAAGAGAACGTATAGACCGTATCGATGACTATATTGACATGATAAACGGAGTCACAGGGTCTCTCCGGCGTGTATGGCCAAACCTCTATACGGTCCACAAAAGTAGTGTCCCGATAGTACACCTCGTCCCGCCAGAAGGCACCTTTGCCTTGACATCCGTGTACATAAACCGTCGTGTCATACGGCTGGGTGATGGTCAGATGCAAGGTGTAGAACTCGGACATGAAGCCCTCCTCGTCATAAATGGTATCGGTGTAGATACCGGAGGTATAGAGCGTATCGATATCTCCGCGCGGATGAACCCATTCGTACGGGTATTTCTTATCGGGATGCGTACCTTCTGCCGTGTCAATGGTACAGATGATCACCTCTTTGCGTTGCTCTAATACGACCTGCAGGATACTGATACTGTCACATCCGTCGGCAATCACCGTCGTGTCGCAATATTGACCGCCTTGCGTGATGGTGTATTTATTCCAAACCATCGTCTCTCCGGCGGGCAGCACTACGGTCTGCATGGATCGTTTGCTGCCGGAGACGTAGATCTCCAAGTAGATCACGCTGTCACAACTGATCGGACTCTGCCGGTTGAGGATCGTGTCGCGGTACATCGTGTCGCTCGTCATCTCCGGCTTGCCGTACCATTTGCCGTTGATCATCTCCGGATAACCTGCGCAGACATAATACTGCTCGGTTGCGTGAGGCACTTCATCGACGCGCAGGTCCAAGCGATGGAACTCAGTGATCTTACCGTCCGTGTCGAACACCGTATCGGTGTACATACCTGTGGTGTAGTATCCTACGCCGTTCTGTGTCCAAGTGTACGGTGTGTCCAGAATACAGATGCTCTCCGTTGTGCGATGTTCCGCAATGACGCGCAACTGATAGATCATCTCACATCCGGTTGAGGGATCTATCTCGGTCTCGTGGGTATAGGTCTTGGTCAGATGCTCGGTGATCGTATCGCCTTGCCATTGGATCGTATCGCCTACGTGCATGATACGTGTCTCAATGATATGCCGTTGCGGTATTTTCGTGATCTCGTAGTAGATGATACTATCGCATACGTTTCCATCGTTGTGCTTGTATGCCGTATCGCGGAAGACCGAACCGACAGGGTAGAGCACCGGATCGAAATAACTCTTGCCGTTGATGATCGTATCTTTGTTCTCGCAGATAGAGATCCGTTCAGTCCGTTTGGGAGCCGGATCGATGGTGAGGTGCAAGCGGTAGATACTGTCGGTGTTGTTGACCGTCTTGTAGCGGTATTCATATTGCTTCGTCTCGCCGATAGCATGTTGCAGGTCATCGTTCAGATGATCGTCGGGACCGTTCAGCCAGTGGAAGGGCAGCGCCGTCTCGCATATAGTTGTGTCCTGCTCGTACAGATAGGTCGGATAAACAATGAGCAATAACTGCTCTTGGTTGACGCAGCCACCTTCAGCCGATACGATATGGGTATAGGTGCCGGCGTGGGTGAGAATAGTGTCCTGACGTAGGTCGTCCGCTAACTTATACGTCCATCGGTACGGCAGCTCCGTGTCCGCGATCGTGTCGCTCTCCTCGAAGTAAAGAGCAGTGTTGAAATGCAGATACGCCTTCACCACACTGTCGCAGCCGTGTATCGTATGGAAGGTTGTGATGATTGTTTCGTCTTGGTAATAATCCTTGCCGTTATACCGAATGGACGAACCGTCGGAACAGGTGTATAGATGCTGGTAGGTCGTATCTTTGGGAGCCGGCCATACCGTGAATTTCAACGAGAAGATAGAGTCAATCGTTAAGCCGTTGATGCCTGCTTTATAGACGGTATCGACGTAAGTGCCGCTTCGCCATATGTTCTTTCCTCTCCATAGGATCGTGTCGCCTTCACAGGTGGACAGTTCCTCTGCGTATTGGTTCGTTTCCGGCGCCGCAGGAATAATCGTGACGTGGATCTCATAAATACTGTCGCATCCATGGATGGTCGTGTTGTAGTCGTGGTAGGTACCATCTGTCGTGATGGTCTGACCGTGCCAGTGAAGCACCGTTCCTTGCGGTAACTCTTTGCTCTCGCTGTAGTAGAACGGCATCGCTTTGTCCAGATTGATACGCTCAATTCGGTAGCAGCCGTTCTCCGTAGCGATGGTGTCATAGACCACCGCCGATTGGGTGTACGTCACCCCTTTCCATGTCGTCTCGCCGCAGAAAGTGATGGTGCGTACCGTGCGCTCAATAGGCGTCACCGTCAGCACTAACTCATAGATACTGTCTTTGCCCGTACGGGTCTTGTATTCGTCGAAGTAATGGCGCGTCTCGCCGATTCCTTGATTAGTGAGCCCCTTCAGACCGTGCCATTCGAACGCATCTCCTTCGCATTGAGTCAGGGTCTCTACGAAATGATACACCGTCTCATCTTTGGTTAGTATCAATCGCCATAACTCGCTACAACCGGTGGTTTCGTTCGGACTCTCATACTCATACGTACCAGCTGCCGTGAACTCTTTCGTTTTCTCTGTGCCGTCCTCCCAATAGGTCCATGTGTAGCCGTGACCGCTGCCTAAGCTTGCACGCGTCTCATACACCTGCTGCGCATACTCAATCACATGAATAGTGAGCATCGTGTCGCACCCCAAGGTGTCGCGGTAATAACCGCCTTCCGTGTATGTCTTGCCGTTGAAAGTGATGCTACCGTCGGCGCAGATAGTGAACGTCGTATCTTTCTGTACCACCTCGCGTACGGTCAGATACAGGCTGTAGTAGATATAATTGCCGCCGGCTTGTTGTACCGTCTTCGTGTAGTGCTGCGTCTGATTGCCCTCGATGCCATTCCATCGGAACGGCAACTCGTTCGGGCAAACAGTCACCTGCGCTTCTATCGTATCTACTTGATTGTAAGTGAATTCCAAGATAGCTACGGAGTCGCAACCGAACCGGTTCGTGCCGTAATAGAAATACGTGCCTGCCTCGCGATAGATCTTGCCGTTCCATGTGTACGGCGTGCCTTGCTCGCGTTGGATAGCTAAATACGTCGTGTCCGGAGTCAGCACGTTCAGCGATAACACCACCGTGCTGTCACAGCCGCCTATCGTGTGGAACACATGCCGATAGACGCCGCTCTGCGTTAGTATCTGGTCGCCGAAAGCATACTTACCGCCCTTACAGATAGTCGCTTCTATCTGCGTATCAGGGATGTAGTTCACTTTGAGGTTCAGCACATGAATAACGCTGTCGTTACCGTTCTTGTCTTGCTCTACCTTCGTGTACTTGCCGCTTACGCTGTACGCCTCGCCGTCATAACTCCAGATATACGGAGGATCATTCGGACAGATCACTACCGTCTGCTCGTCGCGATAGACCTCGCGGTCAATGAAGGCAATAATCGTGCTGTCACAACCCTTCGATGACTGATAGTGGAACTCATATCTGCCCGGTATAGGAATCACTTGCTCGCGGTAGGTCTGCGGGAAAGTGAGGAAGGTCACACGCTCCGTCTGCTCGTATGTCTCTCCTACGGTTAGTATCAAAACCATCAGAGAATCAATCTCTTGCGTGCCGGCTTTGTAGATGGTATCGACATACGTACCGCTGTTGTAATACGTCTTGTTCCGCCATTCGAATCCGTCGCCTTCACAGATAGTCTCGCGATAAGTACGTGTGTTCGTCACCGGAGCTGCCTCTTTCAGACCCACACCCAGACTGTATATACTGTCGCAACCCGATGCGGATCGGTATTTGTCTTCGTAATAACCGTCATTGGAGATGGTTCGTCCGCGCCATACCAACACTTCGCCCGGTACAATCGTGGCGGTGTCGTGGTAATGGAAGGGAATACCTTTCGCCAGAATAGTAGTAATGATCGAGTCACATCCGTACTGCACGGAAGGTATCGTGTCGAGGAGAACCGTCGATTCGCGGTATTCCTTGTTGTTCCAAACGATGTAATCGCAGAACGGGATCGTGCGAGACGTCCGCAGTACCGGCTGAACGGTCAACACTAATTCATAGATGCTGTCTTGGTCGCCGGCGGTGCGGTAACGGTCGTAGTAATGGGTCGTCTGACCTATTCCTGTGCGGTTCAGCCCCTCACGACCACGCCAACTGAAAGGCTCGTTCTCACATATCGTGACCGTCTCGAGGAAATGATAACTCGACTCATCGCGGGTCAACACCAGTTTCCATATGTCGTTACAACCGGTCTCCGGATCATGGGTCGTATAGACATAGACACCCGGACTGTCGAGCGTGTCTGTCTTGCTCTCGCCGTCAATCATGTACTGCCAGTAGTACGGATGGGTCCTGTCTAACACACCGTATTGAACGTACTCATGACTCGGATGTTTGATGATCGTGATCGTGTAGGCGGTGTCGCCGCTGGAGATATCCTCGTAAACACCCGCGTTGTTGTACGTCTTCCCGTTGAACGTGACATGCTCACCCTCGCAGAGCGTGAACGTAACCGCCGAGTCATACGGCTGGGACACGTGCAGACGGTATATACTGTCGCAACCTTGTACCGTGTGATAGATTCGCCAATAAACACCCGGATCGGTGATCGTTGTGTCCTGCCATGTGTAACTGCTACCCTTCCGAAGACGCTTGTACTCGTCTTTCTCGAAATGAGGATACACGTTCACATCGTACACCACGATCAGACTGTCCCTCTCCTCGCCTATGGCGGTGATCAGCGTATCGTTCAGGATCGTGTCACTCGTGACTACCACACTTCTGGTCGTCAACTGAATCGTGTTGCCCGGACAGATAGTGTGGTGTTCTGTCTCGCCGTAACGGATACTCCCTCCGGCGTTTACTGCATAGCTCAACAACAGCATCGCTATGCTCACTACTCTGGTGATATATCTTTTCATATTTCTCAATTGTCAATTTTCAATTTTCAATTTTCAATTGTCAATTATAACACATACATCCGTGGTGGAATCCGCGTCGTGCGGTACGACTGCCGCCGATCAGATACGTGATCTTCACGCCCGTGAAGAACGGCACCGTACGAGACGGAGCACTCACCGTATTCAGGTATGGGTTGATCTTTACTTGATTGGCTAAATGGCTGCTCTTGTCCGGCTCTACCAACCGAACGGTGAAATCATTGCCTTTCGCTAAGTTGTTCAGACCGTATTCAATATAAAAACTCAATTTCAGTACGTGACAAATATCGCTGTTGAAAGGAGCGGAGGAGAGCAGGTCATATCCGATCTCGCCAATGATGCTGGCTCCTATATTCAGACGGTTAGCGTCTTTGTTATCGAAAGCATAATCGGTGTATCCTGCCTCCGGCTTGTTCTCAAACACAACGCTGTAACCGTCATTCGTCGCGCTCAGGTTATACGTACCCGTAGCGCGCGTACGCGAAGAAAAAGCGTAACTGATCTTGACACCTGCGCCAAAATGAAAACCATGCGTGTAATAACCGAACATCACCGGCACGTCGAAGAAATTCCATTCTACCTTATCCGTCTGGTTCACTCGGTAATGGAATGTCGTCGCATGACCCTGCGTATCATAGCCGCGATAAGGGGTCTGGTCCTGCTCATTGATCGTGTTGTATTCGTCTATGCGCAGACTCGACCGGTGAAAACTCAACTGTAATCCCAAGCTGGCCCATAGACCGCTGTTCCGGTACTCATACCCGACACCAACGCCGCCACCGACGTTGCCCGAAGGCATCACTCCTGTCGCGTGGGATACTAACATCGAGTAACCCACATGACCGCTGACGTATCCGAAATGGAAATGATCGCCGTCTGCTAATCCGCCGCGGCGACGGTACTGACCAAAAGAGGGGAGAGTAGTCAGTAAGAGCAACAGGGCAAGCATTGTTCTTGCTACATACATGCTCGTGTGTGTGTGCATTTTCTGCATATTTTTTTGGTTGTTTTTTATTCTTCTTGATAAAAAAAGTCAAATCGGCGGCAAAATTACAAAAAAAAAACCACATACGCAAGCGCGTACGCGATTTTCCTTAAAAATAATTGTTTTTTTTAATATTTTGTCCATTGACCAACAACCAACCTCATCGGCCTGCTCTCGTCGTTCTCCTTCTTGTATTGCAGCAACACGGGATCATCCGGCTGCGTCAATTTGACACCCACTAACTCTGTTAGTAGCGTTAATTTCTTGCGGTTTCTCCGCTTCTTTTGGAGTTGTTGCACGCTCTTGTTCTTATCGCGCTCACTCACGTCCGCTTTGGAGGTCGTGATCAAGCCCTGCTGAACGGCGGTTACGATCTCCTCCGCATTCGCCACACGCATCACCTCCTTCGCCTCACGACTGCAGCGCTCCGCAAAAATCATACGGTCCGAAGGACGCATGCCGGCTGCCACACTCTTGATCTTGCTCGGCGGATTCTTGCGCATCATCTTCTTCCATAACTGCACGGTGATCTCGTCGGATATATAATACGGATCTTCAACGGGCACTAAGTAGAACTGCAGTTTCTTGCCTCCCACCTTCACTTTTTTGGTCAGCGGCAACTCTTTCTCTTCTTCCACCTGCATCATCGGGTCGTCCGGCAGCGTGAAAGCTACGCGAAAACCGATATATCCGCGGCTCGTCTCCGGTACGTACCATCGGCGGATAGACAGATGGCTGTTGGCAATGCAGTCGTCGTAACTGCCGCCTCGCGCGATCCTTCCTTCGCTCGAATCGCGTACACACGGATTAGGCGCGGTACCTAAGTTATACGGCGCGTACCAATCCTCGCACCATTCGTTCACATTGCCCGTCATGTCGTATAGACCCAACTCGTTCGGATGCTTACGGGCTACAGGATGCGTCCAGTTACCCGAACAATGGTTCGTCCATCCTACGCTGTCCGGCTCGTCGCCACCGGAATAACGGTGTTTCTTGCTCTTCGCTCCACCTCGCGCCGCGTACTCCCATTCAGCCTCGGTCGGCAAACGGAATGGCTTGCCCGTCAAACTGTCCAATCGACGCACAAACTCCTGACAATCAGTCCATGTCACGTACGAGATAGGATGCTGAGGATAGCCTCTCGGACTCAACGACTCACGTTCCGGCATCACCGCTGCCCATAACTGATTCGTCACCTCCGTCTCCGCGATATAATACGGAGACAAAAACACCAAGTGTGCCGGCTTGTCCGTATAGACATCACGGTCCGTCTGTTCGATGGTTGCTCCCATCGTGAACGAACCACCTTCCACGCGCCGCATCCGGATGGGTATACCATTCACCTCAACCGTGATAACCTGCAATGAATCAGGCACATGCGGACGTTTTTTACCCGACACCGGCATCACCGACATCGTCATCAACACCCACACTGCCACAATACCAAATATACTTCTTTTTTTATCCACTATATTTTCTATAATTACGAATTACGAATTACGACCATCGACCAACGACCATCGACCATCGACCAACGACCAAATTCCCTCTACAATAATTGTGCCAAACTCCTCTCTTCTCCGTATTTTTCCTTTCCGTTCGTGTCTTTAGTCGTTGTTTGAGCAGCAGAGCCGCTTGTTAGAAACTGTTCTAAACAAGGGCTCTGCCCCAAACAAAGCCGAAGGCTCAAACCGGCGAAGCCAAACAAGGGCTCTGCCCCGCGCTTAGCCCTGCGCCTCTTCGTACTCCTCGGTGCAGACCATCCAGTACCACGCCTTCATGGTCGTCTTGCCTCCGGGCAGGTCTTTCTGCGCCTTGAAGGCGGCAATGTCCGCGTTGATCTTCGAGAGGTCTTTCGCACGCACGTTCACTGCTCGTGCGATGGATGCGAACTTCTCGCGCTGTGCCAACTCCTCCGCGGACGGAGTGCTGTTACGTTTGTAGCGGTCGGCGTCAAACGCATAGACACGCTGACAACTGGGGTTGGTGGTGGCTGCTTGGCGGTGGGTCGCCACCAGATAATTGCCGTGGTTGTGACCGTTCTGTTTCTTCGGTCGTTTCAATGCGCCCGAGATCGTCTCGATTCCCGCTGCGCCTACTTTCATTTTTGCCATTGTTCGTTAAATCGTTAAATTGTTAAACTGTTAAATTGTTAAGTAAAGAAAAATGCGGCGGAACGACCTTGCGGTCTAATGTTTATCGTCTATTGGTCTCTCGTGAGCGAGCTCCCAGAGCCCACTACCCGCTAACCATTCCGTACAACTGATGTTGTCCGTCCGCCTTACGAAAATGCGCTTTGCTTTCGAAAATACCGAAAATCCATGCGGCGTGATTTCCTTTTTCCTTCCTCCTTCTTTCTTGATTTTTGTCATTTTCTAATCCCGAAGGGATATTTTTGTAAGCAGCCAAGCGAGTGCCTATTGAGGCAGTCGATTGATTCCGAGGGCATGGAGGACGGTAGGAAGCTTGCTTACTGACCGGCATACAGGCTCTTGGGATCGAGAGCCATTAGGCTCGGTAGGCTGCGCATTTTTCTTTACCTGTTTTTCTCGCCACGATAGGTCTCCGTGGTTTTGGTCATGATGGTGGTGGTCGTGTCGCCGTGCTGCACATAGCTGGCACTCGTGCTCACCACCCGCGTCGCCGTGCAACTCGTCAAGCCGAGTCCTGCTCCTAATGCCGTCAGTGCCGCTATCAGCACTGAGATCACTACTTTTGCAATCTGCCGTTTGGTCATAATCCTTGTGTTTTTAGTCGTTTGTTGTTTGCCGTTGATTTCGAAATCCGGTGCAAAGGTAGTACAAAAAACGGAGGTGAGCAAAAAATCGCCTCCGTTCCGTTCAGAACTTGAAAAAAATGAATTTATTGGGTGAGATCATACCCTGCATACTCGCTGAAAGATAGGATTTCGGCACCGGTCATGTAATCGCGCATCGAGTATTTGGAGCGGTTGAAATGGTGCTTGTGTACCCATCCGTACAGTAAGATCTCGAATCCTTCCATGCCGACAGTGGTATGCAAGAGTTGCTCCAGCCGGCGAATAATGTCTTTATAAAAAAATTTTCGTTTCATAATGTTCTAAATTTCACCACGTATTGCCCTCGAGATGCTCTCGAGATGCTCTCGAGATGCCCCGGTAAGCAAGTATGTTCTATTTTACGTAAATCACCTTCTGCCCCGTCGGATTGGTCATTTTCCATCCGTCCCGTTCCTCCGTCGTCCCGTAACGGGCGTAGTAGTCGTTGAAAGACAGGGTCTGTGGCGGTTTGGCTCTCGGTGCGTTCTCTTGCACGGCACGCACGGGGTTATAGTTGACGAACTTATCCGCCCGCAGTTTGTCGCGGATGGAACGGTAAATATGCCGTTGTTCTTCGAGCGTATAACCATCCCATACCCGCGCCAATTCTGCTTTGTGTAATTCCGCCACACTGCCGTGGTTTTGTACCAATTGCCAAAGAAAATCAAACGAACTCATAAAAGGTTGTTCTTTTCTCTATCTGCATAGTTAATGTGGAGAAGAAGAAACTTTCTTTTTTATTCTTTTGTTTCTTTTCTTTTTGTTCTTTTTGTTCTTTTTGTTCTTTGTCTTTTGTTGATTACGTTCGAGCCCTGCGGCTATGCCGCCTTGGCCAGCGAGGATAGAACCCCGTAGAGACCGTGGTTTCCGTGCAGGGGGCACGGACGGAAGGGCGCGTTGGGGACGCGCGGTCTCCGAGGGGTTGCTATTCATTGCCGGCCAAATCCCAAAGGGGCTCGCTGCGTCAATCCACGCACACCACCGTATATTCCACGCTATCCGGTGCGATGTTGGGATGGAGCGTTGGAAAGTTGTCGCGGAGCGTCTTGAGGACCTTGGTAATCACGGACGATTGCGACTTGAGGACGGCTTGCTCACCGGTCTTCTGCCGGAAAGCAACCCCCTCTGCCATCGTGTATTTCTGCGGCTTTCCAATGAAGTCGTACGTCTCCGCGCGTCGTAACTCGTAGTGGTGACCGTCAAAGAGGAATTTTCCTTTTTCCTCTCCGTTCTGCTCGATGGCGCACACTTTCGCGTTCTCCACCGCCTTAACCTCCAGTTCCTCTATTCTCGCATTTGCCGATGCCACCAACTGCCGTAGTGCGCGTGTCTCTTCCAATGCGCTGGCGCCTAATACTTCTGTTGTCTTGATTGCCTCCATGAGGGCTTGATTCATTTCTATTGCTTTCATAATTCTTCTTTTTTGCGTCCGATGCCATCGGACATTTGTTAGTTCTTCTTTTTGTTCGCGGGTCTTTAGCCCGCGTTTTTCTCCGTCCATTAGTCCGGAATCGTATTCCGGAATTCGTATTTTGCGAAGATCTCCTGCAGTTCCTCCCTGCTCATCTGTTTGGGATCGCGACCGATGCTCCTCAGCACTCGCAGCAACCGCGCACGCTTGATATTCTCTTTCGGCGTTACATACTCCAAATTGTCCGCCGACCAGTTGAGAATATCTCCGTTGAGGTGATCAATGACCATCCCCTCCGGCCTCGGACCATACCAAGCCCCTGCCACCAAGAAATGGCAGTGTTTGGCTCCGAACTGCCGGAGGAAAGGGTAATGCGTGCCGTTTCCGTTCGTGTGGGTACACTTGCGTGTCCCTGCTTGCGCAAGGTTCGGCTTGATTTCACGCAACCCTAATTTGGTTAGGGACAAGAAATGTCCGTCCCTTGTGCAGTACAAAGGTTTTTCCGTAGGACATCGCCGCGCCTCAATGACACCGCCGTCCTCCGTGTAGATACGTACGCTTGTGCGGTCATCCCCCACAAACCCGTAATCAATAATTTTCATTTTTGCCATAATTTTATGGTTTTGTATCGGCCAAGCTTGACCGATGGTTAATAATTATGGCTGGCGCCAGCCTGTTATCCGAATGGCTCAACCGGGTGTCGAGCCGCTCGACTTGGAAATCCGACGACAAAATTACTGCTTTTCCGGGATACTCTTGTGTCGCAATGCGACAATTCTATCTTCTGCCTGCAATTATATCCCGAATTTCCTTCTCAGAAAGGTAAAACCTGTAAGCCACCTCTTCATAAATGGCCATTAGTTTCATCCTTTCTTCAATGGGCTTTTGGTTTTCTTCCGACAAACGGCGATAAAACATTTCTTTGATGTCTGCTACTTTTCGTGCGCGCCTCTGCGCTTGATCTTCATAATTTCTCATAATTCTACTTATTTTGGTTAAACAATAGAGAACCTCTTTATCTAGCACTCTCTATTATAGTAGAATTATTTGTATGGGTAGTGTTAACCTTCTCGCTTCTCACCCAAATCTTTCAAAAAATGCAACTTTTGGGGAAAAAGACCCTCATTTACTTGCATATGTCAAAAATTTTGTGTACCTTTGCACGCCAAAGTGCGTGCAGGCAACAAACAAGTAAATAGAAAAATTATGGCAGATATAGAGAAATCACATCATTCTCAAGATTTGGCACGCGTGCGTACCGAATCTTTTAAAACGTTATTGGATGACGTTCGTCAAATTATAGAGAAGGGGTTACAAGAAGCATATCAAGGTGTTGATATGGTGATGGTTAATACCTATTGGCAAATTGGCAGACGTATTGTTGAGGAGGAGCAACACGGAGAAAAACGTGCTGAATATGGAACGCAGATGATGGAATGTTTGGCCGAAGATTTGTCAATAGAATATGCGTCCGGTTTTACAGCACGTGATTTGCGTAATTATCGTCAATTCTATTTGTATTTCAGCGATTTAGAGATTTGGCACGCGCGCGTACCAAATTTGAAATGGACCCATTTCCGTAGTTTGTTACGAGTTGCAGATGAGGATGCTCGTTATTGGTATTTACAGGAAGCTTCGAAAGAAATGTGGAGTACGCGCACGTTAGACAGAAATATTGGTTCGCAGTACTACTATCGATTACTTCAAGCACCTAAAAAAGATGCTGTAATAGAAGAAATGCTTCAGTTGACAGAGATCAAGCAACCTGACAAGTTGGAGTTTATGAAGAACCCGCTGGTGGCTGAGTTCCTACAACTACCGGCAAACACCAGTTTTACGGAATCCGATTTGGAGAAAGCGATTATCAAGCACCTTAAAGAGTTCCTACTGGAGATGGGAAAAGGATTCGCTTTCATGAACGAACAATACCACATTGCTACCGATACGGGTGATTATTATATCGACCTTGTCTTTTATAATGTGATTCTCAAATGCTATTTCTTAGTAGACTTAAAGACAACCACGATTACTCATCAAGACGTTGGACAGATGGATATGTACATCCGCATGTTTGATGAATTGCGCCGGACGGAAGGTGACAATCCAACGATAGGTTTGCTACTCTGTGCAGAAACGAGCAAGGATATTGCGCACTATTCCATCCTACACGACAGCAAGCAACTCTATGCAGCTAAGTACTTGACTTTCTTGCCCACTGAAGAGCAACTGCGCAACGAGATTGAGCGTCAGAAACAGATCTTCTTGGAGCAAGAGAAAAACGAAAAATAGATTTGGCAGCCATCGGCGGCTAAAATAACGAGAGAAAAGAAAATAAATTTGCATATTTGAAAAATTTTTTATTATCTTTGCACCCGAAATGGGTGCATCAAACGAACCGGCACAAGTTGTGACAAACTAATTTAACATATTTCTTGATGAAAACAAAACTTTTAACTCTCTTGCTCGCTGTGGCAGCCAGCGTAGGAACCATGTTCGCCGAACGCGTCCAAATCGGCGATTTGTATTATAACCTCGATGCCACCAACCATACGGCAGTAGTGACGTGCAAAAGTTATACTAATTATAAATTTAATGAAGGTTGGGGTATTACAACTGCCAATATCCCTTCCTCAGTAACCTACAAATCCGTATCGTATAGCGTCACCAGCATTGGATATGGTGCTTTCTATGATTGCAGCGGTTTGACCTCTGTGACTATTCCTAACAGCGTCACCAGCATTGGAGAGTGGGCTTTCTCTTATTGCAGCGGTTTGACCTCTGTGACGATTCCAAATAGCGTTACCAGCATTGGATTTTGTGCTTTCTTGGGTTGCACCGGTTTGATATCTATTAATGTTGCCTCTGACAACTCGAATTATTGTTCGGTAGATGGTGTTTTATTCAATAAAGACAAAACAACCCTTATTCAATACCCCGGAGGCAAACAAGGCGCATATACGATTCCCAATAGCGTCACCAGCATTGGAAATGATGCTTTCGCTGGTTGCACCGGTTTGACCTCTGTAACGATTGGCAATAGCGTCACAAGCATTGGAATGGAGGCTTTCTCTTATTGCAGCGGTTTGACCTCGGTTATAGTAGAAAACGGGAATACTGTATATGATAGCCGCAATAATTGTAACGCAATTATAGAAACGGCTACCAATACGCTCATCGCAGGATGCAAGAATACTACTATTCCCAATAGTGTCACCAGCATTGGAGATGAAGCTTTCTTAGGTTGCACCGGTTTGACCTCTATAACGATTTCCAACAGCGTCACCAGCATAGGAGAAGGTGCTTTCGATTATTGCACCGGTTTGACCTCTGTAACGATTGGCAATAGCGTCACAAGCATTGGAAGGTATGCTTTTGATGGTTGCAGCAGTTTGACCTCAGTAGTATGGAATGCAAAGAATTATTCTGATTTTGCATCGAACAATACTCCATTTTATGCAGATTATTGTGATGAGTATCTATACATTCAATTCGATTTACGACCACAGATTACATCCTTTACTTTTGGAAATGAAGTAGAGCATATTCCTGCCTATCTATGCAATGGAATGTCTAATTTAACTTCTATAGTTATTCCCAATAGCGTCACCAGCATTGGAGCGGGTGCTTTCGCTGATTGCGGCGGTTTGACCTCTATTACCTGCAAAGCGATCACTCCTCCGATGTTGTATGGTAGTGTGTTTGGTGGTGTTGACAAATCCATTCCTCTCTATGTCCCTACAGGAAGCGTTAGTGCCTATCAATCTGCTGACCAATGGAAAGACTTTACCAATACTGGCACCTACATTACCGCTTCCGGCACTTGCGGCGCACAAGGTGACAACCTCACTTGGGAACTCTCCTGCGATAGCATATTGACCATCAGCGGTACCGGAGAAATGGCAAATTATAGTTATAGTAATGCTCCTTCAGTACCATGGTATTCTTATAAGTCTTCTATCCAATATGTTGTAATAGGCAATAATGTCACCAGCATTGGAGATTGGGCTTTCTATAATTGCACCGGTTTGACCTCTGTGACCATCCCCAATAGCGTTAGCAGCATTGGAATGGAGGCTTTCGAGGGTTGCACCGGTTTGACCTCTATTAATGTTGCCTCTGACAACTCGAATTATTGTTCGGTAGATGGTGTTTTATTCAATAAAGACAAAACAACCCTTATTCAATACCCCGGAGGCAAACAAGGCGCATATACGATTCCCAATAGCGTCACCAGCATTGGAGAGTGGGCTTTCGAATCTTGCATCAGTTTGACCTCTGTGACGATTCCGGGTAGCGTCACAAGTATTGGATATGAGGCTTTCGCTTGGTGCACCGGTTTGACCTCTGTGACGATTCCAAACAGCGTTACCAGCATTGGAGAGTGGGCTTTCGAGGATTGCACCGGTTTGACCTCTGTGACCATCCCCAATAGCGTCACCAGCATTGGAAATGGGGCTTTCGTTTATTGCTACTGTTTGACCTCTGTGACATGTTTCGCAACAAGGCCACCTCAATTGGATTATGATGTGTTTATTGGTGTTTTTAGTTTCACCCCCTGCGTGCTTTATGTACCAGCAGGTAGCGTCAGTGCTTATAAGTCCGCCGATCAATGGAAAGATTTTACGGATATTTTACCAATAGGAGCGCAACCGGCGGATGTAACAACCACCATCGTTACACCTTCTGAAACTACCGCTGATATCGCATGGCCGCAAGTAACAGGCGCCGATACATACACCATGGAGATTAAGAAAAACGGAGAGTTAATCTGCACGCTTACCTTCAATGCCCAAGGACAGTTGATCTCCATCGCTTTTGCCGCTCCTTCACGCAATAACGCTCCGCAGCAAGCGCAAGCCGCAGGATTCTCGTTTACGGTGACCAGTCTGGATAGCGGTACGACATACAGTTACACCATGACAGCTAAGGATAATAACGGCAACGTGCTCAAAACAGAATCCGGCTCGTTCACCACCACCGGCGATGCACAAGGCCTCGATGAAATATCCTCTTCCCTTCAGGGAGGAGACAGAGGTAGGCTTATCTATCGCAACGGTCAAATCTTCATCCTCCGCGGAGAGAAGGTATATACCCTCCAAGGTCAAGAGGTAAAGTAATATCGTCTAACCTTATATAAACATAAACGCGAGACCAACAAGTCCCGCGTTTATTGTGATAATCCTTTCTTTGCCTTACATTCTTTTCTTTTGAGCTTTTCCCCCTTTTAATAAGGTGTTCTCCGCCGCTACGCTCTGTTCGATTATTACTCCGCCACTACGTTCGAACGATTATTTTGGAATTTATCGGAATAAAACTTCCAAAATCTTCGAAGTGTAATTACGCCAAATGACCGAACAAATTAGCGCCAAATGACCGATTAAAACTCCGCCACTAATGTCCACTATTAAAAACAAAAACAACAAAAAAATCAATTTTTGTGTCTACTTTTTGAATTTAGTACAAGTCTACTTTTTGAATTTAGTACAAGCCGGTGTCTTTACCCCGCTCAAAAGTATACAAATATCGAAACAAACCGCTTCAAATCTTGTAATTTATCGAGATAAAACACACAAAATTATGTAAAATATCGAAATAATTTCAAAAATATTTTGTTATTTACCGAAATTTTTGTACCTTTGCAGCGTTTTTCAATAGACAGGTATGACAACACAAGAATTATTGCCCATAGTGGCTGACCAAAAAGAGGAGTTTCTGAACGAAGATTTTTCCGGGATCTGTACCCGTGAAGAAGAACAACAAGTTGACTTGAAAAGCCATTTGGCGCAAGTGGTCATCGGTGTACGTCGTAGCGGTAAATCTACCATGTGCCGGAAAGTGCTCCGTGAAGCGGGCGTGAAGGCTGCGTATGTCAACTTTGACGATGAGCGTTTGGAGAACGCCCAGACAAGCGACCTGAACAAGATCCTTGAAGCACTCTATGTGGTTTATGATGATTTTCAATACCTGCTTTTGGATGAAGTACAGAATATAGACGGCTGGCCTTTGTTCGTCAACCGCTTACTTCGTCAGAAAATGCACCTGATAGTAACAGGCAGCAACGCCAAACTGTTGTCCAATGAACTGACTACACACCTTACCGGTCGGCATCATAAGATAACGCTCTTTCCTTTCTCCTTTGAAGAATACGCGCTCGTGAAAGAAGTTGATACAAAGACGCTCACAACCAAAGGACAAGCGATTATCAAACGTGAACTGAGTACATACCTTATGGATGGAGGTCTGCCGGAGATGCTGACGGAAAGTGATAAGCAGGGCTATATGATGGCACTCCTTGAAGCTATCATCAAACGCGATATCTGTAAGCGTTTCAAAGTGCGCTATCCCGAAGTGCTGCAACGTCTCGCAACGTATCTCATCGACAATTTCTCACAAGAATACAACGCAACCGCTATCGGAGAACTATTAGGCGTATCTGACCACACTATCGATACCTATACAGGCTATCTGCAAGAGGCGTTCTTGCTCCTTTCCGTGCAGAAATTCTCATACAAAAGCCGTGACCGTATCCGTGATTCCAAGATATACGTCATAGACAACGGCTTTATATCCAACCGAACCAACACTTTCTCCACCGAAAATCTGGGATGGAGGTTGGAAAATGCCGTATATGTCGAATTACTGCACCGTGCAGGTATGCGATTTGCGGATGTGTTCTATTATCGCGACCGCTCGTTTGAAGTGGATTTCATTGTGGCAAAAGACGGAGTGGTGGAAGAGTTATACCAAGTGTGCTACGATATGTCCGCTGAGAAAACGCGTAAGCGCGAAATCACTTCAATACTCCAAGGCGCAAAGAAGTTCAATTGCAACCAATTGACCATATTGACTTTTGACGAGCAAGAGACCATCACAGAAGGTGACTTCACCATCCATGTTCTCCCTGCATCCCAATGGTTGTTGAAGTAGTTTCTTTTTTTTTGCTTTTCCCAATAAGGAGTTCTCCGTCGCTACGCTCTGTCGATTATTACTCCGCCGCTACGCTCTGTCGATTATTACTCCGCCGCTACGCTCTGTCGATTATTACTCCGCCACTACGTTCTGTCGATTATTACGCTTCGTTCGCGGGCTTGTTGGCGCGGTAAACCGCGGGGCTTTTCCCCCGAATGCAAAAAAAAGCGACTCACATCACTGTGAGCCGCATAAGAAATCCGCGTTTACCACGCTTTCTTTTCGGAGGAGGGATGGTGATTGGCTTTCTTGCGCTCCTCGACCATCTGACCGAACCACTCTACGATAGCCGGCTTACCATCTACCTCCACCGCCGGGACCACCGCCGCCGGTGTACGAACTAAGCGATACAGATGAGCCACCTGTCGCTTCTGCCGGATAGAAGCCAACGCCGTCAAAGATCTCTGTGCCGGAAGCGGTAACGCCGGATTTGAGTGTCGGTGTAGAAGCACCGGAGACAATCAGGTTACTGCCACCGCTGCTCGGGGTCTTGAAGGCAAAAACTTCGCTTCCGACCGTCAGAGCATACCAAGTGTTCTTGCTCCATGACGAAGCTTTGTAGCAACTCTGCGTGAGACTTGCGCCGCTCTCCAGACCGCCGATAGCCACGATCGTGCCGCCTTGGACATACAGTTTCTTCTGCTCCTCGCTGTTGGCGTCGATCGCCACTTCGGGCGAAGAAGCACCGATGGCATAGACCAGACCGCCTTTGAGATATACATTGCCGTTAGCGTCGATACCGTCGTTATTGGTAGAGCGCGCATAGAGGAGTCCGCCGTTGACGGTGAGATCCGAAGCCGCGTTGATGGCATCGTCATACGCATTGATGGTCACCTCTCCGTCGTTGAGGACGAGCGTACTCTTACTCTCGATACCCTCGGCATTGCGGCCCGATGTGCTGACGGAGATCTTACCGCCGCTGATGATGATACCACCTGCGTACGTATAAGTCACATACCATCCGCTGCCCGATTCAGTCTTCGTGCCGGCTTTGATACCCTTCGGCGAAGAGTAATACTTGCTGTCGATATTATCGGTATTGCCGGTGTAGTTGGTGTTCTCCGTCGTGCCGTTGTTGTAATAGAGCCCGCCGGTGGTTTTGATTGTCATCGTACCTCCGGTGATGGTCAGCAGGCTGTCACATTTGAGTCCTTTGCCGCCCGAACCGGTACTTGTCAGATTGAGTGTTCCTCCGGAGATGGTGATATTCGCATCGCTGCTGATACAAGCTGCGGCTTTGGTCTCTAAGTCCTCCGTGTCCCACATGCCGATTCCGGAAGTGGTGACGGTGATATCACCGCCGCTGACGGCGATGTTCCCTTCGGCTTTGATACCTTTGCAAGCCACACCGGTGATGTCCATCGTCAGCGAGCCGCCGGAGATATAGATGTTACCAGAGTCTTCATCCTCGTGATCCACGGTCTCGCCGGTCGAACCGACAGTGGTGTCCTCGATGTCGCATTGCAGACCATCGTCGGCTACATTATTGATCGTGATCGTGCCGCTCTCCATAAGGAAGAACTGCTCGCAGTTGATACCGTCACCCACCGCCGAGAGAACATGGATGGTGGAGTTCTTAATGGAGAAATACTCGCCGGTCTTAATACCATGCTTCACGTTACCGGTGACGTTGAGCGTACCTTTCTGCGCAAACTCCGCATGACCCTTTATATAGAGGCATCCTTTCTGCTTGCCGTTGGCTGCATCCACAAGGGTATTGGTCGTACCGTTGAGCGGTTTCACTTTGATACGTTTGCTGTTCTGGATATGTACCGCTGCACCCGAATAAACAGCCGATATATTGGTCAAATTAAGGTTGTTCAGTTCCACGGTCGCTTTGTATGCACCTTCGTTGTAGAACCCGCCGTCTGACGAAGTGCCGGAGAGGGTATAGGTGATCTCTTCTGCCACGTCGGCACTTTGGATGATGCTCACGTGCGCGCCCGTTTGCGCAATAGTAAGGAGACGCGCGATGTTTCCGGCTACGGTGATGTCGGCACTCGCATCGCTGTACGCCACCTTCACCGTATTGTCCGTTACTGCCGTCTCATCGATGTACATACTGTCTATCTCGCTGAGGTTGAACACTTTGCCCATGATACTCAGGGTCGAACCGTTCTCATACGGCATCTGAGCAGTCTGTGCCGCGGGGAACTGATACAAGACATTTCCCACCTGCACATTCAGCGTCTGGGCAAACAAACTGATGGCTGATAGCTGAATACTGACAGCTAATAATATCTTTTTCATTGCAGTACAATTGTTTGAGAGTTTTTACCATTTGTAATCACATAGCTGCCCTTAACGAGCACTCCTGCTGCTTCCAACAGGCTGTTGTAGTGTCCCACTTTGACGCCCAAGACCGAATAGACGTCGATCGGCTCGTTGGCATCGAGCACTTGGTCTAACCGTTGCGCCATTTGTCCTTCTTCGGTCATGAACTGCATAAACTGCAAGTCCGTCAGCGTGAAGTTCACTGTGCCTTCGGCGTTCGTCACCATCAGGCTGTTCTCATTCACTTTCAGCGTCATGCCACTTACCGACAGCGCTGTTGTGTCATTACTCTGGTTCACAAACACCAGATACGGGTAATCGGCAGCCTGCGCCATCACAGCGCATACAAGCATTGCCGCAAATACCAAAATCTTTCTCATTTGTACCTCCTTTTTTTAGAGTTTGAAAATCGCCACAAAGGTACTGCTTTTCGCGCACAGACGCATTACCTATTTATGGGGAAATATGTACCAAAAGTAAGATTTTGTTAAAAAATGCTTGCGTATATCAAAAAAAAGCAGTAATTTTGCACCCACGATTGATGCAAAAGAGTTAATGTGAAAATGAATCATTCTGATACGAGACATATTTTTGAGGAGGCATTCCGCACGATAGAGACAAAAAAGGTGGCGGTGATACATAATGTGCATGGCTTTCCGGCGCAAGACAGGGATATTATTTCTCCTTATTTGATGTTATTCATTTGTCATTCCGGTTTCTCACGCGTTTTGTATGATATGCGTGAAGTGGTCTTTAGGTCCAACGAGGTGGCGATGATCCTGCCGAATCACATCATACGCCCTATCGAATGCAGTCCCGATTATTCCATAACGGTTATTATCCACTCGATTGCTTTTGAACAAGAGATGACGCGAGAACGGATGACACACGACCGCAATAAGTTTCATGCGTCACCGGCATGTATGTTGACGGATGAGGAGATGGCGCAGTACATGAAGGCAGTGGAATTATTGGAAATTATTAGCGAGACGCCTGTTTCCCGCTATCCACACCGCCACGACATGCTCTTGGCACAGACCGATATCATGACGGATATGTTGGATGCGTGTCGCCGTGATATGGATCAAGATGCGAAGCCTATTGACCGCAATCGTTCTATCTTTAACGTCTTCTGTAACCAGGTGGCTATCCACTACCGCGAGCAGCACGAGGTGGCTTTCTATGCCGAAAAAGCGCATCTCACGACGCGCCATTTCTCGGTGGTGATCAAAGAGGTCGTGGGACTCTCCGCCAGCGATTACATCGAGCAATACCTCGCTACGCAGGCAAAAAACCTGCTTTCCTCCCGTCCGGACCTGTCGGTACAGCAGATCAGCGACCACCTCGGCTATGCCGATTCATCCTCTTTCTGCCGTTTCTTCAAACGCCACACCGGCCTCACTCCGGGCGAGTACATTTGTCATTGAATTGTAATTTCTTTCCTAAAACTTGCGTACCTCAATTTTTATTTGTACCTTTGCGCACAATTTCGCAAGTAGAAACACACGTGTATAATTATATTATACTATGATACTTTATTTTTCAGGAACAGGAAACAGCCTCTCCGTTGCCCGACAACTGGCAGAACGGCTGAACGAACAACTCATACCGCTGACCGAAGCCCTTCAGCAGGATTTGACGAACGAAAAGCGAATCGGTCTCGTCTTTCCGACTTATGATTTCAATCTCCCTCCCGCGATGCGTGAGATGATCTCGCGCTTACGCATCAGTCCGCAATCCTATGTCTTTACGGTCGTCACGTGCGGCAGTGCGGCGGGAAACTGCATCTGGACCTTGCGCCGCATACTGCGCAAGAAAGGTATCGAACTGGCATACAGCCATAAGGTCAGTGTGCCCGATAACAGTGCGCTTGCCTTTGGACGTAACCCCAACAATCAGCTCGGTAAGTTCGACCGTGTACCTGCCCGCATGGAACAGATTATTAGCGAACTGCAAGCGGAAAGCCACACGCTGCACTACAGCTGGTTTGGTCTCCTCTCATGGCTCCTTGGCCGTCCGCTCATAGAGAGAGGCATGATTCATTACTTGGGTCCTAAAGTGATCCCCGACAAGTGTATCGGTTGTAATAACTGCGTACGTGTCTGCCCGATGAACAACATAACTCTCCAACAACGCAGCGATCTAACAGACAAAGACGGTCAGGTTGCCCATTTCGGCGACCGTTGTACCGTGTGCTTTGCCTGCGTTCACGCCTGTCCGCAGCAAGCGATCAGTACGAACGGTCAAACGGTGCGCAAAGAGCGTCAATACCGCAATCCCCAAATCAAACTGAAAGACCTGCTGCTTCGATAGTTTCCTCAGAACCTCGGTGTGTTCCGCTGCATCTTGTCCACCATCGTGATAGAGTGATGATGCAGATAGTTATTGATACTTTTCAAATCTCGGTGACCGATCACTTCCGAGACCTCGCGGGGCGACAACTCCGTGTCCAAAAGCTCCATAATACCGGTGTCGCGTAATGAATAGAGTTGTAACTCATTCGGCAAAGCAAGTTGACGACGCATCTTTCGCCAACATTTGCCGTACGCTCGGGTCGTCAAACGACGCTCCCCGGGCTTGTATCCATCGCTAACCAGATAATATTCAGGCGGATAGTTATTGGCTAACTCATGGGTAAGAATTTCTACCAATTCCGGACTTAATATAGCCGCCCGATATGCGTGCGTCTTTGTCTGATCAGGATACAAATGAATGACTTGTTGCTGCAAATCAATGTTTTTAATTTGTATTCTACTAATCTCTTTCGGCCGAATGAACGAATTAAACACCAATTCTACCACCACTAAAAATGCCGGATTGTGTTTTTGATAATACTCGCGTATCTGCTGACGGCGCGAAGGAGAAACGATGTCACGAAATTTATCCTCTTTAGGCATCAAAGAAACATTCTCAAAAGGATTCTCCTTGCAATAACAGTGTTTCTGTCCCCATTTAAACACACTTCTGCAGAACTTGATATGACCATTGAACGTACGAGCATTGACACGCACGAACTGCGATTGTACGTACTCCGCATATCTAATAGCGAGAGAAGGTGTAAACCTGTTGCAACGACAATTGGGAGCTGTTCTTTCTAACCAGTTCAAGAAATGGGTAGTAAGGCTGCTGTACGAACGGGTCGTATCAGGTCGCACGAACCGAAATTTATCTGCTAAGAATCTGTCAAACAGCACTTTAACGGGCTTATACCCACGCGCTGTTTCTTCGGACATGTATGGCGATTCGCCATTCCTAAGACGATAATTGATTCCGTCAACCAACTCATCTACGTACTTCTTAAAACGTTCCTCATCGCCAAGCATTTGTCGTACTTTGTTTAGCCGAATAATCCTGCGCTCCAATAGACCGGAGTAGGGATTTCTAATCTTGAACATAATGTGGTACCCACGTCTTTCATTGTGGCACAACTGTGCAGGCTGGTACACGTTTGCCGCCTGCAGACTTCGTAAATTTAATTTTTGCATACTGTAGTATTATAATTTAACAATACAGCGCACTATACAAAATCAATGCCAACAGGCCATTTATAGAGGTAATGGGACATTTTCGGAACGTTTGATTTTTACCATAAAAACAAATCGCCGTAACATCTTGTGTTACTGCGATTTATATTCCATCGGGTGGAATGTGGGGCTCGAACCCACGAGGTCGTAGATACATAAAATCGAACCTTGTCGATGTCGTAACTTATTTGTTTTCAGTTATTTAACATTTTCCATTTTTTCAATTTTCGGGCTTTTAGAGGGTCATTTTGGTTCGAAACTGACACGTTTTTAACTAATATATTAGTCGTTTCGCGCATTATAATATGCATATTTTCAGTACGTTCCGAACGGCAAAATAATTATTCCAAGTTAGGTGTACAAAAAGTTGGAATTTTTATTTGGCATGTTTTACCTCATTTAGCTCAAATTCCAAGAGCCTGATTTTTGACTTCAGAAGCTCGTTCGCTTCATTACTCATATTGATCTGCGCTTCCTGTGCCCGGATGAGTTTTTCCATCAACTCTACGTCACGGTCATTGGCATTGCGTGGGTTGTATCGACCAAAGAGCTCATCTATTGATACATCGAGGAAGTCAGCCACTTTTTCAATCAATTCTGCTGTCGGGTTTGCACCCTCTTTTACCAGATGGACTACAGAACGTCTGCGGTTCCCATAGATGAACTCCGCCATATCGGAAGCTGACTTCTTCTGCTCCCTCATTAGCCGATCTACAATTTCAACGTTATACATATATTTGTTTAGTTTGATTTTTGCAACTTCGGTTTCTTCTCATTTCGAAATCCGCTGCAAAATTACAAAAAAATTCCAATTATTCCAAATTTTCCAAATAAAAAATTCAATTTTATGTTATTTTTTCTATTTTTATTTGCATATTTGATGAAAAAGTAGTACTTTTGCATAAAATTACGACTAATATATTAGTAATTGCAAAGTAGAGAATATACAAAACAGATAAGTCATGAGACCATTTGCTCGGTTTTACACTTCGCTCGATAAGGCGGATCGGATGGATTTTAGGAAGGCTGCAATGCCCCTGTTAGGAATCCCCAATTCTACGTTCTATTACAGAGTACATCATGGGAACATGTTCCCGTCAGATTTGTTGAAGATTAAACATTTAATGATTAAGTATGGCTGCACACAAGAAATGCTATTATCCATGGGCATCATGGAACAAAGCCGTTAGTGACCGCGGGATGCAGTTTCTGAAGGTATTCTTTAACCGCCTTGACCCCACTGTGGTTAACCGGGCGGTCGTTTCTGCGCCTTATACTAAGCGTGAAGTTGTTGGTGGTGTTGGCCATATACTCATCCTGCGTAAGGATGTGTATTTGCACTCTGACGGCACGGCATATAGTAAGGACGGTAAACCTCTAAAGGAGTTTGACTTAGAGTTGTCTGAATAAATATGATTTCCCAATCTACTATTGAAGCAGTGCGCGCGCAAGTGTCTGTGCGCGAAATTATAAAGGAGTTTGCCGACATTCGCAAGGCAGGCTCTGATGATGTCTGTTGTTGCCCGTTGCACCAAGAAAAGACTCCATCGCTCCATATACGTGAAAGCCGTGGTTATTGGCACTGCTTTGGTTGTGGCGAAAGCGGCGACGCTATCGCCTTTATACGAAAGAAAATGGGCTACAATTTCCCGGATGCCGTTCGGTATCTGGCAGAGAAGTACCATATCAAAGTGGAAGAGGATAAACAAGAGAGAACGCCGGAGGAGCAAGAGAACGATAAGAAGAGAGAAGCCATGTTCGCTGCATACGAGGTGATCCAAAAGCATTTTGTTTCTAACCTCTATGCTGCGAATGACGAGTCCATACTGGCGCTCAACTATGCGAAGGAGCGATGGGGAGATGAGTTTGTCGCGTCGTGCGGTATTGGCTATGCTGTGACATCGAGCGAAGATTTCCTCAAGTTTGTCAAACTATCTGCCCTTAGCGTTGATGTATTACTGGAGATGGGTGTCTTGGGAAGAAAGGATGGGAAAGATCCTTATGCTTTCTTCCGGGGGCGACTGATGATCCCTATTCGGGACAATTACGCTCGCATTATTGGTTACACCGCTCGTGCTCTTTCGGATAAGGAGCACGCCAAATATCTCAATACGAAGAATAACCTGCTCTATCAGAAAAGCTATTCTATTTTCGGTATCGATGTTGCCGCTTCTACCGGTGCGAAAGAAGATAAATTCTATCTGGTCGAGGGCGCGCCTGATGTGTTACGGCTGCAGTCTATTGAGGTATTGAATGCCGTTGCTTCATTGGGTTCAGACTGGACTGATCAGCAACTGAAGGCACTCAAACGATATAGCCGTAACCTTTGCTTTATTCCGGATTACGACCCGCCAAAAGTCGGAGAAGAATATGGCACAGGCATACATAAGGTAATGAAATCCGGAAAGCAAGCCTTGAAGCTTGGCTTTCGTGTGTATGTTCGTGAGTTGCCACCCGGCGAGAAAGGAACTAAACAGGATCCTGATTCCTTTTGTAAAAACCCTGCACTATGGGGTAAGCTGACAGAGGAGGATTTCATTATATGGTATGCCAAGAAGCGCGAGAATGAAGATGGTGAGGTCACTATTGATACGATTGACGAGATAGCGGATTTAGTTGCACTGCACGATGAAGCACACGAGCAGAACCGCTATATCGATCAACTTAACAAGATTATTCAGGGTCGTGGCACATGGAGTAAAGCCATTAAGAAAGCGCGCCAAAGAATGGTCGAGGAGCAGCTGCGCAAGCAGGGGCAATCGAACCAAGAGTTGCTGGAAAATTACGGCTTTCAACAGTTAGGCAATCATTATGCTTCTATGGGCTCGGATAACAAGATGGTTGAGTGGTCCAACTTCGTTTTGCACCCGCTCTTTCATATACGTGACGCGCAAAGCGCAGTACGTATCTTTGAGATCGTCAACGATGCCGGGCGCCATGAGGTGATTGAACTCAAGCAGGAAGATCTTACGAGCCTGCAGAAATTCTGCCAGCGCATAGAGGGCTTGGGCAATTACCTGTGGAAAGCATCTTCAGCACGATTGATGCAGCTGAAAGCCTATCTATATGAAAAGACCGAGACAGCCACGCGCATCGACCAACTCGGTTGGCAAAGTGCCGGCTTTTTTGCCTTTGGTAATGGCATACACTACCAAGGCACATGGTATCCGGTGGATAAGTATGGCATTGTTCCATTACCGGACCATGGGAACCAGTTCATTCCCGCCTTTTCTTGTTTCAAGAGAGCGGAAGATTACAAGTACCAGCGGAGCTTTGTACATAGTAATCTGAACGGCATCACACTCAAAGAGTATGTCTCCAGAGTGATTGATGTCTTTGGCGACAATGGAAAAGTGGCGTTTGCCTTTCTCTTGGCTACCTTATTTCGCGATGTCATTGTGACGAGGACGACCAACTTCCCCATCCTCAATATCTTTGGTCCGAAAGGAAGCGGTAAATCCACCTTTGCTTCTTTCTTCACCACCTTCTTTATCGCCGACTATAAAGCGCCAAACCTTATGACGGCCACGTTAGCTTCACTGGCTGAATCTGTGGCGGAATGCTCCAATGCGCTCGTCCATTTGGATGAGTTCAAAAACTACATAGATGGTGAGAAGCGCGAACTGCTCAAAGGTTTGTGGGATGGTGTCGGCAGAACCAGGATGAGTATGGATAAGGATCAGAAGCGCGAAATATCGGATGTCAAGTGCGGAGTGATTGTTACCGGTCAAGATATGGCAACCGCAGACGTGGCGCTTTTCTCACGTTTCATATTCCTGAACTATGCCAATACAGAGTTCTCTACGGACGCCAAGAAACGTATCGATAAGCTGATGGAAGTTCGCAACTTAGGCTGCACGCATCTCACGTTGGAAATCCTCAGTCACAGACCGCAGTTTGAGCATCGCTTTCGGCAAGCCTTCATCAATGCCTTTGACGATTTGAATGGGGCACTTCCTCCCACCGGTATAGAAGATCGTATCTTCCGCAACTGGGTGGTGCCACTGGCTGCATTTGCTGTTATGCAGCCGTTGTTGGATCTGCCCTATACTTATGCTGATTTGCTGAGGATTTGCACCGAGGGAGTTATCTATCAGAATAAGCTCATTAAGAAGACCAATGAGATAGCCGTTTTCTGGTCTATCATTTCTTTCTTGAGCGACGATGGTACGCTGATTCAGGATGGCGACTACATGGTTGAATACGAAACCGGTCTCGATACGAAAGACAAAGGCGAATACGTATTCAGCCAACCTAAACGCGTATTGTACATCAAGCAGACGCGAGCCTTGACGCTCTACACAATGTATGGCCATCAAATAGCCGAAACATTGTTGCCGCAGTCCTCGTTGGAGTACTATCTAATGAATAGCACGCCATATCTGGGTAAGAAAGTCAAGCGATACGACACTACCGAGAATGGCGAAGTCGTTACTACTACCACGGAACATGCGGACGGCTCCAAGGGAAAGGCTAAGGTTTCAAAGACTACACAGTCCTTTTGTTTCGACTATGATAAACTCGTTGAGCAGTATGAACTCAACCTTATAGATGACGATCAAAGCCATGTGTAATCGTCGCAATGATATCATTGTTTATAGGTGCGCACTACCCTGTCTTATAGGGGGTGCGCATTTAATTTATAGACGTGAATTGCGAAATAGTTTGCGAAAATGCGTAAACAACGTAAACATTGTACACTTCGCACTATTTCAAATACTTAGAAGCTTTTATAGCATAAACATCTGTAAACATTTAATAACATTGTTTATAAGAGATAACTTAGTTAATTTAGATAGCCTTTTAGTAAAGCCTTATCTATCAAAGATGTTTACGATGTTTACGCTGTCAATGGTCAAATATATGTTTCACATTTAATTTATACACTTATGTTGAGAGATCACAGAACAATGGGATGCGAAGACATCCATTTAATCCGGGAGGCACTGGATTGGTTTTATACAGAGAATGTCCGTACTGTAACCAGACGAAAGAACCCTGTCCCGTTAACGGACGAACTTAATCACAAGATAGAACACCTCCGAAGACTGGCAATGACCTTCAAGGCGTTTGATGAGGTGATGGGCTCGGAGATTGAGTTTATTCTTTGACCAAGGTGCTCGCGGCGCGGAAACGGGCAAGGTTACCACGTCTGTCTTGCCCTCTACATGCTGACGCACGTGCTGTCGCTCTCCCGTTGGCTTTCCCGGTGGTTCCGAGTACCCGCTGCACAACACACCGCGCTCCTAATTGCGTGTAAATCAATTGCTTGCGTGATAGTTGTTTATTTCCGGTACAAAAATAGTTACCGCTCCGTTCGTTTGAAAGGTCAGGACGCGTTTCTGGTAAAAATCTCCACACTGCGGTAGTATTTTTCCAGAAAACCTTGCAAACACTACTCGGAACACTCGTAAAGTACCGTAAATAAAATTCTATCATTATGAGCAAGCAACATTCATATCAGCAATTAGAGTTGGATCTCTGGAGTGAAACAGTCATCGCTACTTCCACCGAAAGCCAAAAGAGCGAGGTTAAGAAAACAGTACGATACACTTGCAGTGTCGAGGATTTCAAGGCGCAGCAGGAGTTGGAAAATGATTTAATGCACGGGCGCGGTGCGTGGCTCTATCAGCAGTTAGAACGTGAGTTCGCGTTCGAGCGCAAGCAAGAACAAATCTTGGCGCAGTTCGAAGCAATGCGCGCCGAAGCATATAAGTATAATTTTTAATCGTTACAATTATGATTTCGTTACAACAAATTCTCGTGCGCTGCACCGATGAGCAGTTAGAGTCCATCCTCAGCTCTTGCAGCACTATCATGTCCCATTTTGAGTTCGTCACCAATCACTCGTCCGTGCAGCTTGCCGGAGAGAACGAGCAGTATTGGAAAGTGTACGGTATCAACGCGCTTGCCTTCTCGGAGCTTGCCGCTCGTGCACAGGGCAAAAGCCACCGCAACCCTTACCCTTTAGTAACCGATTAACTAACCCGCCCGCTGCCGTTCCGGTGGCGGGCATAAACAGACTATAGCAATGAAAGTAATTACCAATCAAATCATCCGTGAGTGTTTCGTAAAGAACGAGACGCATCGCTTTGTGAGCATGTCTAATGGCAACCGTATAACAGTTGACCATCCCGATTTTCTGTCCCCTGTGACGATGTTTGTGTTTCCGGTAGAAGATGATTATTCCGGTCTCAAGATCTTTGGGGGAGACGAGAAACTGCATGACGAAATGACGGCTATCATCCAACGTCATTTGATGCGGGAGTACGACACGTATTTGGTGCCATATATAGTGGCGAGTAAGTTTGTCGTGTACAAGTTCGTTTACTACCTCGGATAGACCAATTCTCTTCAAAAAAGTGCATTTTTCATAAAAAAGTGCATTTTTTTTGCATTTTTTTCAAGCATCGGACTCCTTGTGACATACCCCATGTAGTAATTTTGCAGCAAATTTCAAAATTGCACGCATTATGGAAAAGCTAATTGGAATATATTTACCATCCTTAGCGGAAGCTGCTCCTTCTAGTCCGATGGGAGGACGCTCCGAGTTTTTGATCGACCTTATCTCTAATACATGTTTTTAAGGATTGCAGACAAACCGACTACTGGCACATGCCGACGACCAACGGTTAGTCCGAGCAATCTGAAATATGCATATGCATATAAAAAAAACAAGCGAAAAGAAGGGTATGTATTTCGTGCAGCCCTTATCGTAGCGTATTACGCGCTACAAGTGTGAAACGACGGATTCGGAGGATCGATGGCCGTCTGAGTGCTCTTGAAAAGTGGCTCGCAATCAAGGACGCTGAACGACGACGGTTGATGAAAGAATTAGGGTTCTTTGACACAAAATGACACATGTTCATATTAAAATGGGCAAAAAAGTCCAAATTTTTGCATTTTCCTTTTGGAAAATTTGGATAATTCGGATTTTTTTTGTAACTTTGCGCACTTTTTCGTGCGCCGTGCATATATAACACATACGCACGATAAGGAAAATGGACATGTAAATTGAATGCAGTCGCGCATATCATCATTGCAGAATTGGAAACTCTAACGATGACACTTAGATATGTACGTCGCAACTGCTCGCCCGTTTGGTGCGAGTCGTTGGTCGTATCTGAGTAGGCACGTTTCCAAGCCTTGCAATGGCGCCACGGCTCGCACCTTTTAAGGGGTATTAGCTCATCTGGCTAGAGCGCAACACTGGCAGTGTTGAGGTGAGCGGTTCGAGTCCGCTATACTCCACATAATAACAAAACTATGGCAAGTTGGCAAGACATCAAAGCATTAGAAGAACGCATCTACGATTCAGTAGATGAGTATTTGGGAAACGCAGAGGCATATCAGAATGCTTTTGTGCGTGTGTGGTTGGATGAGGACGACATGACCTATAAAGCTGAGGTGGACGACAACCTTTCCGGGACTGAAGATGATGGTGTTTATGCTATTGCAGGCTTGTTGCGTGATGGCGATGACGGCAAAGAGCCGGACATCGACCGTATCAGCGACATCGCCAATAGTTGGATATTTTTAGATTGATAAGAAACAGACAGTAAAAACATTTACATAATTATCGCATAGCAAGATAGGCATATATTCTCAGTAGCAAGTCGGCAAACTTAAGAATAACGAGATGATATATGTCCCCCGCTATCCGTGTCATAGCATGGGTAAGTGGGGTGTCGTTATAAGTTTGCCGACTTTGCTACTCACCCCACTTGCGTATGCTTTTGATCAGAACCGGATAGCACCCGCTATTCGGTTTTTGAATTATAATAGCATTAAATATGGTACCAACATTTGAGAAATTCTTGTATCCATTCCTGCTATCTCTGAAAGACGGGGATTTGACAATTAATCAGATGCGAGAGAAAATTACCGCATTTTTCAATCTTTCAGAAGAAGACCTGCAAGTGCGCACAAAAAGTGGCCGTGTTACGCAAGTTAATGACCGTATCGGTTGGGCTCGACAGTATTTCCGCCGTGCTCTACTTATCGATATTCCGAAGAATGGTACTTACTGCTTGACTGAAAGAGGTAAAGAGTTTTTGAAGAAGCATCCCTATAGCATCACGATAGATGACTTAATGGAGATTCCGGAATATGCGGCATATAATGTGTCTCACAAACCATTCAGCGGCTCGTCTAACTCTGACGAAGAGGAAGCTCTGACACCCGATCGTCAATTAGATCAGGTATATAAGATGTACCAGAAGAATATCGCTGCTGAACTGCTGGATAAGGTTTTAACGCTTATCTCGCCTAAAATCTTTGAGCAACTTGTTGTGGACTTATTAGTTGCTATGGGTTATGGAGACAAAGATTCGGCACGCGTAACGCAATATTCCAAGGACGGAGGTATTGATGGTATCATATATGAGGATAAGTTAGGTTTGGATAAGATTTACTTACAGGCCAAGCAATGGAAGAATCCTGTCGGCAGTAAAGAAGTGCAACAATTCTCTGGTGCTTTAGCAGGAAAGAAGGCGCTCAAAGGAGTCTTTATTACCACCAGCACATTCACCAGCGGAGCAGTTAAGTTTGTAGAAACCGTCTCCAATCAGAAAATAATCTTGATTGATGGCGAAAGATTATCGCTCTTGATGTTCCAATACAACATCGGAGTACAACCTGATAACGTATATATTACAAAGCGCATTGACAACGAATATTTCGGAGAATAGAAATGGCAAGCAAATATACAGTTTTAGATTTGTTCTGTGGTTGTGGCGGAATTAGTTATGGTTTTGAACTTGCAGGGTTCAAGATTATAGGTGGTATTGATTTCAATGAAGATGCCACAAAGACATTCAAACACAATTTCAAAGATGCAAAGGTACGTCATGGCTACATAGAAAAAGTAACTGACGACGAAGTTTTAAAAGATTATGGAGGAGTAGATGTCATCGTAGGTGGACCTCCTTGTCAAGGATTCTCTACCGCCAATAGATGGCAAAAGGAAGAGGACGATCCTCGTAATAAGTTGTTCTTTGAGTATATCCGCTTCGTCAAATTATTGCGACCAAAGATTATCCTTATCGAAAATGTACGCGGTATTTTAACGCGGAATGATGGATATGCCAAAGAGCGTATAACGACCATCCTAGGAGAGGAAGGCTATACTTTGAATATGCAAGTACTTGACGCTTCTGAATATGGAGTGCCACAAAACCGTAAACGCGCTATTATAGTGGGTATTCGCAACGATTACAAGGAAATGCTCTTTGATTTTGCGAAACTCAAAAAGAAGCCCAAGGTTACTGTTGAAGATGCAATAGGAGAATTGTATCAGTTTGAGCAAGAAAATCCAGAGCACAAAATCCTTACAGAGAAACCTTCTACTCCGTATAGGAAATATCTGAGAGCGACAGATAATGAAGTACTATCACACGATGTACGCTATCCCGCAGAAATTGTGCAACGCCGTATTAGTTTCGTTCCGCAGGGAGGAAACTGGGAAGATGTTCCGGCAGATTTATGGAAGAACAATCGTCAAAACCGGCATTCGTCCGCATATAAACGGTTAGATCCGAATACACAATCCTGCACGATTGATACAGGAAATGCACATAGCAACTACTTCCATCCCCTGTTCAATCGTATTCCGAGTGTCAGGGAATCTGCTCGTTTGCAATCGTTCTCGGATAGATTTGAATTTATGGGACCACGCGGCAGCCAGTACAAACAAGTAGGAAATGCAGTACCACCGCTACTTGCAAAAGCAATTGCGGATGCGATTATGGATATTTTGAAGTCATGAAGATAATAGATTTATTTTGTGGAATCGGAGGTTTAAGTCTCGGTTTTGAACAAGCCGGATTCGAAGTCGTTTCAGCTGTAGATATGTGGGAAGATGCCGTAAAGACATACAACCACAATCGAGAGCAGAAAGTGGCTCAGGTTATTTCTGTGGAAGACTACAACGACCTCGTATTACCGACCGTCTTAGAGAGACACGGACACATCAATGGTATTATTGGCGGGCCTCCTTGTCAAGGATTCTCAACTGTAGGCCGTAGAGTGATTGATGATCCCCGTAACAAAATGTATCTTGAGTTCTATAAAGCCGTCAAGATGGCAAAGCCTGATTTCTTTGTCATCGAAAATGTAAAGGGCATGCTAACATTGAACAAAGGTGCATTTGTGAAAGATTTGTTAGCACGCTTTGGGAAAGAAGGTGTTGATGGCGAGAAAGGATTAGGATATACCATCTCTTACCAATTAGTGAACGCTGCTGACTACGGTGTTCCTCAAAACAGATACCGTGTGTTCTACGTAGGTATTAAAAACAAAAAGTTTGTATTCCCAGAACCATTTGGATATCAGTTAACGGCTAAAGATGGTATTAGTGACTTATTGCACTCCACCAACGAATACTACGGCTCTGAACCTGCAAACGATTTCCAGAGAGCTATGCGAGGAAACATGACACATCCTATCAATCAAGACTATACGGATCATAGTCAACAAACGATTGATATCATCAGTCAGATCCCTGATGGTGGAAATATACGTAGTCTCCCTCGTGAGTTTTGGGAAGTAAGGAAATACAACAAGGCGTTTGAGCGTATGGGTTCGTTCAAGCCGTCTAATACAATAGATACAGGACACAGAAACTATTTCCACTATGCAGAACCTCGTATCCCGACATTAAGAGAGTCTGCCCGATTACAGAGTTTCCCTGACTCCTTTGAGGTGTTAGGTACTCGTGGTAGTCAGTACAAACAAGTAGGGAATGCAGTGCCACCAATGTTGGCATATGTTATTGCAAATAGTATTAAACAAATCCTTGAATGAGTATGAAAGTTATTATTCCAAATAACACGTACAAAGGGGTTGCTGATGGTTCCAGTTTAACCTATGATAGACGTAAACAGATTCTTTCTGTATATGATTTCGTCAATACTTTAGGTGATGAACTATTAACATATAAAACCCTACAACAGAGAGTGGCTGCTGAGGATTTCGGTATCTCAGATAGTGCTATCCGAACATTCTTCCCTCTATTGGGTAAATTGGGGTTCGTTGATTACAAAGATACTTTCCCTGCATGTAAACTATTCACTAAGACAGGTAAGGTCTTTATGGAGACGTTCAAGTCGTTACTTTATGCGGAGGATCTTCATCCCCAGAATAAGCAGCTGATTGATGAATTAAACAATTGTTTATCGACTATTCAGAGATACGGTCTCTTATACATGGATAGCCAAGATGAATTTAATCAACATGGCATCTGGCTTGCTCTCGCTATTTTGAAACAAGAGCAAGAAATATATTGGCCAGAGTTTTTATACTTCCTGCATTTGTGTGGAGACATGCGCATGTCCATAGAAGATGCAGCAAGAGAAGTTAAGGCTAATAGATTAAAGAATGTGGAGTACGAATACTATAATTCAGATAACAAGCCTATAGCAGGCACTTCTTATTCGTACACGCACGCATTCCTCGAAGAAGCAGGTATTCTTCGTGATACCGAGGTTAATCACTCTCTTTTGAATGAGGGTATGTTTGATTTTATCGAATTAATTAACAACTACTATGAATAAAGAAACCATTGAAGGCAACATTCGGGATAGTTTATCTCGCGCCTTAAAGCTAATGAACGGTGAGGATTTTCTATCTTCTGAGACCAACACCATCCTCTTCCAATTTGAAGATGCCACCAAGTTCGTTTGGGAGTGTATCAAGCTTTTCAACAAAAACAAAGAATTGAAGCAGTTGTTATCTTCTAAATATAGAGCCAACGGTGGTTCTACGGGCAACTACCTGCGTATCAATGGTTGCTTCGTTGCACAACTTGGGCAAAATGATATAGAAGGTTTCGAAAGCATCTATACTGATGAAGAAGGCTATATCAACAATGGTTTCGATGCAAGGGAAGTTGATAAATTTGCTATTGCCATCAACGATGTATTTGCTGATCACTATAAAGTTGTTATAGAGGACAATCTTTATAAACTTATCAAATTGCAGAACAACAAGCAGGTAGCTCCGCAATGTAAAGAACCGGCATTGATATCGCAAGACTATCAATACATGTCTGCCATTAAGACTAAACCATTCTTGATCCTCGGAGGCTTCTCCGGTACCGGTAAGAGTATTGCCGTCAAGTCGCTCGCGTTTGCTACTTGCCCCTGCGATGGCTACCTCAACACCTCAGAGACAAGTCCGGGCAACTATCTTCTCTTGTCTGTCAAACCTAATTGGCACGATGCTACGGAGATAACCGGTTTCCGTTCCTCTGTCAATCGCAACTACTATGTCACGGATTTTATGAAGTTCGTGATTAAAGCCAAAATGTACGAGAAGCAGAATGTGCCTTTCTTCGTTTGTCTCGATGAGATGAACTTGGCTCCGGTTGAGGAGTATTTTGCTGACTTCCTCAGTGTTATCGAAAGCCGCACCAAGAGACAGGACGGAAGAATTGTCACCGATGCGTTGATCTCAAAGAGCGTCTTCAACGATTCTAATTATGCAGATGACTTCAATATCTTCCTCGAACTGGGTATCCATCCCACTGAAGAGTTCAATGACATTACTGAGTTTAATGCTCGTCTGAAGGAGAGCAACGAAGATGCTTTCTATCAGGAGCAATGGCTTGTAGATGAACTCAAAGAGCAAGGTATGACCATTCCGCAGAACTTGGTTGTTATTGGTACGGTCAATATGGACGATACCACCAATAGCTTCAGTCGCAAAGTCATTGACCGTGCGATGACCTTTGAAACCGTCGTTGGTAAGTTCAACGTAGACGAGTATTTTGGAGAAGGAACGAGCCTGCTTATGCAGTATTGTGAAGAACCTACTAAAGGTGAGTTATACATCTCCGATGAAGTACGTGCAACTGACTTGAGTAGTGAATATCTCAACGAGGAAGAGAAAGAGCAGATTATTGATTTTATCAATAATATCAACAAGGATCTGGATGGCACTCCGTTCCAAATCAGCTATCGTGTACTTAATGAAACCATTTTGCTTTATCGCTCCAAGAAAGAGATTGATCGAATTTTGGGCGGTGAATACGAGTTGGACGTTGAGTTCTCACTTGATCTAAACGATATCTTTGATGATATCTTGATGCAAAAGATTCTACCGCGTATTGAAGGTGACTATGACAAATGTCATACCGCTATCGAAAATCTGAGCAGACGCGCCAAAGACTCCGATTGGAAACGCAGTATTGAGAAATTGGAGTTTATGGAGCGCCGATTTGGTCAGGACAAGAGTGGATTTACTTCATTCTGGAATTAACTCATGGAGGTTCTTCGGTTACATAACGACCAATATACGATAACCATCTCCACCGCTGCAAGCGTGTCAGCATGGGAACGGTTTGAACGTCGCGTCGGAAACGAGGCGTTACGATACTGCGACTATACCTCGTCTTTCGCAAGCAAGTTGTCGCTTAGCCAACCCAAAGCACATTTCGCCCTGCAGCAAGTATCAGATACTGAGGCTACAGAGTGGAAAGAGAAACATCCTGTCCTCTTTGAAACCAATGAGTACCAGTTTGCCGTTGAGTTTCACAAATCGCTAACGCTTGATGGGAACGAGAAGCACAACCCACACGTGCGTCACCCGCTCAAATCGGTGGTGGATTCCTTCAAGTTCTATCAAAGCGGCTCTGATAGTGGTTTCCTTGTTGGCTCAATTGATTTCCTTAATTCGCCGGGTAAGTTCCGATTTGCCTTTGAGTACTACGATTTGGAAGGACAATTGTGTGAGCAATGGTTCGAACTATATGTGGCATCGCCGAAGTTGGACACAAAAAACGATCTGAAGAAAATAACCGCACTCATCAATCGCGAGTACGAAAACTACGTCTTCGACTATTTGACACTCACGTTCTCCAGCTACAACCTCCAGCGCGCAGAACGTAATAACCAAATCATTTGGCTCAGTATATTCAAGTCCGTTGTGGATCTGTATTTCCGTAACGTGCGGTACATAATGTCCAAACCAAACAACAAACCGATTCGCAGGACTTACGTGTCGCGGCCAGAACGTATACGCAGATGGAATCAGCAGGAAGAAGAACGGTTTAAGAACCTTGGTGCAGATGCTGATAAGCACTTCTTCCGATACGAACAAACAGAGAATACAGCAGACACCAAGGAGAATCGTTTCGTTAAATACTCGCTCCACGTCTTAGGCAAGAAATACCGCCAAGTGTTCAAGGAAGTGCGTAGCCTCTACTCCGAAATGGACGCAGAGGAGATAGCAGCATTTGAGAACTATAGCCGTATCTTCGCCAATCTGGAGTCAGCTCCGTTCTTCCGTCAAGTAGGTGCTTTCGAGGGATTCAGACAAGAGAGTGCTATCCTGCAACAACGAACCGGCTATAGTCAGATATACAAGGCTTGGCTGATGTTGCGCAATTCGCTTGATCTAGTGGAAGGCAAGACCGAAATCGGAATGAAGAAGATTTGGGAACTTTACGAGATTTGGTGTTTCCTCATAATGAAACGACTCATAGCCAAGACCCTTTCTATTGACATCGATACCGAGCTTGCCAAACCTGCTGACGAACACCCGCTTATCCGAGAAGATAAAACGGAAATGCTCGTATCATTGGCGCAAAGTGACGTGAACCACATCGTGGAATTCGATGCTCCAAATGGTGATATAGTGCGATTGGAATACCAACACACCTATAATCGCCGTTCCACCGAAACAAAGACAGTCACCACCGAGCAACGTCCAGACATCCAAATCACCATCACCAAACCCGATGGATTTGTATTGACCTATCTCTATGACGCCAAGTATCGCGTACAAGACGACAAGAAGAGTCAAGAGGAAGACATGGATATCGATATAGCCGACTTCCCGTTACCTGACGCAATCAACCAAATGCACCGCTATCGCGACGCGATTTACTATAGTATGAAAGCCGAAGAACGTCCGGAAGCCAAAGAGATCATTGGCGGTTATATCCTTTTCCCTGGTCGCACCTTTGGTGATGCAATTGAGAATCGCTATTTCTATAAGTCTATCGCACAAGTCAACATTGGTGCGTTCCCTCTGCTACCGGCTGAGGAAGGAGTTGATGGTTTGATACAGTGCGATCTCTTGGAGAAACACTTGCAGGACATTCTTCTTAACAACACAGCTTACGAGCAAATTAAAGATTCGATCCCGCAGAAAGGTTTGCAATATAACCATGCTATCCACAATCAAACGGAATTGGTTATTGTCAACCAAGCAAAAGAGCACAAACGCACGCGCATGATTGACCAACAAATCTGCTATGCACCTGCTGCTTTCGAAAAAGGTTCGTTGCGGCTTATTCCGGGATATGAAACTACCAAATATGCCTTGCTGCACAATGGTACAAAGGGCGACTTATTCGAACTGAAAGATACCGGCGTACGTATCGCACCTAAAGCAGAGTTGAGTAACAAACTCGCAATTGACCCGAGCGAATTGACTCACGAGTATTACCTCATCTTTGATCTTAAGTCTAAGACTCCGTGTGCAACTGATATTTTCGTACCAAAATTTGGTGCGTTAACCTCGGCTCCACATTTTGTAAAATATAGTAGTTTAGGAATTAGCTAATCAAAATAGCATATTACTGCTATGCATAGCATCTATGTCGCGTCCTCTTGGCGCAATACATATTATCCCGAAGTGGTACAGGCTTTGCGAGACGCAGGGCATGAGGTGTACGACTTCCGCAATCCACCGACCGGTGATCCCGGATTTCATTGGACGGATGTCGACCCGAACTGCATGGATTGGACTCCTGCGGAGTACCAAGCCAATCTCTCTCATCCGTTGGCAGAGCGGCAGTTTAAGAATGACATCGAGGCGATGACAGCTTGCGACGCGTGTGTCTTGGTTCTTCCTTGCGGCAAGTCCGCGCACACGGAAGCCGGATGGTTTGCCGGGAAGGGCAAAAAGGTGTTTGCCTATATACCCGACAAAGATAGTTTTGAACCCGAGCTGATGTATAAACTGTTTACCAAGGTTTGTGTCAGTTTGGAGGAATTGATAACCTCTCTCAAAAGTTACTGATATGGGAGCACAGAATAAGTTATTTACTCGAATGATATGGCTGATAGACACTGTCTATTCAGCAGGGCATATCAAAATGGCAGAGATTGACCGGAAATGGGCACGTTCTGCTTATAACGACGCAGGTGAGGAAGAATACGGAGCACGTAACTTGCACCGTCATCGTGAGGCGATAGCTGCGCTATTCGGCATAGAGATCGTTTGCGACCGTACGACCAACGAGTACTCGATTGGCTCGCGTGGCGCGATGGATGGTGACGGAGCTCGTGCCTGGTTAGTGAACACGTTTGCCGTGAACAACATGGTGAACCTCGCCGGAGGAATGAAAGACCGTATCATCTTTGAGGACATTCCTGAAGGTGCTCGGTACCTCAGTACTATCGTGAATGCGATGAAAGAGGAGCATCGGTTGTTTGCTTCTTACCAAGGTTACAAGCGTGCCGAACCGCACTCTTTCCTACTCGCTCCGTACTGCCTGAAGGTATTCAAGCAGCGGTGGTATCTGGTGGGCAAGCCTGAGGATCATCCGGAGGAGTCTGAGCCACGCGTGTATGCGCTCGACCGCATGAAGGATTTGGTGGCGACGGATAAGCCATACAACATGCCCAAGGACTTCAAGGCTTCGCTTTTCTTCCAAGGTCAGTATGGTATCGACCGTTCAATCACCCATCCGGAAAAGATAGTGGTTAAGGTAACCAACTACGACGCGAATTTCATGCGTTCGTTACCGCTCCATCCGAGTCAGGTGGAGATGCGGCATGATGACGAGTTTACCTATTTCAGTTTCTTCGTCTCTCCGACGTATGACTTCATCATGGAGCTGCGTAAGTTCGGCTCGAAACTGGAGGTGCTTGAACCTGCATCCCTTCGCAAGGATTTTATCGATGAGATTGAGGATTTGAGGAAATTATACAAACAAAATGCTGATTTGAACTAAAAATCGCATTTTTTCTGACGATTTTTATAGCATCGGACTCCTTGTGACATACCCTATGTATTAACTTTGCAGCGGATTTTAAAATTGTACAAGTTATGTTAGGAGCAATTCTTGGTGATA
>CAMJJT010000009.1 GCA_946406195.1 uncultured Bacteroidales bacterium
TCGGCGGTAAGTACATGGCGCATGACGTACGTGTGGTTCGTCTGCCGCGTCACGGCGCCAGCTGCCCGATTGGTCTGGGCGTAAGCTGCTCGGCGGACCGCAATATCAAATGTAAGATCAACAAGGATGGTATATGGATTGAGAAGTTGGATAACAACCCCGCTTCGTTGATTCCCGAGGAACTGCGTCAGGCGGGCGAAGGCGATGCTGTACGTATCGACCTCAACCAGCCGATGAAGGATGTTTGCGCTATCCTGACGAATTATCCGATCGGTACTCGTTTGAGTCTCAACGGTACGATTATCGTGGGTCGTGACATCGCTCACGCGAAGATCAAAGCGCGTCTCGATGCAGGCGAACCGATGCCGGAATACCTCAAGAACCATCCGATCTACTACGCCGGCCCGGCGAAGACACCGGCAGGCATGGCGTGCGGTTCGATGGGTCCGACGACAGCCGGACGTATGGATCCGTACGTAGATGAGTTCCAAGCCAACGGCGGTTCGCTCATCATGTTAGCGAAAGGTAACCGCTCGCTTGACGTGACCAACGCTTGTCAGAAACACGGCGGTTTCTATCTCGGTTCAATAGGTGGTCCTGCAGCTATTCTGGCACAGAACAATATCAAGAGTATCGAGTGCGTTGAGTACCCCGAACTCGGCATGGAGGCGATTTGGAAGATCGAAGTGGAGAATTTCCCGGCTTTCATCCTCGTTGATGATAAGGGCAATGACTTCTTCAAGCAATTGAAGCCCTGTGAGGGATGTCATATTCTTTCGTAATTTCGTGATTCCGTAATCTCGTGATTCCGTAATCTCGTAATCTCGTAATAATGGCAGAGAAAAGACGCAAATATAGGTTAGCGATGCTGGATGACCTGACGCTGCGCGAGGTGTTTCACTTTCGTGTCAGTCTGTTGGGCGCCATCACTATGATCACGCTGTCCTTTCTGCTGCTGATCGTGCTGCTCTCCGTGCTGATTGTCTATACGCCGGTAAGGAATATCTTACCCGGGTATAGCGCAAGTCTGCGTGAGCAGTTGATCTATGAGTCCGCCCGTGTGGACTCGCTGCAAGCCGATTTGTCTGTGCAACGTCAGTACTTAGACGTGATCAAGCAGTTGACGGCAGGCGATATAGAGACGGATAGCGTGCAGAGTCTGGATAGTTTGCAACGCGTAGAGCGCGCGCAGATTCAGGAGCAGCAGCGCAACGATGTGACAGAGCTGTTCAAGGAGCAATACGAACAGAAAGAGCGTGACCGTCTGATGCTGTATGACAATGCCGGTACGCGTACGATGCCGCAGTTCTGCCGCCCGGTGCGCGGAGCGATCATGCGATCGGCTTCCTTGGAGCAGCAACAGTATGCAGTAGCGGTTCGAACGGCGAAGAATGAGAATGTGCTGTCTATCGCTCGGGGACATATCATCATGGCAGAACGTGCGGAAGATAACACGTTCACGATAGTAGTGCAACATGCATCGCTGACGAGTGTCTATCGGCATATCAGCAAAACGCTGAAGACGCTCGGCACGCAAGTGGAAGCCGGAGAAGCAATCGGCGTAATGGACGGAAGCAAAGAAATGGAGTTGGAGATCTGGGAGGCAGGTTCGTTCATCAATCCGGAAGAAGTGATCGTTTGGTAATGAAACAGTTAGCAATTTTAGGTTCGACGGGTTCGATCGGTACGCAGACCTTGGATGTGGTAAGAGCGTATCCGGACAGGTACAGCGTCTATGCGTTGTGCGCGAACCGAAGTGTGGATAAACTGGTGGAGCAGGCGCGCGAGTTCAAGCCCGAAGTAGTCTGCATCGCCGATGAGAGTCTGTACGGAGAACTCAGCGATCAGCTATCAGCCATCCGTTTTGAAGGCAAGATATGGGCAGGCGCAGATGCGATCGCTCAGATGGTGACGATGCCTTCGATCGATGTGGTGGTGGCTTCCATGGTGGGGTACGCAGGTCTGCGGCCGACAATCGAAGCTATCAAAGCCGGCAAGACGATAGCGCTTGCTAACAAAGAGACGCTGGTCGTAGCCGGAGAGATCATCTGCGAGTTGGCGCAGCAATACCATGTGCCGATCCTGCCGGTAGATAGCGAACATAGTGCCATCTTCCAATCGCTGGTAGGAGAAGACCGCAGCGAGATAGAGAAAATCCTGTTGACAGCGAGTGGCGGCCCTTTCCGCACTTTTAACCTTGACCAGATGCGTACTGTCACGGCAGCTGATGCTCTTAAACACCCGAATTGGGATATGGGCGCGAAAATAACGATTGACTCGGCGAGTATGATGAACAAGGGGTTTGAGGTGATTGAAGCCAAATGGCTCTTCGGCGTGCCGGTAGAGAAAATCCAAGTGCTCGTTCATCCGCAGAGTATCGTTCATTCGGCGGTTCAGTTCACGGATGGCGCTATCAAAGCGCAACTCGGAGCGCCGGATATGCGGTTGCCAATCCAATATGCGCTCTCTTTCCCGGAGCGGTTGGCAAGCGATTTTCCAAGGGCTGATTTGTTCTCGTTAGGAGCGTTGACTTTTGAGGAACCGGATATGAAACGATTCCCGAACTTAGGGCTGGCGTACGAGGCGATGCGACGAGGAGGAAACATCCCTTGCGTACTCAATGCAGCCAATGAAGTAGTCAATCTGGCTTTCCGAGAGGGCCGCTGCGGTTTTCTGCAGATGAGTGATATCATCGCCGAGACGATGGTCAAAGCCGCTTTCATCGCCAAGCCGAGTTATGAAGACTACGTAGCTACCGATGCTGCGGCTCGCCGGATTGCGGAGCAATATTTGTAATTAGTAATTTAAATTTATAATTTCTGTGATACAAGCAATTCAATTAATTTTAGCGCTTAGTTTTTTAGTGCTGATTCATGAGTTCGGACATTTCTTTTTCGCGCGCCTGTTCGGTGTGCGGGTGGAGAAATTCTATATGTTCTTTAACCCCAAAATGAGTCTGGTTCGTTTTAAGAAGTTCGATGGCAAATGGCATGTCAAGTTCTTTGCCCCGAATGAAGACGAAGAGTGGGAAGCTCATCCCGAGACAACGGAGTGGGGTATCGGTTGGTTGCCCTTCGGCGGATATTGCGCGATCTCCGGCATGGTGGACGAGACCCATACGACGGAGGATCTGGCGGCAGAACCGCAGGAATGGGAGTTCCGCTCCAAACCGGCTTGGCAACGCTTATTGATCATCATGGGCGGTATTCTTGTCAATATGATCGGCGCCTTGACGATCTTCGTCATCCTGATGTGGCATTACGGCTCGGAGAAATTGCCGATACGCAACATCACGGATGGGCTTTATTACTCGCAGATCCTCTTGGATGAAGGCTTTGAGCAGCAAGATAGAATCCTTGCCATCAACGGTGAAGAACCCGATGTGATGGAGGATGTGCTGCAAAAACTTATTATCGAAGGCCAACGCGAGGTGGTTGTGCTGCGCGGCGAGGATACGGTAGCGCTGACGATGTCGGAGGACTTGGGCACGCGCTATCTGGCATTCCAGAACGCTTATGACCGTACGGAACGGGAGAAGAAACGTGCGGATGACAGTTATACGCCCAGACGGTATCGGTTGATTGAACCGTGGATTCCTTGCGTCATAGATACGGTGCTTCCGGGATTTGCTGCCGATTATGCAGGTCTGCGTGCAGGAGATAGCATCGTTGCGATAGCCGGAGTGAGCACGCCTTGTAACACGATGATGGTGGAGGAACTGCGCAAGCATCCTTGCGACTCGGTAGCGATTGATTTCTACCGTGAAGGTGAACTTATGACGACTAATGCTTTTCTGGGCGACGAGTGCCTCTTAGGCGTACAATCTCTGATCTCATTTGAGTACGAACATACGTCCTATACGTTCTTGCAGGCTGTGCCGGCAGGTATTCGTCAAGGATGGGGTATTCTGGTGAACTATGTGAAGCAGTTCCGATTGATTTTCACGAAAGAGGGAGCACAATCCGTAGGCGGTTTTTATGCAATCGGAAGCCTCTTCCCCTCCGCTTGGAGTTGGTACGCCTTCTGGAGCATGACGGCAGTGCTGAATATCATCCTTGCTTTCATGAACTTCCTTCCTATCCCTGCGCTGGACGGCGGATACATCCTCTTTATCTTAGTGGAGATGATCACGCGCCGCAAGCCGAGTGATAAATTCTTGGAGAAAGCCAACGAAATAGGTTTTTGGATTCTGATTGCTTTGTTGGTGCTTGCTAACGGTAATGATTTATTGAGAATATTCTTCTAATGGAAAAAGATTATTTTGTTCATGAATCGTCTTATGTGGACGAGGGTTGTCAGATAGGGAAGGGCACCAAAATATGGCATTTCAGTCATATCATGCGCGGTTGTACGATTGGTGAGGATTGCAATATCGGTCAGAACGTGGTTATCTCGCCGGAGGTGGTACTCGGTCGTAACTGTAAAATACAGAATAATGTGTCCGTCTATACGGGCGTGAAATGTGAGGACGATGTGTTCCTTGGTCCTTCGATGGTTTTCACGAACGTGATCAATCCCCGTGCGGCGGTAAGTCGCAAGGATGAGTACCGCGAGACGATTATTGAACGGGGCGCATCAGTTGGAGCTAATGCTACTATCGTGTGCGGACATCGTCTGGGAAAGTATTGCCTTATTGGCGCCGGATCGGTGGTGACCAAAGATGTACCGCCGTACGCTCTTATGGTCGGAAACCCTGCCAAACAGATCGGATGGGTGAACGCTCATGGCGATAAATGCGCTTCCCTCGAAGATGCAATGAAAAATTGATAACTGAAAATAGATAATTGGCATGATACAGCGTATTCAAACACTTTATTTATTGGCCGTAGTGGCTTTAGGTATGGCGCTTATTTGGTTGCCGGTAGTGCAATTGGTGACGCCGGAAGAAGCGGAAATGCTGCAAGTATGGGAATTAGGCGCCTTAGGAGGTGCTCCGCTGCAAGGTGTATGGGGACTCCTCCTCACCACAGCGCTCATCCCTGCGTTAGCGTTTACGGATATATTCCTCTATAAGAAACGTATCTTGCAGGCTCGGTTGAATATATTTCTTGTGATGCTCTGTCTGGGATATTATGGTGTGCTGGCGCTGTATATTTGGCTTGCAAAGATCAGTATGAATGTGGAATGGCATATCCTGCCTTACGCCTCGTTCCCTTTGATTTGTATGGTATTAACCCTGATGGCTACGCGTCGCATCCTCAAGGATGAGGCACTCGTACGCGCTGCGGACAGAATACGATAAGGATGGCAAATTTACTTACGATTTTACTGCAAACCGCCTTGACTGTGGAGCAGATTCAACAACGGCAGGACTCGATCCGCTCGAACGCGCAGCAGATGCTGGAGATGGCGAAAGAGAGTCCGGTAGATTTCTGGCATAATGTTGTGCAATCGATGCTGGTTTTCGGAATGAAGGTGTTAGCGGCCTTGATTCTTTTTGCGATAGGCATGTGGCTGATTGATCTGGTGAAGAGAGGCCTCAAGCGTGTTTTCGCTCGCCGTAAGACCGAACCAACTATCGCTTCGTTCATTTCGTCTTTCATCTCTATATCGCTGACAGTGCTGTTGGTGATCATCTCCGTAGGAACTTTGGGAGTAGATACCACCTCGCTCGCGGCACTGCTGGCGGCAGGAGGTATGGCAATCGGTATGGCTTTGTCCGGTACCGTCCAAAACTTTGCCGGAGGACTGATGCTGCTGGCGTTCAAACCCTTCAAAGCAGGGGATGTGATAGAGACGCAAGGTGTGATGGGTAAAGTGGTGGAAGTGAATATCACCGCTACGAAGATTCTGACGATGGATAACCGCGTGGTGATCCTGCCGAATGGTGCGCTGTCTAACGGAACGATCAATAACTACAACGGTCGTCCGATTCGTAGGGTGGACTGGGAAGTAAGTGTGTCTTACGGCGTGGACGCTGCGGCTTGCAAGGAGGCCATTTTGGCTATTATCAACAGCGATGAACGTGTGCTCCAAGCAGATACAGATATGCAGGCACTCTATAAAGAGTTGAATATAACCGCTTATCAGTTATCTACCGTCAACTACCGGATGGATGCTATTCCTGCTCCTTTTGTGGCGCTCAAATCGCTTAACAGCAGTGATATCACGTTTGTGGTACGTGCTTGGGTACGCGCCGCGAATTACTGGGATGTGTTCTTTACGATGCAGGAACGATTCTATACTGAACTTCCGCCGCAGGGCTTCACGTTCGCTTATCCGCATGTGGATGTGTCAATGTATAAGGAGATGGCTGTCGCAAAATAATGGACGTCCTTTTAGGCAAAACATTGACTGAACTGCAAGAGGCGGCAATGAGCGTCGGTTTGCAGAAATTCGCCGGTAAACAACTGGCGGAATGGCTCTATGTCAAGCGGGCGACTTCGTTCGACCAGATGACGAATATATCCCTCAAAGGTCGAGAAGCCCTCAAAGCACGCTATATAATAGGAAGATGCGCGCCCGTGCGCGAAGCGGTTAGTCAAGATGGAACACGGAAGTACCTCTTTGAAATTCAACCGCAAAATGCACAATCAGGCGAAGCAGGACGCTTCGTAGAAGCAGTTTATATTCCTGAAGAAGATCGCGCTACGCTCTGCGTCTCAACGCAAGCAGGATGTAAGATGGGCTGCCGCTTCTGTATGACCGGAACGCTCGGTTTTCACGGACATCTTTCTGCAGCGGATATTCTAAATCAGATTTTCTATTTCGAGGACCTCACGAATATCGTCTTCATGGGAGAAGGCGAACCGATGGATAACTTGGATAATATCCTGCGGGCATTGGAGATTATGACGGCGGATTATGGTTGCGCTTGGTCGCCTAAACGTATCACTGTCTCAACGGTCGGTATTCCTGCGATGAAGCGTTTCTTAGAGGAGAGCGAGTGTCATCTGGCGGTATCGATGCATAATCCTTTTTCCGTGGAGCGCAAGGAGATTATGCCGGCAGAAAAACTGATGTCCATCACCGATATCGTAACCCTTCTCAAGCAATACGATTGGTCGCATCAACGGCGCGTCAGTTTTGAATATATCTGTTGGGCAGGTTTGAATGATACACCGCGGCATGCCAAAGAGTTACTGCGGTTGCTCAAAGGTCTTTCTTGCCGAATTAATCTGATTCGTTTCCATGAGGGCGTGGAGGATGTAGCGACGACCCATAAAGAGAACCGGCATTTTCCGGCGTCCAATGAGAAGCAGATGGAATGGTTGCGGGATTATCTGACCGAAAATGGAATCACTACCACTATACGCAAATCACGCGGCGAAGATATCCTTGCCGCGTGTGGTATGCTCGTCAATAGCTTGAAATAGTTGGTCTTTCTACTATTAACTTCTTATAGCATTTTGCTTAATTGCTCGTAGTATTTCGGAGAAACCGGAACGGGTTTGCTGTTGAGCACATCCAGTTCCGCTTGAATCATGCCTTCTTTGTCGCGCCTGAGCACTTTGACGTGACGCGGATTGACGAAGTATGAACGCTGGCAGCGGATGATACCATGTTTGTCCATCAGCTCTTCAATGCCACGCATCGATTGACGCAGCGAATACTCTTTATGCGTCGTGCCCTCCATATAATGTACGGATACATAGTTTTCTTGCGCCTCAATATAGAGGATCACATCATTCGCTATCACTAATTTGAGGCGCCCTGTACTGTCTGCAAAACGCACCAGATCCTCTTCTGCTACTTCATCCTCGTCGGGTTTGATAACCGCGATGAGTAAAGCGAAAGCGATGTAAGGATAGCTGAGCGTTGCGAACGACATACGCAGACATTCACCTAAGGCAGGGAAGTATCCATAATTACCATACAAAAGCGCCATGTACAAGGCTGCAAAACAAGAGAAAACGAATATCTCGCCTAATGTCCAGAATGTGTATTGCCACCAGTTCAAACGACTTCTCCGCCCTACATACAGCATCAGAATACGCGAGATAATCTCTACGCCAATCAGAATAGAGGCAAGTAGCAATGTGTTAATCGTACTGCCCGGACCTATATCCGTGTACCGCAACATCCAGTGACTTTCATAGATCAGTACAAAGCCGATAAAAAAGACGGGAATGGCTATAATATGCAGTATCGTTGCCGTAATCGAATGGAAAGAAGCAGGGATTTTAATCATATTTTAGTCTCCTATTTTAGTGTGACGAAAATTCAAATTGAAATTTTTCGTCACTATATTTGCGATTTAGTCCTTATTTTGCATGTTTTTGTCACATTTTTTTCGTCACTAATCACAATTTGTTGCGTGCGTGACCGAAAAGCAGTAATTTTGCATCGATTTTAAAAAACTTACTGTTATGGACAAGACTTTTATTATTCAACCCGAGAGTGGCTTACAATTCGATTGGAACGCAATTGCTGCAAATCCCAGTGGTCGTCATGAGTCCAATATTGATTTGGTAGCGTACAAAGCTCTATATATTAGTAAGATCGCTCAAGCGCGTGCGCAGGGTTATGAACCTGTTTTGGTTAGTCTTCCGATCATGGATGAGAACCGTTATTTCGCGTACATCACCCGTGGCATGAGTATGCAGGAACGCAAAAACCTGCTTTATTGGTTGGGCGGCAAGACAGAGCGTTTGCGTAATATACATGCGCTGTATAATCTCTTGTTGTTCCGTTTGGCTGCTCAGCAATGCGTGCATATTATTGATATCACCAGTCCGATGCTGGCATGCAATAATTATGATGAGTTGCTCGAGAGCGATGGCGTTACTCTTTCGCCGGCCGGCGAAGCGCTTGTAGGAAGCGAGTTAATGAAAGTTCAAGTACACGAGGCGGCTTAACACCGCCCCGTGTTTTTTTATCGGCGCATATTGGCTTTTGCATTCTCGCGAGCCATTCGCTGTTGTTCGCGTTGCATCTGCTCTAAGCGAGCCATAAATCCGGATTTGGGTTTACCGGCTCGTTTCTTTTTGTTCTCTTCCATCTCTTTGAGCATCTTTGCATCATCCAATGACCAACGGAAGATCATCGTCTGTAAGATGGTGATGAACAGCGATAAGAGGTAGTAATAGCTCAGACCTGCTGCGTAGTCATTGAAGATGAACAGGAACATGAGCGGCATCGCGTACATCATGTATTTCATGAACTTCATGTTCGGGTCTGTCGCCTGTGACTGCATGGTGATGTAGGTGTAACCGATGTTACAGATGGTCATCAAGAGGCAGAACAGAGACAGATGGTCTCCGAGTAAAGGAATATTGAAGCCCCAATGGAAAACAGCATCGTAGGTCGAGAGATCCTCTGCCCACCATAAGGACTTGCCGCGGAGCTCGATGGCCGTCGGCAGGAACCAGAACATAGCCATCAATACCGGGAACTGGAACAACATCGGCAGACAGCCGATCATCGGACTGACGCCTGCTTGCTGATAGAGCTGCATGGTTGCAGCCTGACGCTCTTGCATCTTGTCCGCCGGATATTTCGCATTGATCTCGTCAATCTGCGGTTTCAATACACGCATCTTGGCGCTCGATTTATAGCTGACGAACACGAATGGCAGGATAATCAGTTTGATCACCAGCGTCATGAGCAGGATCACGATACCGATATGCAAACCCCATGAGGTAAACAGATCGAACATCGGAATCACCAAAGCCGTATTGATCCAGCTGACGATTTTCCATCCTAATGGAACGAGTTTGTTCAGATAGAGACGGTCTTCTTTCGCCACACCATCGTCATACGCCTTGAGCGTGTGGTAATGGTTCGGACCCATATACCAACGCATACCGGTGATCGTCTTGCCCGTTATGTCGAACGGAACGGAGGTATGGGTTGCGTATTCTTTGATGTAGCCCGAGTAGCGGTTCTGTACACGTGAGCTGAACTGCGACGAACTGAACGCATCGTCGGCGATGAGGACGGTCGAAAAGAACTGGTCTTTATAACCAATCCAGCGCACACGTGCCGATTCTTTGGCGTCATCGTCTTTGCTCTCGCTCAGTTTCTCCATCTCGCCACCGGAAAGCATGTATTGCAGCTGAGCATAACGCTCTTCGAACTTACGTCCCTGCTCTTGCTGCGGAATCAATTGGCGCCATTGAAGCTCAAGCGAGTTCATGTTCTGTGCCAACACGTTCTGCATGTTATGAGGCACGAGTGACAGATGCACCATGTACGAGTCGCTCAACTCATATACAAAATCCAACCATGCGTTCTCATCCGCCGTCGGCAGACGCAGAATAGCTTTGTTCGGCTCTTCGACGGCAACGGGCGTAAAATACAGATTAGAGGTCTGCAGAATACGATTATTGATGGTGATGAGCGTGAATCCAAAGGAAGCCTCGTTTGCACGGAACAGACATAGCGGATTGATACTGTCGCCAGATGCATGATAATCAAGCAGTTCTGCGCGTTGGATGACACCGCCGTACGATGACAGTGTCAAACGCAGATGTTCGTTCTCCAGCGTTACCCATTCTTCTTCCGGTTTCGTCTCTTCGCTCTCCACGGCGATGGATTCTTCGGCGGCATCGAGCGTCATCTGGATAGAATCCGAGAGACGCTGTGCCTCGAGCTGCGCCATGCGCGCGAGATTGATTGAATCTTGTACACGTTGACGTTCAGCCAGTTGCTCTTTCGACGGACGATTGAGCATGGTGAACCCGACGATGATTGCGGCTATTAGAAGGAAGCCGACCCAAGTGTTTTTATCCATTTATTATTTGTTTAAATTATATCAAATGCAACGTCCATCATGTTGGTGAACGAGTTCTGGCGTTGCTCAGCGGTTGTTGCTTCGCCCGTCAGGATATGATCGCTGACCGTACAGATGACGAGGGCTTTCTTGCCTGCGCGTGCGGCATTGAGGTACAGCGCCGGAGCCTCCATCTCGTCTGCCAGAACGCCCATCTTCGTCCAATTGGCCTTACGCGGGTCTTCGGAATAGAACACATCTGCCGAATAGACGTTTCCTATGTGATGGCGGTATCCGAATTTCTCACATGCTTCTACCGCTTTGCGGGCTAAATAGAAGTCTGCAATCGGTGCAAAATTGCCTTGCAGGTCGAATTGGTCTGCATAGTTACTCTCCGTGCAACTTCCCAAGGCAATCACGATGTCGCCGAGCTGTACATAGTTCTGACGCGCACCGCACGAACCCACGCGAATGATGGTCTCTACATCGTAGAAATTGAATAACTCGTATGTATAGATACCGATGGACGGAATACCCATACCGTGACCCATTACGGTTACTTCTTTTCCTTTGTACGTGCCGGTGTATGCGAACATGTTACGTACTTGATTCACCAAACGCGGGTTCTCCAAATAACGCTCTGCCATCAGTTTTGCGCGGAGCGGATCGCCTGCCATAATCACTGTTTTTGCAATCTCTCCATACTGCGCACCATTGTGCGGGGTAGGACAATTTCCTTTTGCCATAATCTTTTGTGTTTTATAAGGTTAATAATTTTCAATTCTCAATTATCCATTATATCTGTACCATTCAATTGCTTTCTTCAGATCCTCCGGCGTGTCGATTCCGATTGTCTGAATATTCGTAACGCCTACGCGGATACAGTATCCGTTCTCGAGCCATCGTAGTTGTTCCAAGCGCTCCGCTTTCTCCATCGGGCTCTGAGGCAGTTGGACGATTTGCTCCAACACGTCGGCGCGATAAGCGTAGATGCCGATGTGGCGGTAATGACTCCCGTCTTCGCAAGCAATGACCTTGCGGCTGAATAACTGCGCAATGCCCGTGGTCTTGTCCCATTCCACTTTCGGTGTATTCGGGTTCTCCAAATCGGCTTGACTGTCCTTGTCTGTGAACGGGCGGACGAGGGTCGCTATCTGCGTCTCTTCTCGGTCAAAACACTTCATCAACGTCTCTATCTGCTCGGGTTGGATGAAGGGTTCGTCGCCTTGTATGTTGATGATGACGGTATCTGCTCCGTTCTGCGCTCGCCATAATGGCGTCGTGATAGCGTGGTAGGCCTCCAAACAACGATCGGTACCGCAGGTATGATCCGGACGGGTCATGACTACCTTGCCGTGAAAAATCTCCACAGCGTCGTAGATACGGTCATCGTCTGTGGCTACCACCACGGTGTCGAGAGCCAGAGAAGCTTGGTCATAAACGCGTCGAATGACGGTCTTGCCGCAGATGTCTTCTAAGGGCTTGCCCGGAAAACGGGTCGATCCATAGCGTGCCGGTATGATACCTATAAATTTCATTTTATTTAGCTATTTAGCGTTTCTATTAACGATAGCAGCTTAATGGCTCCTCCGATTGTCTTGACGTTGGTGATGGTCACCATGCGTCGTCCCGTCGGGAGGCCTTTTTTGTCTTTCTCTTCGTGCAGTAGACAGCGTTCGGGGCGCGTGGCGGCGTATTGGATGATACGTCCGAATTGTTCGGATTGCCAGTACGCGTCTTTGTTTTGCACGAGGTACATCGTCAGCCGCTCCCCTTTGAGCAGTATTTTCTCTACTCCCAGCCGGCAACATATCCATCTCAACCGCACTACGCTCAGTAACTCCTCTGCCGGTTCGGGCAGTACACCGAAACGGTCTATCAGCCGTTTGCGGAAATCGAGTAACTGCTCTTCGCTCCGTAAGTTATCCAACTCTCTGTATAGCGTGATTCGTTCGGATATGTTCTCGATATAATCAGTCGGGAAGCAGATGGGCAAGTCCGTCTCCAACTGGCTGTCTGCGCACCAAAGGCGCTGCGCGCCCATCATTCCATCATTGAGCGACGTAGTCGCGCTCATTTCATCATTTCCCAACCCTTCTTCCTCCTTCAACTCCTCCACGGCTTCGTTCAAGATCCGCTGATAAGTCTCATAACCCAAGTCGGCAATAAAGCCCGACTGCTCGCTTCCGAGCATGTTTCCTGCTCCGCGGATGTCGAGGTCCTGCATGGCAAGACTGAAACCTGCGCCTAACTCCGCAAACGTACTCAGCGCCTCGAGGCGGCGCCTTGCTTCTTCGGTCAGCAACTCTTTCTCCGGCGCGATGAGGTAACAATACGCCTTGCGGTTACTTCTTCCCACGCGACCACGCAACTGATGCAGGTCTGCCAAACCGTATTTGTCGGCGCTGAAGATCAATATTGTGTTCACGTTCGGGATGTCCACTCCCGACTCGATGATGGTCGTCGAGAGCAAGATGTCGTAGTCGTAATTGATGAACGCCTCGAGTCGTTCTTCCATCTCGCCTGCGGGCAACTGACCGTGCGCCGTGATGATACGCGCCTCCGGACAGAGTTTATGAATACGCCGCTCGATACGTGGAAGCATCTCTATCCGGTTGTTGACGATGAAAATCTGTCCGTTACGACCCATCTCTAAATCGATGGCCTCTTTGATCAGGTCCTCGTCGTCAATTGTGATCAGTTCTGTCTGAACCGGATAGCGGTTCGGCGGCGGAGTAGTCATCACGCTCAGATCGCGGGCTCCGAGCAGGGAAAACTGCAATGTCCTCGGTATCGGGGTCGCTGTCAGCGTCAGTACATCAATGTTCGTTCTTAGGCTCTTCAGCTTCTCTTTGGCAGCCACGCCGAATTTCTGTTCCTCGTCAATAATAAGCAACCCTAAATCGTGCCATTTGACGCCTTTGCCGATGAGCTTATGCGTCCCGATGAGGATGTCTATCTTGCCGGCTTCCAGATCCGCTAATAACTCTTTGATCTCTTTGGGGCTCTTCAACCGGCTCAGGTATTCAATGCGTACCGGCAGGTTCTTCATCCGCTCGCGGAACGTGTTGTAATGTTGCAACGCCAAAACGGTGGTTGGCACCAGTACTGCTACTTGTTTTCCGTCCGTCGCTACCTTAAACGCCGCACGCATCGCCACTTCGGTCTTGCCGAATCCCACATCGCCGCAGACCAATCGGTCCATCGGCATCGGACTTTCCAAATCGCGCTTTACATCAGCTGTCGCTTTCGCTTGGTCGGGCGTGTCCTCGTAGAGGAAAGAAGCCTCCAACTCATGCTGCATGTATCCGTCCGGCGAATAAGCAAATCCCTTCTGCTGCTTACGTGTCGCATAGAGACGAATCAAATCACGCGCAATGTCCTTTATCTTGTCTTTCGTGCGTTCTTTCAGCCGCTCCCATGCTCCGCTTCCCAACCTTGCAATCGTCGGCTCCGAACCCTCACGGCCCTTGTATTTGCTGATACGATGCAGGTTATGAATACTCACAAACACATTCGCTCCGTCGCGGTAGTTCAGTTTGATCATCTCCTGCGGTTTGCCGTTCACGGGTGTGGTTACCAAACCGCCGAACTTGGCGATACCGTGGTCGCTATGTACCACATAATCGCCTACCTGCAACTGGTTGATCTCGCGCAGCGTGATAATCGCTTTACCTCTTCGCGCGTTCTCACTCGTCATCGTCACGCGGTGGAACCGCTCGAAAATCTGATGGTCCGTGTAGCAGCAAATCTTCAATTCTTTATCCACAAACCCTTCATGCAGCGTTGCATTAATTGGTGTAAAGGAAATCTGAGAACTGAATTCCGATGGTTCAAGGCTCTCAAAAATCGCTTTCAAACGGTCCAACTGTTTCTGTTGATCAGCCAGCACATAAACCGTATATCCTTCCTCAATATGTTTACGCAAGTCCTCTGTGAGGATGTCAAACTGCTTATGAAAAACAGGCTGCGGACTGATATTAAAACCAATCTCCGTACACACCACCGGCACTCTCTTTTCCTCCTTCCCCTTCGTACTTTCCGTCAAAGAGCTTTTCTCGCCTATTTCAATGGTGCGTCTCCTGTGTAAATCGAGAGTATTACGGGGTAATCCTAGACCATTCCCCTTATAATCCGCTACTTGCCAGCTATTCGACACCCATACAAACTCCTCTGTCAGGTAGTCTGTGATCAACGCCTCATTGGCGCTATGCTCACCATTAGGTGAACCAACAATCTCTGCGGAATCGACTTTGTTCTTCGATAGTTGGTCTTCTATGTCGAACTCGCGTATAGAATCTATCTCGTCGCCAAAGAAATCCAGACGATAAGGATTATCATGGCTGTAACTATAGATATCTACAATCGAACCTCGTACTGCATACTGCCCGGGTTGAAACACAAAGTCCACATGCTCAAATCCCAATTCGGATAGCTGTTGGCTGATAGCGGACTGTTGAATCTCTTGTCCCACTCTCAGTGTCATGCTGCGGCTGGCCAGTTCCTGTTGGGCAGGAACAGGTTCCGCAATCGCTTCCGGATAAGTAACTACAATAGAGGTGTTCTTGCCGGCTAACGCAGTTAATGTCTCCGTACGCTGGATAGAAGCCGCCTCATCAACGGACCGTCTCTTCTGAGCAGCAGGAAAAAACTGTACATCTGCCTTCAGCGTCTTCAAATCGGCATACAGGTATTGTGCTGCCTCTGGATTGTCAAAGATCACAAAGAGCGGTGCTCCTATTTGACGTAACGCCATCGCACGGGCGCTCGCGTGCAAGCCGCTCAAAAAAATATGTGCGTCTGTATGGGCTAACGCTTTCTGTACTGCTGCCAGCTGCGGATGATGCCCAAATAGTATTTCTAAATCACTTATTCCCACGCGCGCATATTAACGCAATTTAAAATCGGGCACAAAGGTACAACAAAAAAATGACATAAACAAATATTTATGCCACTTTTTGAAGGAATAGTAATATTTTTACCTTCTTATGCTTAGAAGTTAAACTTCGTCATGAGCTGTACACGATGGTTAGTGACCCAGTGCAAACCCAGGTCTGCAAGACCGTTGTTTGCATTCAAACCTTGGGCGGCATCTCCGTAATGAACGGACGTAATCTCGTACTCCAAGCCTAATTGGAACTTACCCACGGTGTAGAGCAGAGTGGGCGAGAGACGAAACATCCGGTTCATATTATTTGCACGCGGATAAAAGTAGTATTTTTTTACCTCGTCTGCGTCAATTCGACCATTCTTATTGGGATCGTATAAAGCCTGTTTGGTTCCGAAATTATGGGCATATCCGGCAAACAAAATACCTTGTAATTTCTGCGGATGTTTGCTCTCCTGTGCGCCTACTTTACCGCCATAAACGATACTAATCCATGAATTGGAAGAGCGGGTCGGAGTGTACGAATACGATCCGTCCGGATTAATACTGCTTACGCCGTAACCGCCGTTCATGTTCATATGCTCTCCTGCCTCCGCGAGGATAGATTTCGCTTTGATGGAGAACTCGCCTTTCTTGTACTGCAAATAGATGAAAGGCGAAGCGGTGGTAATACGATCCGATACCTTCACCGATATTTGGTTTTGGAGAGGAACGAGGTTCTCATCCAATGCCAGTCCGACCTGACGCGGTTTGATGCTGAGCACATCGGCTCCCAAGCGCATAAGGAATCCTTTGTCGTGGAACGAAAGACCCAAATAAGCTTCCGGCGTTTTGCTATAAGCAATATACTCCGCCGAGGCGCCATTAGGACCTTGCGACGTATATTTCATTTGCCATAACAGAGCACCGGTCAGCGTAACATATTTACCGAGCCGTGCATCCATCTTCACCTGCGGCGTGCGGCTGAAAGGACCGAACGGAGCACCGGAATTAAGCGCGATAGCATCGCATAAATCGGCTGCCATAGGGTGCCATGTCTGACCGAGAAGAAGATCCACACGCGCATACTCCTTACCCATCTTCAGACTGTCCCAACCAAGCGTCAGATAAGCCTGACGTAGGCGGAGCTGTGCGTCTCCGTTCAGTTTGTGACCTGTTCCGGTCAAAGCAGCATAGAAATCCGCTTCGATCTTACCGCCGAACTCCGTGTTGCGCCATTTATAGCCGGTTATATTAACGCCTACACGCGTAGTGAGCGAGAGGTAACGGAAGGTACTGAGTGCGTTCAGATCCTGACGGGGCACGCCGGAAGCGGCTGCTTCCTCTTCCGTTTGGTTATAGAGCACATCGTACGGCTGGTAGTTGTACAAGTCACCTGTTCCGGACATCGACTCTCGGCTGTCGAAAGTGAAGTAATTACGGATAAATCCGTAGAACTGATAGTGTTGCTTCAGATGCGACTTGATAGCCGCTTTCTTCGCCTCTTTGCTCTCTTCCTGCGCAAAAGCTACACTGCATACTGCGCAGAGAATATAGATTAAAATACTTCTTTTCATCTTAGAAAGGGAATAAGAGTACAACAACATATGAAACAGCTATACCGAGCAGACCGACAATAAGACCTACTACGGTCATGTCGTGCGTCTTGATCATTCCTGTCGAAGAAGCGATCGCGTTCGGCGGAGTAGAAATCGGGAACAGCATTGCGAAGGAGGTAGAAGCAGCTACGCAGACCAACAAGGTGGTTACGCCGCCCATGCCTGCTAAGTTCTCACTCATCGCTGTTCCTACAACAGCTAAAATAGGTACCAGCAGGTTCGCTGCCGATGAGTTGGCAATGAAGTTGGAAAGCAACCAACCTAGCAAACCGGCAATAACCAATACTGCTACTGCGGACCAGCTGCCGAACGGAATAGCTTCTACAAGCGCTGCCGCTAAGCCGGTCTTGTTAAGAGCGGTTCCGAGCGCAAAACCACCGGCAACCATCCAAAGCACATGCCAGTCAATCTTCGCAAAATCATCGCGCTCAAAGATGCCTAAAAGAGCAAAGATAGCGAACGGAATAAGAGCAACTACGTTGGAGTTGAGTTTCGTGATCTCTCCTGTCATCCAGAGCAGAATAGTGCCAATGAAAGTAATCGTTACCGTCCAGAATTTCCAGTCCTTTTTGCAAGAACCGCCAATGACAATCTCAATCTTTTTCGTTTTGAAAGGGAATAAGACCTGGAGCAACCACCATGAAAACAAAATCATGATAATCACAACCGGCACAAAACGAATCATCCAAGCGCCAAAACCAACCTCAATACCGTTGGACGCTAACTGACCGATAGCGATGGCATTAGGAGGTGTACCAATAGGCGTTCCCAAACCGCCGATGTTGGCTGCAATAGGAATGGAGAGCGCCAGACTGACACGTCCTCCGCCTTCTACCGGCAAGGTCTTAAGAACCGGCGCCAAGAAGGCTAACATCATAGCAGCGGTAGCGGTGTTGGACATGAACATCGACATGATGCTGATAAGCGTCAGAAATCCTAACAACACGAACTGAGGTTTGGTACCGAAAGGCTTGAGCAGAATACGCGCCAGATAAACGTCCAGACCTACTTTGCTGGCAGCAATCGCAAGCACAAAACCACCAAGGAAAAGCATGATAATCGGGTCCGCAAACGCCGCCATCAATTCCTTGAAATTAACCAAATCTCCTAACTCAGGGGTGGTAAAACCTTTGTTCGAAACCGCCAACAGCAGAAGAACGATTGTGCTGACAGAAGTTGCCCAAGCAGGGATGATTTCAAACATCCACATTAAGGCTGCATAGCAGAAGATAGCAATCGTGCGCTGCTGAACAACTGTCAGACCATCAATGTGAAACATCGATACCGGAGCAAACCACAAGAATAGCACCAATAAAAGTGTGAGCGGTGCTAATACATGTTTTTTTACATCAAATAAAATCATTGTTTGTTATATTTAGTATTCAGATTCGCCTTCTAAAACCGCTTGCGAGTTGCGCCAAACGGCACTTTTCCTTTAAACGGGCTGCAAAATTACTGCTTTTTTTTCATATATGCAAATAAAATATAAAAAATAATGTTTATAACCTGAAAATGCGAAATGGAACTTACATTTTATCCAATAAAAGAGGAATTATATGACAAAAAATGATTTTTTTACTAAAAAATTTGGTCAATTCAAAAAAAAGTAGTACCTTTGCACCGTGAAATGACAGAGGGGACCCCGAAAGGAGTTCCCTCATGCTTTAAAAATTATGTTGAAAGAAGATTTACAAGAATGGATTGAAGAGTACCTGAAGGGTACCGATTATGAGTTGGTTACGCTCAATGTTTCTTCAGGGAATGACATCCTCGTGGAGGTGGATCGCCTTGCTGGCGTGGATGTAGATTTCTGTGCGGAGTTGAATCATTTCCTCATGGAGAAGTTGGATGACGTAGAGCCCGATTACTCGTTGGAAGTGGGAAGTGTGAGCCTGACCGACCCTTTCAAAACGAAGATTCAGTATGAGAAAAACCTCGGGCATGATGTCGAGGTGTTGGCGGACGGAAAGAAGTTCCACGGACAGCTGGTGAGTGTGGATGAAGATACTTTCTCTGTAGATGTGGAGGAGAAAATGACTGTCGAAGGCAAGAAACGCAAACAGACGCAGATCGTAACGCATACATGGCGGTATGACGAGCCGAAATATGTGAAATATGATTTAAAATTCTAAATACAAAAATGGCTACAGCAAAAAACCAAGAAACAATCAATTTGATTGACATCTTTTCGGAGTTTAAGGACTTCAAAAGAATTGACAAACAGACGTTTATTAACGTACTGGAGGATTCGTTCCGCAACGTGATCGCGAAGATGTACGGTACGGATGCTAACTACGATGTGATCATCAACCCGGACAAAGGTGACCTTGAGATCTACCGAAACCGTCTGGTAATGGAGGACGATGACGTAGCGAACCCCGAAACCCAAATCTCGTTGAGCGAGGCAAGGGAAACGGATCCCGAGATTGAAGTGGGTGAGGACTTTACCGACAAAGTGGACATGCAGTCTTTCGGTCGTCGTATGATCCTTAACTTGCGCCAGACCTTGGCATCGAAAATCCTTGAGTTGCAGAAGGAGAACCTCTATCTCAAATACTCGGAAATGATGGGTCAGGTGGTGACCGGTGAGTTGTACCAGGTATGGAAGAAAGAGATGTTGCTCTTGGATGAAGAGGGCAATGAGATGTACTTGCCTAAGCAGAACCAGATTCCGACGGATTATTACCGCAAGGGAGAGATGGTTCGCGCCGTAGTTGTGCAGGTGGATAACAAGAACCAGAACCCGAAAATCATCCTCTCTCGTACCAGTCCTCTCTTCTTGCAGCGTCTCTTCGAACAGGAAGTGCCGGAAGTGAAAGAGGGCCTGATCGCTATTAAGAAGATTGCTCGTATCCCAGGTGAGCGTGCGAAAGTAGCGGTAGAGACCTTCGACGAGCGCATTGACCCCGTAGGCGCATGTGTGGGCGTGAAAGGCGCGCGTATTCATGGTATCGTGCGCGAGTTGCGTAATGAGAACATCGACGTCATCAATTATACGCCGAACATAAACCTTTATATCCAGCGTGCGCTCGCGCCTGCTAAGATCTCGTCGATGGAGATTGACGAAGAGGCAAAGGCAGCAAAAGTGTACCTCCAGCCGGATGAGGTAAGTCTGGCTATCGGTAAGGGCGGATATAACATTAAGTTGGCGTCTATGCTGACCGGTTATGAGATTGATGTTTACCGTGAGATGAGCGAGCAGGACCTCGATGATATCTATCTGGACGAGTTCAACGACGAGATCGATCAGTGGGTACTCGATGCCTTCAAGGCAATCGGTCTGGACACCGCCAAAGATGTGCTGGCTATGTCCAAAGAAGAGTTGCTCGCTAAAACCGACCTCGAGGAGGAGACCATCGATGAGGTACTCCGAATTCTCTCGGCTGAGTTCGAAAACGATTAATAACCATATATTCCCTCTCCGAACTAAGAGGGTTCCCCCTCGGTCGGTAAAACCCTTTGCCGATCGAAGAGCGGGAACAAGGCAAGAATTCACATGAGCGACGTAGTCGCGAATCGTATTGAGCCTTAGTTCACGCGATATGGCAATAAAGTTAATTAAAGCATGTAAAGAATTAAATATCGGTATGGCTACTCTCACCGCTTGGTGCGAGAAGAACGGTCATACCATTGAGTCCGATCCGAACGTACGTATCGATGACGACCTCTATCTCTTGCTCGCCAAAGAGTTCAACAAAGACATGGCAACAAAGATAGAAGCCGATCGTCTGGCTGCGGCTCGTCAGGCTCGAGAAGACGCGGAGCGTCAAGCTGCGGAAGAGGCGAAGCGCGCTAAAGAAGCAGAGGAAGCGGCTCGTCTGGCGGCAGAGGAGGCGAAACGTGAGGCTGCGCGTGTAGCGGCGCAGCGTGCAGCCGAAGAGGCGGAAAAAGCCCGTAAGGAGGCAGAGAAAGCGGCGGCAGAAGCGTCAGCAGCAAAGGCTGCCCAAGAAGCTGCAAAACCTGCTCCCTCACCCGAGAAACCCAAAAAGGAAATCTTCACGCTCGGTAAACCGGAACTGAAGAATACTCCGAAAGTGCTCGGAAAAATTGACCTCGACTCGATTGATACCTCTACTCGTCCTGCTAAGAAGACCAAAGAGCAGAAACGTAAAGAGCGTGAGGAGCGTCAACAGGCGCAGCAAGCACAGCAGCAAGCCGCTGCCGAGAAGCGTAAACGCGAACGTATCAAAGGCGCTGCAAAAGTAGATCCGAACGACAAACGTAACCAAGCAGGTAAGAACAAGAATAAGAATAATAAACCTCGTGAGGCTACACAGGAAGAAGTAGATAAGGCGCTCAAAGAGACGCTCAATCGTCTGCAGCAGAAACAGAACAAGTCCAATACCTCTAAATACAAACGCGAACGCCGTGAGCAGGAGCGCGAGAAGCATGAATTGGAGAAGATGGAGGCACAGGAGCAATCCAAAGTGCTCAAGCTGACCGAGTTCGTTACGGCGAATGACTTGGCGGTTATGATGAACGTGCCGGTGAATAAGATTATCGGTACCTGTATGTCGCTCGGCTTGTTCGTTTCTATCAACCAACGCCTCGATGCCGAGACCATCAACCTCGTTGCCGAGGAGTTCGGTTATACAACCGAGTATGTATCGGCGCACGTGGTAGAGGAAATCAATGCCGACGAGGTGGTTAACGACGAAGACATCGAGCCGCGCTGCCCGATCATCACGGTCATGGGTCACGTCGATCACGGTAAGACTTCGCTGTTGGACCACATCCGTAACGCGAATGTGATTGCCGGTGAGGCGGGTGGTATCACCCAGCACATCGGTGCGTATAACGTCAAACTCAAGAATGGTCAGCATATTACCTTCCTCGATACCCCGGGTCACGCAGCATTTACCGCCATGCGTGCACGTGGTGCGAAAGTGACGGATATAGCAATCATCATCATCGCTGCCGACGATGCCGTCATGCCGCAGACCATCGAGGCGATCAACCACGCGCAGGCGGCCGGTGTGCCGATGGTCTTCGCGATCAACAAGGTCGATAAACCCGGCGCTAATCCCGATAAGATCCGTGAGCAACTATCCAACATGAACATCCTCGTGGAGGACTGGGGTGGTAAATACCAGTGTCAGGAGATCTCCGCGAAGAAGGGAGATGGTGTCTATGAACTCTTGGAGAAAGTGCTCCTCGAGGCAGAACTGCTTGACCTCAAAGCAAACCCCAAACGTCGTGCAAAAGGTTCGGTCATTGAGTCCTCGCTCGACAAAGGACGCGGATATGTGGCTACGTTGCTTGTGCAGGATGGTACGCTTCATATGGGCGACATCGTGCTTGCCGGCACGTTCCATGGTCGTATCAAAGCGATGTTCAATGAGCGTGGTCAGAAGATCACGGAGGTTCGCCCGGGTGAACCGTGCTCTATCCTTGGTCTGAATGGTGCGCCGCAGGCAGGTGACGAGTTCAACGTCCTGCCGACTGAGCAAGAGGCACGTGAGATTGCTAACAAACGTGAGCAACTCCAACGTGAGCAATCCATCCGCACGAAGAAACACGTCGGACTCGAAGAGATCGGTCGTCGTCTGGCTATCGGTGACTTCAAAGAACTGAATATTATCGTCAAAGCCGATGTGGACGGTTCGGTAGAGGCTATCAAAGACTCGCTTATCAAACTCTCCACGGAGAATATCCAAGTCAACGTCATTCACGGAGCTGTGGGTGCTATATCTGACAGCGATGTGATGTTAGCAGCTGCTTCGGATGCGATCATCGTAGGCTTCAATGTTCGTCCTACCGGCTCTGCACGTAAGATGGCGGAGACCGAGGAAGTGGATATCCGCATCTACTCTATCATCTATGATGCCATCAACGAGGTCAAGGCCGCTATGGAAGGTATGTTGGCTCCGGAAGTCAAAGAAGAAGTCACAGCTACCCTCGAGGTACTCCAGACTTTCCATATCTCCAAGGTCGGTACGATCGCCGGTTGTATTGTGCGTGAGGGTAAGATCAAACGCGGTAACAAGGTACGCGTCATCCGTGACGGTATTGTAATCAAGACCGCCGAACTCGCATCCCTCAAGCACGTTAAGGATGATATTAAGGAAGCTGGTGTCAACACCGAGTGCGGTCTGAGCCTCAAGGCATACGATGACCTCAAGGAAGGAGATATCCTCGAGTCCTTCGAAGAGATTGAAGTAGCGAAAACATTGTAATTGAGAATTGATAATTATGAATAAGTTTTTTCGTACATTGTACATCGTGCCTTTGTCCTTCCTCATGACCGGCTGTTGGACGTCAATATACACGGTCTCTGATCCGGTAGTGGTGCATGAGAAGAAACCTGCTCCCACGTATGTGACGACGGTTACTACGCCTTCGCCGAAGGTGAAGACCGTAACTTCTTTCACCGTGACGCGTTATAACACCGATCCCTGTTTCTCTTTGGATCTCAATGCGGTAGCTGCGGCTTTCGCGGAGTCGAACTCGGTACGTGATTTCGAGCAGATACTGAACTCCAGCCGCTATATGATCAATAATCTTGATCTCAACAGGGACGGATGGGTGGATTATGTGCGTGTGATAGAGACCTCCAAAGGCTATTACCATACGCTCTTGCTGCAAGCTTGCTTGGCGCCCGGAGTGTTCCAGGATGTGGCTACTATTGTAGCGGAGCGCAGGTCGGATGTGTTGTATGTGGAGGTGATCGGAGATCGCTATCTGTATGGCTATAATTATATCGTTCGTCCAGTCTTTGTGAAACGTCCGCCCTTATGGAGCGTCTATGGTCGTTCGAAATATGCCGTTTGGTCTTCGCCGTATTACTATGGGTCTTTCCCATCGTATTACACCCAGCCCAAACCGGTGTATGTCAACCATTACCAGGCGTATGTGAAGACTTATATGACGAACCATCATTACTGCCATCATTGTGACTACCCCTCACAGCCGTTCTATAGCGGTTATACGGAGATGACTCAGTCGTACCGCAGGAATGATTATGGGACGCAACATCCGAGTGACTCATTCGAGCAGCGTGTGACGTGTGCTGCCGCTTCGTCCGGCGTTACCGTCCGCAATGCTGAGCAACTCCGTACGGAGGTAGAGAAGAGTTCTCCGCGCACCTCCGGAGCCATTACTACAACCTCCGGAGCGGCTAATTCGATCTCTACCCGCGTTAATAAAAGCGGTACGACCCGTACCACGGTGACAACCACCGATGCTACAGGTCGTACAACTACTATGAAACGGGAGAGCATGAATGCCAGCCGTACAAGCGGTAGTACTCAAACAAGTGGCACTTCCTCTCGTACCAGCGGAGCTATATCCGCTCCAGATAAGCAGCCCGCATCCAGCCTTCGTTCTGGGCAACGCGTACGTTAACCCATTCGCCGAGGGTCTCACGGATGGTCACTTTAGTGCCTTCGTGAATGGTGAAGAGGTCTGTTCCCGAGCGGTCGGGCGAAGACTTGACATTGACAACACCCTGTGTGATGATAGCCTCATTGCGCAGGGTGTTTCGTTGATGCAACGAGCCGGCGTTCAGCCCTGCTATCAACGAGAAGAGCAGGGCTATCCACGCTACGTGAAAAGCTGTCTTGCGCAACCATAACTCGCGCCCTAAGAGGAAAATCGAACAGCCGATCAATGCGATGATAAACAGACCGATAGATCCTCTCCACCAAGTCATTTCGCTTAGGCTGTTACGCACCGTGCGAGCCCATGCGGAAAGGAAGAAATCCTGCTCCACGATATTATCGGTGATCCGGCTCTCGGCGAACTTCAAATTAAACTGCGCATCTTTGTGGTTCGGATTGAGACGCAGCGCTCGCTCATAATTGAGAATCGCCTGCGCTAACTCACCCTGCTTGAAACAAGCATTTCCGAGATTGTAATAGAGGGTTGCATTGGGTTCTTCTGCCAGCAACGTCTGATAAATCTCTGCTGCCTCTTCATACCGCCCGTCCGCGTAAGCGGCGTTCGCTATATCGAAATCGCTCTGAGCAAAGCTGAACGCGCTGAATAAGAAAAGGCCCGATATAACGATATATCGATATCCCGATATACCGAAGTTATTTAGATATTTCATAATTTCTGTTCCTCCAAATTGTTAATCAGGTTCGTTGTGTCGCGATATAAATCCTCCATCGCATGATCGGTCGTCGGTGCGTAGCGGGCAAACTCAGCCGTACTAAGCACGTTCTTGACCTCCGCTATCAGTGTCTCCGATACACCTTTCTGCGTCAGCAGAGCGGCGATATTATCCTTATTCAGGTCCGCTGTCGGGATAGACAAACGGTCGCTGAGGTACGTCCATGCGGCTTGTTCAATCGCAGCATAGAATACATCTTTATCATTCGCTTTGAGAGCGGCTGCGGCTGCTTTGAGGCGCTTCTTGGCTACTTTGTTCGCGCGTTTGTAGCGTACCCGCGCCAAGTCGGCATTCTCCTTGATTTGCTTACGCAATACAATCAGGAGAATCATGGCAATGAATGCAGGGCATACATACCAGAGCCAAATCAAATCTATATTCTGTACACTGTATTCCGTATTCTTTTTCGGCGCTTTGGTGTCAATATAGCGTATATCTGTGCCTAATTGCTTGATATTCTCTTTCTGCGTGTACGAAACGACGGCAGACGGCTGATCGCTGTTGGCAGATGACTCATTCGCCCCGCGTTTCACAAGGATGGTGTATTCGGGGGTGGTGAGGGTCTTATAGACCTTCTCCTCGATGTCGAAATAGCTGAACTTAACCGCAGGAATAGTGTATTCTCCGGCACTCCGCGGGATAGCGAGATACTCAATGGATTTGGTACCGCTCACACCCGATGGGGTGGTCTTGAAGTTATTCGTCACTTTGGGGTCGTACGGTTCAAACCCTTCGGGCCAATCGATGGCTGGCGTCTTGATGAGCTTCATGTTGCCCGAACCGGAGATGTCCAACTTGATGGTCACAGCCTCGTTGGCTTGGATCTCCGTTTGGCTGATAGAGGGTGTCATGGTGAACTTACCTACGCCGCCGCTGAACCCTGCCGGTTTGCCTCCGGGCAGTGACGCTACATGAATAGTGACGCTTGGCGCTGTCAGAGCTTTGGTCACGTTGGTGTACGAACCGAAGAAATCATCGAAGATAGACCGCACACGTTGTTGGGTCTGCACACGAATGATAGCTTCGAAATGCGCCGGATCTATAGTGATATCGCCGGAGTGCTGCGGATAAAGGATCGTGCGGTAGAGAACCGCCGTTTGGTAATTCCTGCCGTTATAGTGTTCTAACTCGGTTTGTATCTCGCCTTGCTCCAACTCCTGTTTGAGGAAACCCGTGAACTCCGGAAGCTTGATGTTGTTCGTCAGTTGCGCTACATCCACGTTCGCGAAATAGAGCTTGTAACTAATCATCAACGCCTCCTGCTCATGCACGCGCGTCTTGGTGGCTATCGTGCGGATGAAGATATTCTCGCTACTTGTTTGATTGGATGCGCTACTCTGTGCGCTTTGTCCGCCGGGATTTCCTTGCCCCCTTCCTTGATGGGAGGGTTGGGGTGGGGTTTCTTGGTCTTCCGGAAGCACCTCAATCCGTACGCCGTTTGATTGAACGCGTTCGCCGCTCACTTTGATACTTGCCGGACCGATGGTGAACGAACCAGCCTTACGCGCCATGAGCATGTATGTATAGGTCTGCTCATAACTCGACGTCATATGGCCGTTCGTGAACGAAGTACTGCTGCTCGTACTACTATACGGACCGCTCAGCACATCGAAATCCGTGAACTCAGGTGCCTGCAAATCTCGGCTGCGGTGGTTGACCGTATAGGAAATCTGGAAAGGCCTGCTTACTACCACTTGCTTCGGTGCCTGCGCCTTAAATACGACTTCTTCGGCAAACACACTTAGTGCAATGCCGATGAATACTAATATCGATAAAATCTTCTTCATATTACCATTCTTTCTCAACTCTTCTCTTACGTCCCTGCTGCCGCTGCAACTTCTCCTGTGTGTCCTGTTCGTCTTGCTCCAGCGCCTGTAGGATCTGCTCTGCGGTCTCTTTGTCCATTTGGTCTTCGTTCTGTTGCTCTTGCTCTTGCTCTTGTTGCTCCTGCTGCTGGTCTTGCTGTTCTTGTTGCTGTTGTTGTTCTTGCTGTTGTTGCTGCTGATCTTGTTTCTGATCTTGATTTTGTTGTTGCTGTTGTTGCTGCAATAACTGCATAGCTTTCACGAGGTTATACCGTGTGTCGTCATCCTTAGGATTAGCGCGCAAGGACTCTTGGTACGCGCCAACAGCCTTGTCATACTGCTGCTGAGCAAAAGCGCAGTTTCCGATGTTGTGCATCGCCTTGGCGTAACGCGATTTGTTTTTGTCCTTATCCAGCATCTTTGCCGCGGTCTCAAACTCCACCTGCGCGTCCTGATACTTATCTTGTTTGAAGAGCGCATCGCCGAGGTTGTAATGTGCCTCGTATCCGTTTTTGTTCTTCTCCAAGCCGCGACGGTAGTTCACTTCTGCTGCCGTATAGTTCTGTTTGCGGTAGTCTTTATTGCCTCGCCGCACATCGCCGGACTCCTGCTGCGCGAAGACAGAGGAATAGGCGAATAGGATAATAGTTAATATGCTGATTAATTTCTTCATAGCATTGATGTCTTTTGTCTTTTAGCGAAGCGGTCTTTATTCCTTTTCCCCAAAAATATCTAACCTTGTGATCATTTTGTTCTTTCTGTTGAAGATGAAGAAATCGATGACGAGAAGCAGCAGCGCAATCAGCGCAAAACTCTGGAACTGCTCGTTATAATCGGTATAGACCTGCGTCTCGATCTCCTGTGTCGCCAGTTTGTCCAACTCTTTCTGAATAGCTTTGGTGGCCGTGTTGCTGTTGTCGCAACGCACGTAAATACCTCCGCCGGCCTGCGCTATCTCACGGCACATCTCCTCGTTCAACTTACTCACCACCACATTGCCTTGACGGTCTTTGATGAAGTTATTCGTGCCCGGGAGTGGAATAGGACTTCCTTCCGGCTTACCGATACCTACTACTAAGACTTGAATACCCATCTCTTTGGCTCTTTGAGCAACAGCTACAGCGTCGTCCTCGTGGTTCTCACCATCGGTAATCAGGATGATCGCACGGCTCGCGTCGGAAACCGCATGGCTATATTCATCTCGGTCATTGACCGCGCCGAAACAACGGATACTTGTGCTTAGTGCTTGTCCAATGGCTGTACCCTGCGTCTTGATCAACTCCGGTTTGATCGAGTTGAGGAACATCTTCGCGGACACGTAGTCGCAGGTAATAGGCAATTGTACAAAAGCGTCTCCGGCAAAAACCACCAGACCTACTTTGTCGTTCACCATGTTGTCCATCAGCTTGCTCAACATCTGCTTAGCCCTGTCCAAACGGCTCGGTGCCACATCCTCCGCCAGCATAGAGTTGGATATATCTAACGCCACGATGGCTTCTATGCCTTGCCGTTTCTCTATGCGCTCGCTCTGACCAAACTGCGGTCTGGCTGCCGCTATGATCAGCAGCGACAGCGCAACCATCACGATGCTGAACTTAACGGAGGGGCGTACACGGCTGGCATTGGGCATCAACGCCTCCATCAACTCCGGGTCGCCAAACGCAGCCAGTTGTTTTCTCTTCTTGCGTGTGTACCATATATAGGCTGTCACGAAAAACGGAACACTCATTAACAGCCATAAAACTTCTATATTTGCAAACCGAAACATTGTAATTCGTAATTTTTAATTCTTAATTTGCAATCGTGCGCAGCACGAAATATCTCAAAATGACTTCCAGCAGCAAGCATATCAGCGCCGCATACAGGAATGGAGCGAAGTTCTCCGTGTGTTTGCTGTACTCGCGAACGCGCAGTTTGGTCTTCTCCAACTGGTCTATCTGCTCATAGATCCGCTTGAGGCTGGTGTTGTCCGTGGCGCGGAAATACTGACCTCCTGTAATATCGGCGATGTTACGCAGCGTGCCTTCGTCAAACTCCGAATCCATCGTCACATACTGCCGTCCCATCGGGGTGCTCACCGGCACGCGGGTCTGTCCATAACTGCCCACACCTACCGTATATACGCGGATTCCAAAAGTCTTCGCGATCTCTGCTGCGGTCTGCGGATCAATGTCACCGCGGTTATTACTACCGTCGGTAAGCAAAATCACTACTTTCGATTTCGTCTCGCTGTCTTTCATGCGGTTCACCGCGTTAGCAAGCCCCAAACCGATGGCTGTACCATCCTCAATCATGCCGTATTCCACAGATTTGAAGAGGTTGACGAGCACCGCGTGGTCGGTGGTCAGCGGACATTGAGTAAAACTCTCTCCGGCGAAAACCACTAAACCAATCTGGTCGTTCGGTCTTGCAATCACAAAATCCGATGCCACTTGTTTGGCGGCCTCCAGACGGTTCGGCTTCAGGTCCTCCGCCAACATCGTACCGGATATATCCAGCGCCATCATGATATCGATTCCTTCTGTCGATTCGGACGACCATCGGTTCGTTAACTGCGGCCTTGCAAGCGCTATACTCAGTAACGTCACGACTGCTACGCGCAGCACGAAGGGCACGTGAAGCATCCAAATCCGCCAACTCTTCGGCTGAGCGGCTAACACACTGGTGTCAGAGATCTGCACACTCGCATCGCTCTTCCATAACTCGTACGCATACCAACCGATAACCGGTATCAGCAGCAAGAGCAAAAATAAATATCCTGGATTAGCAAATGTCATACTTCTTCCTCCTCTTCTTTATTATCCGCATGGCCGGCTTGCTCCGGTTCTAAACCGTTTTTCGTTTCATTCACGAAGTCATAGGCAGTAGTAAGGGCGCTCTCGTTCTCGTCGGGTGTCGTGTGCCATTTCGCAAACTTCACCAGATCCGCCAGTTGCAGTATCTTGCTCAACCGTCCGTACAGATCCTTATCGATGAGCGGTTCCAATTCTCGCAAAGTCTCGTCACTCGTCTTCTCCGTACTCTGTACATCAAACCGCCTGCCGATATACTCACGCACCACATCCGTCAACTCGGTCTGGTACTCTTTCACCTTGCCGTCTTTCCATATCTTCTGCGCCTTGATGGCATCCAGTTTCTCAAGCGCCACCTCGTCTGCCGGCCTCAATAACTCCGGATCAACGGGCTCTTCTTCCTTCTTCCGGTTCTTCTCGTACCACCGCCATAAGTAATAAGCACCCACGCCTAAACCGCCTAATAGCAGCGCCAAAAGTACCCATCGGAAAATGCCCCACCACCAGATCGGAGCTTTCTCAATATCCTTGATGTCGGTGATAGCAAGGGTCGTGTCCACCTCAAATGGCTGAACGATATTGATAGCCAAACCTTCGGTCCAAAACGTGTCTTCGCCGCTCGCAAAAGCAATCGGGTTGATGGCAAACAAACTGTCCTTGAAACTGGTCAGCGTCAGGTATTGGTTCAACTGAATCCGGCCATCACTCATCGTCAGCGTGTCCACGATCGTGCGGTCCACTATCTCGATTCCGTCTTGCAGCGTCTCGCCGAAAACCGGCCATTCCACACGCTCGCCTGCCTCCTGCGTCACACGCAGGTGCAAGTCCGTCTGGTCGCCGATCATCAGCGTCGTCGAGTCAATCGCCGCACTAACTACTATTGCTAATAAGATATTATATAACATAACAGTTTAACGTTTTGTTGCAAACAAAACCATTTTAACTATTTAACTCTTTAACGTTTTAATGCTTGAATAAGCGCATTAAAACCTTCACGTAGTCCTCATCCGTCCGCATGGAAACGTGGTTCATGCCTGTTTTGTTGTACATCTCTTCCAGCGCCTCCTGTTGCTGATACCATGCCTTCGCGTAACGCTCGCGCACGTTCCTTATACTTGTGTCCGCCCATACGCGTGCGCCTGTCTCCGGATCGCGCACTTTGAGTAATCCCACATCCGGCAACTCTGCATCCCTTCGGTCGTATATCTGTATAACACTCAGATCATGCTTCCTGCTCGCAATCACCACGGGATCAACATGTCCCCTCCCTTGTGCGGAGGGTTGGGGTGGGGTTATCATATCACTAATCAGGAACGCCGTACAACGCCTCTTCTGTGCGTTCGTCAGGTACTCTAACGCCGCGTTGATATTCGTTCCCGTATGTTCCGGCTCAAAACTCAGCAACTCGCGGATAATATGCAGCACATGGCTCTTACCTTTCTTCGGTGGAATAAATTTCTCCACTTGGTCGGAGAAAAAGATCACACCCACTTTGTCGTTGTTCTCAATCGTGGAGAAAGCGAGTGTCGCAGCTACTTCGGCCATCGTGTCGCGTTTCATCTGACTTTGGGTACCAAAGTTCCGACTTCCGCTCACATCAACGAGTAACATAACCGTCAACTCGCGTTCCTCCTCATAGACCTTGATGTACGGCCTGTTCATCCTTGCCGTTACGTTCCAGTCTATCGATCGCACATCGTCTCCAGGCTGATATTCGCGCACCTCGCTAAACGCCATACCACGACCCTTAAACTGACTGTGGTACTCGCCTGCGAAGATATTCCGACTCAACCCGTGTGTCTTGATCTCTATCTTCCGAACTCGTTGTAATAATTCTTCACTTGTCATAATATGTATCCGCCAATCTTGGCGGATCCTCTATTAAGGTACCTGTACGGCGTTAAGTACCTCCGTGATAATATCTTCGGTGGTAATATTATTCGCCTCTGCCTCGTAAGTCAAACCGATCCTATGTCTCAGCACGTCGTAGCAAACGGCGCGCACATCTTCCGGAGTCACGTATCCTCTCCTATGAATAAACGCGTACGCGCGAGCAGCTTTCGCGAGGTTGATACTTGCACGCGGACTACCGCCAAAAGCAATCATCTGTTTCAGATCTTTCAGACCGTATTCTTCCGGCTCGCGGGTCGCAAACACGATATCCACGATATATTTCTCGATCTTCTCGTCCAGATAAACCTCCTCCACGATCTTACGCGCTTTGATAATATCCGCCGTACTCAAGATCGGCAGCACTTGTTTTTTCTCGCTCGCGATGTTCTGACGAATGATCGCCTGCTCCTCCTCTTTCTTCGGATAACCGATCACCACTTTCAGCATGAAACGGTCGGTCTGCGCCTCCGGAAGAGGATACGTACCTTCCTGCTCAATCGGGTTCTGCGTAGCCAAAACGAGGAACGGATCGTCCAACTTGAACGTCTGTTCGCCTATCGTCACTTGTCTCTCCTGCATCGCCTCGAGCAACGCACTCTGCACTTTCGCCGGAGCACGGTTGATCTCATCTGCCAACACAAAATTAGCGAAGATCGGGCCTTTCTTGATCTTGAAAGCCTCGTCTTTGATGCTGTAGATCTGTGTACCCAGCACATCTGCCGGCAATAGATCCGGCGTAAACTGAATACGGCTAAAATCCGCCTTGATCAAGTCGCTTAAGGTCTTGATAGCGAGGGTTTTTGCTAAACCCGGCACGCCTTCCAACAATATGTGCCCGTCGCTCAAAAGACCAATAAGCAAACTCTCTACCAAATGCTTCTGACCTACAATGACCTGATTCATTCCCAATGTCAGCGCATCTACAAATGAACTCTCGCGCTCCACGCGCTCCTGTAATTCACGAATATCTACTTGCATAATTTTTATAGTGTATTTAAAAATGTTCTGTGTTATTTATATAGTGTATTTAAAAATGTTCTGTGTTATTTATATAGTGTATTTTAAAATGTTCTGTGTTATTTATATAGTGTATTTAAAAATGTTCTGTTATTTATTTGTTGCTTTGTTGGGTGCTCGTCGCGTCAGCGCCGAGTCTTTTTCTTATAATTCTCAATTCTCAATCTACCGATAAATCGGTATCAAAAATCGTGCCAAACTTCCGTTCTTGCATCTATCCGCCGCGTATTTTTGTTCTTTCTGTATTATTTTGTATAAATTCTTTTGCCTATTTATATGTTTTCTCTTGCCTATTTATATACTTTCCATCGCCTATTTATGTGCATTCTATTGTGTCGATATTACGTGTCAATTACCACCTTTAAGTGGGTGATTAGTGTGTGATTAGTGTGTGGTTAGTATGACGTCGGGCTAATGTCAGCCTTAAAATACGGTAAGAATTTCCACTGCCTTTTATGCTTTCGGCTCTATCGAACCCAACTAACGCCAAACGCCTAAAAAGATAAAAAATGCCCCTATTCAAACGATTTTTCTCTTTTTTTCTTGCATATGTCAAAAAAAAGTAGTAATTTTGCAGCCACAAAAAAATATAATTATTTTATAAGCCAATCCCTGAAGGCGTTAGAAGGGAGATAATAAAATTAATCTAAATGAAAAAGACGTATTTCCAGCTTCTATTTTTAGCTATTTTTGTCTTCTTTAGTTCTTGTCGTACTACGCACGAGGCGATTATGGGTGATGTTATTCGTTTTAGCGATGATGTTACAACTACTTATGCCTATAAGGATGGTAAGTTTAAAAATCTTTCTTTTCAGTCAGAACCTATCAAGTTGTATGGCGAAAAGGGAGTGAACAAGGGAGAAATTTCTAAATTGAAGAACTTTATCCATAAAGATCATAGAGCCAATGCAACTTCTGGTTATTATGCTTTGGATTTAGGTATAGATCGTGTTAAATACGTTCGTAAACACCAATTTAAACATGACCCTAATACTAAGTATTATATCGTCTATATGACCGATGGTTTGGACAATGCCAGCGTCCAGCTCGCGAAGAATAAAAAACAAATTTGGTTCATCAATAGCGAAGAAAGATATGTCAAACATATTCAAAAAAAGATTAAAAATGCGATGGGGATATTTAAATCGAAGCAAAATACATTCCAGATTTTCCCGATGATGTTTATTGGTCAGGATATGTTGGATAATTTTAGTAAGCGTGGGTTGCAGACAAAGGAAGAAAGAATTAAGGCTGCCAATGATTATATGCAGTCTTATCGTGGGTCATCAAAGGGAACATTAACTCCAGAAGTCATCTTAGGAGAAGATTTTAAAGATATTACTAGGGGTTTTGAGGAAATGTTCAAAAGCGCTGGATATGAGTTTTATATCCCTAAAGGATATAATAAGCGTAAAGTACGTATGACACTTGTGAATGATAAAAAGGAGGAGATACAAATAGAGGGTGTGCTAAAGAAAAAATGGTTTAAGTGGTGTTTCGCAGATATCACTTACCCATCTAATGTTACTATTCCTGATAAAAGTGTTTTGAACGCTGGTAATAAGTTGAAGGAGTTGTATGCATATAATGATAATAAAGATTTGCATGCAAAATTCCGCATAGATGAGATTAAATTAGATGGTAAAAACTATGTGGTTAAATATGCAACACAGGAACAAGAACATTCCGGATTCTACGAAACAAACACTGAGTACGATGCAAATCAATTAGCGAATACCAATGCTTATGTATTGTTAATTATGGATGAAAGTACATCGCTAGGAAACAAAACAAAGGATGAGCAAAAAGCGATGGAGGATATCCTGAATATTATTATAAAAGCCATTGCCAAATAATTTATAGAGGTAATCCCGCATTTATTACTGAGAGCAACTTTGATTTTGTATCAAGGTTGCTTTTTTGGCGGGTAATAATTTTATCTGAAATCTTAAAAAATGACAATTAAATATGCCCTTCTCGGGGCATATTTTTTGATGTATAATTAACAATCGTGTACTTTTTCATAATAATCGCTATTGTGGGCTTGACAAAAAAGCAGTAATTTTGCACTCGATATAGAATGCGCTTTTTTCTTTAGAAAAAAATAATCAAATTATATGAAAAAGTTTTTATTCCAAACAGTAATGATGTTGCTCGCAGTAACTGTCTATGCAGCAACGGATTTTCAACTTCCTGACCCTCATTTCGAGGATTGGTCGGGTAGTGCTTTTGACGGAAAGATCCAGCCCAAGTACTGGCATGGCTCGAATGTGGAGCAAGGTGCCATCGGTCTGACCTTCCGTTTCAATTTTATGTATCGCGATAACGGTCGCACCGGTTATTGTGCCATGACAAAGGGACAAGAGGTGGGAGCCGCCGGAATCACAGAGAACGCTCCGGGCTATTTCTCGCTCGCGGAAGCTTGGCAGTACCTCAAAGGTCTGGACACCAATTCCGCTTCGGCAGGTTCGAAGGGCGGTATTAAGTTTGACCATCGTCCGGACTCCGTATCCGTTTGGGTTAAACGTACCGGTCCGGCTACTGATAAAGAGGATTTCCATATTCTGTTTTATTCGTGGCAGGGTGACTCGAGAGGTAAGAAATACCTGAACAAAGCCGGATCATGTACCGAGACACCGGATTATATGATTAACGAGGAGTCGGATGTCCGCCAAGTATTGGACGGAAACGAGTGCGGTACCGCAGTTCTGGCTAAACAAGTGTCGGAAGGATGGTTGCATGATCGCAAACTCTATAACACATGGACGCGCATCGTAGTGCCTATTTATTACATGAACGATCTCGTGCCGACGAATTGTAACATGCTCTTCTCGGCTTCCAACTATCCTAACTTCCGTGCCAACGACGGTATTTACGTAGACAATGCTTTGTACGTCGATGATGTGGAGTTGATTTACTCCTCGAAAATCCAGGAGCTCTGGGTGGGCGGTAAGAAATGGAACGCCTTCGACCCTAACTCTACCGATGTGCAGGTTTATTCGCTGGGAACAGACGCTACTTCCATTCCCTCGATCGAGGCTTGGCGCGGTGTAGGAACCCTCTCCACCAAAGGCGACGGATATGAGCGTAAGTCCAAGTTCACCAAAACCTTCAATTTCCCGGGACGTAAGTTGCAAGGCTCGGAGATTGCTATTGCCCAGGGTGATCTAAACGGCAAAGAGACCACTATTACTGTTACCGCAGAAGATGGTAGTTCGACAACCACTTATCGCATTCTCTTCCAGCGCGCCGAGAGTGACAATGCTAAGTTGGCGGGTATCTCATACACGCTGGGCAACGACACAATAGCCATTAGCGATTACAGCTTCGGAAAGAACAATTATAACGTGGAACTGCCTTACGGTACGACCGAGACTCCGAAAGTGCTGTACACCCTTGCGGAAGAAAAACAAACAGTTGCAGAGACGCAGGCTACTTCGCCGACAGGCAAAGCAACGCTCGTGGTCACTTCGCCCAGCAAGAAAGTGAAGGAGACCTATACCGTTCAGTTCTCTATTGGTTTACTCAAGGATAATACCCTCAAGTCTATTCTTGTAAACGGCAAACCCATACCCGGTTTCTCTCCGGCGCAGACGGTCTATAAAGTGTCTGTCACCAGCGATGACATGCCGACGGTGGAAGCGGTTTCCGCTTATCCGGCTGGAGAACAAACAATTACCTACAAAGCGCCGGACGTAGTGGATGGTGGACAATACCAGATCAGCGTCTCTACCCCCGGTAACCCGACGCCGAAAATCTATAAACTGAACTTCAAGAAAGAGGCTTCGTCCTATTCGCGTCTGGCGGACCTGCAGGTAATCGGAGATAAGATAGCTCGTGTCAATCCTTCCAAACAAGGCGAACCGACCGTTCTCTCCTTCGATCCGGAGAACATGACTTATTATGTCAACCTCATGATGGGAGCTACCGAGCTGCCGCAGATCATCGCTACCAAAGGCGAAGATACGCAGACGATTGAGATCCTCTCGCTCGAACCCGGAGTGGTGGACGGAACGGTGAAAATCAAAGTAACAGCAGGAAACGGTACTGACCAATCGATCTACAAGATCGTTTTCTCCGCGGAGAAATCTGAGATATCTACTTTGCTCGGTATTAACATCGGCGGCGTACCTATCGAAGGCTTTGATCCGGATAAAACGGAGTACCAGTTCTCCCTGCCGATCGGTACAACGATGGAGACGTTCCCTGTCGTAGTGCCTGTGGCACACGATGAATTCCAGACCATCAGTATTTCGGCGCCAACCAGCGTGAACGGCAAGATGCGTATCTCTGTTACCGCCGGAAACGGAAACACCACCAATTATTATATCACTTTCGAGGTGCTCCAATATAAGGATAATACCCTCAAGTCCCTGAGTGTCGGTCCCGGTTATAGCTTGCAGAACGAAAACTATGAACCGATTGCTTTCGATCCGCAGCGCAATGAATACTGGGTGAAGTTAACGAGCGATTCGCTGCCGACTGTTACTTACGAGGCGCAGGACGCTCAATACCAGACGATTGATGTCTATCCTACTACTTCACCAAATGGTAAATACAAGATCTCGGTGCGCCCTGTAAATGGTGCGAGCCGTACCTATTCAATCAAGTTCGTCTATGAGCTCTCCGGTAACACGGCCCTCAAGATGATTTATATCAACGATACCGTTAAGGGCACAGTAACACCGCTGCCGGACTTCAATCCCGAAGTAACCGATTACACCTTCACCTTGGATACCGGACGAGTTGATATGCCGGACGTAACATGGGACTTGAGCGAATCGGGGCAGACGGTAACCAAGAAATGGGATGAGAACAACAAACGAATCGTGCGTCTGACCGTGAAAGCGGAGAACGATGACAAACGAACCTATAAGCTTAAGTTCCTCGTTCCTTCTGCGGCAAGTACCCAACTTGATAGCATCCTGCTCGTAGAGGACAATGATACAATCCTGCTGCCTGGTTTCCGCAAAGACCAATACGAATATACGTATCCTCTGACGAGCGAGACATCTCCGAAAATCCTTGCTGTCAAGGGCGTGGAGGAGCAGCAAGTCACTATCACTTCGCCGTACGCTGCAGGAACGGCTACTATCCTCGTGGAGATGGAGGAGAGCAATTCACTCTATACCATCGATTTCGTCAAAACTCCTGCGCAGACCGTTCAACTGAGCGACATTCGCTATAACGGAAAGAGCATTGAGGGCTTTGAGTCGACAACGATGCACTATGATGTTACGCTCGAGAATAACGAATTGCCGACCGTAGAAGGTATTGGCGAGAACGTGAATATCAACGTGCTCTGGAAAGGCAACACGGCTTATCTGTATGTTTCCCATGAGGAGCAGAAAGCAATCTATTCCGTTTCTTTCACTCGCACGCTCTCTGGCGATAACACGCTCCAAGCTATCTATGCAAATGGTACTCTAATCGATGGTTTCAAACCGGAGGTACTGATTTATACGTACGATCTGCCTGCCGGCAGCGATTATCCGGAGATAACCTATCTGGCGTCCAATGAGGCACAGGTGCTTTTCTTCGGTCAGGTGGCCCCGGGCAAATGGGGAATCACGGTGCTGGCGGAGAACGGCGTGGAAGCTACTTATTCCGTGGCTTACACTATTGCCCAAAATAGCGATGCAACGCTGGCAGACTTGAGTATCGCGCCCGTAGCGATGACACCGGCTTTCGACCCCAATACCTTCTCCTATTCGGCAACGATAGAGGAGGGCGCTGAACTGCCGCAAATCATCGCAGTGCCGCAAACAGCGCAATCTGTCGTCACGTATGATGAGAACGACACAATACAGCAGGTGTTGGTTGTAGCCGAAAATGGGGCGCAAAACATCTATAGCGTTGTGTACACGCGCGTCAAAAGTAATAACGTGCAGTTGGCAGATATCTTGGTGGATGGCGTGTCGATGGATGGTTTCCGTCCCGAGAAGACAGAATACACAATCACCCTTTCACGTGACGCTAAAGTAGTGCCGAATATTTTCCCTGTGCCTGTTTTGGAGAACCAAAAAGTGACTACTTGGTTCTCTCGTCCGGATGGGGTAACGCGCATCGAAGTGGTAGCGCAGGATGGCTCGAAAGGTGAGTACACGATAGCTTTCCCGGTGGAGAAATCCGAAGACACCCAGCTCCAGAACCTTGTCATCAACGGTGAGAGCAAGGATGTCACCACAACTGAGTTTAGTTTCAACGTGCCCTTCACACAAGTTGAACCCTACGATGTCACCTATAAGGCAAAACCGGGTCAGTTAGTGCATGTGATCGAAGCTCCGCTAAGCGGTGTTACACAGCTCATCGTAACGAATGAAACAAGGACGAATACCCGCACTTATTCGATTCGTTACACCGTAGCCCAACCGCAAGGAGAGAACAAAATCAAGAACGTGGAATACAGCTATGTCAACGCATTGGGGCAAACCGTTAACGGAAGTGTGCAACCCGTGCAAGGTGAGAATATCATCCATCTGCCTTTCGGCGCGAAGAGCTTCGAAGTGACGAAGGTGGAGAAGACCTATACCGAGCAATCCGTTTATTTCTATAACGGAGGTATCCGTCGCGGCGCGAAGATCATCGCCGTGGCTAACCGCGCAGACGAAGCGGATGTGACTTATACCATCGTACCGCAGATGCCTGAGATGGATACGGAGGGTAAGTTGGAAAACCTCACTTTCAAGGGAAAGTCTGTACCGAATTTCCGTCCCGATGTATATAATTATATCGTGAAGGTTACTGCACAACCGGCTTCTTCTGATTTCGTCGGTACCGCTTTTGGCGGAAAGACCGTTACTAAATCCGCTTTGGACAACAAGAAGAAACAAATTACGCTGACCGTTTCCGGCGGAGAGACTTATTCCGTTTGCTGGTATTACACCAACTATGAAAGTCTGTTGGATTTCTCCAACGACTGGGTTAATGTGGAGAAGGGAGTAGGTTATAAACCTTCTTCTAAATGGATGGTCCCGGGAGACTGCGTTTCCGATTACACTTGGAAGATCAGTTTAATTGTCAATCTGACCTATACAACGGGTAAAGAGGTAACCCCTGGCGGTACAAATGGTGTAATGTTATCCACCCTGCGTGGAGCGCCGATGAATACTTCTGTTCCGGGTATGATGACCTTAGGCACGATGTCTATGAAGTTGGGTAGTTCCGGTAATTCTTCCTCTTCGGTAACGAAGAATGCTTCTACTGGTACAGAGTTCAAGAATACGCCGGAGGCCTTTGAGTTCCTCGTGAAACCCCTTTCGACCTCCAGTATAACGAATTGGAAGATGTGGCTGACGATGTCGGATGGATCGAATTTCAAAGAGAGTAATTATACAGGAGACTTCAGTAACCTCAATAAATGGCAAACGGTCAATGTACCGATTAGTTATACGGGGGTAGGTACTGTCTCCAAATTCAATGTGATGTTGTCATCCTGTGATCAAGAGAATGCCAATTCGTTTAACGGAAATACCATCTATGAGTCCAGTGTGATGTACGATCAGATCCATTTCGTCTATAATTCCGAACTGACGGGCGTCACCGTGAACGGCAAGTCCACAACGAAAGAGGGCAATACCTTCACTTATACGCTGGCTGCTGATGAAGCGGTTTTGGGTCTTCCGGCATTGAAGTTCACCGGAGCCGTGCATGACCAGACTCAAACCATCGAATGGCTCAATAACGGCGAATGGATAAACGGCGAACTGAAAGCGCGCGTAGTGAACTACGGAGAGAATCTTGCCGACCATACTGAATATACCATAGTACTCAAACGTGCACCGGTGACTACGCTCGATTATTCGGCTGATTTCGGAGCATATGATGTTACTGAGAAAGGCGATTCCCTATTTGTAAGCCTGCCTTATGGTACTAAGCAATTACCGGACTTGACCATCACACCGGCAAATATTCACCAATGGGTTTCCATGACCAAGAACGGCAACGCAGTCTATGTGAACGTGAAAGCGGAAAACGGCGATGAGATCACGAAGGTCTATGTCTTCCGCGAGGCAAAGAGTGACGACGCTATGCCGGAGATGTGGGCGTTGGAAAGCGGTACGTTAGTGACCGAAGATATAGATCGTTTGATCTATTCGGTGGAAGCGACTACAATGCCGCTGGTAGAGATTGTGAAGAAAGAAGGTCAGTTGGTAGATCTGAACTATGCGGAAGATAGCGCTATGTTTACCATCACGGCTGAGGATGGTAAAACGAAGCAGACCGTTACTATCCGTCGCAAGGATCCGCAGGTAACGACAACCGCCCAGATTGATGAGTTCACAAAGGGTACTACTCCTTGGCCGGCATTGGGTGGAGACTCTTACGAAACTACGGAACCCAGACCGACCCAAGCGATCCTCTTTGAGCGTAAGTTTGATCAGGATTCAGTGGTACATGTTCAATCCGCAGAGGGTATGGAATGGCAGGTATATGGTTCGGTTAAACATACCTATAAACTGATTTATCCGACTGAGAAGAGTGACAATGCCCTCTTGGCTGCACTCCTCATTAACGGAGAACCATATGCAGAGTTTAGTCCTTCGTACTTCAATTATACCATTGAGTCAGACTCAGCGATCGTCTTGTCGGCTGTAGGAGCAGAAGCAAATCAGCAAATCATGACTACGCAAACTGTACTCGAGCAAGGACATAAATTCACCTTTACGGTAACGGCGGAGGATGAGCATACCTCCAATACGTATCAAGTGACTGTTCGTCCTAAACAAAGTGCTAACGCGATGTTGGCAGGCATCCTGTTGGATGGCGTAATGATTTCGAACTTCGCTCCGGATAACTACAACTATACCGTTGTCCTGCCTTCTCCTGCAGTGAAAACCGCGCAGCCGAAAATGCCGAACGTGACCTATCTTGTAGGCAATCCGGGCCAGCAAGTAAGCCTCCAAACGGGTGAGCTGAACGGCGAGACCATCCTTACTGTGACCAGCGAGGATGGGACTACTATTGCCTATTACAACCTCACCGTCAATGCTGCACCCAGTCATTGCTCCGACCTTACGGGAATCATCATCAATGGAGAGGCACTCAATTACTTTGAGGCAGGACGTCATTTCTATTCCGTTTCGCTCAATACGGATGAGATAGAGATTGATTATACTTCCGAGGATCGCTTCCAGAAAGTGGAGACGCGTGCAGGTGTCATCGCGGCGGGTCATCACTATAGCGATACGCTCCGTGTCATAGCAGAAGATGGAACGTATTCCGATTATATCATTGAGGTTTATGTGGAGAACCAATCGAACGACGCGCAGCTGGCGAATATCTTATTCAATGGCAAATCGATGGATAAGTTCGATAGTGACCTTTCCTTCGATGGCGGTAATAACAACTATGTCATCTCGCTCAAGGGCGGTAAGGCGCTTCCTGAGATTAGTGCACAACTCAAGATGGATGGTCAGAAAGTGGAGGTGGAGCATCAACACGAAGAGAAAACAGACATCTTCCTGCTGCATGTAACAGCTGTAGATGGTGTCACAAAAAACACCTATATGCTCCGCTTCAACCAGCAGAAATCGGATAATTCCTTGCTCCAAGAGATAGAGTTGGGTAGTCTGCCTATCGAAGGCTTCGACCCATACACCTATTTCTATTCCTTCACTCTGAAGACGGGAGAGGCGATGCCGAAGATCTCGGTAACTCCGCAGGACGAGAACGCTACTTATTCGATCATGAATAACAACGGATTGGTAACGATCCTTGTGATGGCGGAGGATTATGAGGAAGATAAGAACCATAAGACAACCTATACCATCGCTTTCAACGTCAAACTGTCCTCTAAGGCAACGCTTGATTATATCTTGGCGAACAGAGATACGCTGAAGGGCTATAACCCGAATATCTTCTACTATTCGGATTCCTTGGCGGTAGGTACGAAGCAATTCCCCGACCTGTACTGGCCGGATGATGAGGAGTTCCCGACGGTGAAATTAGATACCGTAGAGTATGACTCAATCGCTAAGACCTTGGTTCGTCAGATTACGGTTACGGCGGAAGATACGACCTACGTGAACCAATATACGGTTTCTTTCAAGATCAATAAGTCGGAGAACGACCATCTGATGGGTATCCTTGTCAATGGAAATGAACTCAAGCCTTTCGATCCGAATATATTGGAATACAAGTATAAAACCTTGACATCAGCCGAAGCGGCAGCTCTTGATGGACAGTACCTCAGTATTGAGCCTATCTTGGGAGACGAATGGCAGAAATGCAAAGTGGATACCTTGATGGATATGTCCGTTGATAAGACGCTGGATTATAAGTACGCTATCACGGTAACGGCGGAGTCCGGTAACCAATCGCGTACCTATACCGTCCAATTCCCTGTTGAACTATCTTCGGACGCTACGCCTATTGAAATCAAGTATGGTAACAGCCGTGTGCCCGGATGGGATCCCGAGAAACCGAACTATCGCGTAGAGATTGGTTTGGGCGAAGAGATTCCGGTTATCTCTGTTACCAAACGAGAAGAGGCGCAGACCTATGAGATCATGCCGGAGGGCGATGTGGTGAAAGTGATTGTAACGGCGGAGGATGGTACTCAGATGACCTATGTACTCACCTTCGAACGCGTGAAATCTGATATTGCTACACTCGATAATATCATCATTACGGAGAAGGGTAAACAACTCCCGTATGATCTCTTCTTCTTTGAATCCGATATTGCGGAGTACACGATCGTGATGCCGTACGATCCGGCTCGCACTTCCTATGATATTCCGGAAATCAAGTGTATTCTTGCGGATACCTTGCAACATATTGAGATGACGGAGAATGTCTTATCCGAGGTTAAGAAAGAAGTTCTCATCACGGTGCTTTCGCCGAATGAAGAGGACGAGACAGTATATAAACTGACTTTTGTCTTCACCCGTAATAATGATGCTTCGTTAACGAGCGTGAAGGTAGGTACTCAGACCTTGTTCTTCTCCGATATGAAGTATAGTGAGACGCTCGTGCTGCCGTTTGGTACGGAAGAGATGTACACAACGGAGGATGTCACGGAGATTGTTACCGGTGATCCGCTTGCTACCAACGAGGTGACGATGAGCGAGGAAGGCACAATCACCATCCACGTCATTGCGCAGGATGAGACCACCGATCGAACATATACCATCTATCAGGAATTCGGTAAAGACACCTGCAACACGCTCCATATGATTTATCTGGATGAGTTAGAACTGGAAGGTTTCTTGCCGGAACTGGATACAGTCTATGTTTATAAACTCAAGAACGGTGCAGGAATCCCGAATATTACAGTGTTGAAGACCTCTGAAAATGTGACGATAGAGACAAACTCTGAAGAATTAGAAGATGGTACTTATGCGATTTTGCACAAGAATCAACCGGGTGATACCGTCCGGATCGAATGTGTATCGCTCAGTGGAGAAAAACGTGTATATCGAATCTATTTTGAGGTATCGGGTATCAACTATGGTCGTCCGCATCCTTCAGAGAACGATGTCTTCCTGCGTCGTGTAGGTAAGGCGCAGCTGTTCGTCGCTACGATTAATAGTGATGTCACCTTTATCCTGTTTGATCAGGCGGGTCGCCAGTTGTTGGCAACCAAAGTGCCGATGGCTGATCCTAATGATATTGATGTGGCGAAGAATGCCTTCAAGGACAGTGAAGAAGATGGTGGACAAGGAAAAGACGTCTTGTTGGATGTTATTGACCTTAGCTGTGGTATGCTCATTGATATCAAACCGGGACAGATTTATTTCTATGGCTTCTTGAGTACAAGAGGTTATTTCAAGTCAGGTAAAATCATTGCGATGCCGTAAAAAGTAAAGCAATTTGTAAAAAAATCCCGCGTACATTTGCGTATGTGGGATTTTTTTTATACCTTTGCAGCCGCAAAGGTTGAAAAATATGATAGGAATCTTTAATGATAATTTTGCGCCCATCTTAGATGGGGTAGCGTTGACGGCGCAGAACTACGCGTATTGGTTGCATAAGAAGGGACACTCCGTATCGGTTATTACTCCCTATGCGCCGAATTCTGAGCAAGTGATAAATGAGGCTCCGTATCCCATTTATCGCTTTGCGTCCGTTCCGATTCCCTTTAGAGCGCCATATCGCTACGGAATGCCTTATCTTTCTCCATCTTTCCTCCGTGAATGGAAGAATATGGAATTTGAAATCGTCCATGCGCATTGCCCGTTTGTGACAGGCGATTTGGCTTATGCAGCGGCGCAGAAACAGCAAATACCTTTGGTGGCTACTTTCCATTCCAAATACCGTCAGGATTTTGAGCATAATGTGCACTGCAAGCCTATTGTGGATTGGATGGTACGACATATTATCCGTTTCTTCGAGAAAGCGGACGAAGTATGGATTCCACAGGCGGCAGTGGAGTCGACCCTTCGCGAGTATGGGTATAAAGGCCATGTGGAGGTGGTGGAGAACGGTAATGATTTCTATACTCCCAAACCCATCATTGAGGAAATGCGTAAGGAGATGCGGGAGGAATTAGGTGTCTTGCCGGAGGAGACGATGTTGCTCTTTGTAGGCCAACATATTTGGGAGAAAAATATCGGCTTTATATTGGATGCTCTTGCGCTCATCAAGGAGCAACCCTTCCAACTCTTCATGGTCGGAACCGGTTACGCTGTTCGTGATATCAAACATAAGATTAGCGAACTGGGCTTGCAGGACAAAGTGACATTGCTTGGTAATATCCATGACCGCAACCGTCTGAAGAAGATCGATGCTGCGGCGGACCTTTTCCTCTTCCCCTCGTTGTATGATAACGCCCCGCTCGTGGTGCGCGAAGCGGCGGCAATGCATACTCCGGCATTGATGTTGCAGGAGTCAACGGCAGCTGAGGTCATCCAACCTGATGTGAATGGTTTCCTCACCCCAAATGATCTGCAGCAGTATGCGGACCGCATTGTATATCTGATGCACCATCCTGATATGATGGCGAAAGTGGGGCATAAAGCCTCAACGACGATCTCGCGCTCGTGGGAGAACGTAATGGAGGAGGTTATCCTGCGATATCGGGATATTCAGCAATCCTATAAATTGAAACAAGGCAAATGATAACGATGATTCTTTTGATGCTGTTACAAACAGCAATGTTGGCCTTTAGCCAAGTAGCGCTGAAACTGGCGATGCAGGGACTCCAGTGGCAGTGGAGTTGGTCGTTCATATGGCATCATGTTATCCTGAATTTCTGGTTGATGATAGCCGTGGGACTCATGATTGCTGCGAACCTCTTCTGGCTGTGGATGTTGCATAAATATCCTCTGTCTCAGGTCTATCCTTTGACCAGCCTTGGTTTTATCTTTGGTATGCTCTCCGGTTGGTTGATTTTCCATGAGCAGGTGGGCTTCATGCAGTGGTTTGGTGTGATGTTGGTTATCATAGGTTGTATTTGTATAGCGCGCGTATGAGAGAGCAAATAAAACAGTGGTTGGAGGTCGGTTATAGAGCCAATTGGGTAGTATGGGGGCTGTTTTCGCTCCTCATCTTCGGTCAGACGCTGCTCTTTGACCATTTTGCCTTCCATGAGTTGGCCTTGCAGCCAACCCCTCTAAATAGGTTCGCTATGCTCCTAAGCAAACTGGCAGCCGCTATACTCTTTGCTTCCCTGACTTTCTTCTTACGTGATAAACGATGGTTGATAGTGCTGTCGGTGGCGATAGATACATGGTTCGTCGCCAACCTCATCTATATGCGCAATAATCACATCTTGCTCGATGCAGAGGCATTTAATATGTCGGCGAACTTGAATGGCTATTTCTGGTCGGTACTCATCTATATCGAATGGGGGATAGACCTCCTCTTTTATGGTCTGACAGCGCTTTTCTGCTGTATCTATTTCTTTACGATACAGAGCAAAAGGAATTGGTGGGGTGGACTAATTACGATCCTTCTGGCGATAGGAATGCGTCTTTTTGCAGAAGTTCTTTATGTGAATAATATAGAGAAACTGACCAATGCAAAAGCTCAATACGATGCCATGCCATTTATCCGCGAGCATCGCGAACCGGTCTATGGTACTCATTTCCCTACTACAGTAGCGAACACCAGCGTGCTCTATTCACCCTTATATATCAGTTCCGACTATTACTTGATGGTCAATGATATTCAGCCGGACCGACCGCTCACGCCTCATGATTATGCCGTGATGAGGCAGTTGGATAAGGGGCAAGACACTGCTACGCTGAGCGGACCGCTGATTATTGTCTTGCTGGAGAGTCTGGAGAACTGGGTCTTGACACCGAAGATCATGCCGAACCTTTATCGTCTGACTACGAATGAGCACGTCTTCTACGCAAACCGTATTCATACCCAGATAGTGGGAGCGCCTTCGGCGGATGGCCAGATGATTGTCAATACGGGTCTGCTGCCCATCAATGCGGGCGGTACGTGTATGCACTATGCCGATAATACTTTCCCTGCTATTATGAAACTCGCGCCGGATAGCGCAATTTGCCTCCTGCCGCATGATACGTGTGTATGGAATCAGACGCAGATGTCTCCTGCTTACGGCTATGACTCCACTATCATCTATAGTGATATTGATACCATCCTCTTCCGTAAGCTGGACAGCCTCGTGGATCATGGCTATAAATATATCCAATGTATCACGCAATCCACCCATGCACCCTTTGTGAATGAGAAATACAGTAATCTGAATCTGCCTAAGACGATGCCTTGGGTGATGTATAATTTCATTCGCGGCTTCAATGCCTTGGATGACGGTTTGGCGCATTTTGTCCGAAAGATAGAGACCGATACCGTCCTGCAGAACTATACCATTGTTATCACCGGCGACCATCGTATCCTGCATCGTGAGAAACGGCAACAAATGCAACGATACGCGGATCGTTGGCGTAATAAATATACGGACGCAGATCATAAATGGATTGCTTCTCTTACCCCAATGGACGACTGCTTGCCGCTTATCATCTATTCGCCGAAGATTAACAACAACCCCCATTATTTGGAGGATTGCTACCAAATGGATATCTATCCTACTTATCAATCGCTCTTAGGAGTGGAGGAGTATCGTTGGCATGGTTTTGGTATTAATCTGCTGGATGAGCCGAACGATGTCTCTTGCGGTGTCAACAATCAAAAACGCCCCATCACCGAGGAGGAAGCGTTTCCCTTATCCGATCGTCTGATCCGGAATAATTATTTCAATCGTTAGTTTTTATTTGAAACGATAGCCCACACATAGACTAAGAGAATGCGGATAAATCAATGCGTCTGCAATCTCTTTGCCTTTATTCGAGCTGTAGAAACCGGCTATATCCGACAAACTGATTTTGTATTGCACATTGATCTGCATACCGAAATTGAATTCATATCCGACCATGGCGCATATACCGAAATGGTTGTTGTGCAGACTATATAGTTCGTTATAGTTATACCCGTCTTTCTCTGATTGCGTGTCTCCGTTGGCTGGTAGGGGTACATTGTCGGCACTCTTATATTTACCCTTGTTGGAGGCAAATGTGAAATGGGTGAATAATCCTCCTCCGAACTGCACATAGCCTTGCTGCATGTTTCCGAATCGGCCTAAGAAATAGACTGGTACCTCCATTCCGAATGACCATAGACCATTCGTAGTGTCCGTAGCTGCAAAATAGTTCTGATGGGCGGTAAAGATAACCTGGGGTTGGATAGCAAAATGTTTGGTGAGTGCGAAATCAATGAATCCGCCTAACTCGGCACCAAAGCGTCGATGGGAAGCAATCGTTCCGTACTTGGCACGGGTGATAAGGAAATCGCTCATATTTCCGCCTATAAATAAACCTCCCGTCACTAATTTGGGCAGTTTCTCCTGATCCAGCGAGTCCAGAGTGGTTTCTGTGTCCCATTTGACTACGGCATCGCCTACTGTATTCATGGCGTGAACGAACTTGTTCTCCTTTTTTGTCGTAGTATCAATACTATCGGGTGTTTGTGCCTCTTGAGCATGTACGCCTGCAATCAGCAGAATGAGGGTACTCATTAAAAAGATTCTTTTCATCGTTATTGCATTTTTAGGTTATTATTATAGTGCGAAGCGGAACGAGATCTTCACGCCGTTTCGTCCCCATGCTGGGATGCGACGCCGAGCCATGATCGGTTCGCCGGCTTCATTGACCATTATTTTGCCTTCTGCATCAACGGCAGGATAAGGCAGTTCGTAGTCATTATAAGTAATACGGCGTACGTAGTCTATACGGATGAATTTCAAGATATTCTCAAATCCTGCGTTAATCTCAATATACGGTAACTTGCCAATGGGCGAAGTAGAGGTACCGGATAAGAGATATCCGTTTTGATCGAAGGTAGCCCCCTGCGGCAACGCATATAGACCATTCCCGGCTTCGGTAGGCAGGAAGGGATTGTTCTTCTTGGTCAAACCACCGTAGATAACCGATACACCGATCACGCCGCGCAACTTAAGTTTGTTCAACCCTGGGATACGGTTAATCAACCATCCTTTCATGTAATATGTCGCGTATAGCGATACATACTCGTCCATGATAAACTCCATTGGTTTCATTAAGTTGAATGCGCGTTTAGAGAGGAAGATACTTCCGCTACTTTGAGGCATATACAAATGTACAAACGGCACTTTCTGCCAGATCATACCGGTTTCTACACGCATATCTAGGTGACCGAAAGCGGAGAACCAGAAACGCTTGTCAAACAGGAAGGCGGTACGGTTGTAAATGAAGCCTTTTCCTCCGTTATGACGGTCGTCCATATAACCTACATAGTGCGTTAGTTTGAAGGTAGGCGCATCTTTGTCGAGAATGAACGTACTCTCCTTGCCCATTCGGTCATAGGTGGCGCGGTTTCCCGGCGAATAGCGAATCTCGAATTGTCCTTCGAAATTGCGGAATGAACGGATGGGGGTTGTGGTACTGCTCCATGTGGTATCTGTACCACTGATCTGCTGCTTCCAATCAATGCGATCATAGCTGAGCACTCCTGCTGCCTCGTTATTCATGAACTCAAATCGGGTACGGATGGATAATTTATTCGCCCATTCTTTCATGTACTCTACGTTAGCACGCGTCACGTATTGGTAGAATCCCATGGTAGGCTTGCTGGTAGGGATAGAAGCAAAGATGTTATCTCGCTCAATGACTTCTGTATTAAGACCCGGTTGCTCTACATCGTACTGGCCCGTGAGGGAAATATGATGGCGCAGACCGTGATAGGCATTCCACTCGTGGGGTTCGAAGGTGTAGAGAACGGTTCCACTACCTTTCGGCCGCAGGTCCTTGGTACCGAAGGCGACGTACCCGCGGAAATACCACTGGTTATGCAACTTAGCGGTCGATGCACCGCCGACACGTAGACGCACACCCTCCAACATATTCCAACTGACGAAGCTATAGATGGGGTAGAAGTCGAACTTAGAGTCCCAATAGTGAGACGAGTGCTCGGTGGGGATATACTCGGAGGTGATGGCATTGACGAAGAGCACCAGGCTGTTGAAAAGAGGTGTATGGGTAAACTCGTTAACCAACTCCTGTACGGAATTTTCATACCAACTCAACGGTTCTGGACGTAATTTCTCCCAGTCTTTCGAACTGACGTTCTCCGCAGTGGTGTCGTTGATCTGAGAGGTCTCGTCCGAACTTGTGAAACTGGAGAAGACATCCTTGTCTATTGGAGTGTCCAAATCCCAGTTGGTATAGATCTTCGTTTGCCGGGCAAGCAGACCTCGCTTGTTGTTGAGGATATAGAACTTGGCGTAGGTAGTCGTCCTGTCCGGCGCCCAGATACCATTCTCCAATTGCTTGTAATTATGCTCCACGGAGAAGTTACTTACGAAGTTAAGGTTGATCTCCGGTGGTACATTGATGGCGTATTTCTTAATTCGGAATGTCGAGTCATTGACGATATAGAGGTGACCCGTAAATCCGTAACTTTGAGAGTTAACCGGCACAAAAGCCAAGTCAATACACGGATACCCATCCACCAATATCGTATCCATGATATAATATTGATAGAAAGTAACGGCAATCGTAGAGTTTAGTGGGGATACAAAGCGGTTGAACAGTAACTGCATGTTATTGTCGTTAATCTCCACATCTTTGAAGACCGCGTTGATATTCTCTTGGAACGAACCCGAACCAATCAAATCCTCCAAACCAAATGTACGCTTTTTCTTGAGGATGGTCTTCTCGCGGTGAGGCTTGCGTTGGAAATACTCCTCGCTCATATGTTCGCGAATACTGACTGTCACGCTCGGATACACTCCGGTCGTGTCAATATATTTCTTGACGAATAGGAAATTCTTCCAGAATGGTTTCTCCCAATTGACTTTGATGTTATCCAACGCAAAGGACATTCGGTGATAGGTCTGAGCCGTGTATTGGTCGGAAGCCTTTACACAATGTTGCTCTTTGTGGGCAATCACGTTCTGAATCAACTCAACAGCGGGGTTGCCTTTACGCTTATAATCGCGCTTACGGTTCTTCGGAGTCACCACGATATCTTGCAGACCATACACGTCCGGCGTCAATTTAACCTTGACGTTCTTTCGGTTCTGCCCTTTTCGTAAGGTCAGTAACTCTGTTTTGAAACCCACCATCTGGAAATGCAGCGAGGTGTAACCTTGCGTATTGCTGATCGTGAAATTACCGTCCATATCGGATGTCGTACCAACCTCCGAAGGAACCACACCCTTGTTGGTTGTGGATTTGAGGAAGTAGATCTGGACGAAAGGCAGTGTCTCTCCTGTATCGCCATCTACCACCACACCCGATATACTTGTGCGTTCCGGTGCTTCTTGCGCCATCACCGTCCCGGCGAAGCACAAGAGTAGGGATAGTATGTAAAATTTGATCTGTCGCATAGTTATCAGAAAATCATAATTCGTTATGGCCTTCGTAATATATAAAAATCATTGTGTAAGTCTTTGTCTTCGGTATATCCTATGCCGATATAGTCCGCCTTGTAGTCGTCCGTGCAAACCACAAATTTGGGCATTCGTTGTGTGATCAATTCCCACGAATGGGCACTCATCTGAGGTGTGATCGACGGTGGGAGGAAAAAATAGGGACTAGCCGGTTTGGCGTCCAGCAACAGCCATAAGCGGAAAACAAACGAGTAACTGGGGTCCATCACATTCCATCGGCTGCGGTCTTCTACGTCGCAGACCATGACGTAATCGTCAGCTTCTGTTTGTGAATTGATATAGCGTGCTGTCTGTTCATCCACAGAGGTGTCAAAAGGCGTCAGGCTAATATATGTGCGTCCGCTGAAAGCGCCAAGGCCGACCAGCAGGTAGATTGCGGAGGTTACAACCAGTAAGGCTTTGCGGCTACGTATGTGTTGCCATGCCAATACAAGCACTAAGGCGAACACACCGATGGTCGGGAGAACATAGTGCGGATAGCCGTTTTTTAGATAGGCATTCAGCGCCACGGTGAAAAAGAACAGGATGGTTACGAGCCAGAAAGGCCAGGTACGTTTATTGGCAAAAATGGCGTACACTACGTATGTGAAATAGGCAGGTAAGCACACGAGGGTGATAGTAAGTATTCCCATCAACCGTCTGTGGGTAGATATCGGACCATACGAACCGGTATTAAAGCGCCAATAGCCCTCTATAAAACCATCGATATTATCTTGCTGTACCAGCCATATAGCGATTGGTACGAGTATGATTCCTACCCCTAACACGACCCCCAACGCATAGCGACCAAAGACACGCGGATCATAGTGGCGAATAAGATGCCAAAGGATAAAACCGGCAATAGGTATCATGCAAGCCGACGTGTTGGGCTTGATCATCATACAGATAGCCACACTCAGGGAGAATAGGAAAATTTCCGTTAAAGAGCAGTATTGGTCATCCTTGAGTCGCTTGGCTAGTAGATAGCAGCTGTAGATACAGCCCGGCATCACCAACCAATCCGATCCGCCTTCGTTGACGAAAGGTAGTTGAATAAAACATGCCATGAGGAATGTGATCCACAACGCATGTGAACTATCGACGTACAGTTTCGCCATGCGATAAATAAGGCAGAGCGAGAGGAATAAAATGAGGATATCCATCAGCCAAACGCCGTAAGGAGTAGCAGAAGAGGTAAGCCAATAAACTATATAAACCGGAAAGACGAGCGGTCCCTTATGGTCGAACATGTCTTGGTATAACACCAGCCCTTGCTTCATCCATCCCGCAATACTTGCGTAGATGCATATATCTGTCGGGTAATTGCCGTTCCCCCAAGGTGCCATAGTATGAGGAATCTGCAGTATAAAACTAATAAGTGCTAATAACCAATACGCTATTTTTTCAGTCAGTTTCATATTATAATTGTTGTTTTAGACTCTGTTCATGTATTAAGTCCCACAGCCGTAACGCGAACTCTTTCTGTCCGCTGTCTTTGAAACGGTCGGTGTTCTTTATTCTTTCTACAATCTCTTGATAGCGCCCGGGTTGCAACGGAGCCACACCATGCGCTTTCTTCCATTCGCCGATACGCTTGCTCACATCCATTCGTGCCGCAATAGTGTCCCATAAACGTGCGTCCAATTCATCGATCTCGGCCCTCAGCCAATTCAGTTCTTCCTGGCCGTCACTAGTCGAAAACACGCTAACGACACGCATACGACACGCTAACGGATCGAGACTGTCTCGGAGGCATCTCGGGGTAATCTGCTGGTCAACGTCGGATAAAGCCTCCTTCGGATTACAATGCACTTCTATCATCGCGCCATCCAATCCCAACTCGCCAATCTTACCCATCAACTCTGGCACTTTGTTGGCATCGCCGCTCATATGACTCGGATCCAGCAACATTGGTATATCCGGACGAGCCAACCGTACTTGATGTGCCATCGACCAACACGGCGCATGGTTACATCCTCTGTGAATCGCCATCACAGGAAGACCTGTCTTCTCCAGCCGTTCTATATTCCCGATCCACAATGCCGCATCCGCGTTCACCGGGTTCTTAATCAATATCCCCTTCAGATTAAAATCTAAAATCTTAAATCTTAAATCTGAAATAGCGGAGCAAATCGATTGCACAGCAATTGGATTTGCGGAGCTTCGCGCTCCTATCCATAAATAATCAATCCCTGCCTTCAATGCTGCCTCTACATGCTCCGGACTTGCTACCTCAGTCGCAACTTCTGTGCCGTACAGCTCTTTCGCTTCTTTCAACCATTCCAACGCCTCTTCTCCGGCTCCTTGATACGTACGCGGACTCGTGCGCGGTTTCCATGCGCCCGCGCGAAAAATATAATGAGTATCACCGCAGACCTCTTTTAACTGGCGTGCGGTGAGTAACACTTGCTCACGACTTTCGGCGCTGCATGGACCCAATATGTATATTGGCGCGGAAATCAATACACGATTTGCATATGGAAAAACATCTCTTCCAGATCCGCAGGCTCGTACTGATAGTCGGAATTAGTGATATAGACGCGGATATAACCCAGACCTACTTCATAATCAATACGTTGTGAGTAGTTCACAATCTGTTGCTGGTCATCGTACGCCTGCTTGAATCGGAACTCCGGTAGAGCGATCATGAACGCATTTTTTGTCCCGGAATTATACTCATGGCTCATCGTCCATGTACCGTAGTTATAGACACGCTCCGAAATATCAGAGGTTGGGAAATAGTAGGAATACCATTTGTTCTGATCATCAAAAGCCCATGCGTTCTGCGGCACTCGGAAATCAATGGTCATCGTTCGCAATGAACGACTGCTTGGCTCGTTAGTCGAACAACTCGATAAACACAGACAAACCAACGCAATCAGACCTATAATCACTCGATTTTTCATAAAAATAACAATTTTGCGCACAAAATTACTGCTTTTTTTGCATATATGCAAATTTTTTTGTACTTTTATGTATATTTAGTCTTGTTTTACTCTTAAATCGTTGTTAATCATGCGGGAGACGTATTGCTGGATATACGCTTTGAGGTATCGCACCATGTCGATCACTTCGGGGCTTTGGCTCATCTCATCGACCAGGTTGTGCTTCAGCGACCGGTCCTGCTTGAAATTATACACCGCTGTCACTTTCTGTTCGTCAAACTGGACGAGCAGACTATCGGAGAAGATCTGATGGACGGGGTAGTTGTAGTTGACGATATAGCGGTGCTCACGCGGCCTTGTCAGCACATCCTCGCCAAAGGCGAAGTAGGGTTTGTCGTAGCCCAGATAACCCAGTACGGAGGGCATGATATCCACCTGGGCGATCATATCGTCCTGCATTCCCGTTAGCGAGTCGTCGGGACTGTAGAAGAAGATGGGAATCTCGAATAGTCCTTTTGCATTGCTGTATTCCTCGTGGGTTAACTCATTGGTATGGTCGGCAGTAAAGACAAAGAGGGTATTGTCGTACCATGGTTGGGTGCGTGCGCAGCGGAAGAAGTGTCGCAGCGCGTGGTCGCTATAACCGATGCATTTATGGAGGGGATGGGGTCCCTCGGGGAAGGTGTCGCGGTATTGCTCGGGCACTTTGAACGGCTGGTGGGACGAGGCGGTGAAGATAGCGGTGCAGAAAGGCTGCGGCTGACGGTTTAGACCGCGCAGGAAAAACTGGAGAAACTCATCGTCCCAGACTGCCCACGTGCCGTCGAAAGCCTCGGGGCCGTCGTACTCTTCGTAGCCGTAGTGGCTTTGGAATCCCGCAGCGCGCGAGAAGGCGTTGAAGCCCATCGAACCACTCGGCGCACCATGCCAGAAACTGCTGGAGTAACCTTTCTCCGCCAGGCAATAGGCGAGCGAACTGATGTCATTGGTGGAATAGGGCGTGAGGATATACGACTCATACATCAGTTGTATAGAGGCGAGCGTAGAGGGCATCGCCTCGATGGATTTGCGGCCCGAAGCCAGACTAAGCCGGTAGGAGCGACTATGCTCTAAGAGTGAGTCGAGGAAGGGAGTGTAGCCCTGATACGTGCCGTTGTCCAGATCGTGGTTGAAGAACCCGATATATTCTTTGCTGAAACTCTCCAATATGAAGATGACCACGTTCATGCCCTCGTGGCCAGTGACGAGCGTGTCCGGCGCTTGGTGGATAGGCGTGAAGATTTCCTCCATCTCCTGTTCATCGTAGTAGTGTACTTCTTCGAATCCCAGGTTTTCCAGCGAACGAATCAACGAGAACGGGGTGTTGAGCACAATGCCTGTCTCGATGGGTTCATTGGTATATTCCAGCGCGTAACTCACGTTGATGACGCGTGTATACATGTGTACGCCATTGCGTATGCCGACCACTGTGACGAAGGCCGTGAGGCTGATGATGAGCGACTCCACGGGATAATAGAGCCAGGGGTTGTAGCGCTTTTCCACTACCGGTGGACGACGGCTGAGCAGGAAGAAAGCGGCTAACAGCGCGATGCCGAAGAGCGTGACGTACCAATATTGCACAGCGGCCTGACTGAAGATAGAAAGCAGGTTGCCGTCGTTCTGAAACTCGGTGAACACGCGGCAGGTGGTGCGGCGGTCGGTAAAGCGAAAATAGATTGTGTCCACACAGTTGGCCACCAACCCGAGTACGTTAGGGATCCAGTAGGACCATTGTATGGCCTGACGATACCCCTTGAGCGAACGCCATGCTTCGGGCCAGGGAAAAAGGGCCAGCAGCAGGTATAGCGAATTGGAGAACAATACCGTCGAACGATCGAACACCGTACCGCCCAGACAAAGCTCCATCAGGTGGGAGAACGAAATGTCCGAGAACAGGTCGCGATTGACGTAATAAAAAAACAGGCGTGAGAGGGTGTAGAGCACCATCAGTAACGCGATGTTGCAGGCCGCAACAATCCACGGATGATACCATATCCTCCGCCACCGAGAATCAGCGTGTGTCATAATACATCTTAAAAAACTGCGACAAAATTACTGCTTTTTTTTCAAATATGCAAATTATTACGAAAAAAACAGTCGAAATCTTGCGTATATGAGATTTTTTTTGTAATTTTGCCGCGTAAAATTGTTGCTAATCAGAATGGTTATGAAGAAATACGTATTTTTTATAGTGGCGTTGTTGGCTGCAATGAGCCTGTCAGCGCAGCGGCAGGATCCTACTTATCTCTCGTATATCGAGGTATGGAAAGAGACGGCAGTAGCCAATCAGGCGGATTATGGTATCCCTGCTTCTATTATTATGGCGCAAGCTCTCCTCGAATCGGCTGCCGGACAGAGTGAATTGGCGGTCAACGCGCGAAACCACTTTGGTATCAAGTGCAATAAAGATTGGTTCGGTGGGGTGTATTATTATGACGATGACAGCAAGGGTGAGTGTTTCCGCCAATACGGTGACGCGGCGCAGTCCTTCAAAGATCATGCGCTCTTCCTTCAACGTCCGCGCTATGCTACTTGTTTCGAAATAGCCTTGGAGGACTATGAGGGATGGGCAAGACGCCTCAAAGAGTGCGGCTATGCTACCGACCCGCTCTATGCCTCCAAACTCATCAAACTCATTGAGGATTATCGCCTCGACACCTTGGCTTTTCCCCAGGAGGCTAAACAGCAACCTCACTCCAAGAAACCGCTCAAAGCGGCTGTGGTTCGTAAGTCCGAACCGATCATGGTTGTCAATAACGATCCAGAACCGCCTTATGTCGTACCTTTATCGGCGAAAGCAGAGAAAGAAGCGTTCTTCCTTATGCATCCTAAGAAGAAATGTAATGGCATCTCTTATGTCGAAGCGCGCGAGGATGATACTTATGCGAACGTCGCTTTCCGCCTCAACGTGCGCGAACGCGAATTGCGCGAACATAATGACGCACTCGGACGTGATATGCAAAAGGGTGACCGTATATACCTCTCTGCAAAGAAAAAAACAGGTTCGAACGCTTATACGTGGACGTATCCCGGACAGCCTTTGTGGCTCTTGAGTCAGGAGGAAGGAGTAACCATCGAGTCTATTCAGCAATACAACGGACTCGATCCGCAAGTACGTACCTTCCGTACCCGCCAGAAAATCTATCTCCGCAAAGTGAAAGAAGATGGCTCAGTCCGTTAATACAATGTCTATCAGCGAAGCGCTGGTCTCTTATCTGCGTGAAAGTGGCTTGGAGCAGTCTGTGCTGGATGTGCAGATTGAGCAAATATGGCCCAAAGTAATGGGAGAAACCGTTGCTAAATTGACACGCAGTATTGAGGTCAAAAACGGACAGCTGGTCGTGCATATCAACTCTGCCGCCCTCAAAGCCCAACTCTTTGAGAACCGCTTTGAACTTGTCCGTAAACTCAACGAAGCCGTCGGTGCTCCTGCTATCAAAGACTGTCGTATCTTAGGTTAAATTATCAATTATCAACTATCCTCCTTCCATAGAATCCAAAATTGACTTCACGGTCATCCGCGAAGAACTTCTTCGTTGCTGTGCCTCTCCTTTGGGGCGCGAGCGTGTAGAAGCCATGCAAATGGAGACCGATTATAACATCGTTTCCCGTTTGCTTATGCTTACCGACCAAATGCGTCTGGCGCAAGCAGACCCCATGCTTTCTTTCCCGCGCGGAGAAATAGCGGATATGCGCGAGGCCGTCTCTCGTATTCGTATCGAAGGTCTCTTCCTCGATGAAGCCGAGTTGGATGACCTTCGTAAGACCCTTTCATATGCGGTCGAATTGGAGCACTTCTTCGTTTCCTTGGATGATCAGAAGTACGCGCTGCTGAAAGAAATGGGCACTATAGGCAACCTCGGAACCGTAGGTGCTTTGGTTCAGGAGATAGATCGAATCCTCGATCGCTATGGTCGTTTGGCGGACAGTGCTTCTCCTGAACTACACCGTATTCGTCGCGAACTGACGAACGCGCAAGGCAGTGTCAGTCGTACCCTCGCTTCTATCTTGCGACAGGCAAAAGCGGATGGCTTGGTCGATTCCGACGCTGCGCCTACTCTGCGCGAAGGACGACTCGTCATTCCTGTGCCGCCCGGTTATAAACGCAAGATAGGAGGTATCGTGCATGATGAGTCCGCAACAGGTAAAACCGTCTATATAGAACCCCAACAAGTGGTGGATGCCAATAATCATATCCGCGAATTGGAAGGAGCCGAACGCCGCGAACGGATCCGTATTCTCCAAGCGATTACGGATAAGCTACGACCCAACACAGATCTGATTTTGACCTCCCAACGCATGTTGGCGGAGGTAGATTTTCTCTCAGCTAAAGTGTCATTGGCGAATACGCTCCATGCGATCCGCCCCGAACTGATCGACGCTCCCATGCTCGATTGGAGCGAGGCGCGCCATCCTGTCCTCTGGCTTCATTATGCGCCGCAGAACAAACCCGTCGTACCCCTTTCCATCCGCCTGCAGGCGGGAGAGAACCGCGTACTGGTTATCAGCGGACCTAACGCCGGTGGTAAATCCGTTTGCCTCAAAACGGTTGCTTTGCTCCAATATATGCTCCAATGCGGCTTACTCGTGCCCGTCAAAGAGCAGAGTAGGGCAGGGCTTTTCCACCAAATAATGATTGATATAGGGGACGAGCAGTCCATCCGGGATGAACTCTCCACTTATTCATCCCATCTTCGGAACATGCGTGCTTTCCTCCGCGAGGCAGATACCAACACCCTCTTCCTCATTGATGAGATGGGTACAGGAACAGAACCTCTCATCGGCGGAGCCTTGGCGGAGTCTGTTCTCCGCGATTTGGTCAGCAAAGGTTCCTTCGGTGTCGTTACAACCCACTATACCAACCTCAAACATTTTGCGGAACAGACACCCGAAGTGGTCAATGGAGCGATGCTCTATGACCGTGGAGCGATGAAACCTCTCTTCCAACTCTCTATCGGACAAGCAGGGTCCTCTTTTGCCATCGAGATAGCGCGTCAGACAGGGCTCTCCGAAGACATCATCCGCTATGCTACTGACCTCGTGGGAGAGGAGCATATAGACTACGATAAACAACTCCAGGATATTGCACGCGATAAACGGTACTGGGAGAATAAACGCCAATCAATCCGCCAGAAAGAGAAAGTGCTCGAAGAGCGTATTGCCCAGTACGAAGAGCAGATGAGCGGCATCAAAGCGAAGAAGAAGGAGATGCTGGATCAGGCACGCCAGGAAGCAGCGGATCTCCTGCAACGCTCCAACGCTACTATTGAACGCACTATCCGTGAAATCAAAGAAGCCAAGGCTGACAAAGAGCGTACCAAAGTAGCGCGCGCCAAAGTGGAAGCGCTCAAAGAAGAAGTGGGTGCCCCTAAGCGCCTCAAGGACTTCAAGGACCTCAAAGTCCTCAAGAACACCCTTCCTGCTGCGCCTTCTTCTACCGTCTCCATCGTTCGCCAACGTACCCTTGCTTTCTCGCGCACCCTTGACCTTCGCGGGTATCGTGCGGACGAAGCCCTCGAAAAACTCATCGCCTATATGGACGATGCACTCATGGTCGGAGCCGGAGAAGTAACCATCCTTCATGGTACCGGTACCGGAGCGCTCAAACAACTAACACGGGATTACCTCAATGACCTCAACCGCCAACGTCGTAAACGCGGCAAAGTGGCTCTCGACTTCGGTGACGGAGATGTGAACCACGGCGGAGCGGGACTAACTGTAGTACAATTATGACAAAGATGCAGCAATTCATCCGCTTTGCGATAGTAGGTGCTCTCGCAACAGCTATTCATTACGGACTCTATCTGCTTATCGTGTGGGCAAATGACATAGGGGAAGATGAGACCCTATATACCAATATTGCCTACTCAATCGGTTATGTGGTGTCTTGGTGTGTCAATTTCTACCTGTCCGCGCATTTTACCTTCAAGAGCCAAACATCCCTCAAACGAGGTTTAGGTTTTGCCCTCTCTCATGGCGTTAATTATCTGCTGCATATCCTTTTCCTCAACCTGTTCTTATGGATGGGATTGTCGGAAACGATAGCGCCGATACCCGTCTTCTGTATCGTCATCCCGATCAATTTTGTACTTGTCAGATATGTATTCACATCAAAATATTTCCAATAATATGAAACTTAATATCGTCGTTCCTTGTTATAACGAGGAAGCGGTTTTACATGAAACCACGAAGCAACTTTCCCAATTGGTGGATGATCTCATTGCCAAAGGTAAGATTCAGTCTTGCGAAATCCTCTATGTCGACGATGGTAGCCATGATGCCACTTGGAAGCTCATCGAAGAACTCCAAAAGAGCAGTACATATGTGCATGGTCTGAAACTGGCGCATAATGTCGGTCACCAATTCGCTCTTTGGGCTGGTTTGGAATATGCCGCAGAGCGCGCTGACGCAATCATCTCTATTGACGCCGACCTTCAGGATGACATCGCTGTCATTGAGCAAATGATCGATGCCTATAAGGATGGCTGCGAAGTGGTGTATGGGGTACGTAAGGAAAGAAAAACAGACACGGTCTTTAAGCGCTGGACAGCCCTGGGGTTCTATAGCCTCATGCAGAAAATGGGCGTGAACATCGTCTATAACCATGCGGATTTTCGTCTCACCAGCCAACGGGCTACCAAAGAATTGATGCGCTATCCCGAGCGGAATATGTTCATCCGGGGAATGGTCAGACTACTGGGCTTTAAGACGGCGGAAGTGTACTACGACCGCAAGGAGCGTTTTGCCGGAGAGAGTAAGTATCCGCTCACGAAGATGCTGAACTTCGCTGTGGATGGCATCACCTCGTTCTCTATCCAACCCCTCCGCATGATTACTACGATCGGTTTTATTGTTACTATCCTCTCTTTCGTAGCAGCTGTCTATGCGCTCGTCTCGTACCTCTGTGGTTCTGTGGTAGCCGGTTGGACATCCATGCTCATCTCTATCTGGTTTATCGGGGGTGCAATCTTGCTCTCCCTCGGTATTATCGGAGAATACATCGGAAAGATATACAAAGAGGTGAAGCGCCGTCCGCGCTATCACATAGAAAAAACAATATAATCTTTGATGATTTTATTCCAGCGTAACGATAGGCGCATCGTCCAGCGATGAGTCTATCGTTTCTTGTACCCTCTCCTTTAACTCCATCTGCTCGCGACTCACGCCCATCATAATCCCGAAATAGATAGAGGTGATGAGCACCGACGTTCCTCCTCGGCTGATCAACGGCAAAGGTTGACCCGTTACAGGGCCCAAACCCACAGCCACGAGCATGGAGATCAGCGCCTGACAGGTGATCATCAGCGCCAGACCCATCGTCATCAGCATAGCCGGCATGTCCGAATAACGGCTTGACACATTGCAGGCTCTAAAAAGAATAGCCAGATAGATAAAAATCAGAAAAGCAGCGCCAAGGACTCCCGATTCCTCTACAATAATCGCGAAGATATAATCCGCAAAAGCAAGAGGCAGATAATCCCGTTCCTTGCTATTCCCGGGCAAAACACCCAACGGAGATGCCCCACCTCGGGCGATCGCTACCGAAGCATACACCTCTTGGATATTGTCATCCGTCAGCACATATTTCGAATGGTTGTCTTCTACAAAATGACGATCTATACGTGCCACCCACGTCGTCGCACGTTTGAAGGGACCATGCATCGCCCGACCCGGACGTACAAATCCGAACTCCACAATCGCATATCCCAACACCAGTGCCGTCACGGCGATGCCTACTACAGACAGCGTGTATTTCCAAGGTATACGGGCGAGTATCCACAAGCAGAAAATAATCAACCCAATCAGCACTGCCGTCGAGAGGTTCGAAGCCATCACAGGAAGCATCACAACACCCGCAATAATGAGCGTGCGGTAGAAATACTTTGGTTTGTCGGCTTCGTTTTTGATGCGGGCTAATTGGTCGGCAACCACAATGATAAGACTTAATTTCGCTAACTCCGAGGGTTGGAAAGTGATGCCGGCGATACGTACCCATCGGGCAGCACCGTTGATGGTCACTACTAACGGATTGCCCGGAATCATGGTCGAATAGACCAGCAGCGTACTGATCCCCAACAGAACGTACCCCCCGAACCGCACCCAGTACGACGGGATGTATTGGATTCCGAAGGCGGCGATGATGCCTAACACGATGAAGAACATCTGCGAGCCAATAGGCCCCAACACCGACCCGCGTTGGTACACCAAGGTCGAGGACGCTGAGAACAAAGCGATGATCGCTACTACAATCAGCATCCCGAAAAGTCCCCAGAAAGTCTTGTCAATATGGTCTAATTTGAAATTCAAAATCCTAAATTTTTAATTTTTAATTCTTAATTTTTAATTTCTCACAGTGCTTTTACCGCTTTCATGAACTGCTCTCCTCTATCTTCGTAACTCTTGAAGAGATCGAAGCTCGCGCAGCAGGGACTCAGCAAAACGGTGTCCCCCTCATGCGCCGCGTTATATGCCGCCATGACCGCATCATGCAGATTATCGGTGTCAAAGATTTTTAATTCTTCATTTTTAATTTTTAATTTCTCAAAGTGCTCTCTCAGCTTCTCATTATGCAATCCCATGAACACTAACGTGTGACATTTCTCTTTCACCAACTCATCTATCTCGCTGTAGTCGTTACCCTTATCCTTGCCGCCTAAGATCAGCACGGTCGGTGTCGTCATGGACTCCAAGGCGTACCAACAACTGTTCACATTCGTCGCCTTGCTGTCATTGATCCATCGCACGCCTCGCACGGTCGCTACATATTGCAAACGGTGCTCCACCCCTTGGAAGGTCTTCAAACTCTCACGGATCACCTCTTTCTTGATGCCCACTACCTTCGCTGCTATTGTGGCAGCCATCGAGTTCAGCACGTTATGCCGCCCTTTAAGCGCCAATTCCTCCTCGCCTAACGGCAGCGGATTCGGCATCGTAAATCCATAAGGCAGAAGGGTTGCACCCAACTGTATTTTCTTCATCTCGCGGTCAATAACCGGATCTTCCGCCCAATATATAAAACTATCCTCTTTGGTCTGATTGCGCGTGATACGGAACTTCGCGTCAATATAGTTCTGGAACTTATAATCGTATCTATCCAAATGATCCGGCGTGATATTCAGCAAGATCGCTACGTCCGCCTTGAAATCGTACATGTTGTCCAACTGGAATGAACTCAACTCAATCACGTAGTAATCATGATCCTCATGCGCCACCTGCAATGCCAGCGAGTTACCGATGTTTCCCGCCAGACCGACGTTCAGCCCTGCATTGCGCAGGATATAGTAGATAAGCGATGTAGTGGTCGTCTTTCCGTTCGAACCGGTGATACAGATCATCTTCGCGTTCGTGTAACGCGCTGCAAACTCAATCTCCGAGATGATTGGAGTTCCTTGTGCCTGCAATTTCTGAATCAGCGGAGCGGTCAACGGAATACCCGGCGATTTCACCACCTCATCCGCATTGAGAATCAACTCCTCGCTATGCTTTCCGTCCTCCCACTGCACACCGTTCTGATCCAACAGCGCGCGATACGGTTCACTGATCGTCCCGCAATCACTCACGAACACGTCAAAACCTTTCTCTTTCGCCAGAATAGCAGCTCCGCTACCACTCTCACCAGCTCCTAATACAACTATCCTCTTACTCATTTTTGTCTTTTGTCTTTTAGTGAAACGGTCTTTATTCTTTTAGCAGGCTTCGCCTGCGGTCTATTACCTTATCTTCAATGTCAAAATGGTTATTGCTGCCAAGATCAGCGTCACGATGCAGAAACGGAGCACGATCTTATTCTCATGATGCAGGTTCTTACTGCCCTTGAAAACGAACACACAGGTCGGATCGTTCTTGAGGACCTGCTCCACAGAGGTGCGGAAATGATCATGCAACGGGGTTCTTTTCCATACACGCACATGTTGTCCACGCTTCTTGAAGAACTTATAGGTCTGTGTCTGCACAATCACACTCACGCTCTCCATGAGGAACACACCGCACAACACCGGCACCAACAGCTCCTTATGAATCACCATCGCGCACACTCCGATAATACCGCCCACCGTCAGACTGCCGGTATCGCCCATGAACACCTGAGCCGGGAAACCGTTAAACCACAAATAACCCACCAACGCACCGACGAACGAAGCCAAGAAAACCACCAACTCTTCGCTGCCGGGGATATACATCACGTCGAAATATTCCGCCCAAACGACACTACCGCTTGTATAAGCCAGTATCAGCAAGGCTATTCCGATAATCGCTGAGTTACCCGCACACATACCGTCCATACCGTCGTTCAGGTTCGCTCCGTTGCTTACGGCCGCTACCACAAACACCGTCAGGATCACGAAGAAAATCCACCCGAAACGGTACATGTTCTGCTCGCCTGTCCATGAAAACAGGTCGGCATAGTTGAAGTTATGATGCTTCACAAAAGGAATAGTTGTCTGGGTGGACTTGATCTCCGGTGTCTTTTCAAACACCTCAATATTATTTTCAATCTTATGCGTTACTACCTCGTTCATCGTTACTGCAGGGCAGAAACGCAACGTCAGACCCACGATCAGACCTAAACTCACTTGCCCTGCAATCTTCACCCATCCGTTCAGACCCTCTTTGTTCTTCTTAAACGTCTTGATGTAATCGTCCGCAAAACCCAACGCACCCATCAGCAATGTGGTGATGAGCATCAAAATCATATACACGTTCGTCAATTTTCCTACCAGCAGACACGGCACTAAAATAGCGGCAATTACAATCAGTCCGCCCATCGTCGGCACACCTTTCTTCGCTACATTGAACGGATCGGTCTTCTCGTCGCGCTGCGTCTCGCTGATGTTATGACGTTTCATGTAGTTGATAAACCAGTTTCCGAACCACACACTGATGAGCAATGCGATAATACCGGCGATAATCGCCCTAAAAGAGATGTATGAGAACAACCGGTATCCCGGGAACTGCCCTAAAGATGTAAAGAATGAATAAAGCATGACAATAATTCCTAATTCTTAATTTTTAATTTTTAATTTACAAGTACTTCCGTACTTGTTCGTGGTCATCAAAATGATGTTTGACCCCCTTGATAATCTGGTAGTCCTCATGGCCTTTTCCTGCCACTAAAATCACGTCCCCTGCCTGCGCTAACGTGCAAGCCGTCTGGATAGCTGCAGCGCGATCTTCGATCACTAACGTGCTACGCAACTCGTCTTCCGTCAGCCCGGCTTTCATATCATTCAGAATATCTGCCGGTTCCTCGTCACGCGGGTTATCGCTCGTCAAAATCAACTGCTCGCTGCCCGCTTTCGCTATCTTCGCCATCATCGGCCGTTTGCCCTTGTCCCGATTACCGCCGCAACCAATAACGGTAATCAATCTTGGCTTTCGACTTTCGACTTTCGACTTTTGACCATCTATGATTTCCCTTATGGTACTTATCACATTTTCTACCGCGTCCGGCGTGTGGGCATAATCGACAATCGCCGTCCACCCTTTCGGGCTGCGGATCGTCTCAAAACGACCGTTCACGGGTTTTAACGTACTCAGCACGCGCAGCACCTCCAATTCCTCAAAGCCCAGACACAAAGCCGCGCCGTAAATACATAGCAGATTGCTCACATTGAATCGTCCTACCAGCGGTACAAACACCTCTTTTCCATTGATATTCAGCATCATCCCATCAAAACCCTCTTCCAAGATCTGCGCCTTGTAGTCCGCCAAAGAGCGGGTCGAATAGGTCTTCACTTCCGCCTTGCAGTTCTGCGTCATAACCAACCCGTTCTTGTCGTCTTTGTTCGTCACTGCAAAAGCACCCTTCTTCAATCCGTCAAACAGCCGTTTTTTCGTATCTCGGTAGTTGTCAAAAGTCTTATGGTAGTCGATATGATCCCTCGTTAGGTTGGTAAACAGCGCCCCGTCAAAATCCAGTCCCGCCACACGTTCCTGCGCGATCGCGTGCGAACTAACCTCCATGAAAGCATACTCACAACCTGCATCCACCATCCGTCTCAACAACCCGTTCAACTCGATCGCGTCCGGTGTGGTATGCGTCGCAGGAACCGCCTCATCCTCGATATAATTGACCACGGTCGAAAGCAATCCTGCCTTGTGTCCCAACGCTCGTACGAGCTTGTACAGCAAGGTCGCGATGGTCGTCTTGCCGTTCGTTCCCGTCACGCCAACCAGCGTCAACGCCTTACTCGGCTCGCCAAACCACTTGCTCGCTAACAATCCCAACGCCTTATCCGTATTCTCTACCAAAATATAGGTCACGTCCTTCGCATCGTGCATGAATGCACGATCACTCAGAACCATCGCCGCCGCGCCTTTCTCCACACAACCCTCAATGAACGTGTGTCCATCTACTGCGGTGCCTACTTGCGCAACGAACAGATCGCCTTGACCCACCTTGCGGCTGTCAAAATGCAGACCCTTGATCTCTTTCTCTGTCGAACCGATCACCTCTATCGGCTCAATCGCTGTCAATAACTCGGATAAAAGCATATAATTTTTAATTCTTAATTTTTAATTTCTTTTTTCGAGATGGCGCACTCCATCTCTCCAAACATAGCATCCCGTGTATGCCATCGTCTTCTCCGCAATCACCCTAACCGTACTGCCGCAATCCATACCCGCGTCATACGGATACTGCGGATCCTCGATCATGCAGATACACGTGTACTGCGGCTTGTCTTCCGGAAAATATCCCACGAACGTGATCCGGTGGTGTTTGCCCGAATAACCGTGTCCTCGCATAAACAACTGTGCCGTTCCGGTTTTTCCGGCTATCGGCACCAAGTTCGATTGTGCTTTTCGGCTCCATAACCGCTTGGCGGCCGTTCCTAAATGATCGTCCCAAACCACATCGTGCAGCGCCCCTTGTATATCTCGCAGAGTGCTCCGCGAACAGATGGATGATTTCACTACTTCCGGACGGAATGTACGTTCGTCCTCGCCGTTCTGCTGAATAGCCGTCACTAACATCGGCCGCATCATTCGTCCTCCGTTAGCGATCGCGTTGTAGAACATCAGAATCTGCATCGGACTCAATTCTACCGAGTAGCCGTAACTCATCTTGCTCAGCGTCACCGTGTCCCGAGGCACATCAATGCGCGCCTTGTCTGCTCCCGGGATCTCGCAGTATAAACTGTCCAGCAATCCCATCCGCTCTATTTTCTTGACGAACTTACGGGCGGAACCCTCATAACTGCGGGTAATCAGTTTGGCTAACGCGATATTACTGGACACCGCTAACGCTGAACGAACCGTCAGCACCGTGTCCATCGGGTGGGCGTCCGTGTGTTTGGAATTGCGGATATAGACCCACGGCTGTCGGGTGATACGCACGGTGTCATCTATATCTATTTTTCCGTCGTCCAATGCCGCCATCAAGGCAATCGTCTTGAACGTCGAACCCGGTTCCACGCGCTGAACGGCATGGTTCTGACCTTCGAAATACTGCCCGTCCTCTTCCGAACGGTCCAGATTGGCTATCGCTCGTATCTTACCTGTCTGGGTCTCCATTAGAATCGCACATCCCCATTTCGCGTTCCGCTCACGGGTCTTCACCAGCAATGCGTTCTCCACGATGTCTTGCAGGTTGGCGTCTATCGTCGTCACTACGTCCATTCCGTCTTTCGCTTCCTCCACGGGTACCGACTCATTCCGCCCGCCGATACGCTGAATACTGCTCATACCGTCTTCGCCCCGCAACTCTTTGTCGAACCCTTTCTCCAGACCCGAGTTACCGCTTCCGCCTTCGCCGTAGATACTTCCTATCGTGCGGCTGGCCAATATACCGTAAGGCTTGATTCGCCTGTGTTGGTCCTCAAAGAAAATACCGCTCTTGTACTTGCCCTTCTTGATCAAACTGTTCTTCTCCAGATCCTGACGCTGAAGATAATTGATCCGGTGGTCGCACACTTTTAATCGCTTCTCGCCGCGCGTGTAGGCACGACTGATTCGTCCCTTGTATTCGGCGGCGGAATGGTCTCCCACAATGCGTGCTAAATCAAATGCCAACGAATCGATATGAGTTGTGAAAAGTGCTCCGTTCTTATCGTGCAGCGCAGGTACGCGCGTATCCATATATATATAGTATTGCGGCATACTGCTTGCCAATAATCGTCCGTTACAATCTAATATATTCCCTCTGGTCGCTTTGATCGGACGGTTCGTCGGCACTTGTTTTTCCGCTACTTTCAGCCATTCATCCCGTTCTGCCACCTGCACATAGATGATTTTTCCGAGCACAGCCCCGAATCCTATCAGGATCACGATAAATATCATCGCGAACCGCCATACCGTATTTCTCTGCTCGTCACTCATCTTATGATGTCCTGTTCACGGCGGTATTCCGCCGTGTTCTTCTCTTCGTTTTGTTCGCGGGGCTTTAGCTCCGCGTTTTACGTCGTCCATTCCGCCGGATGTCATCCGGCTCCCCTCCCCTTGTGGGGTGAAGGGGTGGGGTTTTCTTATTTGATCCTCACCGGCGGCACTCTGTTCTCCTGCAACTCACTCCCGTTTGCCTGCAACACCTCGATGATTTGACTTTGCCGCGTCGCGTTGGTCAACTGGGCGCTGATGGTCATATACCGGAACTTGGCGTCTAACATCTCTTTCTTTGTGTCCGTCAAACGGTGTTGTTGTTTGACGGACTGATAGCCCGTCAGAATATACAGAAACACCAACCCCACAATCAATCCGATCAGTGGGTATTGTTTCCGGATACTTTTGCTCCGCAGCACTTCTCCGTTCAACCAGCTCTGTATATTGTGTGTATCTGCCATATTTTGCATCGTGCATGGATGCACGATCTATTTTCCTCTATTCCTTCTCTCTATTCTCTATTCTCTATTCTCTATTCTCTATTCTCTATTCTCTATTCTCTA